>CAXTBB010000014.1:51425-84890 GCA_964242305.1 uncultured Solirubrobacteraceae bacterium
CGCACGCAACGCCGCGCCGGCGGGCTTCGAGGTCACGCTCACGCTGCCCGCCTTCCGCCCGCTCCTGCGACACGACTACACGATCAACGCCGACGCAGCCGCCGCGTCGCTCGACACCCTCCGCGCGGCGGTGCAGCGCATCGAGGACGAACTGGACGGTGGCGACTACCTGGTCGGCGACCGCTTCACCGTGGCCGACCTCACGGCCGCCTCGCTGCTCACGCCGCTGCTGTGCCCGGAGGGGCGCGAGTACCCGCCCGCCGCGATCCCCGACCGCGTGCGCGAGGTCCGGGAAGAGCTCGAGGCGCGCCGCGGTGGGCAGTGGGTGCACGAGATGTACGCCCGCCACCGATGAGACCGCTCAGCGCTCCGCGGTGATCGTCGCGACCGCGATCAGCTCCCCGACCGCGAACTCGGTCGTCCGCAGTTGCGAGTTCAGCGTCGCCGCGCCGATGTCGTTGAGGCGGAGGGTGAGGCCGGTCACCGTGTAGCCGCCCTTGGTCCGCCGGGCCTTCGTGGCGACTCCGGTGGCGAAGTTGAAGCGATCCGTGAGGATGCCGTTGATCTCCGTCAGGGCCGACAGCTTCGCCTCGCGGCCGCGGATGATGAAACGCAGCTGCTGGAGCTGGATGTCGAAGGTGTCGCCGACCTGGGAGACGCCACCGGCCGTCTTGATGACCGCCTTGGATCCGTCGGGGCGCATCGTGCTGCCCGCGCGCAGCGGTGCGGTGACCGTCAGCCCGTCCTGGACGGACGGCGCGATCGCCCCCGGGGTGACGCCGAACTTGATCAGCTTGAGGCCGAAGTTGACGTCGAAGGCGAGCGCCGCCGACCCGGCCGTCAGCTTGACCGGCTTGGCGACGGCCGACGCCGGCGCGCTCAGCGCGACCGCGAGCACCAGCACCCCGAGCAGCCTCCGTCCCATGCCCGGTGTTATAGACCGTCGCGCGCGTTAGTCCAGCAGCGAGGCGCCGGTCAACGCCTCGGAGACCTCCCACAGCCGGCGGGCGACCTCGGCGTCCTTGGCGGCGCCGCTCGGCTCGACCGGCTCGGGGTGCCCGCGCTGCTCGCCGAGGCCGTCCGGGCCGACGAAGGTGCCGCTCTCGACGTCGGGCTTGGTCGCGGCGTAGAGCGTCGGCAGCGCGCCCATCTCCGCGCTCTGGGCGATGACCGCGTTGCTGACCTTCATGAACAGGCGGTCGAACACCGGCGCGGCGGCGGACTGCAGGTTGGTGGCGGCGTAGCCGGGGTGCGCGGCGACGCTGCGGATCTTCGAGCCGGTGCGGCGCAGCCGCCGGTCGAACTCGAGCGCGAACATCAGGTTGGCCAGCTTGGACTGGCCGTACGCGGTCCAGCGGAAGTAGCGGCGCGTGCGCTGGAGGTCGTCGAAGTCGATCTTGCCGATCCGGTGCGCGCCGCTGGAGAGCGTGACGACCCGGCCGTCCTCCTTGAGGCGATCGAAGAGCCCGGCGGTGAGGGCGAAGTGGCCGAGGTGGTTGGTCCCGAACTGCAGCTCGAAGCCGTCCGCCGTCTCCCGCCGCGGCGGGGCCATGACGCCCGCGTTGTTGATCAGCAGGTCGACGTCGCCGTCGACGCCGGCGGCGAACGTGCGCACGGACTCCAGCGAGCCGAGGTCGAGCGCGGCGACGCTGATGTCGGCCCCGGCGACGTCCCGGCGGATCTGCGTGGCGGCGTCCTCCCCCTTGGCGGTGTTGCGACAGGCCAGCACCACGCGCGCGCCGGCCCGCGCGAGCTCGCGCGCCGTGACGAGGCCGAGGCCGCTGTTGGCGCCGGTGACGATCGCGGTGCGGCCGTGCTGGTCAGGGATGTCGGCGGCGGTCCAGGGCGTGCTCATGAACGGCAACCTAGAGCTCGCGCTCGTAGACGTACATCACGGGGCCGCCGGGGCCCTCCGTGCGGACGAAGCCGCAGCGTTCATAGAGGGCGCGGGCCGCGTGATCGTCCTCGCTGGTGCCGAGCTCGATGAGGTCGGCGCCGGCGGTTCGCGCGTGGTCGAGCACGGCGTCCATGAGGGCGAGGCCGATGCCCTGGCGGCGCCGGTCGGGGACGACGTAGAGCTCGGCCAGGTAGGCCTCCAGGCCGGGGGTGAAGATCGCGCGGCGATAGCGGAGCACCGCCACCCCGTCCGGCCCGTCCCCGGCTAGGAGGACAGCGGTGTCCTCGAGCTCACCGAGCCTGCCGGCGATGGCCTTCGCTCCCGGTGTGGGCGTGTCGTACTCGCGGTTGAAGCGGTCCAGCAGCGCGGCGGCAGCGGTCAGGTCGTCGGCCTCGGCGAGCCAGCTCCTCACGCCGGGGACGTTATCGTCGCGCCCATGGCCCCCTTGACCGGCTCGGCGTCCGCCGACATCGACGCCTCGATCGACACCTGCTTCGACATCGCCGCGGACGTCGACCACATCGCCGCCTGGCAGGAGGGGGTCGTCGCCGTCGAGATCCTCGAGCGCGACGGCGACGGCCGCGCGCTGATCGCGGAGATCTCCAACGACGCCAAGGTACGCACGGTCAAGGTCCGCGTCCGCTTCACCTACGACGCGCCCCACGGCCTGTCCTGGACGCAGATCAAGGGCGACGTCAAGTCGCTGGACGGCTCGTGGGCGTTCACGGAGACGGGCGGCGTCACCACCGCGACCTACGCCCTGTCCATCGACCCCGGCCGGGTGCTCGGGATGCTCGCCCGCGGACCGGTGATCGACCGCGTGCGCGACCTGATGGTCAACGCGCGTCCCGATCAGCTCAAGCGGCGCGTCGAGGTCGGATGAGCAGCTGGGACGCGAGCGCCTACGACCGCCTCGCCGATCCGCAGGAGCAGTGGGCGCGCGAGATCCTCGCCCGCGCCGACATCCAGCCTGGCGACCGCGTCCTCGACGCCGGCTGCGGCAGCGGTCGGGTCACGAAGCTCGTGCTCGAGCGCACGGATGACGTGGTGGCCGTCGACGGCGACGCCGACATGGTCGAGAAGGCGCGCGCCGCGCTGCCGGCGTCCGTGCCCGTCCTGCATCAGGACCTGCTCGAGCTGTCGCTGGACGAGCCGGTCGACGTCGTCTTCTCGTGCGCGGTCTTCCACTGGATCACCGACCACGAGACGCTGTTCGCGCGGCTGCACGCGGCGCTGCGCCCCGGAGGCCGGGTGGTCGCCCAGTGCGGCGGCTACGGCAACATCGCGCGGGTGCTCGAGGTCGTCGGGGAGCGGCCCGGCACCTGGCTCTACGCGACCCCGGAGGACACGGAGGCGCGCCTGCGCGCGGCCGGTTTCCGCGACGCCCGCGCGTGGCTCGAGCCCAAGCCGACGCAGGTGAGCGACATGGCCGCCTACCTGGAGACGGTGATCCTGCACGGCGCCGACGATGCCCACGCGCTCGCCCAGCGGGCCGCCCCGCAGCTCGACGAGCTCGACTACGTGCGCCTCAACCTGACCGCCCGAACCTAAAGGGGTCAGGTCCCGGCATCGGACAGCGTGTCCTGTGCCGGGACCTGACCCCTTTAGGTTTCTCCTCGCAGGGGGGCGGCTGCGAACTCGGCCATGCCGGCGGCGAAGTCCTCCTGCGCGGTGAAGCCGAGTTCGGTGCGGATGCGGTCGGTGGCGGCGAAGACGTGGCGGACGTCGCCGGCCCGCCAGGCGCCCGTGACCTGCGGGGCCGGGCCCGCGCACGCCCGGCTGAGCGCTGCGGCCATCTCCCCCACGCTGCGCGGCTGCCCCGACGCGACGTTGAAGGCACCGGTCACCCCGGCCTCCAGAGCGACCCGGTTCGCGCGGGCGACGTCGCGGACGTGGACGAAGTCGCGGAGCTGGCCGCCGTCCTCCGTGACCAGCGGCGCCTCCCCCGCGGCCAGGCGCGAGCGGAAGATGGACGCGACACCCGCGTAGGGCGTGTCGCGCGGCATCCGCGGCCCGTAGACGTTGTGGTAGCGCAGCGCGGCCGTGCTCGCCCCCGTCTCCCGCGCGAAGGCGGTGACCAGGTGCTCCTGGTGGAGCTTGGTCGCGGCGTAGACGTTGCGCGGGTCGGCGGGCGCCGACTCAGGGACCGACACCGGCTCGAGGTCGCAGCCGCAGACCGGGCAGGCGGGCTCGAAGCGACCGGCATCGAGGTCGGCCGGCGCGCGCGGAGGCGCGGGCTGGGCGCCGTGCGCGGGGCACGCGTAGCCGCCCTCCCCGTAGACGACCATGCTCGAGGCGAGCACGACGCGCCCGTCGAAGCCGCGGGCGTGCAGCGCCCGCAGCAGCTGGGCGGTGCCGAGGTCGTTGTGGGCGACGTACTCGACGATGTCGGCGAGGTCAACGCCGAGCCCGACCATCGCCGCCTGGTGTGAGACGGCGTCCACGCCGGCCACCGCGCGGTCCGCCGCCACCGGGTCGCGGACGTCGGATCGCAACCACTCGGCGTCTTCGGGCACATCCGAAACGACCCCCGTGTGCGCATATGGGTGCAGATGGTCGAGGATGCGCACCCGATGCCCTGCTGCCAGCAGCTCGTCGACGACGTGCGCGCCGATGAAGCCAACCCCGCCGGTAACGAGCACGAGCACGCCGAGACCGTACCCGCGTGATCGACGTGGTGCTGCCGGTGCTGGACGAGCGTGACGCGCTCCCGTGGGTGCTCGCCCGCCTCCCGTCCGGCTACCGGCCCATCGTTGTCGACAACGGGTCCACCGACGGCTCGGGCGCGCTGGCCGCGTCGCTCGGCGCCACGGTGGTGAGCGAGGGGACGCCGGGCTTCGGCGCCGCCTGCTTCACCGGGCTGAGGGCGGCCACCAGCGACGTCGTCTGCTTCATGGACTGCGACGCGTCGCTGGACCCGGGCGAGCTGCCGGTCGTCGCCGGTCCCGTCGCGTGCGGCGAGGCCGACCTCGTCCTCGGCGCCCGCCGCGCCTCCCCCGGCGCCTTCCCCCTCCACGCGCGGCTGGGCAACCGGGCGGTCGTGCGCGGGCTCGGGGTGCGCGACCTCGGCCCGATGCGCGCCGCCGGCCGCCGCGAGCTGCTCGCCCTCGATATCGAGGACCGGCGCTTCGGCTGGCCGCTGGAGATGGTCGTGCGCGCCCGCCGCGCCGGCTGGCGGATCGCGGAGGCCGAGGTCTCCTACCGGCCCCGCGTCGGCCGGTCGAAGGTGACCGGCACCGTGCGCGGGACCGTGCGCGCGGTCCGCGACATGCGCGCGGTGCTGGCGACCTGATGTCCACGGTCATCGTGATCGCGAAAGCGCCCGTCGCCGGGCGCGTGAAGACACGCCTGACGCCACCGTGCACGCCGGGTCAGGCGGCGCGGCTGGCCGAGGCGGCGCTGGCCGACACCCTCGCCGCCGTTACCGCGTGCGGCGCGGACCGGCGCGTGCTTGCCCTCGACGGCCTCGCCGGTGACTGGCTGGCGCCCGGCTTCGAGGTCGTCCCCCAGCGCGGCGACGGGCTGGCCGAGCGCCTCGCCGCCGCCTTCGCGGACGCCGGCGAGCCCGCCTTCCTGGTCGGCATGGACACGCCCCAGCTCACCCCGGCCCTGCTCGACGCCGGCCTGGCCGCGCCGTGCGCGCTCGGCCTCGCCGCCGACGGCGGCTGGTGGGGCCTGTCCCTCCCGTGGCACGAAGGGGACGGTCCCTTTTGTGCCACGTTCGAGGGGATCCCGATGAGCGCTGACGACACCGGCGCTCGCCAACTCGCCCGCCTCGGCGAACTCGGTCTCGCGCCGGCGCTGCTGCCCGTTCTGCGTGACGTGGACACGATCGCCGACGCCCACGCCGTCGCCGCGCAGGCGCCCGGCTCGCGGTTCGCAGCGGCGCTGGCCGAGCTCGACCTCGAGGCCGCCGCGTGATCTTCGACGTGCTCATCGCCCAGGACGGCGACGCCCACCTGCTCCACGAGCGCGACGGCCGGCGCAGCCCGCTGGGTCACGCCCGCTGGCTGGCGCCGCCCTGCCCGGTCGACGAGGTCATCGCCGACGCCGCGGTCGGCCCGGTCCTGGACATCGGCTGCGGCCCCGGGCGGTTGCTGGACGCGCTCACGCTGCGGGGGAAGGAGGCGATGGGGATCGACCTCTCCCCCGCCGCCGTCGCCCTCGCGCGCGGTCGCGGTCGCAATGTGCTCCTGGGCAGCGTCTTCGACAGCGTGCCGGGCCACTGGGCCACCGCGCTGCTCCTGGACGGCAGCGTCGGCATCGGCGGCAATCCTGCCGCACTGCTCAAGCGCGTCCGCGCGCTCGCCGACGTCGCCATCGTCGAGGTCGACCCACCGGGCGCCGGCACCCGCGCCGGCCGGGTGCGCATCGAGGCCGGCGACCTGGCCAGCCGCTGGTTCGACTGGGCGCATGTCGACGCGACCGGCGTCGGCGCGCTGGGCGATCTGCAACGGATCGAGCGGATCGGGGACCGGTGGTTCGCATGGCTCCGCTGACCCCGTTCGATCCGACCTTCTGGAAGTCCCCGCTGCGCAGCCGCCGGCTGACCTCGATCCTCGGCCTGACGCTGCTGGCCGGCATGACGATCGTCCTGGTCACCGGCTTCCTCTCGCACGCCGCCTACATGCCGAACCTCGGCCACAACGCCATCGTCGACAAGACGAAGGACCTGCCGCTGCTGTTCGACTGGCCGACGCACCCGTCCTGGCTCTACGGCCTCACCCAAGGGCTGCACGTGACGATCGGCCTGGCCGTGATCCCGATCGTGATGGCCAAGCTGTGGTCGGTGATGCCGCGCCTGTTCGCGCTGCCTCCGTTCAAGACCCCCGCGCAGGCGCTCGAGCGGCTGTCGATCGCCCTGCTGGTGAGCTCGACGATCTTCCAGCTCGCCACCGGCCTGGTCAACGCGGAGTACTGGTACCCGTTCCACTTCAACTTCGTCGTCGCGCACTACTGGGGCGCGGTCATCTTCCTGGGCGCCTTCGTCCTCCATGTCGCGATCAAGTTGCCGACCGCGCTCGGCCGTCGCGAGGAGGAGCCGGACGTGCTGAAGGCGGCGCGGCCCGCACCGGCGACGATCAGCCGCCGCGGCCTGCTCGCCTTCACGGGCGCGGGCGCCGGCCTGATCGTGGTCGGCAACGCCGGCCAGGCGCTGGGCGGCCCGTTCCGCACGCTCGCGTTCCTCGCCCCGCGGCGCGACAGCGGCTTCCCGGTCAACAAGACCGTGCGCCAGGCCGGCATCCCGATCGGGCAGACCGGCCCGTCCTGGCGGCTCCAGATCGGCACTCAGCAGCTCACCCGCGACCAGCTCAAGGCGATGCCGCAGCACACCGAGTCGCTCCCCATCGCCTGCGTGGAGGGCTGGACGGCGACGCGCAGCTGGACCGGCGTGCGTCTCCGGGACCTCGCGGGGGTGGCGGGCAAGCCGGACGCGACGCGGCTGCTCGTCGAGTCGCTGCAGAAGCGCGGGGCGCTGCGCCGGGTGACGCTGTCCGAGGACCAGCTCCAGGACGATCGCTCGCTGCTGGCGCTGCAGGTCGAGGGCGAGGACCTGTCGCTCGACCACGGCTATCCGGCGCGGATCATCGTCCCGGCGCTGCCGGGCGTCCACAACACGAAGTGGGTCGCGAAGATGACGTTCTCGTGAGACGCCTGTACGGATCGACGCCGTGGCACTTGCTCGGCCACGTCGCGCTGTTCGTGCTGACCGCCTACGCGATCACGCAGATCTTCACGCTCGGCGCGCCCGGCAACGCGATGGTGTGGCTGATCGGCGCCGTCCTGCTGCACGATGCGGTGCTGTGGCCGCTCTACACGTCCGCCGATCGCGCCGGTCAGCTGCTGCTGCGCGGCGCCACCAACTACGTGCGCATCCCGCTCGGGCTGTCGCTGCTGATGCTGCTCGTCTTCCCCGGCACCATCCTCGGCAAGGGCGCCGGGGCGTACCGCAACGCGTCCGGGCGGACCTACGACGGCTACGTGCTCCGCTGGCTCGTGGTGAGCGCGGCGCTGTTTGTGGTCAGCGCGGTGGTCTACCTCGTGCGGCGCAGGAACCTGGCGGCGCCGTCGGCGGTCAGCTCGACCGATCCGTGAGCCACCGACACCTCGAGGCGGTCACCCCGGACGGACACCCGCCGGGGCCCGCCGGCGACGTACACGCGCCGCTGGAGATGCAGCCGCGGGCGGAGGTCGAAGACGAGCAGGGCGTCCTGCGCCTGGTCGGTCACGTAGATGCGCTCATCGGTGACGGCGAAGGAGGTCGGTCCCACTCCTGCGGGTACGCGCCGGCCACCGGCGCTGAGGGTCCGGGCCCGCGTGTCGAGGTGGACCCCGCGCGCGGTGGGCGGCGACGGTGCGGCCGCGGGCGGCAGCTTGGCACCGCCGCATCCGGCGAGCACCACGGATGACAGCACGAGCCACCTCAGAACGCTCGATCCTACGGATCGCCGCTGTCGTGGCCGCGCTGACGGTGGCGGTCGGGATCGGGGTGCGGCCGTTCGGGCACTCGATGGGGACGGCGCTGTCGCCCTTCGTGATGGCGTGGCTGCCGCGGACGAGCGCGTGGACGCTGCTGGCGGTGCCGGTCCTCGCGCTGTCGGTCGTGCTCGCCCCGCGGGCGCCGCTCGCGCTCCTCGCCGCCGTCACCGGCCTCGCGCTGAACGTCATCCCGTCCGGCCCGTCCGGCTGGGACGTCGTCTTCGACCTCGCCCCCGGCGGGTCGTTCGAGGCCAAGAACGAGTACCTGCCCGCCCTCGGCGCGCTGCACTACGGCGCGTCGTTCTTCCTCGATCGCTTCGCCGAGCTGGTCCCGTTGTTCCCGATCAACGTCGGCGGCCATCCGCCCGGCCTGCTGCTGGCGATGGACGCGTTCGGGGTCACCACGGCGCCGCGCCTGGCCGCCGTCTGCGTCGTGGCCGTCGCCGTCACCGCGCCGCTGACGGCTGCGCTTGCTCGCGCGCTCGGGCTCGACGGCGACCGCACCCGCCTGGCGGGGGTGCTCGCCGCCCTGTCCCCCGCCGTGCTGCTGTTCGGGATCAGCTCGGCGGACGCGATCTTCGCCGCGCTCGGCACCGCCGCCGCCGTGCTGCTCGTCGCACCCCGGACCCGGGCGGCCGGCGTGGTCGTCTTCGCCGCCGCGACGTTCACCGCCTGGTCGCTGCTTGCGGTCGGCTTCTTCGCTGCCGTCGTCGTCGGGCTGCGCGAGGGCGTCCGCGACCGCCTGCGGCGTCGGCGTCCTGATCCTCAACGGCCTGCTCGCGCTCGCCACCGGCTACGACCCGATCGGGACCCTGCAGGCGACGTCGACCTACTACGGGCTGTCGCTCGCGCGCGTCCGCCCGTACGCCTACTGGTGGATCGGCTCCCCCGTCGGGTGGGCGCTTATGACGGGACCGGTCATCGCCGGCGCGTGGCTGATCGCCGCCCGGCGCCGCCACCCGGCCGCGCTCGCCCTCGTCGCGGTGATCGTGATCGCGTCCGTGGCCGGCTTCACCAAGGCCGAGGTCGAGCGCATCTGGCTCCCGTTCGTCCCCTTCGGCTGCGTCGCCGCGGCCACCGTCCTGCCCGTGAGCCGCACCCGCGCCATCGCGGCGGCGCTGGTGGCGCAGGGCCTCGTGGTCAGCCTGCTGTTCCAGACAATCTGGTAGCCGGGAACGGGCGACCGACGTGATACCCCTGCGCGTAGTCGACGCCCGCCGCGCGCAGCATCTCCACCGTCTCCTCGTCTCCGACGAACTCGGCGATGGTCTGCTTGCCGAGCCCGTGGGCCATCCCGACGATCGCCTCGATGACCAGCTCGTCGGTGCGCGATCGCGGCGACTGCACGAACTCGCCGTCGATCTTCAGGAACGCCGCCGGAAGGTGCTTGAGGTAGCTGAACGAGCCGAACCCCGTGCCGAAGTCGTCGATCGCGAGGCGGCAGCCCAGCTCACCCAGCGCGTCGGCCATCGTCCGGGCGTCCTCCATGTTGGCGATCGTCGCCGTCTCCGTGATCTCCAGGATCAGCCGCGTCGGATCGGCGCCGCGTTCGCGCAGTGACCGGCTGATGTGCGCGATGAGGTCCTCGTCGTCCAACGATCGGCCGGACAGGTTGACCTCGAGCTCGAGGTCGTCGTGCTCGGCCAGCAGGGCGACCGCCGCCGACACCACCCACCGGTCGATGTCGTGGATCTGCCCGCTGCGCTCCGCCGTCGGGAGGAAGGCGCCCGGCAGCACGACCTTGTCCATGTCGTGCATGCGGATGAGGACCTCGTAGCGGGAGAGCCGGCCGCCGTGAAGATCGAGGATCGGCTGGAGGTAGAGCTCGAAGCCGCCCCGGCTCAGCGCGCGCGCGATCCGCTCCTCCCAGTCGCCGCCGGAGGCGATGCGGGCGCGCTCGTGCTCGGGCCCGAAGACGACGCAGCGATCGCGGCCGGCGTCCTTGGCCGCATGCAGCGCCACGTCGGCGCGCGCGAGCGCCGCGCTCGCCGAGCCGCCTGCCTCGGCCAGCCTGACGCCGCCGACGCTCGTCGTCGATCGAATCCGCTCGCCGCCCACCTCGACATCGTGCGCGCGGACCGCGACCACGATGCTGCGTGCGACCGCCTCGACCTGCTCGGCGTCGGCCATCGGAACCAGCACGCCGAGCTCATCACCGCCGAGCCGCGCGAGGATGTCCGTCGAGCGCAGCCGGCGGCGCAGCGCCTGGGCGACGCTGCGGATCAGCTCGTCGCCCGCGCGGTGACCGAGCGACTCGTTGATGCGCCTGACGCCGTCGAGGTTGAGCACGAACAACGCGCCGCCCGTCGCGTAGCGTTCCGCATAGTCGATCGCGCGCTCGAGCTCAGCCTCGAAGCGGTGCCGGTTGGGAAGCCCGGTGAGCGCGTCGTGATCGGAGAGGTACCGCAGCTGCTGTTCGAAGCGGTGGCGCTCCGAGACGTCCCGCGCGATCACGGACACGCCGGCGATGCGCCCGTGGACGTCGTGCAGCGGAGACATCGCGACGGAGACGGCGAGGCGGCTGCCGTCCTTGCGCTCGCGCAGCGTCTCCCACGACTCGACCGGCCGGTCGGCGAGGGCGCGCGCGACGAGGCGCTCGTCCTCGTCGGCGTGGCTGGCGGGCACGAGCCGGTGCGCGGGCAGGTCCAGCGCCTCCGTCTGGGAGTAGCCGAACAGCCGCTCGGCGGCCGGGTTCCAGGTGGTGATCACATCACCGTCGGTGATCGTGTAGATCGCGTCGTTGGAGGACTTGACGACGGACGCGAGCAGCGTCCGAGCCTCGTCGGCGCGCAACCGGTCAGTCACGTTCTCGCAGACGCCGAGCATGCGGAGCACGGCGCCGTCCGGGCTGGTGACGACCTCGCCGTGGGTGCTCATGAGGATCTCCGTGCCGTCCGCGCAGACGACTCGCTTGACGTCCGAGAAGGGCTGATGGTCGGTGAAGGCCTTGCGGTTGCGCTCCTCGACGGACGCGCGGTCGTCCTCGTGCACATGGGCGAGGAACGTCTCGTAGGTGGGCTCGAACGCCTGCGGCGCGTAGCCGTAGATGCGGAAGAGCTCATCGGACCAGGTGACCCGGTTGGGAGCGACGTCCCACTCCCAGCTGCCGATCCGGGCGAGCTTCTGTGCCTCGGCGAGCATCCGCTGGCTGCGCTCGAGCTCAGCCAGCAGCCCGGCGTCCGTCAAGACCTGGGGGGCCATTGCTTCGCTATCGGCAGCGGGCGTGCCTGTCAGTCGTCGGACATCCGTCGAGCCGCGGGCAGATCGCCCTCGACCCACTCGCCCTCCTCGGCCTTGAAGATCGGGGCCTCGGCCTTGAGGCGGTCGATGATCGCCCGTGCGCCGGCGAAGGTCTCCCCGCGGTGGGGGCCGGACGCGGCCACGATCACCGACGGCTCGCTGAGGCCGACGCGGCCGATGCGGTGCTCGACCGCCACCGCGCACAGCCCGTGACGCTCCGCCTCCGTCGCGGCGATGGCGGCCAGCATCGGCTCGGCCATCTCCACGTAGGCCTCGTAGTCGAGGTGATCGACTGCACGCGTCATCCCCTCGAAGACGACCAGTGCGCCCGCGCGCGGGTCGCGGACGAGCTCCATCAGCGCGCCGGCGGCGATCGGGTCGGCGGTGATGCGCGCGCGGCGGACGACGCCGGCGCCACCCGACACGGGCGGGATCAGCGCCACCTCGTCCCCCGCCCCCACGCGTTCCCCGTCGTCGGCGTAGACGCGGTTGACGGCGACGATGTACGGGAGGTCGGGGTCGAACGCCGTGCGGACGTCGGCGACGGTCGCGGGGTCGGGCAGCTCGAGCACGACGGTCGGGGCGCCCGCGCGCTCGCGCAGCCCGGCGAAGAGGCGGACGGTCAGGCGCATGGCGCGCAACTCTAGACTTGGCCGTGTGGGCTTGACGCACCTTGACGCCGATGGCAATGCGCGGATGGTCGACATCTCCGGCAAGGCGTCGACCGAGCGCTGGGCGCGGGCGCGGGCGGTCGTGCGCATGGCGCCGGAGACCGCCGCGCTGGTCGCGGCCGGGGACGTGCCGAAGGGGGACGTCGTGTCCGTCGCGCGCATCGCGGCGATCCAGGCGGCCAAGCGGACCGCCGAGCTGATTCCCCTGTGTCATCAGCTCGCGCTGTCGCACGCCGACTGCGCGGTGACGGTGGCCGAGGACAGCGTGACGCTCGTGTGCGAGGCGCGCACCGTGTCCGGCACGGGCGTGGAGATGGAGGCGCTGACCGCGGCGTCGGTCGGCGCGCTCACCGTCTACGACATGGTCAAGGGCGTCGAGAAGGGCGTGGTCATCGAGTCGGTCCTGCTGCTCGACAAGACGGGCGGGAAGTCCGGTGACTACCACCATGCGTGATCCATTGGTCGACGGCCACGGCCGCACCATCGGCGACGTCCGCATCTCCGTCACCGACCGCTGCAACTTCCGCTGCCAGTACTGCATGCCGGCCGAGGGACTGCCGTGGCTCGAGCGCGCGTCGGTGCTCTCCTACGAGGAGATGGCGCGCGTCGTCTCCCTTCTGGCCGACATGGGCGTCTCCGACGTCCGGTTGACCGGTGGCGAGCCGCTCGCCCGGCGCGACCTGCACCGGCTCATCGAGATGATCGCGCCGGTGGCCGGGGACCTGTCGTTGACCACCAACGGCTACCTGCTGCGCCGCCAGCTGCCCGACCTCGTCGCCGCGGGCCTGAAGCGGCTCAACGTGTCGCTGGACTCGCTGGCCCGCGATCGCTTCTTCGAGCTCACCCGCCGAGACGCGCTGGACGAGGTCCTGCTCGGCCTCGAAGCCGCCGAGGCCTACCCCGAGCTGCGGCCGATCAAGGTCAACGCGGTCGCGCTGCGCGACTTCACCGAGGACGAGGCGCTGCGCTTCGCCGACCTGGCCCGGCGCAAGCCCTACGAGGTCCGCTTCATCGAGTTCATGCCGCTGGACGCCGACCGCAGCTGGGGCCCGGACCGCGTCCTGCCCAACGACGAGCTGCGCGCGCTCATCCACGCCACCTACCCGCTCGAGCCCATGGGCCGGCCGCGGTCGGGCACGTCCTCGCGCTGGCGCTTCGCGGACGGCACGGGCACGATCGGCTTCATCTCCCCCGTCTCGCATCCGTTCTGCGGGGACTGCAACCGCATCCGCCTGACCGCCGACGGCCGCCTGCGCACCTGCCTGTTCTCGCTGAACGAGACCGACCTGCGCGGCCCGCTCCGCGACGGCGCCACCGACGACGACCTCGAGGCGATCCTCCGCGCGGCCGTGTGGCAGAAGGAGCTCAAGCACCACATCAACGAGCCGGGCTTCGTCCAGCCGGCCCGCTCGATGTCGCAGATCGGCGGGTGAGAATGAGGGGACAGTCCCCTCATTCCCACCGGCGGGACTCAGGGGACAGGCCTGATGCTTAGCCGCGAGGAGGCGTGGACGCTGATCGCCGACCGTGCGGCGCCGTTGCCGGCCGAGACCGTGGCGCTGGGCGACGCCGCCGGTCGCGTACTTGCCGCCGACGTCGTCTGCCCGATCGACATCCCCGGCTTCGACCGCTCGGCGATGGACGGCTACGCGCTGCAGGCCTTCGCCGCGCCGGCGCTGCTGCGCGTGGTCGGCGAGGTGGCTGCGGGCGGGACGGGTGACCTCGATGTCGGTCTCGGCACGTGCGCGCGCATCTTCACGGGCGGGGCGCTGCCCCGCGGCGCCGACGCCGTCGAGCGCCAGGAGGTCGTCACCGTCGTCGACGACGACCACGTCCACATCGACCACGCCGTGACCACCGCCCAGAACGTGCGCTTCCGCGGCGAGGACGTCCCCGCCGGCACGACGCTGCTCCACACGGGCGACCTGATCGGGCCGCACGCGCTGAGCGCGGTCGCCGCGGCCGGCGTCGCGACGCTGTCCGTCCGTCGCCGCCCGCGGGTCGCCATCCTGGCCACGGGGGACGAGCTCGTCGCTCCGGGCACGCCGCTCGGTCCGGGCCAGATCTACGAGACCAACTCGATCGCCCTGCGCGGGCTGATCGAGCGCGCGGGCGGCGTGCCCGTCGACCTCGGCACCGCCCCCGACGACCCCGCCGACATCGAGGCCCGCGTGCGCCGCGGCCTCGAGGAGTCCGACGTCCTGCTCGTCGCCGGCGGGGTGTCCGTGGGCGACCACGACCACGTCAAGGGCGCGCTGGACCGCGCGGGCGTCGAGGAGCTGTTCTGGCGCGTGCGCATCAAGCCCGGCAAGCCGCTGTTCTGCGGACAGACCGACACCGGCGCGTGGGCGTTCGGGCTGCCCGGCAACCCGCTGTCGGGGTTCGTCGCGTTCCTGGTCTTCGTCGCCCCGCTCCTGCGCCGCATGGCCGGGGAGGCGGACGCGATCGAGCCGCGGGTGCGGGTGCGCACCACCCGCGAGATCGCTCCGGTCGACGGCCGCACCACCTACCTGACCGCGACGCTGGCGCCCGGCGCCGACGGCATCCCCGACGCCACCCCCACGGAGGCGCAGGGGTCGGCGATGACGCTCGCCCTCGCTCGCGCCGACGCCTTCGTGATCGCCCCCGACACCGCGCCGTCCATCCCCGTCGGCGGCCTCGCCGACGCCCTCCTCCTCTAGCGGCGTCGATCTCGGCGGGCGGCTCGCCGAGGCCCTCTGCGTTAGTGGCCGAACAGCACGAGCGCGAGGTTGATCAGCACGAAGGCAATGCCGATCGCCCAGAACATTGCCGGGCCGGACTCCGAGCGCGGCGTGACCGGCCGCGGCTCCACGGGCAACCCGCGCGCCTCTGCACGCGCTCGCCGGATGATCTCGCCGTCGCTGGCAGTGCCGTCTTCAGAGATCCTGGACGTGAAGTTCATCGCTGCTTCGAGGACGGTGAACAGCGCCAGCGACCCGAGGAAGAGACTCAGCGGGCGCGCCCCGGTCACAAAGACGCACACGACGCCTTCGAACAGGCCCAGGGCCACTTCAGCGAACGGACCTGCGACGCCGATGACGACCAACCGCTGCGGCGGGACCGACCGTCAGGTCCATTTCCAAGGACCCCGTTGTCCGCCTGATCGTCAACCGGGTCGGCCGTGCGCCGCACACGCGAGCGGCCAGGTAGTGGCCGAACTCGTGCACCGCGACGTTGAGCGGGCTCGCCACCACCATCAACAGCGCTCCGAGGAGGAGATCTCCGCTCACGCGACCCCATCGGCTCACGGAGGGCGGGACGACAAGCGCTGTGCGCGCAGCTGGACGAGTCGCGGACTCGCCGCTGATGGAGCGGCCGGCGAGGATCGCGCTCGACTGGGTGACGGTGCGGCCGGCGCCGAGCTCGAGCACCAACGACTCGCGGAACCGGCCGGGCGTGAGGCGTCACCCGCGGCCGCGGGCGCGCTCGAGCCGGCGCCGGTCGCGCTTGGTCGGGCGGGCACCGGCGTCGTCGTACTGCGGGCGCGTGAGCCGGCGCTGCTGCTGCGCCTCCGCGCGGGCCTCGATGGACGCGTCCGTCTCCGTGTAGAGGCCGGTCGCGAGCGCGGCGGAGACGCGCCGCTCGGACAGGGCAAGGACGGTCAGGACGCGCTTGGTCGGGCCGAGGCGCAGCTCGAGGACGTCGCCGGGCTTGATCTCCCGGCTCGCCTTGGCCACGGCGCCGTTGACCGTCACCCGTCCGGCCTTCAGCGCGTCCGCCGCCACCCCGCGCGTCTTGGTCAGGCGCGCCGCCCACAGCCACTTGTCGATGCGCACGACACCAGGATGCCGCACGAGGCGGAGCGAGGGCGCTCAGACGCGGGCGCCCTCGTGCTCACGGGCGCGGCGGAGATGCTGCTGAAGCGCCGTCGCCTCTGAGATGGCTTCGGAAATCGACCGGTTGTGGTTGCGGCTGTTGCGATACCGGCGTCTCCACCGCCGGTCGAACATCCCTCGAAGCGCATCACGAAGCATGCGATCGTCATCGGCCGTAAGCGCACTCGACTCAATCGACCGGGCGCGCCCCCGTTTCCCGCCGGACACGGCGGGGGATCAGCACGGGTCCGCGGTGCCCGCCGACGCCGCGCAGGATGTAGGCCCCGTCGCGCGTCTGTGACCGCCGGAAGATGGGCGCGAGCAGTTTCAGGACGAGCGGGTTGACCTCATGTCGGGAGCGAGGCGTGTTCCTATGGGCCACTTAGGAGTCCTACGCGCCACGATGGCGAACGCTGACGCGATAGTGGACGGCATGCGCGACCTCGAGACACCACAGGGAACCGCCCGCGTCCACGAGCAGGAAGCGCCGGGCGCGTGGGCCCGGCTGCTGCTGGGACACGGTGCCGGCGGAAGCGTCTCCGCGCCCGATCTGCAGACGGCGGCGCGGACGGCGCTCGAGCACGGCGTCAGCGTCGCGCTGGTGGAGCAGCCCTACCGGGTGGCCGGGAAGAAGTCCACGCCGCGCCCGCCCGTACTCGACGAGGCGTGGACGAGCGTCGCCGACCAGCTGCCGCAGGATCTCCCGCTCCTCTTCGGCGGCCGCTCGTCCGGGGCGCGGGTCGCCTGCCGGACCAGTTCGCGGGCGATCGGCGTGCTCGCGCTGGCCTTCCCGCTCATCACTCCGAACGGCACCTCGAGGCAGGAGGAGCTCGACGGTGTGGACGTCCCGTTGCTGATCGTGCAGGGCGCCAGCGACCGCTTCGGCGTGCCCGACGGCGCCGTCGTGGTCCGCGGCGACCACGGCCTGAAGGCGGACCAACGCGCCATCGCAGAGGCGATCGCAAGCTGGCTCAACGGCATCCGTTCCTGAGGAGTAACGTCCGCCGGAGGGAGTCTCACAACCGGGAGGAGAACCGGATATGTCACGCGCGAACGTGTCGCTGGAGGTCAACGGCACCCATTACGACAGGGAGGTCGAGCCGCGCACGCTGCTCGTGCACTTCCTGCGCGACGACCTGGGGCTCACCGGCACCCACGTTGGATGCGACACCTCCAACTGCGGGGCCTGTACCTGCCACCTCAACGGCGAGGCGGTCAAGTCGTGCACCGTCCTCGCGGTCCAGGCCGACGGCGCGGAGGTCACCACGATCGAGGGCATGGGCTCTGCGCCCGACGACCTCCACCCGCTTCAGGAGGCCTTCTGGAACAACCACGGCCTCCAGTGCGGCTACTGCACGCCGGGGATGATCATGGCCTCCGCCGACCTGCTGCAGCGCAACCCGAGCCCGACCGAGACGGAGGTCCGCGAGGCGCTCGCCGGCAACCTGTGTCGCTGCACGGGCTACCACAACATCGTCAAGTCGGTCCTCGACGCGGCCTCGAAGGGAGCGCCTGCATGACCGTCGCCCCCGAGAAGTTCGTCGGCCAGGCGCTGCGCCGCAAGGAGGACCCGCGGCTGATCACCGGCCGCGGCAAGTACGTCGACGACACCACGCCGCAGGGGACGCTGTGGTGCGCGTTCGTGCGCTCGCCCGAGGCGCACGCGAAGATCCTCTCCATCGACACGTCGGCCGCCGAGGCGCGCGACGACGTCCTCGCGGTCTACACGGGCGAGGACATGGGCGCGCTGGGCATCCTCGACGCGCTGCCGATGGCCTGGGTCCCGCCGGATGTCGAGGTCCGCAACCACCCGCACTGGCCGCTCGCGCAGGGCGAGGTCAACCACGTCGGCGACCCCGTCGCGATCGTCATCGGCGAGGGCCGGGCCGCGATGGTCGACGCCGCCAGCGAGATCTACGTCGACTACGAGCCGCTCGACGCGGTGACGGACATCGAGAAGGCGCTCCAGGACGGCTCGCCCCTGGTCCACGAGGACCTGGGCACCAACGAGTGCCATCAGTGGACGCTGGCCGGCGGCGACATGGACGCCGCCTGGGCGGAGTCGGACACGATCATCGAGCGCCGGGTGGTCAACCCGCGCATGGCGGGCGCCCCCATCGAGCCCCGCGGCGTCGTGGCCGAGCCGCGCGGCGTCGGCCTCACGCTGACGACCTCGACCCAAGTCCCCCACTTCGTCCGCCTCTTCCTGGCGCTGCTGCTGGGCGAGTCGGAGGAGAAGGTCCGCGTCATCGCGCCGGAGGTCGGCGGCGGGTTCGGCGCCAAGCTCCAGGTCTACGGCGAGGAGGTCCTGCTCGCCGCCGCGGCGCGCAAGCTCGGCCGTCCCGTCAAGTGGATCGAGACGCGCTCGGAGAACATGATGGTCACCCACCACGGGCGCGACCAGATCGCGCACGTGAAGATGGGCGCGAAGGCCGACGGGACGCTCACCGGCATCCACGTGACGATCACGGCCGACCTGGGCGCCTACCTCATGCTGCTCACCCCGACGATCGCGTCGCTGGGCGCGTTCGTGATGAGCGGGACCTACAAGTTCACCGCCGTGCAGACCGACATCACCGGCGTCTACACGAACAAGTGCCCGACGGACGCCATCCGCGGCGCCGGCCGGCCCGAGGCCACGCACATGATCGAGGTGTGCATGGACCAGCTCGCCGTCGAGCTGGGGATGGACCGCCTGGAGCTGCGCCGCAAGAACTTCTTCACGGAATTTCCGGCGGAGACGGCGCTGGGCATCGTCTACGACTCGGGTGACTACCACGGCTCGCTGGACAAGCTGCTCACGCACTTCGATCCGGCGGACTTCGAACGTGAGCGCGAGGAGGCCAAGGGGCGCGGCAAGCTGCTCGGCTGCGGCTTCGCGACCTACACGGAGATCTGCGGGCTGGCCCCGTCGCGCGTCACCGGGCCCCAGGGCTTCGGGCTGCAGACCGGGCTGTGGGAGTCGGCGATGGTGCGCGTGCACTTCACCGGGGCGGTGACCGCCTACACGGGCGCGTCCCCGCACGGCCAGGGCCAGGAGACGACGTTCGCGCAGGTGATCGCCGACCGCCTCGGCTGCGACCCGCAGAACGTCGAGATCATGCACGGGGACACGGGCACCGGGCCGCACGGGCTCGGGACCTACGGCTCGCGGACGACGGCGGTCGGCGGCGAGGCGCTCGTGCGCGCGACCAACAAGGTCGTCGCGAAGGCCAAACAGGTCGTCGCCCACACGCTGGAGGCCGCGCCGGAGGACATCGAGGTCCGCGACGGGAAGTTCTCCGTCAAGGGGTCGCCGGACCAGGGCATGACGCTGGCCGAGGTGGCCGGCGCCGCGTTCATCCCCGGCGAGGGCTGGCCGGAGGATCTCGAGCCCGGCCTCGAGGAGACGGCGTTCTACGACCCGTCGAACTTCGTGTTCCCGTTCGGGGCGCACGTCGCGGTCGTCGAGATCGACCCGGAGACGGGCAAGGTCGACGTGCTGCGCTACGTCGCCGTCGACGACTGCGGGCCGGCCATCAACCCGATGCTGATCGACGGTCAGGTCCACGGCGGCGTCGTCCACTCGATCGGCCAGGCGCTCTACGAGCAGGTCCACTACGACGACTCGGGACAGCTGGACACGGCCAACTTCGTGTCCTACTGCCTGGCCTCGGCGGCTGACGTCCCCTCCATCGAGACCGACCGCACCGAGACCCCGTCGCCGGTCAACGAGCTCGGGGTGAAGGGGATCGGCGAGGCGGGCACGATCGCCGCGACGGCGGCGGTGACCAATGCGGTCATCGACGCGCTGCGACCGGCGGGCGTCAGCTACATGGACATGCCGTTCACACCCGTCAGGGTGTGGGAAGCGATGGAGGCAGGCCGATGATTCCCGCCGGATTCGACTACATGGCGCCGGACACGCTCGACGAGGCGCTGGCGGCGCTGGCCGCCGACGACGACGCGAAGGCACTCGCCGGCGGGCACTCGCTGATCCCGATGCTGCGGCTGCGCTTCGCGGCGCCGTCGCTGCTCGTCGACCTCCGCCGCGTGCCCGGGCTCCGCGGGATCTCGCGCGACAACGGGACGGTCCGGCTCGGGGCGATGACCACCCACCACGAGGTCGACGCCGCCGGGCTCGGCCTGGCCAGCGCCGCCGCGCACACGATCGCCGACCAGCAGGTCCGCAACCGCGGGACGATCGGCGGGACGCTCGCGCACGGCGACCGCGCGTCCGACATGCCCGCGGTGCTGCTGGCGCTGGAGGGCAAGGTGACGGCGATGAAGCCGGGCGGATCGGCGCGCGAGATCGCCGCGCGCGACCTGATCACCGGGTTCATGACGACCGCGCTGGAGCCGGGCGAGCTGATCACGGAGGTCCACGTGCCGGTCATGGAGGGCTACGGCTACGGCTACGAGAAGTTCAACCGCCGCCAGGAGGACTGGGCGATGGTGGCCGTGTCGGCGCTCGTCAAGGTCGAGGACGGGGTCTGCGCCGACGTGCGCATCGGCCTCACGCACATGGCCGCTGTTCCGCTGCGGGCGACGGCGGCCGAGGAGGCGCTGCGCGGGCAGCCGGTCAACGCGGGCACCATCGCCGCGGCGGCCGAGCACGCCGCCGACGGCACCAAGCCGCCCACCGACCTCAACGCGACCGTGGAGTACAAGCAGCACCTGGCGCGGGTGCTGTGCCGGCGGGCGTTGACCGCGGCGACCGCGGGGTGAGTGTCGCGGCGGTCGCGGACGCGCTGGCGGAACAGGGCTACCTGGCCGACCGCGCGCTCGCGACCGCCGTCCACCTCGCCGAGACCCTCGAGTCGCCGCTGCTGCTCGAGGGCGAGGCCGGCGTCGGCAAGACGGAGGTGGCCAAAGCGCTGGCGGCCGCGCGCGGCGCGCGGCTGATCCGCCTGCAGTGCCACGAGGGCATCGACGTCCACCATGCGCTGTACGACTGGGACTTCCAGCGCCAGCTGCTGGCGTTGCGTGGGGAAGCCAGCGAGGACGAGCTCTACTCGCGCCGGTACCTGCTGCGGCGGCCGCTGCTGGAGGCAATCGAGTCCGACGAGCCGGTCGTCCTGCTCATCGACGAGATCGACCGGGCCGACGACGAGTTCGAGGCGTTCCTGCTCGAGCTGCTGTCCGACTTCCAGGTGTCGATCCCGGAGTTGGGGACGATCGTGGCCAAGCGGCGGCCCGTCGTGGTGCTGACCTCCAACCGGACGCGGGAGCTGCACGACGCGCTGAAGCGCCGCTGTCTCTATCACTGGATCGACTACCCGAGCGTCGAGCGGGAGCTGGAGATCGTGCGGGTGCGGTTGCCAGGAGTGCCGGAGGAGACGGCTCGCCGGGTGTGCTCGGCGGTCGAGTCTTTGCGAGGGCAGGACCTGTACAAGGTGCCCGGCGTCGGGGAGACGCTCGCCTGGGCGCGCGCGCTGGTGGCGCTCGGGGACGACGACGCATTGAGGGAGACGCTCGGGGTGGTCCTGAAGGTCCGCGAGGACGTCGACCGCGCCACCCTCCCAAGCGACACGAGTTAGACATCTCATGGATGTACAAGACGTGCCGGTCGCGAGAACCGTCGCTCATATCGGCGCACGGATGCGGCGGGCTGGGGCGACCGTCGGGCTTACCCACTCACTCAATGCTCACCGCGCCCTGGCGGCGGTCGGTCCCGCGGACGCGCGCCTCGCGCTGCGCAGCACGCTGTGCGCGTCCCGCCGCGACCAGCTGATCTTCGACCGCGTCTGGGCCGAGATCGACCACCAGGACCGCGACGACGCCCTCGACAGCCTGATGAAGGCCGCCGAGGCGGTGCTGCCGCGCGCGGCGGTGCCGACGCCGACCCGCACCCCGGTGGCGCTCGAGGACGAGCCGCTGCCCGCCGCGTACGCCGACACGGAGCTGCTGCTCGCGAAGGACTTCCGCGACTACACGCCCGCCGAGCGCGCCCAGGCCCGCGCGCTGCTCGCCCGCCTCGCCCGCCGCGGGCCGCGGCGGCGCTCCCGCCGGACCCGGCCGGCACACCGCGGCCGGCCGGACCCGCACGCGACGCTGCGGGCGCTCGCCCGCGGGGACGCGCCGATGCGCTACCGGCGCCAGGTCCCCGGCGAGCGCGGCCTGGTCCTGGTCGTCGACGTCTCCGGCTCCATGCAGCCCTACGCGCGCATGCTGCTCATGTACGCCCAGGCCGCGGTGACGGCGCGCCGGCGGGTGGAGGCGTTCGCCCTCGGGACGCGGCTGACCCGCGTCACCCGGGAGCTGGCCGGCCGCGATCCCGACCGCGCGCTGGCCCGCGCCGCCGACCGCGTGGTCGACCTCGGCGGCGGCACCCGCATCGGCGCCGCCCTGGCCACGCTGAACCGCGAGCACGGCCGCCGGGTCGGCCGCGGCGCCGTCGTCGTCATCCTCTCCGACGGCTGGGACCGCGGCGACCCCGATCTCCTCGCCGCGGAGATGGCCCGCCTGCGGCGCACCGCCCACCGCCTCGTGTGGCTCAACCCGCTGGCGGCGAGCCCGGACTACGCGCCGCTCACCCAGGGCATGCGCGCCGCCCTCCCCCACGCCGACGACTTCCTGCCGGGCAACTCGCTGGCCTCGCTGGTCGCACTGGCCGACCTGATGGAATGCCTCGAGCCCTGATCCTCGCGGCAGGGGCCGGACGGCGGTTCGGAGGTCCCAAGCAGCTCGCCGAGCTCGACGGCCGCCCGCTGCTTCAACACGTCCTTGACCTCGCCGCGCCGTGGGATCCGCTGGTCGTCCTTGGCGCGTACGCGTCGGAGATCCTCGCGCAGGTCGAGGTCGGTTCCCACCTCATCGTCGATGACTGGAGCCAGGGCCAGTCCGCGTCCCTCAAGGCGGGCGTCGCGGCGCTCGGAGATGCCGACCGCGTCCTCGTCCTCCTCGGTGACATGCCGTTCGTGACCCGCGCCGCCGTCGAGGCGGTCCTCGCCGCCCCCGGGTGTGCCCGCGCGACCTACGACGGCGTCCCGGGCCACCCCGTCGTGCTCGACGGGCCGGTGCTGGCACGGGTCCCCGACCTCCGCGGCGACGAGGGCGCCCGCTCCCTGCTGGCAGACTGCGCGCTCGTCGAGGCCGCCCATCTCGCCGACCCCCGCGACGTCGACACCCCGGAGGACCTGTGCCGCTAGGCGACTTCAGCTACACGCAGACCAAGGACGGCGGCGTCCGCATCGCCTTCAACGGCAAGGTCGTCACCACCCTGGCCGGCCGCCACGCCGCGCGCTTCCTCGACCGCGCGGGCGGCGCGGACGAGGAGGAGCGCCAGCACCTCATGGCCCGCGCCACTGGCAACTTCAAACGAGGCAACGAGCGGCGCGGCTAGAGGTGGTCCCGCCAGCGGGTGGCGGTGGCGGCCAGGTGCCCGAGCGCGATGCGAAGCCCGTGGCGGTCACCGGTGGCGCGGGCGGACGCGAGGCCGCGCAGCGCCTCGGCCAGCGGTCCCGGCCCGGTCGGGCCCGGCGCGACCGTCACCCGCATCGCCTCGGCGTCGCGGATCGCGGCGTCCGCTTGGTCGAGTGCCGCGCGCACGCGGGTGTCGGCCTCGTCGAGCGCACGATCGCGGGACCGGCGGGCGCGGGCGGCGCGCTCGTTGGCCAGCCGTGCCCGGCGCCGCGCGTCGCCCAGCCGGCCCTCGGCCCGCTCCGCGCGCGCCTCCGCGGCGGCCAGGCGCCGCTCGAGCGCGCCGACGTCCGGCCCGTTCGCGGGTCCGCGGGGGACGGGCGCGACCGGATCGCGCTGCGCGACGGCGGGCCGCGCCGCGCCCGAGGCGCGGCGCGGCCCCGGCCGGGCGGGAGCGAAGCCGGCCGCGCGCACGGCAGCGTCGAACGATCCGCCGAAGGCGCGCTTGACCGCGTTGGTGGACGGCCAGGCGCCGGGCGGGTGGGACTTGTAACGCTCGGCGCGCCACTCCTGCGCGCGCCAGCGGGCCAGGGACGGGTTCCAGTCGGCCGAGCACGGCGGCTCGCCATGGCGATCGTTCCAGTCGCCGATCTTGGTGATGATCTCCTCGCAGGTCCAGCGGTTCACACGCCGCCCGGCCGCGAGGTTCGCGGACGGGGTCATGTGATGAACCTGTCCGCTTAGCCCGTGGCCGTGTTCGGCTGAATAACCCAGCGCGCCGACGTACCCGTAACGGGCATGACGTGGGCGACGTGCTGGACCATCTTGGACATCCGGACAGGGACGGTACCGGACCCCGACCACGGCCGCAACCGGATCAGGACCGGGTTCGAACCCGCGGGGTCATGAACGCCAGGGCGGTTTCCAGGCCCGGCTGCGGGCGGGCCGTGACGATGCGGCGGCCGGGCTGCACTGCGTCCTTCGGCGTCCCGATCAGGTCGGCCGGCAGCGAGGCGAGGTCGTCCACCACGGCGACGAGCCCCCAGATCCGCGTCGGGACCTGCTCGCGCTCGACGACCTCGATGATCACCCGGCCCAGGCGGACGAACGCCATCGGCGCCGCCCGGCGGCGCTCGTCGCCTCCGATCGCAACCAGCGC
This sequence comes from uncultured Solirubrobacteraceae bacterium, assembly GCA_964242305.1. Taxonomy (GTDB): domain Bacteria; phylum Actinomycetota; class Thermoleophilia; order Solirubrobacterales; family Solirubrobacteraceae; genus DATLGB01. The sequence continues at coordinate 76,050 of CAXTBB010000014.1, forward strand.
GGCGACTGTCCGGTCGAGCGCGCCGGTGAGGACGACGACGTGGTCGAGGTCGCCGCGGTCCTCCCCGGGTGAGCCGACCCAGCGCGTCGGGATGCCGTCGACCGTGTCCGGCCCGTCGCCGACCAGCGTCCATCCGCGCACGCCGCCGCCGCGGCCGTCGCAGGTGACCGTGGCCGGGCCGACCCGCACGGGATCGCCGAAGCCGAGCGCCGTCCAGGCGGCCGCCGAGTCACCCGTGGAGAGCTCCGCCAGCATCCGTAGAGTCTCGCACCGTCGTGCGCGGCCGTAGCCTCCAGCTCCTCGGCCTCGCCGTCTCGGTGGTCGCCGTGGCCGGTGTCGTCTACTGGGCCACCAAGCAGCCGGCGCCGCGCTTCCCCGACGACGCCGCGCACTGGCTCTACCTGCTCGCCGCCGTCGGCCTCTACGGCCTCAACACCGGCGTCCGCGCCGAGCGCTGGCACCGCCTGCTCGAGGACGACGGTGCGCGCCCGGGGCGCCGCGACAGCCTCGCCATCACGGTGATCGGCTACACGGGCAACAACATCCTCCCCGCGCGCGCGGGTGACGCGGTCCGCGTCCTGCTGATGGCCCCGCGCGCGCAGACGGGCGCGCGCACGGTGATCGGGACGCTGCTGGCCGAGCGGCTGCTGGACCTGGTCGTCATCGTCGTCCTGTTCATCACGGTCGGCTACGGCGTGCTCGACAACGTCGGCGACGGGGAGCTCGAGATCGTCGCCGGCGCCACCGTGGTCGCGATCGTGGGGGCGGTGGTGGCCATCGTGGTCGTCAAGCGCAGCGAGCGCCTCAGCCACCTGGTCGGCCCGATGCTCACCTCGACCCGCAACCTGCTCACCACCGACGGCGTCCCGCTCGTCTCCATGACCTTCGCGATCTGGCTGATCGAGACGTTCGTGTGGATGACCGTGGGCGCCGCCGCCGGCCTGGACATGAGCCTGCTCGAGGGCCTGTACCTGGTCGCGCTGGCCAGCGTCTTCAGCCTGATCCCGTCCGGTCCCGCCTACGCCGGCACGCAGGACGCTGCCGCGATCATCGGCATCAAGGCGATCGGCGGATCGAGCGCGCTCGCGTCGACGTACCTGATCCTGCTGCGGTTCGTGCTCCAGGTCCCTATAACGCTGGCGGGACTGGTCCTCCTGGCCGCCCGGTACGGTGGTCTGGGCAAGCTGCGGCGGGCCACTCGCGAGACATGACCGACACGACGACAGCCCCCGACGAGGTCGCGGCGGCGGACGCCCCCGCGACGCCCAGCCGCGGCAACCGCTTCGTCGCCTGGCTGCGTAACCGCGACAAGGCCGAGCTGATCGTCTGGGTCGTCCTGGTCGCGATCGCGCTCTTCCTGCGCCTCTATCACCTCGGGGACCGGCCGTTCCACCACGACGAGAGCCAGGACGCGTACTTCTCGTTCACGTTCTCCAAGGACTTCGGCTCGTACGAGTACAACCCGCTCCTGCACGGCCCCATGCGCTTCTACATGACGGCGCTGATCTACAAGCTGTTCGGGGACTCCGACTTCACCGCGCGCCTCGCGCCGGCGCTGATGGGGACGCTGCTGGTCGCGCTCCCCTACCTGCTGCGCCGCCAGCTCGGCCGCGTCGCCGCCATCGGCGCCGGCGTCATCCTCGCGGTCAGCCCCAGCATCCTCTACTTCAGTCGCTTCGCGCGCGAGGACATCTACCTCGCCGCCGTCTCGCTCGCCTTCGCGGTGACCGCGTTCCGCTTCATCCGCCGCCCCCACGCGCTGACGCTGTCGCTGCTCGGCGCGCTGGTCTCCGTCGCCTTCGCCGTCAAGGAGTCGGGCCTGGTGATGGTCGCCATCGCCGGCCTGTTCTTCCTCGTCGCCATCGCGACCCAGGGCGCGCTGGCCCGGCAACGCGGGACGCCGGTCGGGGACGGCGAGATCCTCAGCGCCGCGCGCGCCGTCGGCTGGAGCGGCTGGGTCTACGCGATCTCGACGATGCTCGTGGTCTACGCGGCGCTCTTCACCGTCTTCTTCACCCACTCCCACTGCACCACCACCGCCTACGCCGGTCACGCCGCCCAGCCGGCCAACTGCCTCGAGGGCGTCGTCTACGGCATGAAGTACTGGATGGCGCAGCAGCCCGTCGCCCGCGGCGCCGACAAGGCGTGGCTCTATCCCGTGATCATCGTCGGCAACGAGTGGCCGGCGCTGCTGCTGGCGCTCGTCGGTGCCGCCTTCGCGTTCCTGCGCCCGACGACGCTGCGGCTCTTCCTCGTGTGGATGTTCGTCGGCGAGCTCGCCTTCTACTGCTGGGGCAAGGAGCGCTTCGCCTGGCTGGTCATCCACCCGCTCGTACCCATGATCCTGCTCGCGGGGGTCGGGCTGCAGTCGCTGTGGGAGCTGCGCTCGCGCGTCGCCCGGACCGCCGCGCTGGTCGCCGTCGCGATCGGCGCCGTGTACATGGTCGGCGCCTCCTACAGCGCCAACGCCCGGCAGGGCGCCAACCCGCGCAACCTGCTCGTCTCCACGCAGTCCTCGACCCAGGTCAAGCAGGTCGCCGAGGAGGTGCAGGCGCTCAATCGCAAGGCGAAGGCGGCCGGCATGCCGGAGCTGACGATCACGATCGACTCGAGCCAGGGCGCCACCTTCCCCTACGCCTGGTACTTCCGCCACGACCAGGTCGGCTACATCGACATGACCCAGGCCAACTACACGCCGAACACCCAGGTCCTGATCATGACCGAGGAGGCCAAGACGGCGCAGCAGCCGAACCTGAGCGCCTACGCCGGCCGGCGCTTCGACTTCCGCGTCTGGTGGGTCAAGGACTACGCGAAGAAGTTCTCCGCGCACGCCTGGTGGAACTGGCTCACGAAGCGCCAGCCGTGGAACCCCACGGGCGGGATGAAGGAGTGGTTCTTCCTGCGCCGCGACGCCGGCGAGCTACCGGGCAGGGGCACCAAGACGCAGATCCCGGCACCGCCGACGGTCTCCTGAGCCGTCCGGTCAAGCTCGGCGTCGGCTGCGCCGTGGCGATGTTCGTCGTCGCCTGGCTCGGCTGGCTGGACGACTGGACGCCGCTGCGCGACTCCTTCGCGCGCGACTACGTGACGCTGCCCAAGTGCGGCCTCGCCGTCCGCCACGGAACCGACCTCTACACCTCGAGCGCGGACTACCCGAAGTACGGGCCGGTCGGCAACGGGTGGCTCTCGCATCCGCTGCTGTGCGTCACCGCCGGCGTCCCGCTGAGCTTCCTGGACCCGTTCACGGGCTACCGGATCGTCAACGCCCTCTACCTCGTCCTGCACGTGTGGATCCTGGTCGCCTTCGGCCGCCGCCTGACCGTGCCGTACCGCGCCCGCGACTACGTCATCTTCGCCGCCCTCGGGCTGTTCTTCCCGTGGTACGTGATGTACGTCGTCGGCCAGTACCACGCCCTCAGCGTGCTTGCGCTCGCGCTGGTGCTGCTGGGCGTGCGCCGCACGGGCTTCGTGCTGAGCGCCGTGACCAAGCCGGTGCTGGCGCCGGCCGGCGTGGTCCTGCTCGCCCGCCGCCACGTCCGGGAGGCGCTGCTGATCGCCCTCATTGCCGCGGCGGCGACGCTGCCGTTCTGGACCCTGCTGCACCAGTACTTCGACATCGGCGCCGACCAGGCGAAGCTGTTCGTGCCCGGCTGGGACCAGCAGATGTCGCTGGCGCTGCTGCTCGACCAGTTCGTCTCGCCGGACACCAACCTGCGGCTGCGGGAGATCGGGGCGGTCGCGCTGGTCCTCTACGCGGGGTTCGGCCTGCGCCGCCGTCCGATCGAGCTCGCGATCGCCGTCGCCACGCTGGCCTTCTTCGTCTACTACGCCCGCGGCCACGAGTACCACAGCACCCTGCTGGTCCCGGTCTTCCTCTACCTGTGGACGCTGCCGGGCGGCCGCTACCGGACGCTGTGGATGGCGCTGCTGATCGTGGTCGTCGCGCTGCCCTCGCCGTGGCCGCTGTTCGGGGTCGACGCCGCCTTCCCGGACTTCGACGTCCTCCAGGCCAAGAGCCACGTCCTGTTCGCGATCTTCCTCGGCCAGAAGCCGGTGGCGGCCCTGCTGCTGATCGCAACGGTCGTCCTAACGGAGGGCGTAGACCTTCGTCCCCTGCGCCGAGAAGACGACGTGGCCGACCGTCGCGAGGGCGCCGAGCTGGCCGTATGAGGTGAGCTCGAGGGGGCCGACGACCACATAGCGGGCCTTGTACCGGGCCACGATCGCGGCGACGGTGGCCGGGTCGGGCGAGCTGTAGAGCGTCTTCACGTCGGCGCGGCGCGTTCCCGGTGGGTGGTTGTACTCGGACTCGTGGAACTCCCAGCCCATGATGGTCGGGCGGCCGGTGTAGGTGGAGATCCGCCCGTAGCCGTACGGGCTGTACTCGTCGCCGACCGCCTCCACGACGACCGCGTCCTGGTCGGTGTGCGCGCGGATCCAGTCGATCGCCCGGACGTCCCCCGGGCTCATGCGGGCCAGCCACGTTCGCCCCTCCAGGTGCGGCCCGTCGGCGAAGGCGCCCTTGCGGGTGTAAGTGGCCGGGACGACGTAGCCGCAGCCGACGCCGATCAGGCCGAACGCGACCGCCAGCCAGGCGATCCGCGGCACGCGCCGAGGCAGCCACGCGCGCGCGGCCGACAGCGCGACCGCCCCGAACACCGCCAGCAGCAGCCAGGCGTGGTAGGCGAACTTGAAGATCGTGTTCAGCCGCACGTAGGGCGTGTCGAAGAACTCGTCCTTGACCAGGCCGACCTCCGCGGCGAGCAGGCAGCCGAAGCCGCCCGCCGCGATCAGCCAGATGACCCGCTCGGACTCCGGCCGCGTGAGCGCCGCGCCGAAGGTGACGGCGACCAGGCCGGCGAGCAGCGCGGCGCCGGCCAGATGGGCACCGGCCAGCAGCGGCAGGACGATGGCGCAGGCCGCGGCGCCCCAGACCAGCCAGCGCAGGCGATGGCGGGCGCGCACGAGCAGGCCGGCCACCGGCGCCAGCAGCAGCCACAGGAACGTCCCGTCCGTGAGCAGGTGGTGGCTGAGGAACGGCCCCAGCGGCTCGCGCATCTTGGTGGTGGTCAGGCCGACGCCCTTCGTGTTGGCCTTGACGGTGAGGATGAACGGGAGGACCAGCACGAGCCCCAGCGCGACCGTGCCCGCCGCCCAGAGCAGCGCCCGGCGGTGGTAGACGAGCGCGCCCGCCAGCAGCAGCCCGGCGGCGACCGGGAACGACCACGAATGGGCGCCGTAGAGCCAGCCGGTCACCAGCGCGGCGGCGAACGTCTCCCAGCTCAGCAGCCGCGGCGGGCCCCGCAGGGCGACCTGGACCGCGAAGGCGAGCGCCAGCAGAACCAGGGGCGCCGCGATGAAGTGCGCGTGCAGGTCCCCCACCGTCCACGACGCGAACGGGAACTCGTTGATCGCGTGGGGGATGATGCGGGTCGGGCCGAACCAGTCGAACCCGCGCAGCGGGCTCGCGTGCCAGCCGTACCAGCCCGCGCGCAGGTTGCCCATGAAGCAGAGCAGGACGACGCACCAGGCGCCCGCGGCGAGCGGGTGCCTGATGGCGAGGCCCCGGCGGCGCGCGGCCTCGGCGATCGTGGCCGCGACGGTGAACGAGGTGCTGATCAGCAGCGCGAAGATCGCCGCCAGCGCGAGGTTGTAGCCCTTCGTCGGCTCCATCCCGCCTGTCAGCCGGATGATCAGCGCGACCATGTTCTGGCCGAGGTAGTAGTAGTTGAGCGGCTTCCCCGCGTACCAGGGGTCGTGGGGCGGCATCGCGGTGTCGGTCAGGTTGGCGTTGACCAGCGTCATGTCCAGCGGGTGCTCGGTCTGCCAGACGTCGGGCGCGTAGCCGCCGATGATCACCGCGGCCACGAAGGCGACCACGAAGATCGCCTCCGACCACAGCCACAGCCGGCGGGCGAAGGGGTCGAGCTCGCGCTCGCCCCGGCGGTGCAGGAAGACGGCGGTTGCCACCAGCGCCACGGCGCCCACCGCGGCCAGGCCGGTGCCGTTCGGGAGGCCGAGGCTCGCCGCCATCCACACCATCCAGGCCAGGACGAGCCAGGCCAGCAGGCGCGCGAAGCCGAGCCCGAACCCGGGAAGGCGCCCGAGCGCGCGCCGGGCCAGGGGCACGCCCGCCAGGCCGAGGGCTTCGAACACGATGAGGAAGCGCAGCGCGGCCAGCACGGACAGGGATACTGGCGCAATGCCCGGCACCTACGACCAGCTGAAGAACCTCGAGCTGACCATCGACGACTACGCGCTGGAGGCGCTCGAGCGTGCGGGCGGCCCCGCCTTCACCCGCCGCACCACCGTCTTCCACCTGCAGGGCGGCGGCCACGAAGGGGTCGGCGAAGACGTCACCTACAGCGAGGAGGACCAGCTCGCCCAGCAGCAGGCCGGGCCGTCCCCCGAGCTGGCGGGGACGTGGACGCTGGACAGCTTCTCGGACCACCTGGCCGGGCTCGACCTCTTCGGCGGCGCCGCGCCCGCCATGCCCGCCTTCCTCGACTACCGCCGCTGGGCGCTCGAGTCGGCCGCGCTCGACCTCGCCCTTCGCCAGGCCGGAACGTCGCTGCACGCGGCGCTCGGGCGCGATCCGCAGCCGCTGATCTTCGGCGTCTCTCTGCGGCTGGCCGGCTCACCGCAGGGCGTGCTCGACCGCATCGAGGCCTACGGGGACTCCGTGCGCTTCAAGCTCGACTACGAGGCGACCTGGGACGGCGAGCTGATCACCGCCCTGGCGGCCACGGGCGCCGTCGACGTGATCGACTTCAAGGGCGCCTACAAGGGGACGGTCGTCGACGTCGACACGGTCCCGGAGGTCTACGCCGCGTGCGCCGACGCCTTCCCGGGCGCCTGGCTCGAGGACCCCGACCTCACCGACCCGGAGGCGGCCGGCGTGCTCGTCCTCCATCACGACCGCATCACCTGGGACGCGCCCATCCACGGCGTCGAGGACATCGTCCGCTTCGGCATCCACCCGCGCGCCCTGAACGCCAAGCCGTCGCGCTTCGGGTCGCTGCGCAAGCTGCTGGAGTTCTATGACCACTGCGCCGCGCACGACATCGCGCTGTACGGCGGCGGGCAGTCCGAGCTGGGCCCCGGACGCGGCCAGATCCAGCTGCTGGCGTCCCTCTTCCATCCCCACGGACCCAACGACGTGGCGCCCTCGGGATGGGACCAGGACGCCTTCCCGCGCACGGGCCTGCCCACCTCTCCGCTCGATCCCCGGCCTGATGCGATCGGGTTCCGTCGAGCCACGTAGAATCGCGCCCATGGCCCAGAAGCCCCGGCAGATCCAGATGCAGAGCAAGTCCGGCATGGCGGCCATGCAGCAGCTGGAGACGAAGTCCGACGAGGAGCTGCTGGCCGAGACGCGCTTCAAGTCCGCCGCGCAGGCCATCCTCGGCGCGCGCGCCGCCGAGCGCTACGACGCCGCGCGCGCGCGTGAGCACTTCCGCACCGCGATCGCCTCGGCGCGGCCCCAGGAGCGGCTGCAGCTGCGGCGCATGGCGGAGGCGTCGCTGGCGCTGGCCGAGCGCCGCCCGGACGACCTGCGCGAGGCGGCGTTGAAGCTGGGCCAGACCCCGCCGTCGAACCGCCAGCTGCTGGCGTTGCGCTTCATGGGACTGATCGCGCCGGGCGGCAACGCGCCCGCCTGGCGCCGGGCCGCCGGCGTCCTGCTGCTGATCGGAATCGTCCTCCTCCTGCTCGTCCTCGGTTGGGGGATCGTCAAGCTGATCGCGCTCCCGCTCGGCGGCGTCGACAGCGGCATCGCGATCTTCTACGGCTTCCTGCTCGTCGTCATCGTCCTCGCCGTGCTCGCCCTCCGCGGGCGCCGCAAGCAGGCCGAGGCGCGGGCCGCCCGCGGACAACAGGGCTAGCCGGCATGCTCGCCTACGCGCACGGGACCTCGACCACCCCGCTGCTCGGCGAGACCATCGGGGAGAACCTGTCGCGGGCGGTCGCCGAGCACGGCGACCGCGAGGCGCTCGTCGTCCGTCACCAGGACGTGCGCTGGACCTACGCCGAGCTCGACGCGCAGGTCGACCGCGTGGCCCGGGCGCTGGTCGCGGCGGGTCTGGAGCGCGGCGATCGCATGGGCATCTGGGCGCCCAACTGCGCCGAGTGGGTGCTGGTGCAGTTCGCCTCGGCCCGGGCCGGGGTGATCCTCGTCAACGTCAACCCGGCCTACCGGACCTCCGAGCTGGAGTACGTCCTGCGCCAGTCGGGCTGCCGGCTGCTGGTGGCGGCGACCGAGTTCAAGGGCTCCGACTACCGGGCGATGGTCGCGGAGGTCGACGCGCCCGCGCTGGAGCGGACCGTCTTCATCGGGACCGACGACTGGGACGCGCTGCTCGGCGAGTCGGCGGATCTGCCGGTCGGCCTCCAGTTCGACGACCCGATCAACATCCAGTACACGAGCGGCACCACCGGCTTCCCCAAGGGCGCCACCCTCTCCCACCACAACATCCTCAACAACGGCTTCTTCGTCGGCGAGGGCTGCGGCTACACGCACGAGGACCGCGTCTGCATCCCCGTGCCCTTCTACCACTGCTTCGGGATGGTCATGGGCAACCTCGGCTGCGTCACCCACGGCGCCTGCATGGTCGTCCCCGCGCCGGCCTTCGAGCCGGCGGCGACCCTGGCGGCGGTCGCGGAGGAGCGCTGCACGTCGCTGTACGGCGTGCCCACGATGTTCATCGCCGAGCTGGCGCTACCGGACTTCGACGCCTACGACCTGACCTCGCTGCGGACCGGGATCATGGCCGGCTCGCCGTGCCCCGAGGAGGTCATGCGCAAGGTCATCGACCGCATGCACATGGAGGACGTGACGATCGC
>CAXTBB010000015.1:0-19084 GCA_964242305.1 uncultured Solirubrobacteraceae bacterium
GGGGAGCGCGCCGACCTCGTGGTCGTCTGGGCCTCGCTGGACCCCTCGCAGGGCCGCGGCGCGATCAAGTCCTTCGTGGTCGAGCGCTCCAACCCGGGCATGACGCTCGACCGGCTCGAGCACAAGCTCGGCATCCGCGCGTCCGACACCGCCGCGTTCACGCTGCAGGACTGCCGGGTCCCCAAGGACGCGCTGCTCGGCGATCCCGAGATCAAGCCCAAGGGCGGCTTCGCGGGCGTCATGCAGACGTTCGACAACACCCGCCCCCTCGTCGCCGCGATGGCGATCGGCGTGGCCCGGGCCGCGCTCGACCACACCCGCGATGCGCTGAAGGAGGTCGGCGTCGAGGTCGACCCCGACGCGCCCGCCTACGCCCAGTCGGCGGCGGCCGCCGAGCTGCTGGACATGGAGGCCGACTTCGAGGCCGCCCGGCTGCTCACGCTGCAGGCCTGCTGGATGGCCGACAACAAGAAGCCCAACTCGCTGCAGGCCTCGATGGCCAAGGCGAAGGCCGGGCGCGTCGGCACGGACGTCTGCCTGCGCTGCGTCGCCCTGTGCGGGGCCGCCGGCATCGGCGAGTCCGAGCTGCTGGAGAAGTGGGCCCGGGACGCGAAGATCCTCGACATCTTCGAGGGCACGCAGCAGATCCAGCTGCTCATCATCGCCCGTCAGCTGCTCAAGAAGACCTCAGCCGAGCTGAAGTAGGGCTGCGGTCACTTCGTCGGGACGCTCGAGCGGGCCCATGTGGCCCGACTCGGGCAGCTCGACGGCGGCCTCGCAGTCCGGCAGCGCCTCCGCGAGGCGCAGGGCGTGCGCCTTCGGCGTCAGCAGATCGTGGGAGCCGTAGAGGACGGCCGTCGGCACGGTGAGGTGCCGGACGTTGTCGAGCAGGTCCATCTTGCTGAGCTCGCGGCCGCAGCCGGCGCGGACGCGCGGGTGGGTCTTGAGGACCATCTGCTCGCTGTAGCGGACGGCCGCCGGGCCGGCGTACTTCGACAGCGCGATCGTGCGCACGGCACGGTGGCTGACCGGGTCCGGGCGCGGGGGCAGCGGGACGTTGGCACCGAGCGCCAGGCTGCCGACGACCTGGCGCACGCTCCCGAGCCGGTCGGGTGTGCGCAGCAGCAGCGACTCGCTGATCAGGTCGCCCAGGCCGGTGTTGACCAGGGCGGCCGCGCGCGCCCGGCCGGGCACGTCGTGGTCACCCGCCCAGGCGGCGATCGTCATGGCGCCGAGCGAGTGGCCAACCAGCAGCGCCGGGCTCTCCGCGCAGGCCTCGAGCACCGCCTCGAGGTCGTCGCCGAAGGTGTCCAGCGACCAGTCTCCGTCCGCGGGCGCGCCGCTGCTCCCGTGCCCGCGCAGGTCGTAGGCGATCACGCGGTGGTCGGCGGCCAGGTCCTGGATCTGCAGCCGCCAGAAGCGCGCCGCGCACACCCAGCCGTGGATGAGGACGACCGGCGGGGCGTCGGCCGGTCCGTAGAGCTCGACGTGCAGCGGGGTCCCGCCGGCGCCGAGCACCGTCCGGGTCTCCCCCTCCGGCGGGTCCTGCAGCCGGGCCCACAGCGGATCGGCGGCGATGCGCTTGCGGTCGCGCGCGTCCGCACCGGCGAGCGCGGCGCCGGCCAGGCCGGCGGAAGCGAGCAGTCGGCGACGCATCTGCGAATCGTCCCCCCTATACGGTGTCTAAGTCGCAGACGTCGCGGAGTCGGCCCGCGCGCGGCGCCCGAGCCGAGGCACGAGCGCGTCGATGTGGAGCGGAGTGGCGAGACCCATGAGGCGCGGGAAACTACCGCACTTCGGTGACGCCGGCGTCACTCGGTGACGCCGTGTCATCAGTGGCGGCGGCGGGGGTCTGGCCCCGCGGGCAGTCGCGCCGGTCGCCGCGTGCGAAGGCGCCTGCCGCCGCGTAGGCGCCGGCGCCGCCGGGACGGGTCGCGGGCGCCGGCCGGTTGGCCACCGGGACGGTCGTCCCGGCCGGTGCGGGGCCGGCTGTGGCGGTGGGTGTGGTCGCGGTCGGCGCGGGGTCGTCGTGGCGCTCCGGGGCGCGGTCGCGCGCGGGGGCGCGATGGCGCGCCGAGGGCTGGTCGTGGCGCGCGGGGGTCTTCGCGCTGGGCGTCGGGTCCGGCGTCATCGTCGCGGCGACGCGCTGCACGCGGACGCGCGGCGCGGACGTCGCAGTCGGCTGCACCGCCGCGCTCGTCCCCACCGGCGCGGCGGTCGCCGTCGCCGCCGGTGCCGCCCGGCGGTGCGCCTTCGGGGTCGGGGTCGCGGTCGCCTCGGCGACCACCGTCGACCGGTGCCTGGTCGTCGGCGTGTCCACGGCGAGCTCGACCGACCCGATGCCGACCGACACCGCCGCGGCTGTCCCGACCAGCGCCTTGCCGGCCGTGAACGCGCTGCCGCCACCACCGAACAGGCCGAGCAGGGCGAAGCCCGGCGCGGGGATGAGCTGGCGCAGCGCGGGGCGCAGGCGGCGCGGGTGGACGATGCCGTCGCGCAGCCGCTTGCGCGCGATGAAGACCGCCTGGCGAGCGGCCAGCGGCGTCGTCTCCAGCGCCTCGCCGATCTCGTCGTAGCTGAGGCCGCCGAGCTCGCGCATGACCAGCGCGCCGCGCTGGTGCTCGGTCAGGTGCTGCATGTCCTCCAGCAGGGCGGCCAGCTGCTCGCGGGCGGAGGCGCGGCGGAAGGCGTCGTCGGCCCCGGCCACGAGGGACTCGTCGAGCGGGCCGGGCCGGCGGCCGCGCGCGCGGATGATCGTCACCGACTCGTTGTGGGCGATGCGGAACAGCCACGGCCGCAACGGGCCGGAGCGGCCGGCGCGGCGCATGGCCTGGAGCGCCTTGAGCATCGCGTTCTGCAGCGCGTCGCCGGCCTCCTCCTCGTCGCGCAGCAGGGACCGGCAGTAGCCGTGCAGGACGGGGGCGTAGCGGCCGTAGATGGCGGCGAAGGCGTGCTCGCTGCCGTTCTCGACCATGCGCGCCAGGCGTTCGTCACCGAGCGCGCGCAAGGCCGGCGCCCAGCGGGCGCCGGCCTGGAGATCGTCCTGCGTGGTCAACCGATCCATGCGCGTGCGGGACGCTAGACGGAGCGGCTGGGAGCTCCCTGAGAGCCGCTCGCGCCCGTCGGGCCCGTCGTCCCAGTCGGGCCGTTCGAGGGACCGTGCGGGCCGCCGTGACCGTGGCCGCCGCCGCCCTGGGGGCAGTCGCCGTTGCCGGGCAGGGTGCCCTGACCGCTGTCGTCGGTGCTCGTGCCGGCCTTGGTGGTGGCGGCCGTCTGCGTGGCGGTGGCCAGGGCGGCGGCCGCCGTCTCGGCCGACTTGGCCGACGCGACGAGGTCGTCCTCGGCGACGCCCTCCGTGAAGGCCTCCGCCTCGTCGCCGGAGTCGTTGGCGATGCGGGTCAGGACCCGCTGCTCATCGACGGCGGTGACGATCGTGTCGCGATCGTCCAGCGCCCCGTCCAGCGACGTCACCAGCGCGTCGCTGAGGGTCTGCGACGCTCCGTCGAGCGCATCGGCCGTGGTGGTGGCGACCTCGTCGGCCGCCTTGGCGACGGTCCCGTACGAGCCGGCCGTCTTCGCCCGCTTGAGGGCCTTGGCCAGGTTCGTGTCGACGACGCCGAGCTTGGTGATCGCGGTCGCGTCGTCGCCGTCGTCGATGGCGTCGGTGGCACGGTCGAGCGCCCGGTAGACGCGCTTGACGCTGTGCTTGACGCGCGAGGAGCCGGACGTGCCCGGGTCGCCGTGACCGGCGCCGAAGGCGGCGGAACTGGGGAGCGCGACGGCGGCGACAGCGGCGCCGGCGGCGCAGGTGCGGAGGAGATGGGTCATACCTCCACGACGCCCGCCGCGGCGGTCTGTTAGCTGCGCAGCATCAGGATGTGGATGCCGCCGTCGCGGCGCACCGCGATCGGCTTGCGCCCCGGCGTCTCCAGGGCGGCCGACAGCTCCTCCTCGTCACGCACGTCGCGCCCCCCGGCGACGAGGATCTCGTCGCCGGGGAGGATGCCCGCCCGCGCGGCGGGGGAGTCCGAACGGACGGAGCGCACGCGTGCGCCTGACCCGGTCCCACCCACCCCCGTCGATCCGAGCAGCAGCCCGGCGGCGGCGAGAGGAAGGAAGATCCGGCGCATGCGGCTGACTATGCGTAAGCATCCTGTGCGTTGGCTAAGCGCCGGCTGAAGCGACGCTGAGCGGCAGCGTCACCGTGAAGCGCGCGCCGCCGCCCGGCGCGTCCGCGGCGGTCACCTCGCCCCGGTGGGCCTCGACGATCCCGGCCACGATGGCGAGCCCCAGGCCGGCGCCGGCCTTGCCCTGCTTGCGCCCGCCCTCGGCACGCCAGAAGCGCTCGAACAGCGCGCTCGGGTCGCCCGGTGGGAGCCCCGGCCCGTGATCGCGGACCTCGAGCTGGGCCTCCCGCTCCCCGCGGGCGACGCGCAGGTCCACCGGTGTCCCGTCCGGCGTGTGGGTGAGCGCGTTGCGGACGAGGTTGTCGACGACCTGGCGCAAGCGGCCGGGGTCCCCCTCGACGACCACCGGGCCGTTGGCAGCGAGCGTGACGGCGCGGTCGGGCGCGGCCGCGCGGGCGGCGTCGACGGCGTCGCGGGTCAGCTCGGAGAGGTCGACGTCCTCGCGCAGCAGCTCGCGCTCCTCGTCCATGCGCGCGAGGGTGAGCAGGTCGTCGACGAGGACGCCCATGCGCTTGGCCTCGGCCTCGATGCGCGACATCGCCTTGTGCTGGTCGGCCTCCGAGCGGGCCGCGCCCATCCGGTAGAGCTCCGCGTAGCCGCGGATGGAGGCGAGCGGGGTGCGCAGCTCGTGCGACGCGTCGCTGATGAAGGCGCGCAGGCGCTCCTCGGAGGCTGTCCGCTCGGCGAAGGCGGTCTCGATCTGCCCCAGCATGCGGTTCAGCGCGAGGCCGAGGCGGCCGACCTCCGTGCGCTCCGTGGTCGGCTCGACGCGCCGGGAGAGGTCGCCGGCGGCGATCGCGCCCGCCGTCCTCCCCATCCGCTCGAGCGGGGACAGGCCGAGGCGCACCAGCCACCACGCGGCCGCGGCCAGCGCCAGCAGGACCGCGGCGGCGACGATCAGCTCGATGACCAGCAGCCGGTTGAGCGTGGAGCTGAAGTCCTCCAGCGGCACGCCGACCAGCAGCGTGCCCCCGCCCCGCAGCGGGGCGGCGAGGAAGCGGTAGCCGTCATGGTCGACCGTCCGGGGATTGTCGTCGGTCGTGGTGGTCGGGATCTTGGCCGGCGGGTCGGGCTTCTCGGACCCGTAGCTGCCGAAGGACAGGGTCTTCTCGGCGGTCACCTTCCCGTTGCTGTCGCGGATCGCCCCGTAGGTCCCGTCGGGCACCTGCACACCCGGCCCGGGCCCGAAGAACGGCCCGCGGTTGCCCTCCGACAGCTCGTGGAGGACCGGCAGGACGGCGCTCACCGCCTGCTTGTCGACGCGGTCGGACAGGTAGGAGCGCAGGGCGGCGTAGCTGACGGACCCGACGACGACGAGCCCGACCGCCGACAGCGCGACGAGCAGGACCAACAGGCGTGCTCTGAGGCTCACTTCCGGGGGGCGCGGAGGGCGTAGCCGACGCCGCGGACGGTCTGGATCAGCGCGGGGCCTCCGCCCACGTCGAGCTTCTTGCGCAGGTAGCTGACGTAGGTCTCCAGCACGCGGGCGTCGCCGCCGAAGTCGTAGTCCCACACGTGGTCGAGCAGCTGGGAGCGGGTCAGGACGCGGCGCGGGTTGAGCAGGAAGAAGCGCAGCAGCCGGTACTCCGTGGCGGTCAGCTCGATGGGCTCGCTCGCCCGCTCGACCTCGCGCGTGTCCTCGTCCATCGTGATGTCCTCGAAGGAGAGGACGCTGGAGTCCGCCTCGGTCGCGCCCGTGCGGCGCAGGATGGTGCGGATGCGCGCGACGAGCTCCTCGAGGCTGAACGGCTTGGTGACGTAGTCGTCGCCGCCGGTGGTCAGGCCGCGGATCTTGTCTGCGGTCGCGTCACGCGCGGTCAGGTACACGATCGGCACGCGCTCGCCGAGCTTGGAGGCGACCTCGAAGCCCTCCATGTCGGGCAGCATCACGTCGAGCACCATCAGGTTGGGCTGGAAGTCCTCGACCTGGGCGAGCGCCTCACCGCCGGTGCCGGCCGAGGCGACCTCGAAGCCCTCGTAGCGCAGGGCCATCGAGATGACGTCGACGATGTTGGGCTCGTCGTCGACGACGAGCACTTTCGTGGGGGCGCTTCCGTTCGTGCTCACACAGTCATTGTGCGAGAGCAACCTGAGCGTTGGCTGGGAGCGGCAGCTGGTTCTCGGGGACGCCGAACGCCTCGATGAGCGCGGCGGCGTCGGGCCGCAGCTCCGCACACAGGGAGTTGACCGTCTTGAGGACGGCCTTTGAGGCGGTCGAGGAGAGCTTGCCGTGCTCCTGGAACCAGCCGCGGTCGCGCTCGATGTGCCACAGCGCGTACAGGCTGCAGAGGCGGTCCAGGACGGCCTTGGCCGTCCCGTCCCCGCACGCCTCGACCGCGCGCGCGAAGGACTCGAGGACGATCTTCTCCGTGTGCACGCGGGCGACGTCGACGACGTGGTCCTGGGTGTCGACGAGCACGCTGAACGGGTCCCCGCCGCCGGACATCCCCGCCTGCAGGCGGCGGGCCGCCGCGCCGCGCATGTGGTCCTCGCGCCACTGGAAGAGGTGCAGCTGGTGGTCGCGGTCGAGCAGATCGGGCTCGTCGCCACGGAACGGGAGCAGGTCGTCCGCGAGGCGGCCGACCAGCTCGCGGGCGGCGCTGCGCTCGGCGATGACCTCGAAGATCTGGCCGGCGTAGAAGGCGGCGGTGCCGAGCGGGTCCAGCTCGCCGAGCTCGTCGCGGAAGTCGGTCAGCAGGTTCTTGGCGACCAGCTGGCGGAGCACGAGGTTGTCGCCCTCGAAGGTGGTAAAGACGTCGCTGTCGGCCTTCAGCGCGGCGAAGCGGTTGACGCTCAGGTAGCCCAGGCCGCCGCACGCCTCGCGGCACTCCTGCACGGTGTGGGTCGCGTGCCAGGTCGCCATCGCCTTGATGGCGGCCGCGCGCGTCTCCAGCATGCGCCGGTCGTCGTCGGCGAAGTCCTCGTCGGTGAAGGCGTCGTGGGTCGTGGCGACGGATTCGACCTGGGCGAAGTGCAGCGCGTAGGTGGTGGCGACGTCGGGGAGCAGCCGGCGCTGGTGCGTGCGGTAGTCGAGCAGCAGCGCCTCGTCGTCCGAGCCGGGCGGGCCGAACTGGCGGCGCTTGAGGGCATGTCTCACGGCGATCGTCGACGCCACCTTGGCCACGCTGATGCCGGCGCCGCCGACGGAGACGCGGCCCTGGATGAGCGTCCCGAGCATCGTGAAGAAGCGCTTGTTGGGGTTCTCGATCTCGCTGAAGTAGACGCCGTCTTCGTCGACGGTGGCGTAGTGGTCCAGGAGCGCGTCGCGGTCCAGGCGGACGTGATCGAAGCCGATGCGGCCGTTGTCGACGCCGTTGAGGCCGAGCTTGTGGCCGCAGTCCTCGATGGTCACGCCCTCGCACACGTTCCCGTCCTCGTCGCGGATGGGGACGACGAAGCAGTGCACGCCGCGCTGCTCCCCTGCGACCTCGAGCTGCGCGAAGACCGCGGCCAGCCGCGCGTGGCAGGCGGCGTTGCCGATCCAGTCCTTGCGCGCGCTGTCGTCCGGGGTGTGGATGGTGAACCCGCCGTCCTCGTAGACGACCTGCGTCTGGACGTGCTGGACGTTGGAGCCGTGGAAGCTCTCGCTCATGGCGAAGCAGCCGGGCAGCTTCAGCGACGCCGTGTCGGCCAGGTAGGCGTCGTGGTGCTTCTTGGTCCCCAGGTGGAGGATCGCGCCGCCCCAGAGGCCGAACTGGACGCCGAACTTGACCACCAGGCTGAGGTCGCCGAAGGCCATCGTCTCGAAGGCGGCGATGGAGGCGCCGACTTCGCCCTCGCCGCCGTACTCGGGCGGGTAGGCCAGCCCGGTCTCCCCGCGCTCGGCGAGCATCCGGGCGGTGTCGAGCACCCACTGGCGGTACTCGCCGCGAGGGATCTCGGGGTCGGGCGGCGCGAGTTCGGGCTCGTCGAGCGCGGCCCGGATGCGGTTGCGGACCTCGGCGTGCTCGCCGTCGAGATAGCGGCGCAGCGGGGCGGGATCGAGCGGGGCGGTCACGGGGTGCAGTATGCCTGCCGGAGCGCGGCGGCGATGGTCTCGGGGTCGCCTCCGGTGGCGCCCACGGTGTCAGGGTCGAACGGCAGGTCCATCGCGTCGTATACGTCGGTCAGCACGGCCCGGATCGGCGCCGGATCGCCGACGGTGAGGTTGGCCCCGATCGCGTAGCGGCGCCCCCGCACCCGTTGCGCCAGCCCGGCGACCTTGCGGCGCCCGCCGACGTTGACGCTGTAGTCGCCGGGGCAGTACTCGTTGTCGACGGGACCGAGCCGCGCGTCGACCCCGAGGTCGCGCAGCGTGGCCACCAGGATCGCGGCCGTGCGCTCGAAGCGGGCGTGGATGCCGTCCAGGCCGCCCTCGCCCTCGATCTCGATGACCAGCGACTCCGGGCCGTAGGCGGCGGCGTGTCCGCCCGGCTCGCGCTCGTGGATCGCGAAGCCGTGGCGCTCGGCCGCGGCTCTCGCGTCGGCGTACCCGGGCCGCAGGCGGTCGAGCCGGCCGAAGGCGACCGTCAGCTCGGGGCGGAGGACGCGCGTGCTAACCGAAGGCGCCGGCACCAGCGAACGCGCCCGATACCGCCGGACCGGTCAGCGAGAGCACGGCATCCTCGGCGCCGCCGTCGGTGTGCTGGGTGAACTCGCCGACGGCGGCGCCCGGAATGCTGATCCGCTCGCTGGGTGTCGCGTCGCAGGCGCCCTTGCAGATGTCGAACCGGGCGTCGTGGTGGATCTGCTGCGTTGCGGCCGCGACGAGACCGGGGAGCGACTGGTCGATCGGGACGACCAGCCGCAGGCCAAACGCCGGCGAGCCACCGGGATTCCGCGTGAGGGCCAAGCAAGAGCCGGTCACCGGGATCTCGCCTCCATGGCGGTCCTCTAGGGAGGAACCCGGAACGCCGTCGAGCTTCAAGAAGCCCGCGCCGCTCACCGGCGGCGGGGCATCCGCTGCGCAGCCGGCCAGCCGGCTCACGTCGGTGGCCCCTCCCCCCGGGATGGTCACGCTCGCCGCCGGCAGCGACGTCCCGTCCTGCTTCTGCCCGATGTAGTCGACGGTCAGCCCGTCCCAGCTGAAGGCAAGGCGCTGGTCGGTGCCCCCTGTCAGTCGATAGCCGAGGACGTGGAGGCCCGTGAACCGCATCCGCTCGTACACGAACGCATCGGCACCAGCACGGTGGAAGACGACCTGCCCAGCGCTGATCGCGCGGCCGTCGAGCAGCGCCTGAATCGTGCCGCCGGACGCGGAGTCGAGGGTGCTGCGGACCAGCAGCGCGCTCCCGCCACCGGGCGCATGGGCGACGCAGGCGCTGTCGATGTCGGAGGCGCCATCGGGCGCAGCGTCCTCGGTCGAGCCGCCATTTAACCCGTCGAGCACGAGCCACGCACGTGCACCGGACGGGTCGGCGCTCGCGCAATCGAACTCGGGGAGCGAAGCCGCCGCACCGGCGATGCCCGGGGTCCCCTGGGTTCCCTGCGCGCCGGCGTCGCCCTTCGCGCCGTTCGCACCCGGGGCGCCGGCCGGCCCCTGCGGACCGGGCCGGCCGGGCTCGGCGGGGAGGCCCAACTCGAGCCCGCGCTCGCCCTTGGCGCACTTGCGCACGATGCGCACGTCGCCCTTGTTCGCGCCCTTCTTGTCCACGCATGCGTGGATGCTGGTGTCCTGAGAGGCGGCGGTGGCGATGCCCACCACCGCGAGCAGGGCACAGACGGCGATCACCATCGTCTGCGGCACGCGCGGATCCTACCGAATCCGGACCGCGCCGATCAACGCACCCGCGGCGCGCAACTCGGCGGGGTCGTGGTCGGCGCGGGCGACGAGGCGCAGCCGGGCGGTGCCGTCGGGGACGGTCGGCGGGCGGATGGCCTGGGCGAAGACGCCGTGCTCGAGCGCGTGGCGCGAGGCGGCCAGCGCCGCCTCGTTGGCGCCGATCACGAGCGGGACGATCGGCATGTCCGACGGCGGCGCGCCGACCGCCTCGCGCAGCACCCGGGCGTTGGCGTGCAGGCGCGCGACGCGCTCCGGTTCCGTGCGCAGGATGTGCAGCGCGGCGCGGGCGGCGCCTACGGCGGCGGGCGGCAGGGCGGTCGAGTAGATGATCGGGCGCGCGCGGTTGATCAGCAGCGCGCGGGTAGTGCGGTCGCAGCCGATGAACGCGCCGTAGCTGCCCAGGGCCTTCGACAGCGTCCCCACGATCACGTCGGCGTCGATGCGTGTGTCGACGACGCCGGTGTGGTGGGCGGCGTCGACGATCAGCTGCCCGCCGCGGGCGCGCAGTGCCGCCAGCGGCGCGACGTCCCCGTCCATGGAGAAGACGGCGTCGGTGACGATGGTGGTCGGCCGGGGGTCCGGCGCGGGGATGGTGAGGTGCTCGTAGACGACCGTCTCGGCGCGCGCGAGCCGGCAGGCGTCGATGATCGACGCGTGGTTCAGCGCGTCGGAGAGGACGACCTCGCCCGGCCGGGTCAGCGCGGTCACGACGGCGAGGTTGGCCAGGTACCCGGAGCCCGCCAGCAGGCAGGCCTCCGTGCCCATGGAGTCGGCCAGCTCGTCCTCCAGCTCCTCGTGGAGCGCCAGGGCGCCCGCGACCAGGCGGCTCGAACCGGCGCCGGCGCCCCAGCGGGTGGCCGCCTCGGCGGCGGCGGCGCGGACCCGCGGGTCCCCGGC
This sequence comes from uncultured Solirubrobacteraceae bacterium, assembly GCA_964242305.1. Lineage (GTDB taxonomy): Bacteria > Actinomycetota > Thermoleophilia > Solirubrobacterales > Solirubrobacteraceae > DATLGB01. Next base: position 10,846 of record CAXTBB010000015.1, read on the forward strand.
CAGGCCGAGGTAGTCGTTCGAGCACAGGTTGAGGACATCGCGCCCCTCGAGGGTGATGCGCGGTCCGCTGGCAGAGTCGACCCGGCGCAACTCGCGCAGCAGGCCCGCCGCCTTCAGATCCTCCAGCTCAGAGCTCATGACCCTGCACACAGTGTGCGCGGTAGCCCGTCGGGAGGACCTGGACCACGAGCTTGCGCGCGCAGACGGTGCAGAAGCGCGGCGGGTCGGTGGCCGCGCGGCGCTGGCGGCACCGCGTGTGGTCGCCGGACGACGCGTCCTTGCCGCACGCGTCGCAGTACGGCGCGCGCGCGGCGTCCGGCGAGCCGCCGGCGAGCATCAGAGCGTCTTCTGGAGCTCCCGGACGGGCATCTTGAGCTCGCCGAGGAGGTCGAGGTCCTGCTGCGGGTCGCGGCCCAGCGTGGTCAGGTAGTTGCCGACGATGATCGCGTTGATCCCGCCGAGCATCCCCTGGCGGGCGCCGAGGTCGCCGAGGGTGAGCTCGCGCCCGCCGGCGAAGCGCAGGATCGTCCGCGGCAGGGCGAGGCGGAAGGCGGCGATGGCGCGCAGGGCGTCGGCCGGCGCAACCGTCTCGGCGTCGGCCAGCGGGGTGCCGGGCCGCGGGTCGAGGAAGTTCATCGGCACCTCGTCGGGCTCGACCTCGGCCAGCTGGGCGGCCAGCTCGGCACGCTGCTCGAGCGTCTCCCCCATCCCCAGCAGGCAGCCGCAGCAGACCTCCATGCCGCGCGCGCGGACGAGCTCGAGCGTGTCGCGGCGCTCCTCCCACGAGTGCGTGGTGACGACCTCGCCGAAGTGGCTGCGAGCCGTCTCCAGGTTGTGGTTGTAGCGGTGGACGCCCATCGCCTGCAGCTCGTCGGCCTGCGCCTCGGTGAGGATGCCCAGCGAGCAGGCGACGTTGATGTCGACGGTGGCGCGGATCGCGGTCACGGCCTCGGCCACCTGGGCCATCAGCCGGACGTCGGGCCCGCGGACGGCGGCGACGATGCAGAACTCCGTTGCGCCGGTGGCGGCGGTCTCCTTCGCCGCCTCCACGAGCGAGGGGATGTCGAGCTTCGCCGCCCGCACCGGCGTCTCGAAGCGGCCCGACTGCGAGCAGAAGTGGCAGTCCTCCGGGCAGCCGCCCGTCTTGATGGAGACGATCCCCTCGACCTCGACGCCCTCCCCGCACCAGCGCAGCCGGACCTCGTGGGCGAGCGCGAGCGCGTCCTCCAGGCGGTCGTCGGGCAGGCGCAGCACCTCCAGCACCTGGGCCTCGGAGAGACCGTCGCCCCGCTCGAGCACCTGCTCGCGCGCCACGGCGAGGATGTCGCCCGCGGCGGCGCCGCGGTCCTGCGGAGGGGTGGCGATGTCGGTCATGGAAGTCCTTCGATCCAGGTCTTGGCGTGTGCGCGGAACTCGGTGGGATCCAGGCGGGCGGCGCCTGCGGGCACCCGGCCCAGCAGCGGAGCGCCAGCGTATCGCGGCAGGTCCTCCAGGTTGCGGCGCTCGGCCAGGGTGGGTGGGGCGTCCACCGGCCACGATCCGATCACGATCCCCGCGCAGGTCAGCCCACGGGTCCGCAGCGCCTCGCAGGTCAGCGCGGTGTGGTTGAGCGTGCCCAGCCCGGCCCGCACGACGACCAGCACCGGCAGATCCAGCAGCCTCGCCACGTCCGCCAGCGTCGACCCGTCCGCCCCCAGCCGCACCAGCAGTCCACCCGCCCCCTCTAGGACAGTGTTCTGAACACTTGGGACTGAGGGGACTGTCCCCTCAGTCGTAAGTGTTCTGAACACTTCGGTGGCGGTGATCCCGGGGCCGGCGGAGGCGGGGGCGAGTGGGTCGGCGAAGCGGGCCAGGGTGCGGGTGGGGACGCCGGCGAGGCGGGCGACCTCGGCGGCGTCGTCGTCGCCGCCGGTCTGGACGGCCTTGATGTAGGGCCGGCCGGTGATCGCGCAGACGGCGGCCGAGACGACGGTCTTGCCGATCCCGGTGTCCGTGCCGGTGATGATCATCCGGCGGAGGCGGCGGCCCGCATGGCCTCGCACACGCGGGCGAGGTCGTCGTCGTCCATCACGTAGGGCGGCATGCAGTAGACGAGGTCGCGGAACGGGCGCAGCCACACGCCGAAGTCGACGGCGGCGGCGCTGGCGGCGGTGACGTCGACGGCGTGGTCGAGCTGGATGACCCCGATGGCGCCGAGGACGCGCGCGCCCGGCACGCCGTCGAGGCCGGCCCGCAACCCCGCCTCGATGCGGGGGACGTCCGACTCCCAGTCGAGGACGTCCAGCGACGCGTTGGCGACCGCGCAGGCGAGCGGGTTGGCCATGAAGGTCGGCCCGTGCATGAGCGCGCCGCCGGCCAGCGAGGACGCGACGTCCGGCGTGCAGAGCGTCGCCGCCAGCGTCAGGTAGCCGCCCGTGAGCGCCTTGCCGACGCACATGACGTCCGGCTTGACCCCGGCGTGGTCGGCCCCCCACAGCCGGCCGGTGCGCCCGAAGCCGGTGGCGATCTCGTCCAGCACGAGCAGCAACCCGTGGCGGTCGCACAGGTCACGCAGGACGCGCAGCACCTCGGGGTCGTAGAACCACATCGAACCGGCGCCCTGGACGACCGGCTCGACGATCACCGCGCACAGCTCGTCCGTGACGAGCGACTCCAGGTGGTCGGCGTAGCCGTCGGCCATGACCGGCTCCGGCCGGTCGCCGAAGACGTGCGGCTCGAGCGCGCCCGCGAACAGGGCGTGCATGCCGCCGACGGGGTCACACACGCTCATGGGCGACAGCGTGTCCCCGTGGTAGCCGCCGCGCACCGTCAGGAACGTCGTCCTGCCCGGCCGCGCCTGGCGGCACATCTTCATCGCCACCTCGACGGACACGGAGCCGCTGTCGGCGAAGAAGACGTGCTCGAGACCGGTCATCGCCGCCAGCCGCGTGGCCAGCGTCACCGCCGGCTCGTGCGTCAGCCCGCCGAACATCACATGCGCCATGCGGTCCAGTTGCGAGCGCACCGCCGCATCGAGGACGGGGTGGCGGTAGCCGTGGATCGCGCACCACCACGACGCCATCCCGTCGATGAGCTCGCGCCCGTCCGCCAGCGTCAGCCGGACGCCGCTCGCCGACGCCACCGGCAGCGGCGCGACGGTCCCGGGCATCGGCCCGTAGGGGTGCCAGACGTGCTGGCGGTCGAGCTCAAGCAGAGACAGGAACCCGGCCCTTGATCAGGTCCGCGGCGCGCTCGGCGACCATGATCGTGGGCGCGTTGGTGTTGCCGCCGGGGATGACCGGCATCACGGAGGCGTCGACGACGCGCAGGCCAGTCAGACCGTGCACGCGCAGCTCGGGATCGACGACCGCGTCCTCGTCCGTCCCCATCCGGCAGGTGCCGACCGGGTGGTAGACCAGCTCCATCCGCTCGCGCAGCGCGTCCTCGACGTCCTCGTCGGAGCCCTCCATCTGCCCCGGCGACGGGTGGATGCGCTTGACGACCTTCGAGCGCATCGGCTCCGCGTCCATCATCGCCTGGCCCATGCGCATGCCGGCCACCATCGAGGCGACGTCGTCCGGATCTGAAAGCGAGTTGGTGAGGATGCGCGGCTTGTCGAGCGGGTCGGCCGAGCGCAGCTCGATCGACCCGCGCGACTTCGGGGCGATCAGCGTCGGCGCGTAGCCGCAGGCGTGCCCCTCGTACTCGGCGGCGCCGTGGTTCTCAAAGTAGACGGCGGCGATGTGGAACTGGATGTCGGCGGCGGGCAGGCCGGGACGGGTGCGCACGAACGCGGTCGCCTCGGCGGCGGTCGAGGTCAGCGGGCCCGTGCGCCGCAGCAGCCACTGCGCCAGGTACTTCGGGTGCTCGGCGCCGAACAGCGTGCGCGGGTCGTTGACCTCCCACATCATGGTCAGGAAGGGATGGTCCTGGAGGTTCTGCCCGACGCCCGGGAGGTCGTGGCGGACGTCGACGCCGACGTCGCGCAGGTGCGCGGCCGGCCCGATGCCGTTGCGCATCAGGATCTGCGGCGAATTGATCGCGCCCGCGCTGAGGATGACCTCGCGGTAGGCGCGCACGGTCTCCGTGCGCCCGTGGCGGGTGAAGGTGACGCCGGTGACCCGGGTCCCGTCCATCTCGATGCGGTCGACCTGCGCGTTCGTGACCACCCCGAGGTTCGAGCGGCTCATCGCCGGCTTGAGGTACGCGTCTGCGCACGACCAGCGGCGGCCGTTCTTCTGGAAGAGCTGGAGCATCGACACGCCGTCCTGCTCGGGCGAGTTGTAGTCCTGGGCGTCGGGGATGCCGACGGCGTTGGCGGACTTGATCAGGTCGGCGACGATGCCGCGCGGGTCGCGCGCGTTCTCGATCCGGCACGGACCGCCCATGCCGTGGTGCTCGGAGCCGCCGCGCTGGTCGTCCTCGGCCTTGAGGAAGTAGGGGCGGACGTCGTCCCAGCCCCAGCCGTCGGCGCCGGCCTCCTTCCACAGGTCGTAGTCGAGCGGCCGGCCGCGCACGTAGAGCATCGCGTTCATGGAGCTCGACCCGCCCAGCGACTTCCCGCGCGGGATGTACAGGCGGCGGCCGTTGACGTGCGGCTCGGGCTCCGTGTAGTAGTCCCAGTCGAGCTTGGTGTGGAACTGCTCGGGGAACGCCGCCGGGATCTTGATGTTGGGCGAGCGGTCCTTGCCCCCGGCCTCGAGGACGACGACGCGGACGTCCCGGTTCTCCGACAGCCTCGCGGCCATCACGCAGCCGGCGGACCCGGCTCCCACGATCACGTAGTCGGCGGCTTGCATGCCCTGATCGTTACAGGGATGCGGTGACGATGTGGCGCAGGTCGTCCGCGCTGGGCTCACGTGGCGCGATGGAGAGCAGGCGCTGCTGCTTGAGGGCGCCCTCGACGATGGCGTCGATGTCCCCCTCGTCGTAGCCGAGCGCGCCGATCCCCGTCGGCGCGGCGACGTCCTCCATCAGCTGCGCGAGCGCTTGCGGGAGCGCGTCGGGACCGTCCTGCGGCTCGCCGGTGAGCAGCTCGGCGACGTGGTGGTGGCGCTCGGGCATGGCCTCGTAGGTGAAGCGAAAGGCGGCCGGCGCGGTGACGATGACGCTGTGGCCGTGGGGGACGAAGGCGTGGTCATCGGGGTAGCCGGGCGGCTGGTAGGTGTGCTTGAGGCCGGCGATCGGATACGCGCAGGCGTGCGGGATGTGGACGCCCGCGGAGCCGAAGCCGACGCCCGCCATGGTCGCTGAGAGCATCATGAACCCGCGGGCCTCGGTGTCGTCGGGGTCCTCGACGGCGCGGCGCAGGTAGCGGCCGCCGAACTCGAGCGCCTTCGCCGACCACACGTCCGCCACCGGGTTGGAGCCCTGGTAGGGCGGGCGGTCGTCGGGGGAGTCCGGCGCGTCGCGGGTGTCGAAGGGCTTGGAGAGGAAGGACTCGGCGGCGTGGCAGACGACGTCGAGGCCGCAGCTCGACGTCACCTCGGCGGACAGCGTCTTGGTGAGCTCGGGGTCGACGATCGCTTGCGTCGCGCGCAGGTAGCGATGGCTGATGCCGGACTTGACCTTCAAGTCGGGGAGGTCGAGGACGGCGACCGTGGTGGCCTCGGAGCCGCTGCCCGAGGTGGTCGGGATGGCCAGGTGCGGCTTGAGCGGCGACGGCGGCTTCTTGCCCTCGCCGACCGGCGCGTTGACGTAGTCCATCACCGGCGCCGGGTGGGTGGTGATCAGGTTGGCGACCTTGGCGGTGTCGATGCTCGAGCCGCCGCCGACGGACACGAACCCGTCGACCTCGTGCTCGAGCGCGAAGTCGGCGGCGTGCTGGAGCGAGTCGATCGTCGGCTCGACCCGGCTCTCCGCGTACACGACGACCTCGATCCCCTCCGCCTCGATCAGGCCCTGCACGCGCTCCGCGATCCCAAGCGACGCGATCTGCGGATCGGTGACCAGCAGGACCTTCTTGACGCCGAGCCGCTGGAGCTCCCAGCCGGCGTCGTTCACGGCGCCCGGCCCGAACTTGACCGGGGTCGCCTCGAGCGTGAATACCGTCTCCGTCGCCATGGGTGCCACGCTATTGCGCGCGCTCGCCGACGTGGTCGGCGACCGCCACGCCTTCGACGACCCCGACCTGACCGCCGGCTACGAGACGGACTGGACGGGGCGGTTCAGCGGGCGCGCGCGCGTCGTCGTCCGCCCGGCGTCGACGGAGGAGGTCGCCGGGGTGGTTCGCGTGTGCGCGTCGCAGGGCGCCCCGATCGTGCCTCAGGGCGGCAACAGCGGGCTCGTCGGCGGGGGGGTCCCGCGCGGCGGCGAGGTGCTCCTGTCGCTCGCGCGGCTGAACGCGATCGGCGACCACGACGACGCCCTCGGCCAGGTGACGGTGCAGGCCGGCGCCACCCTCGCCGCGCTGCGCGAGGCGGTCCCCGACCCGGGCCTCGACTTCGGCGCGCGCGACGCCGCCACGATCGGTGGCATCGTGGCCTGCGACGCCGGCGGCGCCCGCGCGCTGCGCCACGGCACCGCGCGGGCGCGCGTCCTCGGCGTCGAGGCCGTGCTCGCCGACGGCGCCGTCGTGTCCCGCTTGTCCGGCCTGCTCAAGGACAACGCCGGCTACGACTTGTCGCAGCTGCTGGTCGGCAGCGAGGGGACGCTCGGCGTCATCACCGCCGTGCGCTGGCGGACGGTCCCGAAGCTGCGCAAGCGCGTCGCCGCGCTGCTGGCGGTCGACGACCTCCCCGCCACCGCCGCCGCCCTGCGCACCCCGTCCCTGGAGGCGTGCGACTTCTTCACCCGCACCTGCGTCCCCGACGCGCCCGGGGAGCTCAACGTCCTCGCCGAGTGGTCCGCCGATCACGATCCGCTGGACGAGGTCGCCGAGGCCGTCGGCGCCCGCGAGGCGCTGATCGCCGACGACACCACGTCCCGCGAGCGACTGTGGGCGATGCGCGAGGGCATCCCGGAGCGCATCCAGACGATCGGCACGCCGGTCAAGCTCGACGTCGGCGTCCCCCTGTCCCGGCTGACCGAGTTCCTCGCCGCCGTGCCCGACGTCTGCGGCGACGCCACGCCCTACCTGTTCGGCCACCTCGGCGACGGCAACGTCCACGTCAACCTCGTCGGGGACGCGCCGGACGCCGACGCCGTCCTGCAGCTGGTCCTCGACCTCGGCGGCACCATCTCCGCCGAGCACGGCGTCGGCGTCGCCAAGGCGGCCTGGCTCGAGCGCGCCCGCGGCTCCACCGAGATCGCCGCCATGCGCGCGATCAAGGCCGCCCTCGACCCCCAGGGCATCCTCAACCCCGGCGTCCTCCTGCCCCGTCCAGGAAGGCGCGGACCTCATCGGGCGAGCGCAGGCGGATGAGGCGAGGCTCGGCCGCCGTGGACCAGACGCGGCGCTGCTCGGCATGCTGCGCCCAGGCCCAGCGGAAGATCGACCGCTCGGGATCGAAGGACAGCGCCGCGCGCAGCGACTCGCGGTTGCCGTTCCACAGCGCCTGCCGCCGGATCACCCGGCCCAGCGTGCGGCGGGTGACCCGGGCCATCACGACCCGGCGGGGGAGGTCGAGCCAGACGATCGCGTCGGCCCGCTCGCGGACGAGCGCCCCGCCCTTGGCGGCGTAGTTGCCGTCGGTGACCCAGCGGCCGTCGGGCGGGCAGCGCGCGTCGGCGATGGCCAGCATGCCGGCGGCGGACCGCTGCTCCCAGTTCGGGAGGTGGTGGATCGCGTCGAACTCGAGCCACGGCACGCCGAGCCGCTCGGCCAGCGCCTGGGCCAGCGTCGACTTCCCGGACCCGCTCGCCCCCACGACCGCCACCCGCCGGAGCACGCGGCGGGGCGCGGCGGTGGCGTCGACGAGCACGGTCGCCCGGTCCTGCGGCCGGCACTCGCGCAGGTACCGCTCGACGCCGCCGAGGTAGCGGCGGTTGAGCGGCGTCGAAGGATCCGGGTCGCTGCCGTCGCGGCGGGCGAGTCGCGGGAACGTGACCGCGGGCGGGGCGTCCAGGTGGACCGTGAGGTCCCAGAGGTCGACCAGCTCGGGCCGCAGGAGGAAGAGGCCGTCCGCCACCACCGGTCCCGTGGCGGCCCCGACGGCGGCCCGCAGACGGCCGAGCTCGTAGGAGTCCTCGTAGAAGCCGTCGGGCGAGTGCCGGCCCTGGCGATGGCGCACGGCGGCGGGCGCGAGGAAGTCGTCGGCGGCGATGCGGGTGACCGTCACGCCGCGCTCACGGAGGCGAGCCGCGAGCGCGTCGGCCAGCG
>CAXTBB010000015.1:19094-34668 GCA_964242305.1 uncultured Solirubrobacteraceae bacterium
GGTGGTCTTGCCGGCCCCGTCGCGGCCGTCGACGCCGATCCGGCGGGCGCCGCGGACGGCGATGGCGTCGGCGACGAACGCGAGGACGTCAGGCAAGCCGCTCGAGGGCGGTGCGGACGCCGTCCGGGATCGGCGCCGGGCGGCGGCTCTCACGATCGACGAAGACGTGGACGAACCACCCCTCGGCGGCGGCCGCCTCCGACCCCGCGCCGAACAGGCCGATCTCGTAGCGGACCGACGTGCTGCCGAGCTTGCCGACCCGCAGGCCGGCGCGGACGGTCTCCGGGAACGCCAGGGCGGCGGCGTAGGCACAGTGGGACTCGACGCACAGGCCGATCACCGGGCCCGCGTGGATGTCGAGCCCGCCCGCCTCGATCAGGTACGCGTTGATGACCGTGTCGAAGAACGAGTAGTAGACGACGTTGTTGACGTGCCCGTAGACGTCGTTGTCCATCCAGCGCGTCGGGATCTCGAGGAAATGCGGGTACACGGCGGCGCGAGGGTACACCGGCCCCGATGATCGAGACGCGCGACGACGAGGGACGGCTGCACTCCTTCGACGACCAGCCCGCGCAGATCCTCCCGAGCGGCCAGGAGCGCTGGTACCGCCACGGCGTCCTGCACCGCGACGGCGGCCCGGCGATCGTGCACGCCAACGGCAGCACGAAGTGGTACCAGGACGGCAGGCGCCACCGCGACGGTGGCCTGCCCGCGTGCGAGTACGCCAGCGGCCTGCGCAAGTGGCACGTGCACGGCAAGCTGGTGCGCGTCGAGCGCCCGGCGTAACCTCCGGGAGACCATGCGCAACGTCCCCATCGACGAGGCCGGGCCGACCGTCGCGGACGTGATGATCCCGCCGGAGACGGTGACCACGGCCGCGGAGGCCGACGCGGTGTTCGAGAGCCCGCGCCGCCACGTGGTGCTGATGGCGGCGGCGGATGGCACCTACCTCGGCACGGTCACGCGCGAGCGCGCGCAGCCGCAGCGCGGGACCGAGCTGTCCCCGACCGACACCATCGAGCACGCGACGCAGGTGATCCGGGAGAGCCGCGAGGACCGCATCCCCGTCACGGACGGGGACCGCCTCGTCGGCCTGCTCTGCTTCAACCTCAAGCGCGACGTCTACTGCACGCTGCCCTGAGCCACGGCCGCGCAGAAGTCGATCGCGGCGCGGCTGTGCCCGATCCGCCACTGCAGGGCCGTCCGGTCGAAGCCGTCCGTCGCGGCGAGGCGGCGCTCCATGCGCGCCAGCTGATCGGCGAACACGCGCTGCTGCGCGACCGCCAGCGCGCCAAGAAGGTCACGCTCGAGCTGGGCGGGAAGTCGCCGAATGTCGTTTCTGCGGACGCCGCCATGGCGACGGCCCGCGGCGCGCACCTTCCGCGCGCGCCACGGGAGCGTCGCGGCCGCGTGGGACCGGCTCGCACCGGTCCCCGCGGACCCGCCTAGACCTTCCTAGACACGCAGGGGTGGTAGACCCGGGTGTCGACCAGCTTGCGGCCGCCGGCGAAGCGCATCTTGAGCTTCACGACCGTGCGGCCCTTGCCGCGGCCCCGCAGCGAGATGCGGGTTCCCGTCTTGCCCTTGCCGAGCTTCGCGACGCGCTTCCCCGCCACGGTGATGACGGTGCTGCGCAGACCACGGCGCAGCGGCTTGCGGACGTTGATGCGGAACGCGCGCCGGCTGGCGCACCGCGCCTTGATCCGCTTCGTGGTCGCCTTGTCGGCCGCGGCGGCGTCGGCCGTCACGAAGAGCTGCTTGGCCACCGACGGGACGAGCGAGCCGTTGGCCGCCGTGCCGTTGACGAACAGCATGTAGGGTCCGGGAGGAGCGACGTTGCCGTCCGGCGGCGTCGCCACTGTGACCGTGCCGTTGCCACGGCCGATGACCTTGAGCATGATGGTGCGCTGGTCGGCATCCACGATGTGCGTGATGGCCGTGTTGCGCGACAGCGCGACCGAATCGATCTTCGACGGGTCGTCGACCGGGATGTCGAACGTGCGGCCGTAGCCCATCAGGCCCGGGGTCTGCACGAGCTTGATCTTCGGCCGGTTGCCCTGGAACAGGTAGGGCGGCTTGAAGATCTCGAACGACGGGTCGCGGCCGTCGTGCGGCGCGAACCCACCGGGCAGCGTCGTGTTGTTCAGGTAGAGCGTCGAGATCGTCGCGTGCCCGCCCACGAGCACCTCACCGCTCGGGAGCAGGACCGCCGAGTTGTGATAGGTGCGCGGATTGTGCTGGGACGCGATCGGCGTCCACTTGTTGGTCTTCGGGTCGAACAGCTCGGACTGCTGCACGGGGATCTCGGTGCCCGGACCGACGACCTCGTCGGCGTTCGCTCCGGAGAAGTTCACGACCTCGCCCGTCGGCAGCAGCACGTTCTGGGGGAACCAGCGGCCCTGGCTGAGCGGACCCGTCGCCTTCTGGCTGACCTTGTCCTTGCCCCCCGTCGTGTCGACGGACGTGATGGACGACTGATCCGTGGCCACGTAGGAGCCCGGCGACGTGCCGATGACGCCGCCGGCGGTCAGGAAGTTGGCCCGCTTGTACGAGCCGTCGGCCTCCGGCGTCAGCGCGAGCAGCGTCGAGGACGTCGAGCCGCGGAAGCCGGGCGCGGTCGGCGTCATCGTGTTCGGCACGCCGAGCGACGTCCACTTGTTGGTCTTCGGGTCGAGCGCCGCGAGCTGCTCCCAGTTCGCCTCGCCGACGGACTGCCCGAACGGGTTGAAGTCCTGGCCGTCGGCGTTGAAGAACGCGTGCCCGTCCGGCAGCAGGTGCATGCGCGGGTACAGGGGCAAGTCGAAGTCCGCGCTGGCGGGCAACAGCGTCCACTTGTTGGCGACGGGGTCGTACTTCTCGACCTGCTTCACGTTCGTGCCGGAGTCCGCCGGATGGTCGGGGTAGACGGGCTTCAGGAGCTTGCCGACGCCGGAGAACTCGAGGTAGGTGCCGTCGCCCTGTTCGAGCAGCGTCGGGTACCAGCGGCGCGAGTTGTTGTCGGCGACCTGGCTGAAGGTGTTGGTCTTCGGGTCGTAGATGCGAGTCGCCTTCAGGCCGGTCAGCTCGACCGCTCCGAACGGGATTCCGTTGACCCCCGGATCCAGCGAGTAGTCGGTGCCGCCCTGGATGAGCAGCCGGCCGTCGGGGAGGAACGACTCATGAGAGCCGAAGAGCGCGCCGTCGTTGTAGGTCTCGGTCGTCTGACCGCCGGGGATCAGCGGCTCGCCCGGGTTGCCGTTCGGGTTGGCACCGCCGTCGAAGGGCTTGGGATCCGACCAGCTGAAGTTGTTGTCGTCCTTGCCGAGGTCGAGCAGGCGAGCCGAGTCGTTCGTGAAGGTCTTGCCGCCCTCCGTCACGATCGAGAACTTGTTGTTCTCCGTGCCCTCGAGCGCGTCCCAGTAGAGGATCTTGCCGTTCGGGAGGTTGACCAGGGTGCCGGCGGCCGGCTTGCAGATGAGGCCCTCGCCGACGTTCGTGTTGGGCGGCGTGCCCTTGATGCACTTCTCGTCGGTCTTGACGCCGTTGATGGTCGGTTCGGCGCGGGGGTCGGTGAACTCGCCGTTGACCTCGGCGCCGCCCTTCGTCGCGACCGGCTGCGGGGCGAGCAGCTTCACGCGGATGAGGTCGGACGCCGTCTTGATCTGGTCGAAGGTCGTCAGCCCTGGAGGCCCATCCGCGCTCGCTGCCGCGGGCACCACGAACCCGGCCACGATGGCCAGTGAAACCACGCTGCGTCTGCGCGTCATGAACCCCTCCTGCCTCGATGGAACCCCCATGCTGACAACGCGTCAGCCCCCGTGATGACGCACTTACCCACAACATGGATCAATGCAACGTTGGAAGACTGACCGCCGGGGCCGTAGGGTGCGCCCTTCGTGCGCCAACTCGCCGCCGCCCAGGACCGTCAGCGCAGCCCGTTCCCGCCGATCGCGGACTACGGCTTCCTCAGCGACTGCGAGGCCAGCGCGCTGATCGCGCCGAGCGGCAACGTCGAGTGGATGTGCCTGCCGCGGATGGACTCGCCGAGCATCTTCGGGGCGATCCTGGACCGCGACGCGGGCCTGTTCCGGATCGGCCCCGCCGACGTCCGCGTTCCCGCCGCCCGCCGCTACCTGCCGGGCACGATGATCCTGGAGACCAGCTGGGACACCAGCGGCGGCTGGGTGATCGTCCGCGACGTCCTCCTCATCGGCCCCTGGCACCACGAGAAGGACCGCTCGAACACGCACCGGCGCACGCCGACCGACTACGACGCCGACCACGTCCTTCTGCGATCGGTGCGCTGCGTGAACGGCGAGGTGCAGATCAGCCTGGACTGCGAGCCGGCCTTCGACTACGGCCGGACCCGCGAGCGCTGGACCTACGGCAGCGACGGCTACCACGAGGCGTGCATCTCCCACGACGACCTCAACCTGCGCCTGGTCACTGACCTCAACCTGGGCCTGGAGGGACCGCGGGCGACGGCGCGGCACATGATGAAGGAGGGCGAGCAGCTCTTCTGCGCGCTGGCGTGGAGCGAGCACGACCCGCCGCGCGAGTTCGAGGAGGCCTACTCGCGGCTGCAGTGGACCGCGCACCACTGGCAGCACTGGCTCGCGCGCGGCCAGTTCCCCGACCATCCCTGGCGCAACTACCTCCAGCGCTCGGCGCTGACGCTCAAGGGCCTGACCTACGCGCCGACGGGCGCGATCATCGCCGCCGCCACCACGTCGCTGCCCGAGACGCCCCAGGGCGAGCGCAACTGGGACTACCGCTACACGTGGATCCGCGACGCCACCTTCGCGCTGTGGGGGATGTACACGCTCGGCTTCGACTGGGAGGCCAACGACTTCTTCTACTTCGTGGCCGACTGCGCGGAGCAGGCCAAGGGCCAGCTGCAGATCATGTACGGGATCGACGGCCGCTCGGAGCTGACCGAGGAGACGCTCGACCATCTCAACGGCTACGAGGGCGCGCGGCCGGTGCGGATCGGCAACGGCGCCTACGACCAGGACCAGCACGACGTCTGGGGCGCGGTGCTGGACTCCATCTACCTGCACACCAAGTCACGCGACTCGCTGCCCGAGCGGCTGTGGCCGATCCTCACCCAGCAGGTCCAGGCGGCGCTGGACAACTGGAAGGACCCCGACCGCGGCATCTGGGAGGTGCGCGGGGACCCGCAGCACTTCACGTCGTCCAAGCTCATGTGCTGGGTCGCGCTGGACCGCGGCGCGCGCCTGGCCGAGCTGCGCGAGGACTGGGACCGCGCCGCCGAGTGGCAGAAGGCGGCCGACGAGATCCACGAGGACATCTGCGAGAACGCGCTGGACAAGCGCGGCGTCTTCACCCAGCACTACGGCACGGACGCGCTCGACGCCTCCGTGCTGCTGATGCCGCTGGTGCGCTTCCTCCCACCCACGGACGAGCGCGTGCGCGAGACGGTGCTGGCGATCGCCGACGAGCTGTCCGAGGACGGCATGGTGCTGCGCTACCGCACGGAGGAGACCGACGACGGGCTGCACGGCGAGGAGGGCACCTTCACGATCTGCTCGTTCTGGCTCGTGTCCGCTCTGTGTGAGATCGGGGAGGTCGTGCGGGCGCGGGAGCTGTGCGAGCGGCTCTTGAGCTACGCGTCCGCCCTGGGCCTGTACGCGGAGGAGATCGATCCCCGCTCGGGCCGCCACCTCGGCAACTTCCCGCAGGCGTTCACGCATCTTGCTTTGATCAACGCGGTGATGCACGTCATCCACGCAGACGAGGCGCTGGAAGGCGCACAACCGCTGTCGTTCGGCCGCGGGCTCGCTCGAGCACGTCCCCAGGGCGTAGGAGTCCCCGCCGACAACGCGAACCAGGGAGGATCATGAGCGACATTCCGGCAGGCTGGCAGCCCGATCCGCGCGGCCGGCACGAGTACCGCTACTGGGACGGCTCCCAGTGGACCGATCACGTTTCCGACCAGGGGACGGTCTCCCAGGACCCCGTCGCCGACACGTCCCCCCCGGCGGCTGCCGAGACGCCCGCGACCGAGGTCCAACCAGCCGCGGTGACGCCGGAGCCCGAGCCCGAGCCGGTCGTGGCGGAGCCCGAGCCCGTCGCCGCCGAGCCGGCGGCCGTCACCCCCACCGATCACGACGTCTCCGACCCCGGCATCACGCTGGCCGCGGAGGACCGCGAGCCCGTCGCCGCCTCGACGCCGCCCGCGGGCAGCGCCTCCCCGCCCGGCGGGACGACGACGCCGTCCACGCAGGCGACGGAGGCCAAGACCGCCGCCCAGGAGGCCCTGCACTCGAAGAACCCGGACCTGGCCACGATCCTCAGCGTCATCGCCCCGGGCTCCGGCCACTTCTACCTGGGTGCGGGCAACGCCGTCCCGATCGGCGCCGCGCTGCTGGGCGCGACGCTCGTCGGCGTCATCCTGTCGTACTTCAGCTTCCTGCTCTTCATCGTCGGCTTCGTGATCATCGTCGCATCGGCGGTCTACGCGCTGATGGACCTGCGCGGCGGGCCCCAGGCGGTGCTGTCGGTGAACGTGCCGCCGAACATCGTCGGCATCCTGCTGATCGCCGCCGGCGCCATCATGCTCATCTCGCTCTTCCTGCCGTTCTTCCACGTCAAGATCGACGCCGGTGCGTTCGGCTCCGCCGGCGGCAACGTCAGCGCCTGGGACGCGTTCGAGATCCTGCGCTTCGTCTGGCTGATCGTCGCGCTGGCGGCGATCGTGGCGGGCGCCGCGTCGCTGGGCCTCGGACCCGTGACGGCGGCGGAGCTGCCCCCGCAACTGCCGATGGCCGTCGCCATCGGCGGCGCCGTCGCGGCGGTGACGGTGCTGTTCCGCCTGTTCGTCGACGGCGTGCCGGACGTCGGCGACGTCTCCATCGGGCGAGCGTTCGGCGCTTACCTCCTGCTCGACGCCTCGCTGATCATCGTCCTCAGCAACCTCGGGCTGCTGCGGTCACTGTCGAACAAGGACCACCAGGCGGTCTGACGACGCCACCGGCGTGAACCCGGCCGCCCGCGCCCAGGTCTCCTCGGGCGCGGGCGTGGCAGTCGGGACGAAGCCGCGGCCGACGACGACGATGTCGTCGCCGCGCAGGCGGGCGGCGAAGCGCCGCGGGTCGCGCTCGTGGCGCAGCATGTGGTGGACGAAGGGGCCGGCGTAGGCGACCCGGTTGCCCAGGTGCGGGCCGAAGGCGGGCAGGGTCGGCGGCAGGCCGGGCACGCTCCAGTCGCCGGCCAGGGCGATGTGGTGCCCGGACGGGGCGTTGGCCTCCAGCCAGGCGATGGCGGGGTCGCCGGCGCCGTAGCCGCCGGGGGTGCGGATGGCCAGGGCGCCGAGCACCGCCGCGACCGCCAGCGCCGCCGCCGTGAGTCGGGGCGCTCGGAGCGTGAGCGCGACCGTCGCGGACAGCGCCAGCGCCGCCAGGACGACCTCGTCGAGAGGGAGGGCGGGGACGTAGGTGTGGTGGACGCCCTGGACGAGCGCGAGCGCCGCGACGGGCCTGACGACGCGGGGCGCCGTGGCCAGCACCATGGCGCCGAGGGCGAGCGCGGGCAGCGCGTAGCGCATGGACGACGCGGCCGCGACGGGGTGGCCGGGCGGGCCGAGCGCGGAGTAGGGCGTGACCGCGTAGGCGGCCAGGGCGGCCAGGGCGGCCACGGCGATCGCCCGCGGGGCCCCGCGGCGACGCAGTGCCAGCAGCGGCGCGACGGTGAGCAGCAGGCCGGGCCAGGCGAACAGGTCGCGGAACTGGGGCCACAGGATCGTCTTCCACACCGACCAGTCGGTGGCGTAGTCGGTCAGCGACGAGCCCGCCGTCTCCCGGTAGATGTCGCGCGGGGCGTTGAGCCCGAGCAGCGGCTGCGGAAACAGCGGGTTACCGGCCAGGATCCAGTTGCGCAGCATCCAGATCCCGCCGATCCCGGCGGCGATCGCCGTCATGGAGACGACGGTGCGCACCGGCGGGCGGCTGGCCACGAACCAGATCACCGCCAGCGGAGGCAGGACGGTGAGCGCGTACCACTTCGTCCCCAGCGCGAGGCCGACCGCGACCGCCGCGATCCAGCGCTCCTCCTCGCGCCCGCGCACCAGGATCAGCACGGCGGCGGAGACGAAGAACAGGAACTCGGGGTCGGTGTTGGCGCCCACGAGGGAGGTGCGCGCGAACACCGGCGCGGCGGCGAGGACGGCCGCGGCGAGCAGCGCCCAGGTGCGCCCCGCGCCCAGCTCGCGCGCGCACGCGTAGACCGCCGCACACGTCCCGACCGCGAACGGGACGGCCACCAGGCGGGCCAGGAAGGTGGCGTGGAACGGCAGCGTGACGGCCAGCAGCAGCACGTTGCCGTGGCTCGGGTAGGTCGCGTTGGAGTAGTCGGGGAAGAACTGGTCGAGCTGCCACAGCGACCCCGTCTGGATCCAGCGCGCGACCTGCGGCAGCTGGAAGGAGAGCGTGTCGATCGAGAACGACGGCTCGCCGGCGTGATGACCGAGGTACGCGACCGCGCCCGCCGCGGGCACGATCGGGATCAGCCACGCCCACGAGAACCGGAGGTGGGACTCAGGGGCCAGTCCCCTCGGTCCCACCCTCAAGGCAAGGATGAGGGTCACGGCAGTGGTGGCGAGGACGGTGCCGCGGCTGAGGATGCCCAGCGTGAGCGGGACCAGGTACTCCGCGATGAGCACGGCGGAGGCGAGCACGCCCCAGGCCACGCCCCGGGCCAGGCGCGACGCGACGTACCCGGCCGTCCCCAGGGTGCAGACGAGCATCAGCAACCCCAGCGCCACGATGCGCCACACTAATCGCATGAGGCGCCTGATCCCGCTCCTGCTGCTCGTCTTCCCGGCCAGCGCCGGCGCCAAGCCCCCGTATTGCACGAAGACGGCCGTGCAGGAGATCCGGGTCGCCTCCGGCAAGCCCAAGCTGGCCGGCGTCAACACCGTGCTGTGCGGCGACGTCACCAACGACGGTGTCAAGGACGCGATCTACACGGTGCTGTCCGGCGGGACGGCGGGGCCGGTGCGCTTCGGCGTCATCCGCGGCGGCAGCAAAGTGGCCATCACCTTCGAGCGCAGCGGCTACAAGGTGACCATCGATCGCGTCAACGACCACCGCTTCGACGTCCAGCAGCCCTACTACGCCAGCGACGACCCGAACTGCTGCCCGTCGGCCTTCGACGTCTTCCCCTACCGCTGGAACGGCGCGACGTTCACTCGCGGCCGGCCCACCCGCTTCAAGCACTTCCAGAAGCGCTTCCGCTAGCCCGCGCCCGGTCCTTGCGGCGCAGGAACGGCAGCTCCACGACGTAATGGCTGACCGTCGCGAGAAAGAGCGACGGGGCCCCGACGACGAGGAAGGTGACGAGCACGCGCGGGACGTAGCTCCACGCCTGGACGGGTCCGAGCCCGTGGTCCAGCAGCCACGTCTCCGCGGGGACGTGCCAGAGGTACAGCCCGTAGGAGACGACCCCCACGAAGACCATCGGTGGCCAGGCCAGCACCGCCCGCGGCAGACCCGGCCGCAGGTCGAACGCAGCCGGAAGGAGCACCAGGGCGGTGAACGCGGTGGCGAGCAGGTCGTAGCCCACGAAGCGCGTCCGGAAGTCCAGGCCGCCGTACGGGTGCGTGAAGCAGAAGGCGAGGGCGATCAGGGCGAACACCAGCCCCGCCAGGCTCCAGGTCAGCGTCGGTCGGCGCGCCAGCGGCGGCGTCCGCTCGCGAACCGACAGCACCGCCAGGGCCATGCCGACCGCGAAGAAGTTCGTCTCGCCCGGCAGCGCGTAGGTGATCTTCTGGATGAACAACACCAGGCCGCGCGAGTCGAACTCGAAGGTGTTGAGGAAGTGGATCACCGGGCCGAGCAGGAACAGCGGCACGATCAGCCCCCAGGCCGCCCGCTCCCAGCCCACGCGCCGGGCGGCCACCGCCACCAGCGCGACGAGTGCGGGCAGCACGAGGTAGAAGCAGACCTCGACCGACAGCGTCCAGGCCACCGCCAGGCCGTGGAAGTTGTCCGTGAGCGAGAAGGACTGGCCGAACAGGTAGAACACCCACCAGCGGTCGGAGAACGCGCCCCGGGCCGCGTCCGGCACGAGCAGAGCGGTCAGGGTCAGCGCCACCCAGTAGGCCGGCAGGATGCGCAGCGCCCGCCGCCGCCAGAACGTCAGCGCACCCGGCGGGCGCGCGCCGCGTGCCAGCGCGGCGAGCGCGGGCCGGAACAGCAGGAACCCCGACAGCGCGAAGAAGACGGGAACGCCGATCGCGAGCCCCTCTGCGAGGTTGTCGAGGTACCCGTGTCCGGGAAACGCCCGGGTGTGGATCGCGTTGTAGGCGTGGACGCCCACGATGCCCAGCGCGGCGAGGCCGCGCAGCGCGTCCATGAGCGGGAAGCGCGGGTTCCCCGGGGGCGGTTGGAGCGCGGGCGACGCCGCGCGATCCGGCTCGGTCAGGAGCGGGCCTTGATGACGACCGCCTTGTGGCGTGTCGTCAGGCCCGTGCCGGAGAGAACGGCGCGGGCGGGGAGCTTCGGGTGCTTGGCCAGCTGAGCACGACCGACCTTGTTGAGCCGGATGTGCACGTGGCGGGTGCCGCCGCCCTTCGGGGTGTGGAAGTGCGCGACGCCGATCGAGACCCGCCGGCCGCGGCGCATCGCTTCGAGCTTGACCTTGCCCTTCACGGCCTTGGAGCCGGTGACGGCGACCGTGACCGAGACGATGTGATGCTTGCGCTCGTGCAGGACGCGGCTGCTGCCGAAGCGCGCCTTGCTCTTCTTGGTGGTCCCGCTCCCGCCGGTGGCACCCGTGCCCGCGGTGGCCCCGGTGCCGGCGGTGGCCCCTGTGTGCCCCGTCGCGCCGGTGCCGGCCGTCGCACCGGTCGTCCCCGTGCCGGCGGTGCCGCCGGTGGTGCCGCCAGTACCGCCGGTGGTGCCGGACGGACCTGCCGCATAGGCCGTCGTCTGGCCGATGTCGGAGTCGGCGAAGGGGAAGGCGGAGCTCCACACCACGGCGGCGCCGGCGGCGCTCCCGGTGACGATGAAGGCTCGCCGTGAATAGCGCTTTTCGGGGTCCTCCGCGGCCATCGCCGGAAGAATAGATCACCGGCGGCGTTGACGCACCGGTTCCAGGGTGTCGAGCACGTCGGCGGTGTCGACGAGGGCCAGCCCGGCCGCCGCGTCGCTGACGCCGAAGGACAGCACGAGCTCGTCCCCGCGGCGCGCCAGGCCCGCGCAGAACTCCACCGGATCGGTCGTGAAGGTGAAGGGCGCCGAGAGCGCGGCCAGCCGCAGGCGCTCGTCGAGACGGACGAACCGGTGCACGTAGCGAAGCACGCCGCGCCGGACCTCGGTCTCGTGCACCACGAGCAGGTGCGACCCGTCGTCGAGCGCGACGGCCTGCGACCCACCGCGGAAGTCCTCGGCCACGGCCGGGCCCGGCGACGAGGCGGCGGGCGCCAGCGCGCCGGTGGCCGGGTCGCAGCCCAGGACCAGCGTCGGCCGGCAGCTGTACACGAAGCTCAGCGCTCCGTCACGCACGAGCGGCATCCAGTTCTTCTCGTGACGGCGGCGGTCCGGACCGCGCAACGGGAAGGCCCGGACGATGTCGGCGCCGTCGAACTCGAGCAGGGCGATCTCGCGCCGCTCGCGCGCGTTGAACTCGCACGCCGTGGCGCTGCCGTACCAGCGGCCGCCGAGCGCGAAGAGGCGGATGTCCTCGTATCCGCGCACGCTGGACCGGTACCGGCGGGGCCCGCCCGCGGCGGCGTCCACGACCGGTTCGATGGCCTGCACCGCCAGCCCCGCGTCCAGCCGCACCAGGTAGTTGATGTTGTGCAGCACCCCCTCCTCGTGCGCCACGCCGCTGCGCAGGAAGTAGTTCGCGGTGCGCACGATCATCCGGAACCCGTCGCCGTCGGCGGCGATGGACGGGTTGAACGCGGGCCAGTCGGGGGTCACGTCGACCTTGATCTCGCCGATGCGCGTGCTGGCGACCACGGAGTCGAGGCGGGCGGCGCCGGCACCCCGGCGGCGCGGGCCGCCGGGCAGCGCCTTCAGGGCCTGCGTCACCTCCGCCGCCACGGCCCGCGGCGGATGGCTGTCGCGCAGGACGGAGCGCAGCTCGTCGCGGGCCTCGTCGTAACGCCCCAGCCCGGCGAGCGCGAGCCCGCGCTCGAGGCGCAGACCCCACTCGTACACGTCGCGGTGGATGAACAGGACGTCGGTCGGATACGGCACCGCCAGCCCCCGGGCCGCGTAGAGCTCGGCGAGGTCGTACTGCCCGTGCAGCCGGTGCGCCCGTGCGACCTCGTAGAGCGGCTCGGCGCGCGACGGACGCCGCTGCCACGCGCTCAGCAGCTGGGCGGCGGCCGCCTCGAGCCCGTCCTCGAGCATCAGCGCTCCCGCCTGCAACTGCGCGTAGAACGCCTCCTCGTCCCACCCCCCCATGCCCGCGCGGCGGCGGTAGTTGCGGATCGCCAGCTCGCGGCGGCCCATGTCGCGGTAGGTCTGGGCGAGGTAGAAGACGGCGCGGCTGTTGGCCGGGTCGTCGGCGATCTCTCGCTTCAGCAGCCCGACGTCGCGCAGGAGCTTCTCCGGCCGGTTGCCGCCGTCGGCGTGATGCTCCAGGATGAGCGCGTCCAGCTCGCCCTGCGTGAACTCGCCGTCGGTGGCGATGTACTCGTGCGTCGAGCCCTCGTACCACCATTCGCGGTCGGCGCGCACGAGGCGGACCACCGCGTAGTCGAGGCTGCCGAGCTCCCGCAGCGAGTACGCGTCCAGCTCGAGCGCCGGCAGCTCGGCGCGCTGGTGGATGACGTGGTCGGCGTCCAGCAGGAGCAGGTAGTCCGCGGTCCCCTGAGCGCGCCGGAGGAGCTCGCTGCGGTTGGCGCCGAAGTCGACCCAGGGCGTGTCGTGCAGCTCGCCCGGGATGCCGTCGAGAGCGGTGCGGATGAGGTCGGGCGTGCCGTCGTCGGAGCCCGTGTCGCAGATGACCCAGTGGTCGACGAGCCCGCGCGCCGACGCCAGGCAGCGCTCGATGACCTCCGCCTCGTTGCGCACGATCATGCAGAGGGCGATCGACACCGTGCTCACCGTACCCCGCGATCCTCGAGGCCCAGCGTGTGGCGGCGGAAGAGATCGTCGACCGAGCCGGGGTGCCCAGCCGCGAGCACGGTACGCCCCGTCAGGTACAGCAGACGGTCGGGCGGACCCAGCAGCGCGGACCCGTCGGGGACGGCCTGCAGGAACGCCACGCCGGCCCGCCGCAACACCAGCGTCCGCTCCCAGGCCCAGTCGGCGAAGCCGTCGTCCTGGGTGCGGGGCAGGCCGTCGAGCAGCACGAGATCGTGGCGCGGCTCTTCGAGCACGAGCGTCAGCGCCAGGCGCAGGATGGAGTCGGCGGCCTGGTCGCCGAGCGGATCGTCGAGGTGCGCCTCGAGGCCGGCCAGGCGGACGGTGTCGGGTGCGTGCAGCGTGGCCGCGCGCGCGTCGCGGCCGAGGAACGCCGCGAAGACCGCGATGTTCTCGCGCACGCTCAGCTCAGGCTCGAGGCCGGCGGCGAGCCGGCTCAGCGTCAACACCCGCCCGCGCACCGACAGGCTCCCGCCGGCGAGCGGGACACGGCCCGCGAGCGCGTTCAGCAGCACGGAGCGCTCGTGCGGGTGAACACCGAGGAGGCCGACGAACGTCCCCCGGCGGACGTGGAACGACAGCCGCTCGAGCACCAGGGGCGGCGCGACGCGGCGGCGCTGGCCCTGCGCACGGGCCAGCACCTCCGGCCGTTGCGCGATCGCCACGTCGCGGGCGATCGCGACGAGTCCCGGGTCGGTCGGCGGATCCCCGGAGGGCGGCGAGCTGGGCGAGCCGAGGGGAGTGCGCAGGCGGACGGTCGCATCGACGTCCTCAGCCAGCGCGATCCGGGCGGGCTCGATCAGCGGATCCCGGCGCAGCCACGCCGGCGCGCTGCGCAGGACGTCCGAAACGTAGGCCCGGAACCCCCAGGCGGGGATGGCGGCCTGATCGAGGAGGCGGGTGACGACCTCGTCGCGCGACAGCGGCGCCTCGAGGCGCCAGCGCGCAGGCGGGGTGCGCTCGTCCGGCAGCGCGAGGTAGTCGACGACGCATTCCGGTTGCACCGAGTGCGCGTCGGCCGGCACCAACACCCCCGGACGCAGGTGATCCACCATCCACAGCCGGTAGCCGCGGCGGGTGAACCATCCGCGCAGCCGGCGGGTGGTGGCTCCGTAGATCGACAGCATCGTGCCGTTGCACTCGAAGACGAAGACCGGGCGCGAGCGCGCCAGCGCCGTCATGCCGGCGAGGGCGCCGAGCTCCGTCCCCTCGATGTCCATCTTGACGACGTCGACGCCGTCCCAGCCGGCGGCGGCGACCGCCGCGTCGACCACCAGCGCCGGCACCTCCACGATGCGGTCGCGCTGGTCGGGGGTCTCGAACTTCGCGCTCTCGGGCGTGTGGACGTGGCTGTGGATGCTCGACTCGACGAACTGGGCCACGCCAGGCCGCGCCGCCGCCACGCCCTGCAGGGCGGTGACCGGCAGCGCGCTGCGCTCGGCGGCCAGGCGCAGTTGGCGCACGTGCAGGGCGACGGCGTCGACGGCGACGACGGACGCGCCCAGTGACGCCGCCGCCAGCGAGAACAGACCGATGTGGGAGCCGAGGTCGAGCACGCGCATGCCGGGCTCGACGTGATCGAGGAACGCGCGCTGGACCGGCTCGTCGATCCAGTCGTGCTCGAGCAGCCACGGCGTGACCTCGTCGCCGGCTTCGGGAAAGAGGCACACGTCGACGGGCGGGCGACCGCCGACGGAGATGGGCTTGAAGAGGGCCTTCGGCCGACCCGGTTCTCTCACTCCTCCAGGTGCTCTTCCCAGTACCGCCACAGCGCGGGTGCGTACTGCTCGAGCGACGGGACGGCGATGCCGGAGCCCTCGAGCGCCTTGCGCGTCTGCGTGGTGTCGAAGCGCGCGGTGAAGTCGGCGTAGTCGAGCGCGTCGGGCGGGATGCCCAGGTCGCCGAGCAGCCGGTTGGCGCCCGGCAGCTTGCGCGCGGCGTTGAGCGCCGCCTTCGGGAGGACGGGGGTGAGCGCCGGCGCCCCGGCGATCTTCGCGAAGACGTTGACGACGTCGGTGGTGCGCTGCGGCTCCGGGCTGACCAGGTGGAAGGCCTTGCCGTCGAGGCCCGGCTCGTGGGCGATGTGGGCCATCGCGTCGGCGACGAAGTCGACCGGGACGACGTTCGTGTAGCCCAGGCGCGGGCCGAGCAGCGGCACCAGCTGCGGGAGCTTGGCCGAGAGCTTGATCGTCTTGAACAGGTAGTACGGGCCGTCGACCTTGTCCATCTCGCCGGTGACGGAGTGCCCGAGCACCATCGCCGGCCGGTACACCCGCCACGGCACCTCGGACTCCTCGCGGGCGATGCGCTCGGACTCGAACTTCGTGCGGTGATACGGGTGGTCGAGGTCCTGCCCCTCGTCGAACATGTCCTCGGTGAACGTGCCCTGGTACTGCCCGGCGGCGGCTACCGACGACGTGTGGTGCAGGTGCTTGACCTGCAGCGGTGAGTTGAACTCGAGCACGGTATCGAAGCCG
>CAXTBB010000015.1:34678-72925 GCA_964242305.1 uncultured Solirubrobacteraceae bacterium
TCGTCGGCGGTCATGTCGTAGATCGCCGCGAGGTGGAACATGTGCTCGATCTGGCCGCGGTGCTCCTCGATCCACTTGGGGTCGATGCCGAGCCCGGGCTCGCCGAGGTCGCCGCGCACGACCTTCAGGCGCTTGGAGCGGCCGAGGCGCTTGGCCTTCTCCTCCGACCCCTCGCGGACGAGGACGTGTATGTCGCCCGTCCGGTCCTCCAGCAGCCGCTTCACCAAGAAGCGGCCGATGAAGCCGGTCGCGCCCGTCACCAAGTAGGCCACGGGCGCGACACTACCTCACCCGCGTCGGACCTTGACCTTGTGGGTCCCCGAGTGGTTGGGGACGTACTGCTTGTCCGGCGTGACGACCGCGCGGAAGGTGCCGCTGCGGTAGAGCTTCAGACGGCGCTTGAAGTTGATGCCGTCCTTGCTGACCGTGGCCTTGGCGATGGTCACGAAGGTGCCGTGGAAGCGCTTCTGGATCTCCACGGCGGCGCCGGCGTCGCCCGGGCTGACCGTGCCCTTGAACGTCGCGCGGTGGCCGCGCTTGACCTTCTTGGGCACCGAGAGCTTGACCTTGATCGGCACGCTGACGAAGACGATCGGGCTGACGATCTCCGGCTTGTCGGGCAGCACCACGCGGTAGGCGGTGTTGACCAGCACGTTGAGGATCGGGAACGAGAAGTTGCCCGACGCGTCGACGACCTGCGGGTTGCCCGTGCCGGTGAACTCGGTCATCCCGAACGACAGCGACTGCAGCAGGACCTGCTTGCCCGCGTTCTCACTGCCCGACAGGGTGCCGGTCAGCGTCGAGGAACCGCCGGAGCTGACCGTGCTCGGCGTCGCCGCCAGGGTCAGGCCGAGCGGCTGCTTGTCGGTCTTGAACGTCTGGTCAGGCCCGAAGACGAACGCGTTGCCGCGCCGGGCGACGGCGCGGAAGTGGTACGTGGTGAACGGCGACAGGCCGGTCAGGGCCGCGCTCGTGGCCAGCGCCTTGGACGCGGCGCTGAGCGCGACCTCGGGCGTGGTGGAGCCGTAGAGCTTGTTGCCTCCGTACTGGAAGAAGCCGACCACGCCCGGGTTGCCCTGCGGGTTGACCTTGCCTCGGACGGTCGCCGTGGTCTGCTCGACGGCCGTCGCCGTTCCGGTGGCGACGGTGGGCGCTTTGGCGAGCGCGGTGGCCGGCAGTAACAGCCCGGCGAGCAGGACGGCGAGTAATGCGGACTTTCTCATGACCCTCCTAACAGGTCTGGCGCAGCATCCATTCGGTGCTGCGCTCCTTCAAGGCGAAGTCCGGGTTTCCTGCCCCGCGTAGAGAACCAACCGCGTCGAGCACGCTGCCCGGGGTCTCGGGCCGCAGACCGATCTCCTGCTCGCGCGTGTGCAGCCGGTAGGCGAGCGCCTGGGTGTTGTACGGGCCGGTGTAGACGGTGCCGCAGCGTTTGACCGCCGCGCGGCCGCCCGCACGCTCGATGAACGCGGGCAGCGAGCCGTAGAAGCGGTCGGAGTCGCGCGTGCGCCGCAGGTCGCCGCCCAGCCGGTCGACCGAGCCGACCACGCCGGGAAGCGCCGCCAGCGCGGCCACCACGATCACCGCGACCGGGACGCGGGCGGCCAGCCACGCCCAGCCGACGCCGGCCAGCACGCACAGCAGCCCCATCGGCAGCGCGACGTAGCGCAGGTTGCCCGAGAAGCCGCCGCTGGCCATCAGCGCCACGATCACCATGACGGTGGTCGACGCGGCGGCGATGGTGAGCACGCGGCGGTCGCGCCGCGCGACCGCCAGGCTCAGCACCGCGCCGGCGTAGACGCCGTAGCTGAGCGCCTGCGCCGAGTGACGGAACGTGGCCAGGAACGGGTGCTCGGAGGCGCCCGGCGAGCCCGGCACCGCCTCGCGCGCCCGGCTGGCGGCGCGGAAGAGGTCCCCCGACCCGATGTACTCGGGGACGAGCCAGGCCAGCAGGACGCCGATGCCCGCGCCGAGGACCAGTGCCGCCGTGGCCAGGTCGCGGCGGTCGTGGATCAGCCACAGCCCGTAGAGCGCCAGCAGCAGCCACACGTCGGGACGCAGCAGCGCGGCGGCGCAGGCGGCGGCGAAGGCCTGGCGGTGGCGTCCGTCGAAGTGCCGGTCGGCCGCCAGCAGCCCGGCGGCGACGGTCAGCCCCTCCGAGTTGCCGCGCAGCCAGTTGAGCTCGTACTGGGCGGCGAGCAGCAGCGCCAGCGCCGCGACGATCCCGGCGCCGCGCCCGCCCAGGCGAGCGGTGACCCGGTAGGCGAGGAACAGGCTGACCAGGCCGCCCACCCGTGCGACGACCACCCACAGCGACATGGCGGCGTCGTCCCCGAACAGGCTGAAGGGGGTGGTGAAGACGACCGGGAGCGGCTTCCAGGACGGGCCGGCGATCGTCTCCAGCGTCCCGTGGCCGATCTGGCGGCCCCAGATCAGCCAGGCGGTCGGGTCGTAGGTCGCCTGCGTGAGCACCAGCAGGGAGGCGACGGCGACGACGAGCGAGAGAGCGGCGGCGAGGCGCACGGCGGGTGAACCTACGATGACCGCGTGCCGGACCGTGTCGCCGTCGTGATCGCCGCCCTCAACGAGGAGGGCTCGCTGGGGGACGTGCTGGCCGAGATCCCCGGCACCGCGTGCGGGCTGCCCGTCGAGACGATCGTGGTCGACGACGGGTCCACGGACCGGACCGCCGAGATCGCCCGGAATGCGACCCCGCCCGCCCACGTCCACTCCTTCCCCACCAACCGGGGTCACGGGGTGGCGCTGCGCGAGGGCTACCGCATCGCCCGCGAGGACCTCGGCGCCGAGTTCATCGTCACCCTCGACGCCGACGGCCAGTGGAACCCGGCCGAGATCGACGGCGTCCTGCAGCCGCTCGTCGACGGCGAGGCGGACTTCGTGATCGGCTCCCGCGTGCTCGGCGCGACGGAGACCGACGACGCCTTCCGGCAGGCCGGCGTGCACGTCTACGCCCGGCTGGTGCGGGTGCTCACCGGGGTGAAGGTGACCGACACCAGCAGCGGGTTCCGGGCCCTGCGTGCCGAGGTGACCGCGAAGGTCCGCCAGACCCAGATCCAGTACCAGACCTCCGAGCTGCTGATCGGCGCGATCTTCGCCGGCTACCGCGTGACGGAGCGGCCGATCGTGATGCGCAAGCGCTTCGCGGGCGAGAGCAAGAAGGGTCACAACGTCCTCTACGGCGCCCGCTACGCGCGGGTGATCCTGAGGACCTGGTGGCGCGAGCGCAGCGCCGCGACCGCGTAGCGGTGGCCGCGCCCGACGGCGGCGCCGCGCCGGCGCCCGAAGGCGCCGCACCGGACGGCGGCGCCGCGCCGGCGCCCGCAGCGCCATCCTCGCGCGCGCGGCTCATCGGGGTGGCGCGGGCGGTCGGCTTCGTCGCCGCGCTGGCCATCGTCGTGGTGGTCGCCGTGAAGGCGATCCGCGACGCGCCGCCGCGCGGGCTCGACTGGCCGCTGCTGGTGCCCGCGGTGGCGCTGGCGATCGCCTGGTGGGTCCTGCTCGCCCGCGGCTGGGCGCTGCTGATGAGCGGGCGCTGGACGCTCACCGACGCCGCGACCTGGTGCCGGACGCAGGCGCTGCGCTACCTGCCCGGCGGCATCTGGGCCCCGGCGTCGCGGCTGGCCGTCGCCGACGGCTCCGCGGCGGACCGGCTGCGCACCGTCGCCGCCGAGAACGTCGGCGCGCTCGTCGCCGGGCTCGCGATCGGTGGGCTCGGACTGGCGCTCGGCGGACGGGTGGTCTGGCTGCCGCTCGTCGTCGCCCCGTTGGCCCCTGCGGTCCTCACCCGGCTGCGGCTGCTGCCGCTGGGCGCGCAGCGGACCGTCCCCACCTACCTGCTCGGCTTCATCGGCTACGCGGCGGCGGCGATCGTGGCGCAGGCCGCGGTGTCGGGCTGGCACGACGCGGCGCTGGTGGCGGGCGCGGCCGGCGTCGCCTGGGCGGCCGGGCTCGTCGTCATCGTCGCGCCGAGCGGCCTCGGGGTCCGCGAGGTCGTCTACGTGGGACTCCTGACGGGCGTCTTCGCGCACGGCGAGCCGGCGGCCGGGGCGGTCGTCCTGCGCCTCGTCACGATCGTCGCAGAGCTGTTGGTCCTCGTCGTCTCTGCGGTCTCTCTCAGGCGTCGGGACGCCCTGAGCGGGTAGATTCACGCCCGTGCAGATCCTCATTCTGGGTGGCGACGGCTTCTGCGGATGGCCGACGGCGCTGCATCTCTCGGCCAGCGGGTACGACGTCACGATCGTCGACAACTTCGCGCGCCGTCAGGCTGACGAGGAGCTGCAGGCACAGTCGCTGACGCCGATCAAGTCGCTCGAGACCCGGCTGGCCGCGTGGCGCGAGGTCACCGGGCGGGAGATCGGCTTCGCGCGCATCGACGTGGCCCGGGAGTACGACCGGCTGCTGGAGCTCATCAAGACCGACCGTCCCGACGCGGTCGTCCACTTCGCCGAGCAGCGCGCCGCGCCGTACTCGATGAAGTCGCCGTGGCACAAGCGCTACACGGTCGACAACAACACCAACGCGACGCACAACCTGCTGTGCGCGATCGCCGACGCCGGCACCGACACCCACGTCGTCCACCTCGGCACGATGGGCGTCTACGGCTACGGCACGGCGGGGACCGAGCTGCCCGAGGGCTACCAGGCGGTGCGCATGGACGCCGTCGACGGCGGCGAGGTCGAGCAGGAGATCCTCTACCCCGTCAACCCGGGCTCCGTCTATCACCTGACCAAGACGCTGGACCAGCTGATGTTCGCGTTCTACGCCAAGAACGACGAGCTGCGCATCACCGATCTGCACCAGGGCATCGTGTGGGGCACCCAGACGCCGGAGACGTCGCTGGACGAGCGGCTCGTCAACCGCTTCGACTACGACGGCGACTACGGCACCGTCCTGAATCGCTTCCTCATGCAGGCCGCGATCGGCTACCCGCTGACGGTCCACGGGACGGGCGGCCAGACGCGCGCCTTCATCCACATCCGCGACACGGTCCGGTGCATCGAGCTGGCGATCGAGAACGCGCCCGAGCGCGGCGAGCGCGTGCGCATCTACAACCAGATGACCGAGGTCCACCGCGTCATCGACCTCGCCGGCCTCGTCGCCCGCGTCACCGGCTCGGAGGTCGACCTCGTCGAGAACCCGCGCAAGGAGGCCAGCCACAACGAGCTGCTGGTCGCCAACGACAACCTCCTCAGCCTCGGCCTGGATCCGGTCACCCTGCAGGACGACCTGCTCACCGAGGTCACCGAGATCGCGCAGCGCTACATGGATCGCTGTGACCGCGAGCGCATCCCGTGCACGTCGCGCTGGGTGCCGCGCGCCGACGAGGAGGAGCTGGCCCTCCTCAGCGACGAACCGCGCGTCTGAGGGCGTCTTGACCGACCGCCAGATCGACACCTGGCTGATGGACATGGACGGCGTGCTCGTCCACGAGCAGCGCGCGATCCCGGGCGCGTCGGAGTTCCTGGCCCGGCTGAAGGAGACGGGGACGCCGTTCCTCGTCCTCACCAACAACTCGATCTACACCCAGCGCGACCTCGCGGCGCGGCTGCATGCGTCCGGCCTCGACGTCCCCGAGGCGGCCATCTGGACGAGCGCGCTGGCCACGGCGCGCTTCCTCGACGACCAGCGCCCGGACGGCAGCGCGTTCGTGATCGGCGAGGCGGGCCTGACCACCGCGCTCCACGACGCCGGCTACACGCTCACCGAGCGCGACCCCGATTACGTCGTCCTCGGCGAGACGCGCACCTACTCCTTCGAGCGCATCACCCAGGCGATCCGGCTGATCGCCGGCGGCGCGCGCTTCATCGCCACCAACCCGGACCCCACCGGTCCCTCCCCCGACGGGCCGCTGCCCGCGACGGGCTCGGTGGCCGCGCTCATCACCCGCGCGACCGGGCACGAGCCCTACTACGTCGGCAAGCCCAACCCGCTGATGATGCGCAGCGCGTTGAACCAGCTCGACGCACACTCGGAGACGACGGCGATGGTCGGCGACCGGATGGACACCGACGTCGTGGCGGGGCTCGAGGCCGGGCTGCACACGACGCTCGTCCTGACCGGTGTCACCCAGCGCGAGGAGACGGAGCGTTTCCCCTACCGGGCGTCGCGGATCGTCGACTCGATCGCCGACCTGATCGACACGGTCTGAAACAGCCCGGGGCCCGCCTCTGGCGACCCTTAGAGCGGGATCGGCTGCTGGCGGCGCTGGACGGGCGGCGCCAGCACCTCGCGGGAGACGCGGTTCGTCCCCGCCGGCTGGACGAAGCGGTCCAGCCCGTGGGTGGCGCCGGCCGACGAGGAGAGGTCGCTCGAGCGGTACTCCGTGACGAGCTGGTCGTTGTCGGCGCCGAAGATCGCGTAGCCCTTGTCGGCGCCGTTGTACTCCTGCAGCCAGGGCGCGTCGCTGCGGGCCTCGGCCTCCGGGCGGATCAGGCCGGGCGAGGTGACCGAGCCACCGATGTACTCGACGGCGGCGGGCACGCGGTTGGGGTCCGAGGCGACGGCGGGGAAGTCCGACCCCAGCAGCGAGCACATGAACACGTGGGCGTCGCCGGTCAGGAAGACGACGTCGCGCACGCCGTTGGACTCGAGCGAGCTCAGCAGCCGCGTGCGGTCTGCCGGGAAGCCGTCCCACTGGTCGAAGGACTCGCCGGTCCCGAACGGGTCAGCGGTGATCGCGACCTGCTGGGCGACGACCTTCCAGCGCGCTTTGGAGGCGACCAGCCCGCTGATCAGCCACTGGAACTGGGTCTCGTCGATGATGTGCTTGGGCAGGCCGTCGCCGAACCCCGTCCGGTACTGGCGGGTGTCGAGCAGGAACAGGTCGACGGAGGCGCCGAAGGAGAGCTTCTTGTACAGGCGGTAGCGCTCGCGCGGGTACAGCATGCGCGGCATCCACTCGAACGACGCGCGGTAGCCGGCCGCGCGCTGGGAGACCGACGGCGGCGGGTTGTTCTGGGAGTAGTTGTTGAAGACCTCGTGGTCGTCCCAGATGTGGACGACGGGCTGCTGGCGGTGCAGCTCGCGCAGGCCGGGGTCCTTGCGGTAGGCGACGTACTTGCGGCGGTAGCTGTCGAGGTCGACGGCGTCGATGCGGTCGGTGCGCAGCGCGCCCGCCACCCCGGTGCCCTTCTCGTAGATGTAGTCGCCGAGGAAGACGTAGAGGTCGAGGTCCTCGGCGGCGGCGTTCTGGTGCGCGCTGAAGTAGCCGTAGCCGTAGTGCTGGCAGCTGGAGTAGGCCATCCGGATCGGCGTCTGCGATCCCTTCGGCGGCGCCGTCCGGGTGCGCCCGACGTCGGAGACGTCGGTGGACGACTGCCACAGGTAGAAGTACTGCGTGTGCGGCTTGAGGCCGCCGATGCGGGTCTTGAGCGTGTTGTTGACGCCGCGGCCGGTGGGGACGACGGCGCGGGCGACGACCTTGTTGAAACCCTCGTCGGTGGCCACCACCAGGCGGGCGCCCGAGCGCGGGTGATCCGTGCGCAGGCGCGACCAGAAGGTGACCGCGGTGCTGCTCGGCTCCCCCGAGGCGACCCCGTCGGCGAACGTCCCCTGGCCGAGGCCGGCGCGCGTGGAGGTCAGGCGCCCCCAGGCGGGCGGGACGGACGCGGCCAGGGCGCTGGCGCCGGACGCCACGATCAGCTCGCGCCGGGTGGAGCGCCTCATCGCGGTCCCTTGGTCAGGCGCCAGGTCAGGCTCGCGGTGGCGCGGGCGCGGCGGCCGCGGGCGTCGATCCCGGTCGCCTCCAGGCGGTAGCGACCGGGCACGAAGGTGCGGAAGCGGGGCGCGGCCACGGTGCGCAGGCCGCCGCGGCGCAGCGCCCGGTAGCGGCCCTGGGCGTAGACGTGGCCGCCCGGGCCGACCAGGCGCAGCGTGGCGTCGCACAGCGGCGAGCCGGTCACGCGGATGCGCAGGGGGACGCGGGGGCGCCCGTTCTGGTTCCCCACCGGACCTCTGAGCGCCGGACCGCTGAGCCGCGCGACCGTCGCGTCGGACAGGTCGCAGACAGCGGGCAGCCCGCCGGCGGGGCCGCCAAGCGTCGGGTCGAAGCCCCCGGGGCCACCGTTGATGATGGTGGTCGTGCTGCCGTCGGCGACCCGGACCGAGGCGTCCTCGTCGCCCGCGAACGAGTCGCTGCCGACCCGTACCCACAGCGGCTGGTTGCGCCTGGCGGCGACGACCATCTGCAGCGCGCCGGAGGTCCGGCGCACGACGCAGTCGAGGACGTCGTCGCCGGTCGGCTTGCGGCCGGCGAAGACGGTCAGCGACGACGCGTCGTTGCCGGAGACGCTGATCAGGCGCTTGCCGTCGCTGCCGGGGATGACCTTGCGCCACACCGTGCCCAGGGCCGGGCAGGGGGGTTCGGCGGGGTCCTCGCCGGTGACGGTCGCGCCGGCCAGGTCGATCTCGGAGGTCCCATCGCCGAGACGCGGCGCGGAGGTGGCCACGTCGCCGCGGGGGGACTTGGCGAGGGTGACGTCGGTGGCTTCGAGGGCGACGATGGCGGGCTCGTCGACCGGCGCGCCGACGCGGCCGCGACGGCCGACCTGGACGAGCACCGGGTAGCCGGCCGGGACGAGCAGGGAGACCGCGGAGGACCGGTCGGCCGCGTCGGCGCCGGCGCCCGCGCCGACCCCGTCGCAGGCGTTGGGCTCGGCCAGCTGGGTGCCGAGCCGGAGCGACCGCGCTGCCGGCGGTGGCGGGGGGGGAGCGACCGGGGTCACGTAGGGCTGCACGAAGGCGGCCAGGTCGATCGGGTCGGCCGTCCGGCCGCTGACCTCCACCGTCATCAGCCGGGCCGACGCCGACTCGGGCACCCGGTACCAGACCGTCCGCGCGAACGACTTTGCCCCCAGGCAGCGCGGAACGCCCGGGTCCGGGGTCGCCGTGGCCAGGTCCGCCAGCGCCTCCTGCTGGAGGGGGACCCCGTTCGGCGCCGAGTAGGGCGCGAAGACACCCGCTCCCGCGGGGGAGTCGTTGGGCGGCGCCGCCGCCGCGTCGCCCGCACCCGCCGGCACCGCGATGGCGACGGCCGCCAGGAGAGCACGACGGACCATCTGCACATTCACAACCCACCAACAACCTACGAGTTCCGCCGGACCACATAAAGGGGTCAGGTCCCGGCATGCGACACGTGTCCGATGCCGGGACCTGACCCCTTTAGGATCGCCGGGGTGGGTGAGATCCGGGTGGAGCGGGACGGTGGGGTGGCGGTGGTCACGCTGGCCGCGCCCGACCGGCGCAACGCGCTGACGGTGGCGATGGCCGAGGCGCTGACGGCGGCCTGCGTGGAGCTGGACGCCGACGCCTCCGTGGGCGCGGTGGTGATCGCGGCGGAGGGGAAGACGTTCTGCGCGGGCGCGGACCGGGCCACGCTGGCGGCGGCGGGCGCGGACCCGGCCGCGGCAGCCAACTTCGCCGGGCTGAGCGCGATCTACCGGGCCTTCACGCGGGTGGGCGAGCTGGAGGCGCCGACCGTCGCCGCGGTGGCCGGGCACGCCGTCGGCGCCGGGCTCAACCTGGCTCTGGCCACCGACCTGCGCGTCGTCGCCCGCGACGACGTCCTCACCTCGGGCTTCGTCCCCATCGGCCTGCATCCGGGCGGCGGCCACACCGCGCTGCTCGGCCGCACCGGCGCGCGCGAGGCGGCGGCGGCGCTGGCGCTCTTCGGCGAGCGCATCGACGGGACGCGGGCGGTCGAACTCGGCCTGGCCTGGCGCGCCGTCGACACCGCCGACGTGCTCGACACGGCGATCGCGCTCGCCCGGGTCCCCGCCGCCGACCCCGAGTTGGCCCGCCGCACCGCCCGCTCGCTGCGCCTGACCAACGGCCCGCCGGCCCTGTCCTGGCCGGCCGCGCTGGAGGCCGAGCGCGCCGCTCAGATGTGGTCCATGAGCCGCAGACGGAACGGCTGAGAGACCCGGCTTACCGGATCACGCCGCGCCGCCTCGGTGTCGACGGGACCGTCCCCCGGGTGCAGGGCGAACGTGGCGACCTCCCCGCCCTCAGGCACGGCCAGTCGACCGTGCCGGCCGTGTCGACCAGCGCCGCCGTGCGCAGGTCGCCGATCAGCCCGTGATCGGCGATCGTCCGCTGGTCAGGCGTCATCGTCGGGCAGGCGCCAGCCGACCGGCGCGGCCAGCTCCGTGGCGGCGTCCGGCCCCCACGACCCCTTCGCGTAGGGGAGCGGAGCGGGCGGGTCCGCCACCACCGGGGTGACGACCTCCCACAGGCGCTCGATCTCGTCCGCGCGCGTGAACAGCAGCTGGTCGCCGAGCATGACGTCGTGGAGCAGGCGCTCGTAGGCCTCGAGGCCGTCCTCGTCGACCTCGCGCTCGACGTCGAGCGTGAGGTCGGCCCGGACCAGGTCCAGGGTCGGCCCGGGGCGCTTGACCCGCAGGCTCACGGCCAGGTGCGGGTCGTCGGTGAGCTCGAGGGCGATCTCGTCGGCGCGATGGTTTCCGCTGTCGCCGAACAGGTCGTGGTCCGATTCCCGCAGGACGAGCGACACCACCCGGCGCCCTTCGGCCAGCGCCTTGCCGGTGCGCAGCAGGAACGGGACGCCCCGCCAGCGGTCGTTGTCGACGTGCGCGCGCACGGCGGCGAACGTGTTCTGCGTGGAGTCGGGGTCGACGTCCTCCTCGTCGCGGTAGCCCTCGAACTGGCCGAGGACGACCTGGCTGGGATCGAGCGGCAGCAGCGCCTCGAACGCGGCCAGCTTCGCGTCGCGCAGCCCGTCGGGGTCGAGGCGCTCGGGCCGCTCCATCGCGATCAGGCCGAGCAGCTGGCACAGGTGGGTGACGACCATGTCGCGCAGCGCACCCGTCTCCTCGTAGAAGGCGCCGCGGCCCTCCAGCCCCAGGTCCTCGGGAATGTCGACGAGGACGGCGGCGACGTGCTCGGCGTTCCAGACCGGCTCGAACAGCCCGTTGGCGAAGCGCAGGGCGAGGATGTCCTGCGCGGCCTCCTTGCCGAGGAAGTGGTCGATGCGGAAGACCTGCTCCTCCTCGAAGTGCTCGTGGATGGCGGCGTTGAGCGCCTTGGCAGAGTCGACGTCGTGGCCGAACGGCTTCTCCATGACCAGCCGGGCGCGGTCGTCGAGGCCCTCGCGCCCGAGCATCCCGACCATGTCGAGCATCGCCGACGGCGGGACGGACAGGTAGAGCAGGACGCGGGCGTCGCCGCCGAGCGCCTCGCGAGCGTCGCGCACCGCGGCGGCGAGGTCGGCGCCGTCCTCGGCGGAGGACTTCACGAACGACATCCGGTCGGCGAAGGGGACGTCCCCGACCTCGTCGGCCCAGTCGCCGTCGGGCTCGTGGCGGCCGGAGCCGATGATGCGGAAGTCCTCGGGCATCAGGCCGGCGGCCTGCAGCTTGGCCAGGCCGGGGAGGAGCTTGCGCTTGGCCAGGTCGCCGCGAGCACCGAAGAGGACGAGGACGTGCGGGTCCGGGGCGTTCATGCGAGGACCGGGCCGAGCGTCTCGCCGACCAGTGCGACGGTCTCCAGGTCGTGCGCGTCGGGGAGCACGACGGTGAGGGCCTCGACGCCCGCGTCGACCTGGGCCTGGACCGACTCCGCGACCTGCTCGGGCCCGCCGGTGGTGAACCCCGCGTCCTCCAAGCCGAGCGCGGCGAGCTTGGCCGCCGCCTCCCGTTCGGTCGGCGCGATGCAGACGCGCGCCATCGTCGTCCGGGTGATCTCCTTGGGGTCGCGGCCGACGTCCTCGCAGTGCCGGTCGAGCACGCCCATCAGGTGCCTGAACCGCTCGAGGTCGCCGAACACGTTGCACGCGTCGGCGTGCCGGGCGACGAGCCGCAGCGTCTTCTTCTCCCCGCTGCCGCCGACCATGATCGGGATGTCGCCGCGCAGCGGCCGCGGGTTGTTGAGCACGTTGGTGATCGAGTGGTGGCGGCCCTCGTAGCTGGGCTCCTCCTCCGTGAACATCTTCCGGCAGATGCGCAGCGCGTCTTCGAGGTGCTCGAAGCGCTCGCGCAGCGGCGGGAAGGCGAAGCCGTAGGCGTCGTGCTCCTCCTCGAACCAGGCCGCGCCCAGCCCGAGGATCGCGCGCCCGCCCGAGATGACGTCGAGCGTCGTGGTGATCTTGGCCACATGAGCCGGGTTGCGGTAGGTGACGCCGCCGACCAGCAGGCCGAGGGTGATCGTCGACGTCCGGGCGGCGACGGCGGCGAGCGTCGTGTTGCCCTCGAGCATGTTGCGCTCGCGCGGCCCCACCGGCGGGATCTGGTGGAAGTGGTCCATCACGCTGAACGAGCTGAAGCCGGAGTCCTCCGCCGCGCGCGCGATGGCGACGACCCGCTCGAACAGGTCCTCCGTAGGCGTGTCCGGATAGTTGAAGTTCGGGAGGTGAAGCCCCAGAGTGATGGGTGCGCGCATGGCCGAGACGCTAACCACAGACGAGCTCGGGGACTTCAACGTCGGCACCTGGGCGCACGGCAACTACGTTCGCGACTACTCGGGGCGGACGATGTCGGCCGCCGAGACGGTGATGCTGGCCAGCTACCGCGGCTCGCTGAACGGGCCGGCGCTCGAGCTCGGGCCGGGCACGGGCCGCCTCACCCGCGTGCTGGTCAGCCTGCTCGCCGATGTGACCGCAGCCGACGTGTCGCCATCGACGGTCGAGGCCACGCGGCGCAACGTGCCCGAGGCGCGGGCGGAGGTCGGCGACTTGCGCGACCTGAGCCGTTTCGCGGACCGGAGCTTCCGCGCCATCGTCGCTTCCAACAACGTGCTCGACATCCTCGGCGACGAGGCCCGCCGCCGCGCGCTGCGCGAGCTCGCGCGCCTGCTGGAGGACGATGTTCTCCTCCCACAACCACGCCAACGTCTCCTACCTGGACACGTCCCTCGGCGGTTACGCGCGCGACGCGCTGCGCTCCCGCGCGACTTCCTGAGCACGCTCTACCGGTCGCGGACGATCCTGCGCCGAGTGCGCAACCGCCGCACGGCCCGCCGCTTCGAGCGTGCCGACGCCGAGTACGCGCTGGTCAACGAGTCCGTGCACGACCACAGCCTGGTCCACTCCTTCATCTCGCGCGACGCGCAGGAGCGCCAGCTCGCCGAGGCGGGCCTTCGGCTGATGGACTGCTTCGACATCGACGGCCGCCTGGTCGAGCCTGGCCAGAGCGCCGAGCGCTCGACCGAGTTGCACTACGCGGCGCGGCGGCGGACGTCGGCGGCGAACTGATCCACGTCGGCCTCCGTGGTGTCCCACGAGCACATCCAGCGCACCTCGCCCGTGTGCTCGTCCCAGACGTAGAAGCGCCAGTCCTGCTGTAGGGCGGACGTGACGGCGGGGTCGAGGATCGCGAAGACCGCGTTGGCCTGCGGCGTCTGGGTGACGGTGACGCCGGGGGCGCCGGCCAGCGCGGCCGCGAGCCGGCGGGCCATGGCGTTGGCGTGAGCGGCGGCGCGCTCGGCGAGGCCGTCCTCCAGCAGCGCGGTGACCTGGGCGGCGACGAAGCGGTGCTTGGAGGCGAGCTGCATGAGCTGCTTGCGCACCCACTTCGCGTGCGGCACGGGCGTCATCAGGACGGCGGCCTCGGCGGCCAGCGCGCCGATCTTGGTGAAGCCCAACGAGGCCGCGTCGGCGCCGTCGAGGGTGTCGACGCCGCCGTTGAAGAGACGGGCGCCGTCGACGTGCAGGAGGAGGTCGTGCGCGTGGGCGAAGTCGGCCAGCGCGCGGATCTCCTCGCGGGCGTAGACCGTCCCCAGCTCCGTCGACTGGGAGATGGAGACGACGCGGGCCTGGGTGACGTGCTCGTCGCCGACCCGGGCCAGCTTCGCGGCGCAACGCTCGGGGGTGAGCTTGCCGTCGGGGGTGGGGACGGTCAGCAGCTTCACCCGGCCGGCGATCTCCGGCGCGCTCGCCTCGTCGACGTTGAGGTGGGCGCTCTCCGCGCAGATGACGCCCTCCCACGAGCGGCACAGCGAGGCCAGGCAGACCACGTTGGCGCCCGTGCCGTTGAAGACGAGGCGGACGTCGGCGTCCGGGACGCCCAGGCGCTGCCGGATCAGCCCGTGCGCGCGCTCCGTCCACGCGTCGGCCCCGTAGGCGGGCGCGTGGTCGGCGTTGGCGGCGGCGACGGCCGCGAGCACCTCCGGGTGGGCGCCGGCGTAGTTGTCGGAGGCGAAGCCGCGCGGATGCATCGCCATCCACCGTAACGCCGGGACGGCCCCGTCCCTTCACCAGCCACGATGTCCCGGTTCCTCCTCCCCATCACGGCCGTCGTCATCGTCGGCCTGCTCGTGGCCGGCGGCCTGGCCGGCTGCACGACCGACCGCCAGGGCGCCGTCGGCGACACGCTGCAGGCCAAGACCGTCTCGGCGCGGCTGATCGAGGTCGACGACCACGCGCTCTACGGCGTCGACGTCGGCGTCTGCAACCGGCAGGACGCGGCGATCATCCCGTGGCACTTCGCGCTCGTCCTCACCGACGGCACGCGGCTGCACCCGCACTACCCGAACCTGGAGGGCAACGCGTTCAACGGCACCCGCAAGGGCTGCGCACGCGGGTGGATCCGCTACGACGTGCCGCGCGGAGCGACGCCGAAGGCGCTCGACTACCGCTACGACGGCACGGACGGCTCCAGCCAGTACACCCACCCCAGCCAGGAGCACGACCACTTCGTGTGGAGCCTCTAGTCGGGGCCGGTGGCCGCGGTCTCGCGGCGCAGGCTCCCCGGCCTGACGCCCTCGGAGGCGATCAGCTCGGCCATGATCGCCCGTGCGTGCGCCAGCGCCGCCTCGACCTCCGCGTCGCACTCGGCGCCCTCCCCCGCGGCGTAGCACTGGCGGGCGAGCACGAGCCGCTGGACGACGTCGTCGTTGATCTCCAATGCGCGGCGGCGGCGCTCCTCGTCGATGCGCGCGAGGTTGGCGCGCAGCGAGCCGTCCAGCGCGCGGACGAGCAGCGCGATGACCACCAGGGCGGCCATCGTGTGCAGCCAGTGCGCCGCGTCCGCGCCGCCGGGCGCGCCGTGGCCCTCGTCGCTGAGGAGGACGAGGACGCCCGCGTAGGCGACCCCCACGAAGGCGATGTGCGCCGCCGCGTGACGCGGTGAGAAGAACAGCACCGCGTACGGCGTCACCCACAGGTAGTAGAACGCGTAGGGCGTCGTCGCCTCGTGGTTGAAGTAGGCGACCAGCGTGACCAGGCAGTTCGCGAAGGCCACGATGCCGCTGACCGCGGCGGGCGGCAGGCGCCGGTAGAAGGTGAACACGACCGGTGCCATCGCGTAGGCGAGCGCGATCAGGACCCACGTGCCGGTGACGTCCGTCGCGGGCGAGTGCGGCAGCAGCAGGCACACAACGGCCCCGGTCGAGCCGCCGATGTAGAGCAGCCCGAGGGCGCGCACCATGGTCGCCGAGTCCGGCCGGATGCGCAGCGCGCCGTCGTCGGTCACACCGGCGTTCTATCGCAGGCGCCTGACACCATGTGGTGCATGCCGCTGCGCCCACCGACCCTCGAGGACGCCGACGCGATCGTGGCGCTGCTGTGCGCGTGCGACATCGCCGACTTCGGCGCCCCCGACTACGACCGCGAGGCGCTGCTGGCGGAGTGGGCCGAGCCGGACTTCGACCTCGCCCGCGACGCGCTGGTGGGCGACGGCGCCTACGGTCTGGTGCTGGGGACGGACATCCGGGCCTGGGTCGGTCCCGAGCACCGCGGCCGGGGCCTCGGCGGGGAGCTGGCCGACGCGCTCGAGACCCGCGCGCGCGAGCGCGGCTTGGCGTACGTCGACCAGCAGATCCCGCGCCGCGACGCCGCCGGTCGCGCGCTGATGGAGGCCCGCGGCTACACCTTCCTGATCGCCTACGCGGACCTGCGCCTGCCCGACGACGCGGCGGCCGCGCTGCCCGAGCCCGACGGTGTGCGCCCCTACGACCCCGCCCGCGACGAGGCCGCCGTGCAAGACCTGTTGGAGCGGGCGTTCGCGGACGGCGCCGGCCGCGTCGAGCCGCTCGATGTCCTGCTCGATCGCGCGCCGGACACGTCGCTGTGGTTCGTCGCCGACGCCGGCGGCGGCGCCCTCGCCGGCGCCGTCCGCGCCGAGCTGCGTCCCAAGGGCTTCCTGTCGGGCTACATCGCGCAGCTCGCCACGGACCCCGCCCATCGCGGACAGGGCATCGGCGGCCGGCTGCTCGGCGCCGCCGGCCGCGCCGTCGTCGCCGCCGGCGCCACGGAGGTCCGGCTGCACGTCCGCTCCTCCAACCCGGGTGCGCTGGCCCTCTACGAGCGGCTCGGCTTCAGCGGCGGCTGGGAGGTCGACGAGTACCGGCTGGCGCTCAGAGGAGCAGGAGCAGCGCGGTGAGCCCGGCCCAGGCGATGGCGGCCCACACGTAGAAGCCCTGCCGCAGGCGCCGGCTGGCGTGGTTGAGCTCCATGAACTGCCCGCCGATCAGCGCCACCTTGACGAACGCCACCGCCAGCAGCGCGCCCATGGCCGCCGTCGGGTCGTGGAAGCCGTGGTCGGTGCCCAGCCACAGCGAGACGCAGGTGGCGGCGACGAGCACCATCCAGACGATGCCGGCGGGCCGGCGCAGGGTGTCGGCGAGCTGGCTCACGGCGAGCTCAGGAACACCAGCGGGAACAGGACCACCCACAGGAGGTCGACCATGTGCCAGTAGCAGGCGCCGCCCTCGAGGAAGCCGGGCGTCGCGGTGCCGCGCAGGACGCCCCTTCGCATGGCGGCGAGCACGCCGAGGCCGAT
This sequence comes from uncultured Solirubrobacteraceae bacterium, assembly GCA_964242305.1. Taxonomy (GTDB): domain Bacteria; phylum Actinomycetota; class Thermoleophilia; order Solirubrobacterales; family Solirubrobacteraceae; genus DATLGB01. The sequence continues at coordinate 51,430 of CAXTBB010000015.1, forward strand.
GCCGACGTGCACCAGGTGGATCCCGGTGAGCATGTAGTAGAGCCCGAAGAACTCGCTGCTGGACGGCGTGTGGCCGGCCGCGATGGCCCCGCCCCAGTCGAATCCCTTGACGACCAGGAAGCCGACGCCGCACGCCTGCGCCGCACGCAGCAGCCCGGCCGCGCCGGCGCCGCCCCGGCGGACCGCGTCGACCGCCATCACCACGAACAGGGACCCCGTCAGCAGCAGGATCGTGTTGACCGCGCCCAGCGCCGGGTGGAGCGCAGCCTGCCCGGCCGCGAACACCGCCGGGTGGTCGTCGCGCAGCACGATGACCGTGCCGAACAGGAAGGCGAACAGCGACAGGTCCGCGAAGATGAAGACCCACAGCCCCGGCTCGCCGGGGACGAAGCCGCGCCGGGGCCGCGCGCGGGGGACGCCGAGGACGCTCACGACCCCGCCGCCTGGTCGGCCACGGCCCGGCGGAGCACGTAGAACCACGTCGCGAAGAAGGCGCCGAAGGCGGCCGCCGGGAACCAGAACACGGCCGCGCCGTTCCAGGCGAAGGCGCCGGTGTGGAAGAAGATCAGACACGGGCCGGGGAGGAAGCCGAAGGTCATCCAGAGGTTGAACCAGCCGAACCAGCGCGGGAACACCGGGCGCTCGCTGCGGTCGCCGAGGACCGCGATCCCCACCGACAGCGCCTGCAGCATCGACGGCCAGCCGACGCCGACCAGGCACAGCCAGCCGAACTGGTGCAGGGCCTGGGTGATCTCGGGGTCGCGGTCGGGCTGGAACGCCGCGGCGGCGAACGCGAAGGCCGGGATGATGACGACGAGGATGCCGACTGCGCCCGCGGCCAGCTGCGCATAGGTCCACAGGCGGCCCGTGCCCTCGATGCGCCGCAGCTGGACGCTCATGAGCGCCGTCCACACGCCCTGGAACATCGAGGCAGCGCCGATCAGCAGGGCGCCGAGGCGGATGCTGTCGGTGTGCTCGCGGTACATCGTCGCGACGGCCTGCGCGCTGTCGTTGGCCGACGGCGGCGGCAGCCACCCCGCGATCAGGACGCCGCCGAAGAAGACGGCGATGAACAGCGGCCCGCTCCACAGCGCCCAGCCCAGGTCGGTGCCACCGGGCGGCGGCGCCTTCGCGCGCGCGCCCAGCTGCGGAGGCGGCGCCTCGAGCTCGACTTCGGTCATCGCCACGTTCTCACGTCCCTCTCCGATCCGTGTTCCAAGCACCCTACATAATTCTGAATAATATTTCAACTCCCTGCTCAGTCCGCTGGCAGCGGGCGCCGGCTGACGGCGCGGGCCTCCTCTCCGTCCACGCCGAGCGAGCGCAGCGCCGCCTCCGCGAAGGCCTCGTCGGCGTGGTCCTGAGCGCCCGTGTCGCCGGAGAGGATCGCGTGCATCAGCGCGAGCGTCCCGCCCCCGATGAGGGCGAACGAGACCTGTTCGTCGACCACCTCGAAGCGCCCGCTGGCGATCCCGCGCCCCAGCGCCTCCATCGCGAAGGGCGCGGCGACGCGCAGCGCCCGGGCGTTGTCGTGGTTGAGGTTGACGGCGAGGCGCGCCAGGTCGGGGTCGTCGTAGGCGAGCCGCACGAAGCGGCGCGTGGCCACGCTGACCACGACCGCCGGGTCCGCCTCGTCCCCGATCGCCAGAGCGCTGGTGGCGAGCGCGACGAGATGGGCCTCGACGACGGCCTCCACCAGCTCGTCCCGTGACGCGAAGTGGTTGTAGAAGGAGCCGAGCGCGACCCCGCCCCGCTTGGCGATGTCCGCGATCTTGAGCCCCGGCAGGCCGTGCTCGGCGATCAGCCCCCGGGCCGCCTCGATCAGCTGCGCGCGCGTGCGCTGGCGGCGCAGCTCGTGTCCGTTGGGCTCCGTCGGCATTGCCCGCCCATGCTGGCAGGCTGCGGCGACGACGGCCTTACGGCAGAGCCTCCAGGTGGGGGAACAGCGCCTCCGTGCCCACCAGCGAGCCGAGTGGCGCCTGGGTCTTGCACGCCGGTCCGTTGGGGTTCGGGGTGAAGTAGTAGGCGAGCACCTCGTCACTGCTCGACTTGGGGATCTCGTCGCTGAGGGTGGGCGGTGCGGACCCGGCGCAGCCGGCGAAGGTCGGCAGCCCGTCCGCCAACTGGTCGTAGCCGCCCGGGTGCGGATACGGGTTGGAGCGGCCCGAGCGCAGCCGCCGCGAGTAGGCGGCCAGGGTCTCCGGGTTGATGACCAGCGACGCCCGCGCGTAGTGCAGCGGCCCGCTCTTGTCGGAGGCGGGCAGCGTCGCCTGCGTCGCGGCGGCGACGTTGGCGAAGAGGCCGGCCAGCTCGCGCTTGGAGTCGCCGATGTAGTCGATGGACGGGATCAGGGTGCCCAGGTACGGCTTCAGCCGCCGCAGCAGCGGCACGGCCGGGCGCAGGACGCCGGAGAGCGCCGGCAGCCCGGTCCGCGCCGAGGCGGCCAGCGGCCCGATCCCGGCCAGGAGCCGCCGCAGGCCGGGCGCGAGCGTCGCGGTGCTGTCCAGCACCGGCGACAGCGCCCGCGCCGACGGCCGCAGCTGGCGCACGACCGGGGTGGCCAGGGTGCTGAACGCTCCGATGCGGGTGGCGGTCGCCCGCAGCTCGCGGTCAAAGCCCGGCAGCGCGCGGAAGGTGTCAGCGAGCGCGGCGTCGCGCGCCGCGGTGGTGTGGAAGACCGTGGCGGCGTTGCGGACGAGGCTGCGCAGCTGGCCCTGGCGGCGGGTCAGCGCGCCGAGCGCGCCTCCACCCTGGCGCAGCAGCGCCGTCAGGTCGTCCTGCTGGCGGTGGAAGATCGACAGGACGTCGCCGCCGTAGCGACCGAGCGGCGGCAGCTCGGCGAGCGCAGCCGACAGGGCTGGGCCGCCGCCCCGCAGCGCCTCGCCCTGGTCGGTCAGCCACGACCCCAGCGCGGCCCGGGTGGGGGCGTCGAAGGTCCGCAGCACGTCGTCCAGGCGCACGGGCCGGCGGACGTTCTCCGGGCGCAGCGACCCGCCGTCGGGCAGCATCGGGGCGGTCGGGGAACCGGGCTCGAGCTCGACGTAGGTCTCGCCGACGACCGTCTTCTGGCGCAGCACCGCCGTCGTGTCGCGGCGCAGCGGCGCGTACTGGGGCGCGATCTGCAGGACGGCGTTGGTGGTGGTCTTGTCCTTCGCCAGGTCGCGGCTGATGACCTTGCCGACGTTGACGCCGGCGATGCGCACGTCGGCCTGGCTGGCGATCAGCGACGCGTCGGGGAACGGGACCGTGATCCGGTAGCTCTTGGGCTGCAGCGGCGCCGTCCCGCCGAACACGAGCCACATGTACAGCGTGAGCCCGAAGCAGGAGAGCACGAACAGGCCCAGCGCCAGCAGGCCCTTCGGGCTGGGGGCCTTGGTGTTCACCGGGTGAAGGGGTTCGTCGAGGGGCAGTACTTGGTACGGTCCGGGAGGTTCAGCAGCCGCAGGATCGGCCCGAGCGACGGGTTGCCGATCTCGACCTGGTGGACGGCGTCCAGCTGCGCGCAGGTGGCGAGCGCGACCGCTCGCGGCATCGCCCCGTGCGCGTCCTGGGTACTCAGCAGCGACGGGCCGATGTGGGACAGCCAGGCGCCCCAGAACAGGAAGCCCTCCTCGGGCCCGCTCGGGTTGTAGGCCAGGGCGTTGAAGAGCCGGTTGACCACCTTCAGTGTCGCGTCGAGGTGCGGCAGCGCCGCGGCGACGTCGGTCGCCGCCGGCGCCAGGTCGGCGATGACGGGCTGCACGTCGCGGCTGAACGGGCGCAGCTGGTCGCGGAGCACCGGGACGGAGGCGTCGAAGAAGGGGCGGGCCGCGGCCAGCGAGGGACCCAGCCGGCGTGCGAACGGGCGCAGCCCGGACAGGGTGCGGCCGGTCAGCGAGGCGAAGCCGGTCAGGCCCACGAGGGCGCGGTCGGTCTCGCGCAGGGTGCCCGGCAGCTCCGCGAGCGTGGCGCGCAGGTCGGCGTTCTGACTGGCGAAGGCAGTGAAGGTGCGACTGGAGGCGCCGATGAGCCCGGCCAGGTCGCGGTTGACGTCGCCGACGCTGGTGGACACCGTGCCGAGGTCGCGGATCGCGCGGCGCAGCGCCCGGCGGCGGGCGGCGAGGGCGGTGAACAGCCGCCGCCCGTCGCGGGCGAGCGGCTCGAACTGCTTGTAGGTCCCGCGCAGGTCGCTGACGGCGGCGGCGCTCGGCGCGCCTTCGCCGGAGGCCGTCTGCGGGTCGTCGCGCAGGGCCTGGCCGCCCGCGTTGAGCAGCAGCTTCAGGTACGCGCGCGTGTCCGCGTCGAGGTTGCCGAGCACCTCGTCGAAGTTGACGTCGGGGTCGGTCTGTGCGGAGGAGAGCTCGCCGCGCGCGGGCAGCGCCCCCGCGGCGGGGGTCCCGGGATCCAGCGCGACGTACATGTCCTTCAGCGCCGTGCGCGGACGCAGCAGGACGGTCGCGTCCCGATACACGGGCGCGTCCTTGCGGCGGATGGCGAGCGTGAGCACCGCGTCCCCGCCGTCGAGCTCGACCCCGTTGACGTAGCCGACGCTGACGCCCGCGATGTTGACCGTCTGCCCCTGCCCGGCGACGATGGCCGGCGCCGAGGCCAGGCGCGCGCGGAACACGTAGGGGTTCCTGTCGGCCGGGCGCAGCCAGCCGGGCGGCTTGAAGGCCGGCTGCTGGAGCAGGATGTAAGCCAGGACGCCGAGCCCGACGAACACGAGGACGATCAGCGCGGCCAGGTCCCGGCGGTGGCGCAGGAGCGCGAGCCTCACGGTCCTGCTCCCGTCTTGGCGCCGTTGACGTCGGGCGCGCGGTTGGTGTAACAGGGAACGTCCTCGCGGTAGGGCGGGGCCTTCCCGGGGTAGGCGGGGCGGGTCCCGAGCGGGGCGCCGGTGGCGTTCCCGCGCAGCGGGCCCTGTCCGAAGAAGTCGTTGGTCTCGAGCGTGTTGTCGCCGCCCGTGGCCAGGGCACGCGTGTAGGTGCCGTTGCCGTCGAAGCCCTGCGCCGCGCTGGCCACGCCGACGAAGGTCTGGAAGAACTCCTTGAAGACGGGCACGTTCGTGCTCAACGGCGGGTCGGAGACCCGGACCTCCGCGGTCGGCAGCAGGTTGTGCAGCAGGCAGCGATCGGTGCGGTCCAGCGTGCCCAGGGTGCTGTCGGTGGCCGCGATCCCGCGGGCGGTGCTGGCGGTCGCCGAGCGCAGGTCGCCCGACAGGCCGCCCAGCTCGGAGGGGCCCAAGAGCAGCCGGTTCTGGCGGATCCACGGCCCGGCGGCGGCGATCGTCGCCGGCAGCTCCGTCAGGCTCGGCCGCAGCTCGCGCGCGAACGCGCGCGTGGACGGGAAGGCCGCGTCAAGGGCGGCGAACGTCCGCTGCCCGTGCCTGAGCACCCGGGGCAGGACGCGCAGCGTCGAGCGCAGGTCCCCCGACCGATCGGCGAACGCGCCGACGGTCGTGTCGAAGGAGCCGATCAGCGCCTTCAGCTGGTCGGCGTCGGCGGCGAGCCCGTCGGCGATGTCCGCCTGACCGCGCACGACCCGCGCCAGGTCCCCCTGCCGCATCCCGGTCAGAGCGTCCGTCGTGCGCGCGGCGCCGAGCAGCGCCTGCGGGAGGTCCTCGAGGGCGTCGTTGATGGACTGGCCGGCCGTCTCCCCGCGGGTGGCGGGATCCTCGCCGGGCGTGGCCGCGCCGGGCGCGCCGCCGTAGGCCGCGCCGACCCCCTGCAGGACGGTGCGCAGGTCCCGCCGCGTGTCGGCCGGGAGGTCGGAGAGCACGCGGTCCAGCTGCACCGGCCCGCTGGTGCGGGCCACGGGGATCGTCTGCCCCGATCGCAGCGGACGCGCCGCCGGCGAGCCGGGCGCGACGTCCACGTAGTAGTTGCCCTCGAGCAGCAGGCGCGTGCGGATCTTGGCGGTCGCGTCGGCGTGGATGGGCAGGCCGTCGGCGTCGATGCGCATCGTCACCGTCGCGGCGTCCGAGCCGCGGCCGACCGGCTCGATGTCGGTCACCTGCCCGACGTCGACGCCCGCGATCCGGACCGGCGACGACGCCACCAGCTGCGCCTCGCTGCGGAACGCCGCCTTGAGGACGAACCCCTTCGACCCCGTCCCCGCCCGGCCGCCGAACACGACGTACAGGACCAGCGCGGCGAAGACCAGGCCCAGGGCGCCCCAGACGGGCAGCGAGATGCGCGAGCGCAACCGGGTCACGGGAGCGTCGCCGCCTCGGTGTGGTCGCGCTGCGTGCCCGGCACGTTGCCGAGCACGGCCTGGTTGGTGATGTACGGCTCGCTGCCCGCCTCGCACTCCGCCGGCTGCCCGGGTGAGCGGGTGTTCGGATAGGGGTTGGAGTGCGTCGGCCCGACGGCCTTTCGCGCCGGCCCGCGGTAGACCTGGTCGGAGGGCCCGCGCTCGTTGTTGGTGGTCACGCCGATGACGACCGGGCTGGCACGCACGGTGGTGCCGGTGGCGATGTGCTCGCCGAAGACGCTGGCCAGGTTGCGCGCGAACAGCGCCAGGTAGTTGCAGCGGGTCTGGACGGGCGTCAGGAAGTCGACGGGCGGTGCCAGCGACGCGGCGGTGTCGGCGACGCGGTCGAACCCGTCGAGCACGTCCGGCTGGTTGGCGAAGCGCGAGAACGCGCCGGTGGCGCTGACCAGGCGGCTGCTCAGCGCGGGCACGCGGGGCAGGGTGCGCGTGCCCGCCTCGAGCGCGTCGGCGAGCACGGGCGCGGCGCGCGGCAGGACCCGCGCGCCGGGGCGGAGGTCACCGAACAACCCGGTCGTCTCGCGCAGCAGCGCGTCGGTCCGGCCGAACGAGGCGACCGCCGCGTCCAGGGTCGGCGGCGTCTCGGCGATCGTCCGCTCGATGTCCGGCGCGACGCCGGCCAGAGCGGAGAAGGTGGTGTCCAGGTCCTCGGACAGCGACGCGAGGTCGCCGGCCACGGGGGCCAGCTCGTTCCCGAGCGCCTCCAGGGACCGCGCGAAGCGGCCCAGGCGCGCCGGTCCCGCGAGCCGGCGCATGACGGGCTCGAGGTCGGCCAGCAGCGGTCCGAACTCGACCACGGCCCGGTTGATGGCGTCACCGCGCCCGGCCAGGCCGGTGCCGAAGCCGTCCAGCGAGCCTTCGACGCCGTCGCGCACCGGCTTGCGGAACACGCTTAGCACCTGGTCGATCTCGACGACCTCCGGCCGCGACTGGGTGACGGGGAGCGTGCCGTCCTCGGGGACCATCCGCCGCGAGCGCCCGGGGGTCAGCTGCAGGTACTTGGACCCCAGGGTCCCGGAGATGCGCACGAGCGACGTCGTGTCCACGGGCAGCGGGCCGTCCTTCTTGTCGATCGCCACGTGGAGGTCGGCGACCGGCGTCCCGTCGCGCGCGGCGCCCGGCTTGATCGAGAGGATCGACCCGACGCGGTTGCCCGAGATCGTCACGTCGGCGGCCTTGAACAGCTGCACCGCGTTGGGGACCTGCACGGTCATGCGGTACTTGGGGACGTAGGGCAGGCCCTTGGTCGCGGTGTAGGAGACGTACACGCCGACCGCGATCACGAAGATCGCCAGGGCCCCCACGAGCAGCGGGTGGCCGGCGATGCCGAAGCGCCCGCGCCGTCCCCTCATCGCCCGAGGAGGTAGTCGAGAACGGGGGTGACGTCGGCGTCCGCGCCGGTCTTCGCGGTGGCGCGCGTCGCAGCGAACGGCGGCGGCACCGGCGTGACGGCGGTGGTGGGGCTCGTATCCGGGACCGGGCCCTCGGGCTTCGCGCTCTCGGCCGTGGGCCCCCACTGCGCGTCGCAGCCGAAGAAGCCCTTGGGGGTGTACTCCGAGCAGGCGCCCGACAGCGCCTCGGCGCGCGCGTAGTGCCCGACCCCGTCGAACGCGTTCACCGCGTTGGTGGCGCCGTAGAGCAACTCGGCGACGTGCTGGAGCCCGAGCTGTTTGGCGAAGCTGGCGGTCAGGGCGTCGAGCTTGGCGAGCACGGGGCGGGCCTGCTTCCCGACGCGGGCCAGGCGCGGGACGAGCGGCCGGACGCCCCGGATCAGCGGGTCGAGCCGGTCGGACGCCGTGCCCAGGGCCCGCACGGCCGGGGTCGCCGCCTTCGCGAAGGGCTCGAGCGCGGTGGTGGCCCGGCTCAGGGCCGGCGCCGCGGGCGCGACGTCGCGCAGCAGCGGGACCCCCTGCTGCGTCAGCGCGCCGACCTGGAGCATCTGGCGCCGCAGGCCGGTCAGGAAGCGCGGCAGCCGCTGCAGCGAGCGCTCGATGTCCGGCGCGCGCGCCGCGGACGCGTCGGCGGTCCGGCGCGCCCCGCGGATAAAGCCGGCGATGGCCCGGCGCTTGGTGGCCAGCGCGCCGAGCACCCGCTCGGCGTTGCCCGAGAAGCGCGCGAGCTCACGGCGCTGGCGCGCGAGCACCTGCAGCATCTGGTCCGTCTGCCCCAGCGCGGGGTTGGCCCGGTGGATGACGGCGTTGAGCTCGCGCCCGCGGCCGGCCAGGCCGGTGCCGAACTCCGACAGCAGGATCGACAGCCGCTCGCCGGTGGGCCGGCGCATCATGTCGTTGAGCAGGTCGACGTCGATCGGGGAGCTGGTGTGTCTGACGGAGAGGAGGTGGCTCCCGCCGCCGGTGCGGCGCAGCGGGGCCGCCGCCGTGCTCCCCGGGTCGCAGTCGACGAACTTCACCGCCAGCAGGCCCTCGGGACGCAGAGCGCAGTGGGCGTTCTCATAAAACGGCGCGAAGCGCTGGTCGCTGATGCGCAGGGTGACGGCCGCGCGGCGCCGGTCGCGGGTCACGTCGAGCTTCTCGATGCTGCCTATGCGCGCCCCGGCCGCCTTCACGTCCTCGCCCGGGTAGGCGGCGCCGGCGTTGTCGAAGATGGCGGTGACCCGGTAGGCGCCCCCACCCGACCCGTCGTCGCCCGACGACCGCGAGGACACGATCAGCGCGCCCGCGATCGCCACCAGGGCCGCGACGAGGGCGAGGCGCCTCATCCGCCCGGGCTCGCGGTCGGGTCGCAGTCCTCGAGCTGGCGTGCGGGCGTGCCGGCGGTGGCGCCGGCGGCGGCGCCACCGGGGCAACGGTTGCCCTTGTGCGTCTGCACGCCGGCGAGCCGGTCGGAGACCGGCTGGGGCAGCAGCTGGTTGCTCCCCGCGTCGTAGCGGAACGCGTTCAGGTCCGGCTCGACGCGGAAGTAGTGGCCGTTGGCGTCGTAGTAGGAGGCGTCGCGGTTCAGCAGCGCCGTCGCCGCCATCATGTCGGGCATGTAGTCCAGCAGCGCGTCGATCTCCGGCTGCGAGCGGTCCATCGCCTTCACGGCGCGCGGCGCCGCGCCGGTGATCGTGTCGCGCAGGGACGGAAGGCCGCTGACGAGATCGGTCAGGTCGTTGTCCTCCCCACGGGCGGTGACGGTGTCGGCGAGGTCGTCGACCACCGGCGCCGCTGTGCGCAGCAGGGGCTCGAGCCGGCCCAGGAAGGGCGCGAGGTCACGGGTGGCGCCGCGCGCGGTGCGCACGAGCGGATCCAGGTCGTCGACGGTCGCGCGCAGGCCCGCGAGGGTCGTCCGGCCGCGCCGCAGGAACGGTGGAAGCGACTCGAGCGACGCGCTCAGCCCGGCGTTCTCCTGCGCGAGCGTGCGCGAGGTGACCTCGGCGTTGGTGATCAGGTCGGTCAGCTCGCCGGAGCGTGAGTTGACCGCGCGGGCGACGATCGCGCCCTTGGCCACGAGCCGGTTGAGCGCGTCGCGGTCGCTGGCGAGCTCCCGCAGCATCGAGGTCGTCCCGGTCAGCGCCGGCGCCAGGTACGCGAGGCTCTGGCGCGCCTGCCGGACGCGGTCGCGGTACTGCTGCGCACCGCCACGGAAGAGGCCGCGCACGCCCCGGCGCGTCGGCGCGTCGAGCGTGTCGAGCAGCGCGTCGAAGTCGACCGGCGCGGTGGTGTCGACCGCGGCGATGACCCCATGGTCGGGCAGCGGCGGCCGGCTCAGCGGGCCCGGGGTCAGCGTGACGTAGCGATTGGCCGAGCCGACGATCGAGTTCTGGCGGACGGCGAACGTCGTGCCCTCGTGCAGCGGCGCCGCGTCCGCGTCGAGGTCGAGCGTGATCGCGGCCTGGCCGCTGCGGGTGAGGCCGATCGAGCGCACCCGGCCGACCTTGGCGGCGCCGATCCGGACCTCGTTCCCGCTGACGATCTGCCCGGCGTTGACGGTGTGCGCCGTCAGGGTGTAGACGCCCTCGCCACCGCGGACGAAGAGCAGCCACAGCAGGACGACGGCGCCCAGCAGCGCGAGCGCGCTCGCCGTGCGTGCGAACGTCACGTTCAGCCCCCGACCGGGGCTCGCGGGTTGTGGCCCCAGAAGATCTGGGTCCCGAGCATGCCGAGGACGTGCACGCCCACCGCGTTGACCACCATCGACTTGGCGGTGGCGCGGCCGACCCCGACGGGCCCGCCGGACGCCGTGTAGCCGTAGTAACAGCCGACGATGACGATCATCGTCGCCATCGAGAACCCCTTGATCAGGCTGTAGACGACGTCCAGCGGGTTCTGGAAGGTCCAGAAGATGAGGAAGTAGCCGCCGCTGGAGGTCTGCGAGATCTGGTCGACGACCGCGAGGTAGCTGGCCAGGTAGCAGAACGCGATCCCGGTCAGGTAGATGAACGGGATCGCCAGCCACGTCGCCAGCAGGCGCGCCGCGCACAGGTACAGCAGCGAGTCGATGCCCATCACGTCGAGCGCGTCGATCTCCTCCGTGACCCGCATCGCGCCGAGCTCGGCGACGATGCCGGTGCCGACCTTGGCCGACATCATGTAGCCGAAGGCGTACGGCCCCGCCTCGCGCAGGTCGCACCAGGCCGAGAACAATCCGGCGTAGGACGGGGAGCCCGCCGAGCGGTTCAGGTACGCGGACTCGACCCCGCAGGTCAGCCCGATGATGAACATCAGCCCGCAGACCACGAGCATCGACCCGAAGATGAGGATGCTGGTCTGGCGCAGCGTCTCCCCGAAGAACGTGAAGACGCGCAGGCTGAAGATGTCGGCGAGCACCTTCGCCGCGAAGCGCACCATCTCGCCGAGCGATGCGAACAGCTCCCGCGGGACGTCGAAGAAGCCGGCCCGGTTCACTTGAGCAGCGAGATGTTCGGGAACAGGGCGAGCAGCAGCTGCGTGTAGACGACGTTGAGCGCGAAGATCAGCAGGAACTCGACGACGACGGCCTGGTTGACGGCGCGGCCCACGCCCTCCGCCCCACCCGAGGCGGTCATGCCCTTGTAACAGGAGACCACCGCGATGATCGCGCCGAACAGCGTCGTCTTGAGGATGGAGCCGGCGAGGTCGATGGTCGTCGCGTTCGTGAACAGCGTCGCGAAGAAGCCCGACAGGTCGGCGTGGAAGGAGAGCGTGGCCAGGATCCCGCCGGTGATGCCGAAGATCAGCGCGAAGATGTTGAAGAGCGCGGTCATCATCATCAGCGCCAGGAAGCGCGGGACGACGAGGCTCTTGACCGGATCGACGCCGAGCACCTGGAGGGCGTCGAGCTCCTCGCGGATCTTGCGGGCGCCGAGGTCGGCGGTGATGGCCGTGCCCCCGACGCCGGCCAGGATGATGGCCGTGACGAAGGGTGCGAACTCGCGGATGGAGGCGATCACGAAGATCCCGCCGAGCCGGTCGACGGTGCCGAACAGCCGCAGGATGTTGCCGCCCTGCAGCCCGGGCGCCGCGTAGCCGAACACGACCGTCGACACCATCAGCGGGAACCAGCAGAGCTTCAGCAGGAAGAGGCACTGCTGCACGAACTCGGCGCCGTAGATGTACGGCGGCCGCACGGCGGAGACGATGGTCTTGCCGGTCAGCAGGACGATGTCGCCCGCGACCTCGACGCGCCGCTCCAGCGGTGCTGTGACGTTCCGAACCATCCTCTCCTCCTCCCTCTTACTGCGGCGTGACGGGGTGGTACCGACGGCGCGCGGCGGCGGGCGCTCTGCCCGCCGCCGCACGGTGCGACGTGGAGCTCAGCAGGCCCCGGCGGAGGCCTTGGAGACCTTGGGGTCCAGCCCCGACTCGGGCGCGTACTTCTCGGTGAAGGTGAAGCCGCGCTTGCCCTTGCACCCGGTCGACGACAGGTAGCTGTACGTCTTCCCGCCCTTCTTGACCGCCGACTTGGTGAAGCTCAGCGTGAAGGACTGGAAGGCGCCGGAGAGCCCGGGCAGCGGGTGCGAGATGTTGTCGGGGAAGACGAACCCCATCGTCGTCGTCGTGCCCGACGTCTTCGAGGTCATCGGGATCGGCGCCAGGTAGCCGACGCCGGCGCACTGCGCGGGGTCGCCCGTCGCGAACAGCACGGACTTGCCGGCGCCCGAGTTGTAGACCGTGAGTTGCTTGGTGCACTGGGCGTTCTGCGTCTTGTCCCCGTCCGGGCCGAGGTACGCCTTGATCTCGCCGTGGCCCACGTTGGAGGCCTTCGGACAAACGCTGTCGCTCTGGGCGGCGTCGATCTGATCAGCCGAGCACGTGGGGATCTTCCCGCCGTTCTCCTTGACGCCCTTCCAGATCCAGCGGAAGTCCGCCGGCGAATCGGGGCGGGCGCCGCCGGTGCCGGAGCTCATGAGGGTGAAGCTCGCCGCCACCGCCTTGGGCTTCTTCTTCGTGCCGCCCTTCGTCGCCTTGGCGACCACCGTGTTGGTGTCGGCCGAGGTGGCCGCGTAGGCGATGCCGCTGGTGCCCAGCGCCGCGATCGCGGCGACCAGCAGGAGGTTCCTTCGCATGTCAATTCCCTTCTTGATGGTGGATGGTGTGCTCATCGCGTGCTGACTCCGTCTGCCGTGACCGCCCGCACCGCCGCGGTGATCGGTCCGCGCCCCCCGCGCGCGTTGTTGGACGCCTCGAGGTCGCAGAACCCCTTGCGGCCCTCGACCTCGATCGCGCACAGGGCGTCCACGCAGGCGACGCCGTGGTGCTCGGAGACGATGCCGTCGAAGGGCTCGCAGTCGACCTGCAGGCCGGTCCCGTCCGCGAACGACCAGCGGGCCGTCCCGGCGCGATAGGTGAGGCCGTCGGCCTCGAGCGTGACGGCGACGTCGACCTCCTCGGCGCGGACGAGCTCGCCCTCGCGGACCACGTAGCCGAACTGGCGGATGCTCCCGTCGATCCCGTGCCAGGAGATCGAGCCGAACGACAGCTCGGGCCCGACCGTCCCGGGGATCCAGCGGTGCGTCAGGAGCGTGTCCCAGCGCCGGATGCCCCAGCTGCGGTCGCGGTGGCAGAGGCCGTCGACCTCGTAGGTCCGCCCCGCCAGCTCGACGGACCCGCGGACGCGGCCGGAGGTCTCGAAGTGGCTCGACGCGAAGTCGTCCACGAGCGTCCCGGAGTCGGGCGGGAAGAAGTCCGTCCGCGCGTAGAAGTCCTCGATCTCGAGGTCGACGCGGCAGCCCTCCTCCTCGACGCGGTAGTGCAGCGTCCCGTCGTAGGTGAGCTGGTGCCGGCCGCCGTAGGCGCCGAACCCGTCGTCACGCAGGTCGGCGTCGTCGAGCGGCGACGCCACGTTGCGCCGGAAGCGGTTGCCGTCGTGGGTGACGACGCCCGACCACAGGGCGCTGATGCCGCCCTCGTGGTTGGGCTCGTGCCCGATCCGCGTCATGCCGCCGATCCCCGCGCCCGGCGCGTACCAGGCCAGGAACGCGCTGTCCTGCCACCACTCGTCGGCCTCCGGAGCCTGGCGCAGCTCCGAGGTCGGCCCGTGCTGAACACCGGTGGCGCTCATCCGCGGTTGCCGATGAAGCTCTGGGCCGCACCGGTGGGCGCCTCCACGCCGATCATCTTGGCGAGCAGCTGCGTCGCCGGGTTGTTGAGCTTCATGGGGGCGCCCGGCGGCAGCAGCCCGACCTCGATCATCAGGTTGCCGGCCCGGTGCATGAGGATCGCGAGCCGGACGGCGGCCCACACCTCGTAGTAGTCGACGTGCGGCACGGCGTTCCCGCTGAGGCGCTCGTAGGTCGCGATCAGCTCGTCCCGCGACGGGATCCCGGACGGCACCGGCACCCCGAGGCCCTCCGTGTGATGGCGCAGCATGAACAGCCACCACGCGACCTCGACGTCAGGCTGGCCGATGCCGACCATCTCCCAGTCGAGCACCGCCGTGACGGCGAGGTCGTCGTCGAACATCATGTTGCCGGGCCGCGCGTCGCCCCAGTTGAGGATCGGCGGGCGGTCGTCCTCGGGCCGGTGCTCGACCAGCCACTCCAGCCCGGCCTCGATGGTCGGATTGGCGTCGTCCTCGCGAGCCCAGTCGAAGACGCGCGTCCACAGCTCGAGCTCGGCGTCGAACCAGTTCTCCCCGGGATCGAGGAAGTCCAGCCCGAGTGCCTTCCAGTCGGCGCGGTGGACGTCGGCGAGCACCTGCAGCGAGTTCTCGAACAGCGTGCGCCGCTGATCGTCGGAGAGCTCGAGCACCCAGCCCTGGGTGGTGAACGGCGGGTCGTCCTCGGGCACGCGGCCGTGGGCGCGGTCCATGACGATGAAGGCGGCGCCGAGCGCGGCCGGGTCCTCCTCCACCCAGCGGGTCTTGGGGACCGGCACGGAGGTGTGCTCGGCCAGCGCCCGCATGACGCGGAACTCCTTGCCGAGGTCGTACTGCATGAAGACCGCCGGTCCGTCCGGGGCCACGCGGGCCACCAGCTCGTGGGTCTCCCCGTCCCAGGTGGCGTCGAACAGGACCGTCAGGTTGGACATGCCGCTCGCGCTCGGGACGTTCAGGCTGTCGATGCTCACCTCGGAATCGGGCAGCTGCTCGCGCAACCACGCCAGCAACCTCGCCTCGATCTCCTCCGGCTGCTTGTTGGCCAGGGCCATCGCTACTCCTCTCCTCGGTGCGACTTCATTGCTCGCTGGTAGGTGTCGAACCAGATCTCCTGGTAGGTCGCGTGGGTCTCGCGCCCGGCCTCGTCCGTCCAGCGGTAGACGCTGTCGTGGAAGGACGCGTTCGGCCACGCGGGCAGCGACGCGGCCGCGATCGCCTCGCCCGTGAAGCGGTAGGTGTCGCCGTCCTCGTCGGTCGCCTCGATCTCCTGGCGCATGGGCAGGTGGATGCGCGGATGGCGCTCGAGCACGTTGCGGCGCACGTGCACGATCTCGCGCGTCTCGCCGTCGCGCTGGACCCACGCGTAGTGGTGCGACGGGCGGTCGCCGACGTCATACAGGCCCTTCCAGGCCGGGTCCGTGTCCAGCGGCTCGAAGCTGATCTGGTTGAAGATCAGGTCCTCGCCGAAGTACATCGGCGACCAGCCCACCGGCGGCACCGGGACGGCGCCGCGCGTCTCCACGCGCACCTGCCGCCAGGAGCGGTCGCGCGGCGCGTAGCAGTCGATCGCGTGCTCGGTCCCGTGCAGCGTGAGCGTGCCGGTCGCATGCATGAACTGCTCGCTGCCACCCGGCTGGCGCGCCGGGTCGTGGTGGTCCTCCTCGCCCGGCATGATGTGGCCGCGGGCGAGCAGGGGCGTCACCGCTTCCTGCAGGACGTCGATCGAACACGCCCCGTCGGAGCTCGTGTAGGTGATCCGCGCCGTGCGCCCGGGCGCGGGGAACTCGATGCGCAGGCCGTTCTCGGTGGTGACGCTCGCACCGTCGATCGTCGGCCACGGCATGGTCAGCTCGTAGTCGAGGAACGCCATGTCGGTGTGCTCGACGTTGTCGGTTCCCTCGAAGACGCAGACGCCGCCCTGGCAGAGCGGGAACGTCGGCATGTAGCGGACGTAGAGGAACGCTCCGATGCGCGCCTCGGGGACCGAGAAGCCGAAGTAGTGCGTGTGGATGGTGTGGGGATCCCACTGCTCGCCGTCGGCGGGCAGCGGAAGGATGAGATCCGTCTCAGACGGAAGCGTGGCGACGGGCACGGGTGCCTCCTGTGGTGGTGGGCGGTGTCGCGGTCGAGCCGAGGCCGGTGACCGCCTTGACCTTGTCCAGCAGCGACTCGGTGGCGACTTCCGCTTGCGGGCGGGCGACGGCCAGGGAGATGATCCAGACGGCGAAGAGCGCGAGGCCGAGCGTCGCGAAGCCGGCCGCGTAGGTGAAGACCCAGGACTGCTCGGTCTGGTTGAGGGCGATCCACATCGGCCAGGCGGCCGCGCCGTTGGCGATCCCGTTGGCGATCGGCACGCAGGGGACGACCGCGAGGAGCTTCCACGACGTGTCGAGGTGCGGCCGCAGGCGGTAGATCAGCGCGCCGGCGAGCATCGGCATCACCGGGTTGACGAAGCCCCACCACATCGGGAAGCCCCAGATGTCGAAGGGCTGCTTGCCGTAGTAGAGGTAGGTCCCGGCGAGGATCCCGGGCGACTCGAGTGCGATGTCGACGACGAAGTCGATCGCCCACAGGCCGAACAGCATCTTGGTGGTGACGCCGCGCTCGAACAGGCGGTAGGCCAGGTACCCCAGGCCGCCGACGTACCAGGGGTAGACGAAGCAGATGTACAGCGGCATCGTCCGCCCGTAGATGGTGAACGTGCCGGTCGCGTCGACCTCCTTCATGTAGACCTGCCCGAGCACGTCGACCAGCGGCTCGAACGTGCACGCCAGGGCGCCGCCGGCGATGCAGTAGAGCAACAGCGGACCCCGTCCGGACAGCAGGTGCCGGACGGCGAGGGCGAGCGCGATGCCGAGCGGGATGAAGATGAAGACGTTGAACACCGTCTCCGCCGTCTGCGGCATGGCCTCGTGGATCGGGGGCTGTGGAATCGCCCCCAAGATGGTCGTCACTGTGCTCCCTCTCCAAGAATCGGTCAGTACGTCCGGACACGGAGTCTTACACAAGACTGAAGGAAATTTCAAAACTTTTCTTCGGGTAGGCGTCCGCTGTGAGACGATGGGCCGATGGGCGGCGAGACTCGCTCCGGCCACGACCTCCGTCGCGCACGGACACGCGCCCAGCTGGTCTCCGCGGCGCGTGAGCTGATCGCCGAGACGGGCGTGAGCGGCCTGCGGATGGCGGCCATCGCCGACCGGGCCGGCGTGGCGCTGGGCTCGTTCTACAACCACTTCGGATCGCGCGACGAGCTGGTCGCGGCGGTCGTCGAGACCAACCTGGACACGCTCGCCGCCACCGCGGTCGAGGTCCGGCCGGGGGAGGACGCGGCGCACGTGGTCAGCGTCGCCACCAGGCGCTTCGTCCGCCTCGCCTATGACGATCCGGAGGTGGCGCGACTGGCGGTCAACCTCAACCGCGACGACGCGCGCATCGTCCGCGTCTCGGCCCCCTACGCACGCGAGGCACTGCGGCGGGGGATGGACAGCGGGCGCTTCGACATCCCCGACATCGAGGTCTCGTTCGCGTTCATCGCGGGCGGCGCCCTGACGCTGATGCATACGATCCTGGCCGGCGACAGGCCGCTCCCGGGGCCGGACGCCGACGTGGCCTTCGCGCAGGCGGCGCTGTGCTCGCTGGGCGTCCGCCGCCGCGACGCCCGGCGCATCAGCGCCCTCCCCCTGCCCGCCGTCGGGTGATCAGACCGGGATGTCGGGGAGGGGCCGGCGCGCGATCTCGCGCGCGGCGCCGTGCTCGAGGCCGAAGGCGCGCAGCATCATCGTCGCTCCGGCCCGGTCGGCGTCGGGGGCGATGCGGCCGGAGAGCACGCCGCGGATCGCGGCGAGCGCGGCGGCGGCCACGGAGGTCAGGGCGAGCTCGACGTCCTCGATGTCGAAGCGGCCCTGCTCGATGCCGCGCTCGAGCGTCTCGCGGGCCAGCGGCAGCAGCGCCGTCTCGAAGACCGCCTCGGCGTCGGCGAGCCCGACGAGCACGGCGGCGACCTCGGGCTCGTCGCGGGCGTAGCCGAAGAAGCGCCGGTAGGCGATGGAGGCGGCCTCGGCGGGATCGTCGAACTCCAGCGCGCGGCTGCCGATCACCGTCGCCGCCACCGTGAGGGCGTCCGCGATGACCGCCTCGACCAGCGCGTCCTTGGTCTCGAAGTAGGTGTAGAAGGTGCCGAAGCCGACGTCGGCGCGGTCGGTGACGTCCTGGATGCGCAGGCCGGCGGTGCCGGTCTCGGCCATCAGCTCGCGGGCGGCGGTCAGCAGCCGCGCCCGCGTCTCGAGCTTGCGGCGCTCGCGCCGCCCCGCCGTCGCCTCGGTCGTCATCGAGCGCCATTCAACCATAGCCCGAACCTGGAATCGAACTTGATTGATGAATCGAGTTTTGCTACGAATGCTCCATGACCATCGCCGAGACCCCGCCGCCGCCGACCCACCGCGCGAACGAGGCGCTCCCCGCCGAGGTGGACGTGGTCATCGTCGGCGGTGGCCACAACGGCCTGACCGCCGGGTGCTACCTGGCCCGCGAGGGGCTCGACGTCCTGCTCGTCGAGGCCCACCACGAGGTCGGCGGCATGACCGCCACCAACGCGACGCTGGCCACCGCCCCCGAGCACCGTTTCAACGAGGGCGCGATCCAGCTCACGGGGATCTTCCGCCTCTCGCAGATCGCCGCCGAGCTCCACCTCCCCGCCTTCGGGCTGCGGGAGATCCCGGTCGAGCCGGCACACCTGCAGCTGGCGCCCGACGGCACCTCGCTGGGCATCTGGCAGGACCGCGAGCGCACCGCGCGCGAGCTCGAGCGCTTCTCGCGCAAGGACGCCCGCGCGTGGCGGGAGCTGTCGTCGACGCTCGACGCGATCATGCCACCGATCCTGACCTACATGCGCAGCCACCCGACCCGGGCGCTGTCGCTGGAGCTGCTCAAGGACCTGGCCGGCACCGCGCGCCGGCCAGGCAAGCTGGCGCCCGTGCTGCACTTCCTCACCGCGTCGCACACGGAGATCCTCGACGAGCTGTTCGAGACGGAGCTGCCCAAGGGCGCGCTCGCCGCGATGGCCGCCTTCCAGCGCATGGAGGCCGACATGACGGCCGCCGTCGCGCTCATCTACGTCGGCGTCATCCAGCGCATCAGCAACGCGATGCCGGTCGGCGGCACGGGGGAGCTGCCGAAGGCGCTGGCGCGCTGCTTCGAGCACCACGGCGGGCGGATCCGCACCAGCGCGCGGGTCGAGGAGATCGTGGTGCAGGGCCGGCGGGCGGTCGGGGTGCGCCTGGCCTCCGGCGACGTCGTGCGCGCACGCCAGGCGGTCATGAGCGCCTGCAACGCCAAGCACGCGCTGCTCGACCTGCTCCCGGAGGCGAGCCTGCCCGACCATCTCGCCGCGCGGGCACAGGACATCCCGGTGACCAAGACGCAGGCCACCTCGCTGAAGATCAACGTGGCCCTGAAGGGGAAGCTGTCGCTGTCCCGGATCAGCGACCTGCGCGACGACGACCTCGACCCCGCCGCGGCGCTCGTCGCCTGGCACACGCTCGAGGAGCAGTCACGCGCCTGGGACGACGTCTGTCGCGGCGACTGGCCGGACCCGGTGCCGGTGTCCTGCTGCATCTCGCCGACCCACGTCGACCCGACGATGGCGCCGGAGGGCCAGGACACGTTCTGGCTCTGGTCGGGCGTCATCCCCGTCCATCCGCGCACGCCGTGGGAGGACGTCCGCGACGACATCGGACAGAAGGTGCTGGCCGACTGCGCGCAGTTCTACGACGGCATCGACACGCTCGAGATCGACCGCGCCGTCCTCGGCGGGCCCGACCTCGAGGAGCGCTTCAACGCGCCGTGGGGCAACGTCTACCACGTCGACCCGCTCCCGACGCGCTTCGGCCCGCTCAAGCCGGCGCTGGGCTTCGGCGGCTACCGCACGCCCGTCGACGGCCTGTACCTGTCGGGCGCCAGCACCCACCCCGTCGGCGGGGTCTGCGGGCTGCCCGGCAAGCTGGCCGCTGAGACGCTGCTGCGCGACCGCAGCTCACGCGTGGGCCGCCTCCGCGACCGCCTCGCCGCCGCCCGCTGAGCATCCACGGCGAACCGCGTCCCTGCGGTACCGCTTTCCGGTACCTGCGGAACGCGGTTCGCGCGAACCGATGGATCAGCTCGACGGCGTCAAATGTCGCCCGCGGGCATACGTGACCTCCCTCGCGTGACTGGCGTAGCAGTCCGCGCGTTCGCGGTCGGCGTCGAGCCGGCCGGCAATGGCGCGCAGGGCGGGCCAGGAGTAGGACACCGCCAGGACCGCGTCAGCCTCGTTGGAGCGATCTTCCGTCGCCGCCCTCAGCCATTGACAGTGCGCGTTGTCCTGCAACACCTGCTCGATGAGCCCGGGCTCCAAGCGCCGCCCCGCATCCTCGAAGCGCAGCCCGGTGAATGTCCCGCCCGGTGGAAGCGGGATCGAGTCCCGCCGACGTCGCGCGTAGGCTCGCGCACGTGCCGGGTCCAGAGCAGGCGTGCTGAGCCGGAGGCGGCGGTCGCTCTCGTGAGCAAGTCGCCGGGCCGCGGCCAGCTCCTGTCCTGAGGCTGATCCAGGAACGGGTGGAGCCGGTTTCTCGGCGTTGGACAGCACGCCGCCGGCGAGCAGGCACGTCGTGAGCGCGACGCCGCAGGCGACGGCCGCGCCAAACGCCCAGAAGGCGCCCGGCGCGGTTCGTCTGACGCTCATCTCCTGAGGCGCCCGTTGTGCTGGGTAGTGGTTCCGCTGTCGGTGCGCCCGCGGAGCACGAAGCATTGGCTGGTTATGCCGTTGAACAGCGTGTGATAGCTGGTGTCCCCCGGTCCGAACGTCGACTTTCCCAGGAGGGCGAAGTCACTGCAGTTGTTCCCGGAGATCACCGTCGTCTTCGTGAGGTCGCCGTCGAGCCAGCGGTAGCTGACGGAATCGTCCCCGTCCTGGCTGATGTGGAACTGCGTGCCGCCGCCATAGGTGGTGGTCGTGGGGCCGAGCGACCAGCTGACATCGGTGGTCACGAACGCCCCGGCGGTGCCGGTGAGTCCGACGCCGGCAGATGCGACGACAAGCGCGAGCAGAAGCCATCGGCTTCGATGCATTGGGTCCTTTCGGTTCTGTTGGCGAGAACCGGGCGCGCGCTCGGTAAGCGCTAAGAACCGCGGCGCCGAATGTTGTGACGTCTGGTCAGCGATCTGACGTAGAGCCGGTTGTGCGTGCCTTCGGGGGCGGGAACCTCCAGACTGACCCGACGCCTGTGACCCACCCCCGCCCAACCGGATGATCGTCTTGGCCGCAATGTCTTTTGACCGGAGCTGCCTGCTCTGTCGCGCCAAGGGCGATCCGGACGCTTTTGCCGACTTCTACGATGCGTACGTGGAGCGCGTGCTCGTCTTCTTGGCGCGGCGGTTGTTGGACGGCGAGACCGCGCTCGACCTGACCTCGGAGACGTTCGCCAAGGCACTTCAGAAGCGCCATCAATTCCGGGGTCGGTCGGCGGAGCAGGAGCAGGCGTGGCTGTTTGCCATCG
This sequence comes from uncultured Solirubrobacteraceae bacterium, assembly GCA_964242305.1. GTDB lineage: Bacteria > Actinomycetota > Thermoleophilia > Solirubrobacterales > Solirubrobacteraceae > DATLGB01. The sequence goes on from CAXTBB010000015.1 coordinate 72,729, forward strand.
CGCGCAGCGAGCTCAGCCACTTCTGGCGGCGCGGAGCGGTCGAGCGCACCGCGCTGGCCTGGTGGCGCAGCGACGCCCGCGCGGTGAAGTGCGTGGCGACGGCGGCGAGCAACGTGACGATTGCACCCCCATAGTGAAGCTGTGCGGTGCCGCCAAGGTCGGCCGTGCGAACGCCACCGGCGGTCGCCTCGAGCACG
>CAXTBB010000015.1:72935-83788 GCA_964242305.1 uncultured Solirubrobacteraceae bacterium
GGAGCGGTCGAGCGCACCGCCTTGGCGGCGATCGGGATCGAGAGGCCGTCCCTTTCCGACGCTGACCTCGAGCGCATCGAGGACCTCGCCAGCGTTCAGTCGATCGTGGCCGAGCTTTCAGACGCGATGGCCGGCCTGCCGCCCGATCAGCGGCTGGCGGTCGAACTGCGCGTCGTGGAGGATCTCGGCTATGACGAGCTTGCAGCGACGCTCCGGGTGAGTCGGGACACGGCTCGCGCGCGGGTCTCGCGCGGTCTGCGGACCCTGTCGCAGTCTCTAGGTGCGCTGGGCGTCGCGGCGGAGGACGTCGCGTGAGCGAGCGTCCCGCGATCCTGGACGAGATGCGCGAGCAGTTCCGGGCTGCCGCGGCTCGGGAGCTGCACGCCGAGGCGCGGCCCAGGCGCCAGCGGTGGGCTCGGCCGATGGCCATCGTCGCCGTGGCGATCGTCGGCGCCGGGGGCGGGGTTGCGCTGGCGACGAGGCTCATCTCCGTCGGGAAGCCCCGCCACGAGCCGGAGCAGCGAAACCAGCGCTACGACGTGCCAGGCGGCGGCGGCACGATCGCCGTCACCGCCACCGACAAGCGACAGCCGCTCCCGTGGGGCGTCCTTGTGTACCGATCGTCGGCTGGCGACACCTGCGCCGCCGTCGGACTTGTGAGGGGGGCGCAGCTCGGGGACGTCGCTAACGGGCGCTTCCGACCCTTCGGTCACCCGTTCGGTGGGCCCTGCGGAGACCTGAACGACGCCCCGTACTTCGTCGAGGTGCGGAACCTCAATGGCCGCTTCGTAGTCTTCGGTCGCGCCCGACGCGGCGTTCGGACGATGCTGGCACGGCGCCGGGGCGGCGAGGAACGTCGCGCCGCGGTCGGAGTCGGCGGGGCCTTCCTGTTCGTCTACAGCGGGGACGTGAAGTCGAGCGACATCCATCTCGTGGCGCTCGATCGAGCGGGCCGCCCCCAATCATCCGGCGGTCGCTGACACCTCCGGTCACAGTCCGCGGGCTCGCGGCTCATAGCGCTATGGAGTGGCAAGTCGACCCCTGCGCATAGTCCTCGACGGTGACGAGCCCGATCGATTCTCGGAGTGGGTCCTGACCGGGAGGCGTACGGGTGGCGGCTTCTCAGTCCGGGCGGAGTATCGGGGGAGCCCAGGAGAGGGCATGTGGATCGAGTTCCTGGGCAGCTCGTTCACCCCGACGGGACATGCGCTCGTCGAGCGAGTGGTGATCGGGTTGCGCGATGGCCGGTGCACGCCTTTTGTCGTCGATGCCGGCAGGGCCCTCGCCGACGCGCTGACCCAGCGCACGGTCAGGCTGCGCGCGTGCCCGCGGCCCCCGGGCCGCGTCCGCGAGGCCCACCATCGCAATTATGGCGGGCAGCATCCTTGAACTGCGCGTATGGCATGATCGTGCCATGGCAAGACGAGCCTCCAGCGATGCCCGTGTCGACCTGAGAACGGCGTTCGCCTCATTCGAGGAGACGATCAACGACCTCCTCGCCGAGCGCGCCCAGGCGTCGGTCGACGAGGCGCTCGCTGAGCTTGGGCGCCAGGGCCCCTTTCGCATCGACGGGGCACAGGTCGAAGTGTCCATCAAGAACCTGACGATATCCACCGGGGCGACGGCGTCCGGTTCATCTCCTCGCCGCCTTGTCGCCTCGAAGTCCCCGGTCAAGCGCCGTGCACGGTCGGCAGGTGCTGTCGGGCGCCCTCCCGGGCGGGTCAGGAACGCACTGCTCGCGGCGTTCGCAACCGACGAGGAGATGACCACCGACGAGGTACGAGGCGCTCTGCTGCGCGCGGGCGTCGTGACCACGGTCGACAATGTCCACCAGCAGCTCGGCCGACTCGTGAAGAGCGGGGACCTGGCGAGGGTGGGGCGGGGCCGCTATAGACGAGCCGTCGCCCAGGACGACGGATAACTGCTCAGGCGACCCCACCACGCCGCTCATGCGCGCGCAGCGGATCAACGTCACATCCGGCCCCAGACCTTCCTCCACGGCGATGTGCACCCCGGCAACTGGTACCTCACCGGGGACGGTGAGCTGGGCGTCTACGACTGGCAGCTCTCCGTCTGGGGCGGCCCCGCGCGCGACCTCGCCTACGCGCTCTCCACCCACCTGCCGGTGGAGGACCGCCGCTCCTGGGAGCGCGACCTGCTCCAGCGCTACCGCGACCGCGTCGCCGCCGCGGGGGCGGACCCGGTCCCGACCCCTGACGCGCTTTTCATGCCTACCGCCCGACGAAGTCTCGCTGGCCAACCTGGAGCGCATCACGGCCGCCTTCGGCGACCTCGAGACGCTGGAGGTCGTCGCCACCGGCTGACCCCGGGGGTCGCTGACTACCATTCAGCGCCGTGCGTACCGCCCCGCTCTTGGAGCGTGACGCGGCGCTCGTGGTTGTCGACGGAGCGCTGCGGAGCGCCGCGACAGGTGCCGGGCGGCTCCTGGTCGTCGAGGCGCACGCCGGCCTGGGCAAGACCCGGCTGCTGGACGAGGCGGTCGAGCGGGCCGAGCACCAGGGTTTCCAGACGCTTCGCGCCGCAGGGGACGACCTCGAGCGGTTGCAGCCCTTCGGCCTGGCGCTCCAGCTCTTCGGTCCGATCGCGGCGCGCGCGCCCGAGGAGCGCGAGCGCCTGTTCGCCGGCGCGGCCGCGCTGGCCGCACCGCTGCTGATGCCGTCCGGCGGCACCGCGTTCGCCGGCGCCGTCCGCCGGCCGTCGACCCTGCACGGGCTGCACTGGCTGACGTCGGCGTTGGCCGACACCGCGCCCCTGCTGCTGGTCGTCGACGACGCGCACTGGGCGGACGGGCCGTCCGTGCGGTTCCTGGCCTACCTCGGCCGCCGGCTCGCCGATCTCCCGGTGGCCGTCCTCGTCGCCCGCCGGCCACCCGGCAGCGCCACGCCCGTGCTGGAGGAGGCGCTGGCCGCGGTCGCCGCCGGCCCGGAGGCGGAGACCGTCAACCTCGACGTCCTCTCCGCCGGCGGGGTGCGCCGGCTCGTCGGCGCCTGGCGAAGCCCGGTCGCACCCTCCTTCGCGACGACGTGCGCCGAGCTGACCGGCGGCAACCCGCTGCTGGTGGTCGAGCTGCTGCGCGCCGCCGATGCCGGCGACGTCGGCAGCGACCTCGACGGCGCCGAGCTGCCGCGGCTCGCCTCCGGCCGGGTCCTGCGGCGCACCCTGCTGCGCATCGCTCGCGGGCCGGCGGGCTCGCTCGCGCTCGCCGGCGCCGTGGCGGTCCTCGGTGACCTCGCCACCGTCGGCGAGGCGGCCGCCCTGGCCGGGCTGGCCCCGCCCACGGCGCGCGCGGCCGCCGACGCCCTCGCCGCCACCGAGGTCCTGACCGCCGGTGAGCCGCTGGACTTCGTCCACCCCCTGTTGCGCGCCGTCGTCGACGCCGAGATCCCCGCCGCCGAGCGGGCCGCGATGCACGGCCGGGCGGCTGCCGTCGCCCGCGCCGCCGGCGCACCGGTCGCGCAGGTGGCGGCGCACGTCCTGCTCGCGCCGGTCGGTGCGGACGCCGACGCCGTCCCGACCCTGCGCCAGGCCGCCGCGGAGGCCGTGGCCGGGGGCGCGCCGGAGAGTGCGGTGCCGCTGCTCGAGCGCGCCCTCACCGAGCCGCTCGAGCCCGATCGGCGCCGCGCCGTCCTGCTCGAGCTCGCCGCCGCCACCGTCGCCGCGGGCGGCGCCGACGCGCTGGCGCCACTGCTGCGCGCGCTGGAGCTCAGCCCGCGGCCGCAGCAGCGGGCGGAGGTCCAGCTCGCGCTCGGCCGCCTGCACGCCTGGGCCGGCGACGCCGGCGCCGCGGCCGCCGCGTTCGACGCGGGCCTGGCCGAACTCGACGGCCCGAGCGACCTGCGTGCCGAGCTGGAGGCGGCGTGGATGGCGGTCGCCCGGCTCGAGGTCGCGCTGCGCCCGGACGCGGCGCGCCGCCTGGCCGTGATCGCCGAGCGGGAGGAGCCCCCGACGTCGCTGGCCGAGAGCGCGCTGCTCGCCCAGGCCGCCAACCAGCTCGTCTTCGACGGCGAGCGGCGTGAGACGGCGATCGCGCTGGCCCGGCGCGCGCTCGACGGCGGGCACCTGCTGGCCGAGGAGACCTCCGACGGCCTGAACTGGCTGGTCGCCACGGCCGTGCTCGGCTGGTCGGACGACCTCGACGGCTACGCGTCCTCGTCGCGCGCGGCGCTCGAGGACGCCCGGCGGCGGGGCTCGGTGGTCGGCTTCGCCACCGCCAGCTACGCGCTGAGCTTCGCCGAGTACCGCTCCGGGCAGCTGGCCGACGCGGCCGCCGACGCCGAGCGCGCTCTGCAGGCCGAGGCGGACGGGTGGGCGCTGTTCGTCCCGGCCGCCCAAGCGCATCTCGCGTGGGCGCTGGTCGACCAGGCCGAGGTCGACGCCGCCGACCGCGTCCTGACCGGGGTCGACGACGCGCGCTGGCAGGGCTCGTCGATGATGGCACTCGTCCACGAGGCCCGCGCTCGCGTCGCCATGGCCCGCGGCGACGCCGCGGCCGCGCTCGAGCACGCCCGGACGTGCGGGGCGATCTTCACCGCCGCCGTCGTGGCCAACCCCGCCTGCGCGCCCTGGCGCTCGCGGGCAGCCCTCGCGCTCGACCGTCTGGGGGATCGCGACCAGGCCCTCGCGCTGGCCGGGGAGGAGCTCGCCGCCGCGCGCGCGTTCGGCGCCCCGATCCCGATCGGCATCGCGCTGCGGGCGCTCGGGTTGATCGAGCGCGGACCCGGCGGGCTCGCCCGTCTCGAAGAGGCCGTGGCGGTGCTCGCCCCCTCCCCCGGCCGGCTCGAGCACACCCGCGCGCTGGTCGACCACGGCGCCGCGCTGCGGCGCGACGGGCGCCGCGTGCTGGCCCGCGAGCGGCTTGCGGACGGCCTCGCCCGCGCGCGGGAGATGGGTGCGACCGCCCTCGAGCGCCAGGCACTGGAGGAGCTCGAGACCGCCGGGGGCAGCCCGCGCGACCGCGACGCGACCGGTCTCGCCTCGCTGACCGCCGGGGAGCGCCGGGTCGCCCGGCTGGCCGCGGCCGGGATGACCAACCGCGAGATCGCCCAGACGCTGTTCGTCACCGTCAAGGCGGTGCGCTGGCACCTGCGCAACACGTACGCCAAGCTCGGCGTCGGCTCACGCGAGGGGCTGGCAGAGCTGGGGCTGGGTCAGCAGGGCTCCAGCTGACAGTCGGTGCTGCCCCCGCAGCAGTACTCGAAGTCGTTGCAGCAGCCGCAGTCCGTGCAGACGTTGGGACCGTTGTCGTTCGGGCACGGGCCGCCGGTCGCACAGCAGAAGAAGTTCGACGGGTCATAGCAGATGTGGTCGGGGGTGCCGTTCGTGGCGAAGTCGCAACACGCCTGACCGCCCCCGCAGCAGGCGCCGCTGGGACCGCATACGGCGCCACCGTCGGGGCACTTGCACTGGCCGCCGATGCAGATCGTCTGGTCCGAGCACTTGGTGCCGCACGCCCCGCAGTTGGCGCCGTTGTTCTGCAGGTCGATGCACTCGCCGTTGCAGCAGGCGTCGCCGGCCGGGCACTTGTGGCCGCAGGCGCCGCAGTTGTTCGGGTCGGTCTTCGTGTTGGGGCAGTCGTTGCAACACAGGCAGGCCTGCTGCTGGGCCGATAGATACGCCGCCTCGCCGTCGGGGGTCTTGCCGACCGCGGCGTAGTAGATCGAGGCGAGGTCGAGGCAGATCAGGTACTCGGCGGCGCCCTGCGGCGTGAGCAGGTTGAGGGTCGAGCCGACGGACGCCTTGCAGGCGGCGATCATCCCCTGCAAGAAGGTCTGGTCGCACGCTGCCTTGTCGGACTGGCACATGCCGTAGCAGCAGTCGTGGCCCTTGCAGGCTTCGAAGAAGTTCGCGAGCTCGAGTGGCTCGTCGGGGATGAAGTCGCCGTGGCCGAGGGCGGGAAGGTCGAGCCCGGACTCCGGCCCGCACCCGTTGAACGTCGAGGGGACGCCGCTGGGGATGGTCTTCTTGCACGCCTGCGTCCACAGGTCGACGTTCTGGTCCGGGCAGGCACCGGCGGCGGGGGTGTTCGGGCAGGTGCCGCGGGTCTTGTCGGCCCGCGCGACCGGGAGCCCGCCGCCGAAGGAGAGCTCGCCGAACGCCGCCGCGACGGCGACGCCCGCGGCGCGGCGCATCAGCGAGCGTCGCGAGAGCCCGCGCGCCGCGTCCCGCGCGAGCAGGTCCAGGCGCTCAGAGTGGCCACGCATGGCCGGCCTTCTTCCTCGCCGCCTGGGACTTGCGCAGCGCGGCGTGGCTGCGCTGCAGGGTCAGCAGCGCCTGGTTGGGATCGGTGGTCGCCTGCGCCGACTTCAGCAGCTGGAGGCTCTTCTCGAGCTCGGCGAGACCGGTGTGCGCCGCGCGCTCGGCGTGGGAGTGGCCCGTCACCTCCTTGCGCACCGCGGTCACGGAGGCGAGGAAGGCGGTCAGCCCGGGCGCCGGGGTGCCGCGGTCGGCCGTGGCCGGGGACGACAGGCTCTGGACCACCTGCGTGACGGCGCGGTGCGAGCTGGTGCTCACCTTCCGCGCCCGCTTGCTCTTGCGCTTCTTCTTGTGGCGCGCGGCCTCGGCGTCGCTCATGCACTGACCGCCTCGGCCGGCGCGCCGAGCAGGGTGAGGATGGCGGGAGCGCCGACCGCCGGCTCGCCCTCGACGCGGCCGTCGGGACCGACGCGGACCGCCGACGGCGTGCCGCGCGCACCGAGCGCACGGCCGACCGCGAAGCCGTCGTCGAGCAGCACCGGAAGCTCGCCGAGCTGGCCGCGGTTGCGCTCCGCCCCGCCGGCGGCGACCACCAGCACGTCGGCGCCGGCGGTGGCGACGAGGTCCTCGCGCATCGAGGCGCAGTAGCCGCACCCCGGGTTCCACAGGATCAGCACGCGGTCCCGCAGCCCGGCCAGCGCCACCGGTTCGCCGTCGAGGCGCGGCAGCGTGATCTCAGGCAGCGCGCGCGGCCGGGGCGGCACCACCTCGAGCCGTGGCCGCCCGCCGGTGACCGAGGGATCGGTGACCAGGCGTTCGACGAGCGCCTCGATCGACGGCGCGCCGCTCGCCACCTTGCCGAGCCGGCGGCCGTCGGCGGCGATCGCGACGGCGGACGGCGTCCCGATGGCGTCGTAGCGACGGCCGACGACGCCGTCCGGGTCCAGCAGCATGTTCTTCAAGCGGTGCTCCGCCGCGTGGGCGGCGACGCGGTCTCGGTCGCCCCGCGAGAGGACCATCAGGGTGAGCGCGTCCTGATGGCGGCGCTGCCACTCGCCCACCTTGGGCAGCAGCGCGGTGCACGGGCCGCAGCTCGCGTCCGTGAAGAGCAGCAGCGCGGGCCGGCCGGCCGCCAGGACGTGGTCGAGATCGCGGGTCACGCCGCGCAGGTCCTCGAGCGCGAAGGCGGGGACCGCACCGGGCGCCGCGGGCGCCGCGCCCTCCAACGCTTCCAGCCGCTCGAGCAGGCGACCGTTCTGGCGCAGCACCTGCAGCGAGAACCAGCTCTGCACGCCGAGGGCGACGGCGAGCAGCACCGTCAGGCCGGCGGCCGCCGACCAGCCCGCGTCCAGCCCGGCGGGCCAGCAGAGCAGGTCGGGCGCGCGACCTGCGGGCACCAGCGCGACGACGCCGACCCCGGCCAGCCCGGCGTTGCGCAGCAGGGTCCGCGGCCCGGCGGGCGCGGAGTGCAACGCCCCGAAGCAGTGGCAGTCCGGCTGCTCGCCACGCCGCAGCGCGGCTGCGATGCCCGCGCAGAACACCGCCATCAGCGCGATCGCGCCGGCCGCGCCGACCGCCGCCGTCGCCCCGAAGACCAGCAGCCCGGCCAGGACCAGCTCCGTGACCGGCACCGCCAGCCCGAGCGCGCCCGTGAAACGTGCGGGGACGCCGAAGCCCTCCAGCGCGGCCCGCGAGCCGGGGCGGTCGAGCAGCTTGGCCGCCCCGGCCACCAGCAGCACCAGGACCAGCACGACGCGAGCGGCGATGACGACGCCGGTCATCGGACCTTCACGGCCACGGTCTTCTTCGTCGTGCCGCCCGTGCCGGTGGCCGTGAGCGCGAGGCGCACCTTCAGCCCGTGCGCGTGGGCCAGCTTCCTGCGGGCCTTGCGCGTCAGCTTCAGGTGCAGCGTCGCCGACGGGCCCGCCTTCCCGGTGCCCGAGGCGATCGTGCGACCGAGCCCGTAGCGCTTGGCGGTCTTCGCGCTGATCGTCAGCTTGGCCTTGACGGTGCAGCCCGGCGTGCAGGACACGCTCACCTTCACGCCCTTCTTGAAGAGCGCGGCGCGCCGGACGGAGGCCGCCTTCAGCGTCAGCTTCGGCTTCCCGGACGGCGCGGCGGTCGCGATCGGCGTCGCCGACGGCTGCGGGGTCACGGACCCGGTCGGGGTCCCCCCGCCCCCGGACGGCGTGCGCGGTCCGGGCGCGTTGGCCGCGCTTCCGAAGCTCGGCTCGCTGGCTCCCGCGACGAGCGCCGGGCCGTCGGTCAGGGAGAAGAGCGTCTTGTCCTTGCAGGTCGTGTAGTCGACCGTGAGCTCCTCGACGCCGGCGGCGTCCTGCCACGAGATGGTCGAGTCGTCCGGCGAGAACGTCGGGCGCTGGAAGCCGCCCGCGTCCACGGCCTGGAAGCCGCACAGCGGGGTCGGCGCGGCCGGCGGGTCGCCAGTCATCGACCACATCTCGAGGACGTCGTCGGCCGACGGGTTCCCGCCGCTGGAGTTGGGACGCATGACGACCTCGAAGTACTTCTTGTCGCGGGAGACCGCCGGCTGCGTCGGATACGGGAAGCTCGTCGAGAACGGGTTGAACGCGTCCGACGGGACGAACCAGTGCTGGGCACCCGCGCCCAGCGGCTGGTAGTCGACGTAGCTCGAGTCCTCCTGTGCGACCACCGTCGCGTTATCGATCCAGACGCCGTCCTGGGTGAACTTGCCGCTGTCGTCAGCGCCCTGCCCGTCGATCGACTCGATGTCCGATCCGGGGGAGGGGTAGTAGCCGCACGAGTACTCGTAGACCGTGCACTGCGTGATGGTCGAGTAGTTGTACGTGAAGCGCTTGGCGTCCGGCGAGATGGCCGCCGCGAGCGGGTAGCCGCGCGACGCGGGCAGGAAGTGGGCGATCACGTCGCCGTTCTGGCGCAGGTGGAACAGCTCGCCTCCCTTCGCGGCGAGGATGGTCCCGTCGTCGGCCTCCGACGGCGTGCGGTAGGCGGTCTGGTTGGGCGTCGCGGTCGTGCCGTCCAGCGTGACCTGGTGCGGATTGGCGCCGTTCGCGTCGGCGATGAACACGTTGCCGGCCTGGATGTAGACCAGTGACGCCGCGTGGGCCGCCGGCGCGAGCGCGAACGACACCGCAAGCGAGGCGATCAGGAGCAGCAGGGGACGATGGGGAGGACGAGGCATGACCGGGCATTGTCCGCCCCGGTTGACCCAAGGTCACTAGCCCCCCGGGCTAGGGTTTCGCGTCGTAGTCGTAGAAGCCGCGGCCGGACTTGCGGCCGTGCGCTCCCGACACGACCATCCGCTTGAGCAGCGGCGGGGGCGCGTACCCGTGTTCCTTGAACTCGTCAAAGAGCGCGTCGCCGATGGCGTAGAGGACGTCGAGGCCGATGAAGTCCGCCAGCGCCAGCGGGCCCATCGGATGCCCGCAGCCGCGCTTCATGCCCTCGTCGATGTCCTCGCGCGAGGCGAACCCGTCCTGGTACATCCGGATCGCGGACATCAGGTAGGGGACCAGCAGGAAGTTCACGATGAAGCCGGAGCGGTCCTTGGTCAGGACCGGGTACTTGCCCAGCCGTTCGGCGAACGCCTGCGCGAGCTCGACCAGCTCGTCCTCGGTGTCGTAGCCGACCACGATCTCGATCAGGCTCATCACGGGCACCGGCGAGAAGAAGTGCAGGCCGAGCACACGCTCGGGGCGCTGCGTCCAGGCGGCGACCTGGGCGATCGGGATCGACGAGGTGTTGGTGGCCAGGAAGCGCGCGTCGGGCAGCGCGCGGTCCAGCCGCGCGAACAGCTTGCCCTTGGTCTGCGCGTCCTCGACGATCGCCTCGCACACCCCGTCGACCTCGGTCAGCGCCTCCAGCTCGGTCGTCCAGGTGATCCGACCGAGCGTCGCCTCCACCTCGTCGTCGTCGAGCTTGCCGCGCTTGGCGGCGCGCGCGAGTGACGTCTCGAGCGAGCGCCGCGACTGGCTGAAGGCGGCGTCGCTGGGCTCCTGCACGATGACGGTCAGACCCGCGCGCGCGCACGACTCGGCGATGCCGGACCCCATGAAGCCGGCACCGACCACGCCGATCGACGTCAGCTCGGCCTGCGCGCTCACCGCTACAGCGCCTCGACGATCGTGGCGATGCCCATGCCGCCGCCGACGCACAGCGTCGCCAGCCCAAAGCGGCCCCCGGTTCGGTGCAGCTCGTCGATCACCGTGCCCAGGATCATGCCACCCGTCGCGCCGAGCGGGTGGCCCATGGCGATCGCGCCGCCGTTGACGTTGACCTTCTCCATGTCGACGTCCAGGTCGCGCACGAAGCGCAGCACGACGGACGCGAACGCCTCGTTGATCTCGATCAGGTCCAGGTCGGCGACGGCGAGACCGGCTTTGGACAGCGCCTTCCGGCAGGCGGGCGCCGGGCCGACGAGGCCGATCGTCGGATCCGATCCCGACACGGCCGTGACGAGGATGCGGGCCTTCGGCTCGAGGCCGTGCTGCTCGCCGGCGTCGGCGCTGCCGATGGTGACCAGCGACGCGCCGTCGACGATCCCGGAGGAGTTGCCCGGATGGTGCACGTGGTCGATCTTCTCGACCCAGTGGTACTTCTGCAGCGCGACGGCGTCGAAGCCGCCCATCTCGCCGATCGCG
>CAXTBB010000016.1:0-15485 GCA_964242305.1 uncultured Solirubrobacteraceae bacterium
ATCACCCACAACGAGGCGATCTCGGCGCTGCGCCGGCGGCGCCCGACCGCCGAGCTCCACGACGACGCGGTCGCCCCGGACATCGAGGTGGCGGTCGAGCAGCGTGCCCGGTTGCAGCAACTCGTGGTGGACCTGCGGGCGCTCCCCGAGCGCCAGCGCGGCGCCCTGGTCATGCGCGAGCTGAGCGGCCTCTCGCACGCGGAGATCGCGGCGGCGCTCGGCATCTCGGCGCCGCAGGCCAAGCAGGCGATCCTCGAAGCGCGGGTCAGCCTCCAGGAAGCCGAGAAGGGCCGAGCGTTGCGCTGCCCTGACGTCCGCAGCGTGATCTCGGAGCGGGACGGCCGCCGCCTGCGCGCACGTTCGGTGCGGGCGCACCTGCGTGGGTGCGACGACTGTCGCGCGCTGCGCGAAGCGATCGCGACACGCGAGGCCGACCTGCGGGTGCTCGCCCCGCCGGTCCCCGCCGCGCTGTCGGCCGGCCTGCTGGCGCAGCTGCTGGGCGGGGGCGGAGGCTCCTTCGCCGCGAAGGCCGCGATCGGTGCCGCCGTGGTGGCGACGGCCGGCGGAGGCGTGGCCATCCGGGAGGTCGTCCGTCATCCCGACCGCGCGAGCCAGGCGGAGCGGAGGGCCGCGCCGGCTGCGGAAGCCGCGCGGGCGAAGACGACGGAAGCGGCGGCGACGGTGGTCCCCGTGGTGGACGAGGCGGTGGCTACGGCGCCGACTCCGCGCGCGCGCAAGGTGGCGCGGGTCCGCGCTCGCCGTCCGCGGCCGGCGGCGACGGCGACGGTGACCGCCATGCCCTCGCCGGCACCGACAGTGGCGACCCCGGCGGCGACCGCGGCGCCGGCGACGACGCCCGCCAAGACGCCCAAGCCGGCCAAGACGCCCAAGCCGGCCAAGACGCCCAAGCCGGCCAAGACGCCCAAGCCCGGTAGATAGTTCCCGACTTTCCCGGCGGCCGGACGTGGTCGTCACATGAACCGATCACTGATCTGCGGCCTGGCGCTGACACTGGCCGTCCCGGCCGTCGCCGGCGCCAAGCCCAAGCCGGACACAGCCCCGACCTCCTGCACGCCCAAACGGGTTGGCTTTGCCGCCACGGGGACCTACGTCTCCGGCACCCTGACGCAGACGGCCGGCGCCGACACCGCCGCGCGTGGCGACGATCGCTACAGCGGCGACCTGACCGTCCTGGTGGCGAAGGCCAACCACAAGGTGATCACGGGCGAGCAGACGTTCACCCTCGCCGACGCGCGCGTGCGCTTCCACCCCCACACCGACTCAGACCTCGCCGCCGGAGACCGCGTGAAACTGCACGGAACGGTCACCCGGCTGCGCAAAAAGTGCGACGCTGCGGGCTTCGTGCCCACCGTCACGGTGCGTAAGGCCGACATCAGGGCCAAGCGCGCGTAGCGGGGCGTCCACCGACGACCGAGCGTCGCGAGCCTGGCATCCTGCCTCGCCTTGCCCGCGGCGCTCGGCTCAGTCGAGCCCGGCGGACGACCTCGATCGAGCGTCGAACGTCTGGCAAACCGGCTCAGCACCGCACGCCGCGGTGGCGCACGACCATGCGCTTCCCGCGCGTCGTGCGTAGGTGGATGCGGATGGTGCGCCGGCCCGCCCGCTCGAGCACGGCGTGCCCGACCTGGACGCCGGCGACCCACTGCGAGTGCGGCCCCTCATTAGTCCGGGATCACGAGCGCGGCGCCGGCGGTCCCACAACGTGACGGACGTCGCCGCCGGGTTGATCGTGTAACGCTTGTCACACCTCTGTAGGTAGGATCAGCAGCATGCCCAGACTCCCGGGGAACCCGGTCAGCGACGTCCTCAAGCGCGCGGACCGGACGATCGGCAACGTCGAGCCCATCCTCAGCCGGGTCGGCGGGACCCTCACCGACGTCGACGGCACGCTCTCGACGGTGTCGACGACGCTCAGCGAGGCGACCTCGACGCTGGCCGAGGCGACCTCGGTCCTCGATCAGGTCCGCGGCCTGCTGGTCGAGCTCGAGGAGAAGCTCGTCCTGCTCGACGAGGTGCCGGCGATGAAGGCGAAGATCGAGGAGATCCACGCGATCGTCAGCCGCGGATGAGGTCGCGCGGCGCCGCGTGGTCCTTCACGCGGCGGTGAGCACGTAGCGGTCGGCGTCGAAGCGCCGTGTGCGCCGGCGGTACTCGGTCGCGAAGCCCGGATAGATGCCGAAGTTGCGGCCGTCGGCGTCCAGGTAGTAGGCGTGGCAGCCGCCGTCGGTCCACACGCTTCCCGCCGACCGGCGGTCGCACTCGTCCACGAACGCCGCCGCGGCCTCCGGCCGCACCTCGACGCGCGCGGCCCGCTCGCGCTTCATCGTGCGCAGCGCGTCCATCACGTAGGCGATCTGCGCCTCCAGCGAGAAGATCACCGAGTTGATGCCGATCGAGTTCGGCCCGAGCAGGATGAAGAAGTTCGGGAAGTCCGGCACCGTCGTCCCGAGGTACGCGCGCGGTGACTCGTCCCACACCTCGCCGAGCGTGCGCCCGCTCGCGCCGGCGACGCGATTGACCAGCAGCGAGCGGCGGTAGCGGTAGCCGATCGCGCTGATGATCGTGTCGACCTCGTGGCGGGTGCCGTCGCCGGTGATGACCGCGGACGCGTCGACCCGCGCGATCGGGTCCGTGACGACGTCGGCGTTGTCGCGCGCCAACGCCGCGTAGTACGAGTTGGAGAGGATCGGGCGCTTGCACCCGAAGCGGTAGCGAGGGGTGAGCTTCGCCCGCAGCTCGGGGTCGCGGACCTGGCGGCGCAGGTGCGCGCGGCCGAGCGCCTCGATCGGCGCGACCAACTCCGTGCGCCCGCGGAAACCGATCCCCGTCGCCTCGTACAGCGCGAAGAAGAGGTTGCGCTGGACGTCCTGGGCCTGCGGGACGAGCCGGTAGAACAGGCGCTCGGCGCCGGGAACGGGGCGGTCGAAGTGGGGGATGACCCACGGCGGCGTGCGCTGGAAGACGGTCAGCGACTCCACCTGCGGTTGGATCTCCGGCACGAACTGCGCCGCTGCCGGACCGGTGCCGATGACCGCCACGCGCTCGCCGGCCAGGTCGTGGCCCCAGTCCCAGCGGGCGGAGTGGAAGCGGTGGCCCGTGAAGCGCTCCAGGCCTTCGATGTCCGGCTCGTCGGGCTCGGCGGTGGCGCCGATCGCCGACACGAGCACGTCGCAGGTCAGCTCGCCCTCCGAGGTCCGCACGCGCCACACCCCCTCCGCCTCGTCCCACTCCGATCGCTCCATCTCGCAGCCGAAGCGGATGTGCGGCGTGACGCCGTGCTCGTCGACGATCGTGCGCAGGTAGGCGAGGATCTCCTGCTGCTTGGGAAACAGCCGCGACCAGTTCGGGTTGCGCGCAAAGGAGAACGAGTACAGGTGCGTCGGGATGTCGCAGCCGCACCCGGGATAGGTGTGCTCGAACCACGTCCCGCCCACCGAGTCGTTGCGCTCGCAGATGACGAAGTCGTCCTCGCCCGCGTGCAGCAGGCGGACCGCGAGGCCGATGCCGGCGAACCCGGCACCGGTGATCACCACGCGGGAATGGGATTTCGCCCGGCCGGACTTCGTCCTCTGGGCGACGTCAGAGGGCGGCACGGGCGATCAGTCCCTGGATCGGCTGCGGGGCGCCCCGCAGCAGCTTGTAGGCGAGCGTGGACTCGAAGCCGACGGGGACGACGTCGCGGTTGCGCTCGACGCAGTCGACGATCGCCCGTGCGACGAGGTCGGGCGAGTGGCCCAGTCCCAGTGCGCGCTCCGCCCGCGCCTTGCGGGCCACCATCCCCCCGACATAGCGGCTGTTGGCGGCGATCGGCGTGTTGATGACGCCGGGACAGACGACGCTGACCCCGACACCATGACGCGCCAGTCCGCCCGCAGGCACTGGGAGAAGGAGACGACGGCCGCCTTGGTCGCGCAGTACGCCGCCATCTCGCGGTTGGGGATGTAGGCGGCACCCGAGGCGACGTTGACACCTGGCCGCGCCCGCGCGCGACCATCCCCGGCCCGAAGGCGTAGCACCCGTGGGCGACGCCGTCGAGGTTGATCGACCGCAGCCACTTCCAGTCCTCGATCGTCGAGTCCAGGAACGGCCCGGCGACGCCGACGCCGGCGTTGTTGACCAGGACGTCGACGTCACCGAGATCCTCCGCGAGCGCCTGCACGGCCGCGAAGTCCGCCACGTCGCAGATCCGGTCGGCCTCCGGGTCGACGTCGACGCGGACGACCTCGTCGCCGCGCTCGTCGAAGCGCGCCGCCGTGGCGGCGCCGATGCCGCTGCACGCGCCGGTGACGACGACCTTCATGCCGCCACCGCCGCGGCCACGCGCCGCCTGGCGACCATCTTCACCCCGTGGCGAGGGCGCAGGGTCAGCGTGGCCTCGGGCTCGACGGGATGACCCGGGACGAGGTCGTAGACGAACCGCTGACTCATCATCGCGGTGATCAGCGTCGTCTCCATCAGCGCGAAGCTCGTCCCTATGCAGATGCGCCGTCCGCCCCCGAACGGCAGGTAGGCCGAGCGGTGCCGGCCACGTGCGTTCTCGGCCAGGAAGCGCGACGGGTCGAAGACCTCGGGGTCCGGCCAGAAGCGCGGGTCATGGTGGATGCGGTGGATCGGGATCAGGACCGTGGTGCCCTTCGGGACGCGCAGGTCGCCGACGAGGTCGTCCTCGACGCACTGGCGGGGGATCACCCAGGCGGGCGGGTAGAACCGCATCGCCTCCTGGAAGCAGGCGGTCGTCCAGGTCAGCGCGGCGATGTCGTCCACACCCGGGCGCCGACCGCCGAGCACGCGGTCCACCTCCTCGAGCATGCGCTCGCGCGCCTCCGGGTTGAGCGCCAGCAGGTACCACATCCAGGCCAGCGCATTGGCGGTCGTCTCGTGCCCGGCGAGCATGAACGTGGTGACCTCGTTGCGCACACGGCGCAGCGGCAGCGTCTCGTCGGCGAGCAGGAGGTTGAGCATGTCGTCGCTGTCGGTCGGATGCGCTCGGCGGTCGTTGATGAGGTCCCACACCGCCCGGTCGACCGTGGTGATGACCCAGCGCAGCGAGCTCAGCGGCGGCGGCAGCGGCCCCGGGGCGCGGTGCAGGGCCGCCCCGGCGAGACGCACGCTCCAGGCGGGCGGCGCGGCCACCATCAACAGGCGCGTCGCGACCTCGCCGGCGCGCAGTCCGGTCGTGACGACGGACTTCATCTGGCGCGCCACCTCGCCGAAGCGGTGACCGAAGAGCGCGGCCCCGACGACGTCCATCGTCAGCTCCACCATCTGCCCCGCCATCTCGATCTCGAAGCGGTCGGCACCGGTGTCGAGGCCATCGACGAAGCGCTCGATCGGGTCGATCATCAGGTCGGTCATCCCGCGCACGTGGCGTTTGGCCATCAGCGGGTTGAGGAGCATCCGGTGCCGGCGCCAGGAGTCGCCCTCGTCCGTGAACAGGTTGAGGCCGAGCACGACCCGCAGCAGCTCGTACTCGACGCTCTTGTGGTAGTGGTCGGCGCTCTCGTGGAGCACGTGGTCGACCAGGTCGGGATGGCCGAGCACGACGACACGGCGCCGTCCGAGGCGGACGGTCGCGACGTCGTCGCCGCCCTGCACCATCGGCCCGTCGACGTGCAGCCCGCGGGCGAGCATGTCCCACGAGGCCGCCAGGGAGTTGATCCGGGTCGTCACGCGGGAGCCTCGGTCGTGTAGGGATGGCGGTCGCCGAAGAACGCCTCCTCCTGGCGCCCCAGCGCGGTCACCGGCGGCTCACCGAGCAGCCACTCGCGCCCGATGTCCAGCCAGGTGTTGGTGGCGCGCAGCTGGCCCAGCAGGCCGATCAGCAGGAACACGGCGCGCATGAGCACGAAGTGCTCGGCCGGCAGCGTCATGCCGCCGAACTCGGCGGCGCCGCGCATCTCCGTGTAGCGGCGCATCATGTCGGCGGTCTGGCTCGCGTCGGCGGTCAGCGGCGCCTCGGCCGTCAGCCAGCCGAAGATCGCCTCGTAGTTCTCGAAGAACGGTTGCTCGAGGGCGGGGTCGGGCGGGAGCGCGCCCAGCTCGGCGACGACGGCCAGCAGCGCCTTCGGATCACGGTCGCGCAGCGCGCGGGTCGTGACCAGCAGCTGGCGGATGTCGACGTCGGTGAGGTGCTTGAAGAACCCGAAGTCGATGAACGCCACCCGGCCGTCGGGCATGAACAGGCAGTTCCCCGGGTGCGGGTCGCCGTTGAGCAGGCGGTGGCGGAGCGGGCCGTTGATGTAGAAGCGGACCAGCACCTCGCCGATGCGGTCGCGCTCGGCCTCCGGCTTGTCGCGCGCGGCCGCGAAGCGCTCCCCGTCCACGAACTCCGTGACCAGCACCCGCTCACGCGAGAGGGCGGTGACGACGCCGGGGACGAAGATGAACGGGTGGCCGGCGTAGGCACGCGCCATCTCGCGATGGTTGGACGCCTCCAGCTCGTAGTCGAGCTCCTCCGTGATGCGCTCGCGGATCTCACCCGCGATCGCGCCCGTGTCGATGCCCGGCGCGATCGTCGACAGCAGCTTGAGGCCGAGGCGCAGGTTCTGGAGGTCGGCGAAGATCGCCTCGGCGACGCCGGGGTACTGCACCTTGACGGCGACGACCCGGCCGTCGTGGAGCTGCGCGCGGTGGACCTGCCCGATCGACGCCGCCGCGATCGGGTCGGGCTCGAAGTCGGCGAAGGCGGCCCCGAGTCGCTCGCCCAGATCGTCCTCCACCACGGTGCGGATCGCCTTGAAGGACACGGGGTCGGCGTTCTGCTGCAGCGTCGCCAGGATCTCCTGGAACTGCGGTCGGACCGCTTCGGGCACGAGGCCGAGGTCGACGGCGGACAGCGTCTGGCCGACCTTCATGGCGGCGCCGCGCATGCCCGCGAACAGCTTCACCAGCGACTGCGCGGACTTCAGCTGCTGGCGGGTGGCGGCCGCCTGCCGGCGCTCGCCGGGCGTGCCCGCGGTCAGCGCTCGCACGCGCGCCTCGCGCACCGCCACCCCCGCCGCGACGCCGGTCATGCGTGCCGCGCGCCGTGTCCGGGACCCGCCGATCTCGTCGTCGTCCACTGACCGTCCTCCTGTCGTTCACCGATCAGGTGATCGGCGAATGCGAGACCATATCAGTCGATCACGTGATCGGCGAACAGATCCGCGGCTGCGTTCAGCAGCAGCGGCTTCATCGCCTCGAAGCGCCGGTCGACCACCCTCTGGCCGGCGACGGGAACCGCCATCACGAGGCCACGGATCAGTGAGACGGCGGTGTCGAGCAGGACCGGGAAGCGCTCGTGCTCCGCCTCGTCGGGGAACAGGGTGCCCGCCGTGACGATCAGGATCTCCGACAGCCGCGCCTCCAGCTCGCGCAGGGTGGCGGCCAGCTCGGGCTCCGTCCAGGCGGCCGCCCACAGCTGCGCCGCCGCCAGGGCGGGCGGGGAGGTGAAGCGCCGCCAGGCCTGGTCGAGCACCGCCTCACGGCGCTCCGGCAGCCGCAGCGCCTGCAGGTCGAGCTCGTCGAGCGCATCCTCGGTGAGCTGCGTGGCGAGATGGGTGACGGCGTCGGCGAGCAGCGCCTCGCGCGTCGGGAAGTGGTGCATGAGCGTGCTCTGCGCGACCCCGGCCCGCTCCGCGATCCGGCGTGTGGTCAGCGTCGCGTAGCCGTCGTCGACGAGGCAGTCGCCCGTCGCGGCGAGGATCGCCAGGCGCGTGGCCGCCCGCTGCTGGGCGCGGGTCTGTCGGCGGGGCTGGGCTTCGTCGATCACGTGATCGACATGGTACGTTCGCCGGCGATGCTGGGTCCAGCCGAGTCGGCGGTGCGGTACGTGATCACGCTCCCGGGACGGGTCGATCGCGTCCTGCGCGGCCTCGAGCAGCTCGACCGCATCGACGACCTCGCCGACAGCCTGCGCGAGCTGCGCACCGTCGAGTCGACGCTCAAGGAGCTGTCGGCGCACGCCGCGGCGCTCCCCGAGCTGACCGCGAACGCCGCCGCCCTCGCCGAGCTGACGCGGCACGCCGGTGCGCTCGCCGCGCTGACCGAACACGCGGCCGCGCTCCCGCAGCTGACCGCCAGCGCGGCCTCACTACCCGAGCTCACGGCCAGCGCCGCCGCGCTGCCCGAGCTCGCCACGCGCGTCGCCAGCGTGGAGGCCATGGTCACCGCGATCATCGGCTATCTCGAGCGGTTGCAGCCCACCGTCGAGCAGCTCACGCTGGCCGCCGACGACCTCGGTCACGCCGTCGGCCCGATCGGGCGCATCGCGGGGCGGCTGCCCGGCGCGAAGGTTCGCGTCGCGACAGGGTTGGAAGAGCCGCCTGCGCGGTAGGTTGCGCACCACTGGCCCCCCGAAAGGATTGACAGCGTGCAGATCGGCTTCGTAGGCCTCGGCAAGATGGGCGGCAACATGGTCCACCGCATCAAGCGGGACTCCGACCATGACGTGGTGGCGTTCGACTTCAGCGAGGACGCCGTCAAGGCGGCCGAGGAGCACGGTGCGGTGGGCGCGTCCTCGCTCGAGGACCTCGTCTCCAAGCTCGAGAAGCCGCGCGCGGTGTGGGTGATGGTCCCGTCCGGCGACCCGACGACCGAGACCGTCCTCAAGCTCGGCGAGCTGCTGGAGGAGGGCGACCTCGTCATCGACGGCGGCAACTCCAAGTGGCACGAGGACAAGGGCCGCTCCGAGGAGCTGATCGGCAAGGGCATCAACTACGTGGACGTCGGCACCAGCGGCGGCGTCTGGGGCCTCGAGGTCGGCTACTGCATGATGGTCGGCGGCACCGACGACGGCGTGAAGATCCTCGGCCCGATCCTCGACGTCCTCGCGCCGCCCGACGGCTGGCGGCACTTCGGCCCGCCCGGCGCCGGCCACTTCGTGAAGATGGTCCACAACGGCGTCGAGTACGGGATGATGCAGGCCTACGCCGAGGGCTTCGAGCTCATGCACAAGTCCGAGTTCCCGATCGAGCTGCAGGAGGTCGCCGCGCTGTGGAACCGCGGCAGCGTCGTGCGCTCGTGGCTGTGCGAGCTGGCCGAGGCGGCCTTCAAGGCGGAGGGCAACGACCTCGAGAACCTGCAAGGCCATGTGTCCGACTCGGGGGAGGGACGCTGGACGATCGTCGACGCCATCGACCTCGAGACGCCGATGCCGGTGCTGAGCGCGGCGCTGGCGGCCCGCTTCTACTCGCGCGGCGAGGGCGAGTACACGGCGAAGGTCCTCGCCGCCCTGCGCAACCAGTTCGGCGGCCACGCGGTCGAGCGGACCAGCCTCGGCGGCGGCGAGTGACCCCGGAGGTCTCGGCGCGCCGGTCCTCCCCCGGTGCGGACGACGATCCCAACCCGCTGACGGAGGGCCTCGAACGGGTCCCGGTCCCGCACACGGCGCTGGTCATCTTCGGCGCCTCGGGTGACCTGGCCAAGCGCAAGCTGCTGCCCGCGCTCTACAACCTCGCCCACGAGGGCCAGCTGCCCGAGCGCTTCGCCCTGATCGGCGTCTCGCGCGGCGCGTCGACGGACGACGAGTTCCGGCAGCTGGCAAAGGAGTCGATCACGGAGTTCTCCCGGCGCGAGACCAACGCCGACGTGCTCGAGGCGCTGCTGACGCGCATGCGCTACGTCGAGTGCTCCTTCGACGACCCCGCCGGCTACGAGCGGCTCGGGACGGCGCTGGGAGAGGTCGACGAGGAGGCCGGGCACCCCCTCAACCGCTGCTACTACCTGTCGACCGCGCCGGAGTACTTCGGGGTCATCCCGACGCACCTCAAGGCGGCCGGCCTCAACAAGCACCCAGACGTCGACGTGCGCTGCGTGATCGAGAAGCCGTTCGGCCACGACCTCAAGTCCGCACGCGCGCTCCAGGCGACCGTGTCCGACGCCTTCCGCGAGCACCAGATCTACCGCATCGACCACTACCTGGGCAAGGAGACGGTCCAGAACATGATGGCGTTCCGCTTCGCCAACTACATGTTCGAACCGGTCTGGAACCGCAACTTCATCGACAGCGTCCAGATCACCGCCGCCGAGGACATCGGCATCGGGTCCCGAGCCGGCTACTACGACCACTCGGGCGCGCTGCGCGACCTCGTCCAGAACCACATGATGCAGCTGCTGACGCTGCTGTGCATGGAGCCGCCGGTGTCGTTCGACGCCGACAAGATCCGCGACGAGAAGGTCAAGGTCCTGCAGGCGATCACCCCGATGACCCCGGCGGAGGTCGCCGAGAACACCGTCCGCGCGCGGTACCTGGCGGGCACCGAAGCGGGCAAGGACGTGGTGTCCTACCTCGATGAGGACGGCGTCCCCAACTCGTCCAACACCGAGACCTACGCGGCCCTGTGCCTGAAGGTCGACAACTGGCGCTGGTCGGGCGTCCCGATCTTCCTGCGCACGGGCAAGCGGCTCGCGCGCAAGCTGACCGAGATCGCCGTGCAGCTCAAGCCGGTCCCGCACATGGCCTTCTCCGAGCAGGGCTCGGAGGGCGTCGTCCCCAACCAGCTGATCATCACCCTGCAGCCCGACGAGGGCGTGTCGCTCAAGCTGGGCGCCAAGATCCCCGGCGCGACCATGCGCATCCGGCCGGTGACGATGGAGTTCCACTACGGGACGTCGTTCATGTCGCAGTCGCCCGAGGCCTACGAGCGGCTGATCGTCGACGCGATGCGCGGGGAGGCGACGCTCTTCACCCGCAACGACGAGGTCGACGCGCAGTGGTCGATCATCGATCCGATCCTGCAATCGTGGGCGGACAAGTCGCCGCGCATGGCCACGTACGAGGCCGGCTCGCAGGGCCCGCAGGAGTGCAACCACCTGCTCGGCGGCGACCGGAAGTGGCGTCACCTCTGATGGCCACGCGGTCCGACGACGCCGTCTGGTCGGCACGCGACACGAACCCGAGCAAGATCGAGGCCGCGCTGCGGACGCTGCTCGCCGAGCGCCACCAGCACGGCCAGGCGGTGCAGCCCGCCCGCATCCTGAACCTCGTGGTGATCTGCGATCACGGCTATCGGGGGGAGATCGAGAACCGGCTCAAGCAGGTCGGTCGCTTCCACCCGTCGCGGACGATCCTCGTCGCCGTCGAGGCCAAGCGCACGACGCTCGACGCCTGGGCGACGATGGCGACCGAGGACGACGGCGTGCTGTCGGTGGCGCGCGAGCGCATCGAGGTCGACGTGGGGGAGAAGGCGCTCGAGAACCTCGCCAACGTGGTGGCACCGCTCGTCGTCCCCGACCTGGCCACGCTCGTGTGGGCGCCACACGGCCACGGGGTCGCCGAGGACGCGCTGCGCGAGATGGCCCAGATCGTCCTCGTCGACACGCTCGACGATGACGTCGGCGCGGCGCTCGACCGTGTCGCCACCCTGCAGGAGGACCTCTACGTGGTCGACCTCGCCTGGCTGCGCTCGACGCCGTGGCGCGAGCGCGTCGCCGCCGCCTTCGACCCGCCCGAGTTCCGCGAGGAGCTGCGCAGCGTGTCCGCGGTCACCGTCCGCCACCGCGACGACTCGGTCGCCCCCGCCGCGCTGTTCGCGGGCTGGCTGGCGTCGCGGCTGCGCTGGAAGCCGGGTCGGCTGACCGCTCACGGCGGCACCATCACCGGCCGCGCCGGTGCGCGCAGCGGCGACGTCAAGATCACCCTCGAGCCGGTGGGCCACATGAACGCGCCGGGCCTGGCCGGGGTGACGATCGAGAGCGCGTCGGGCGCCTCCGTCTCCCTGGACCGCTCGAAGGGCGGGCTGCGCGAGGTGCGCCGTTCGCGCAAGGGCGGCGAGCGCGAGTTCACCGTCATGGGCGCCTCCCGCGGCGAGGGCGGCATCCTCGGCGAGGGCGTCCGCCAGGCGCTGCTGCGCGACCGCACCTACAAGCCGGCGCTGACCGCCGCACGGGCGATGGTCTCGTGATCGAGGTGCTCGACGACAAGGACGCGGTGGCGCGGCGGGCGGCCGACATCCTCACTGCGGTCAAGCCCGGGTCCCACGTGGCGCTGTCGGGGGGCTCGACGCCGAAGCAGGCCTACGCCCTCGCCGCCGGCTTCGCCTTCGAGGACGTCACCTTCTGGCTGGGCGACGAGCGCTACGTCCCGATCGAGGACGAGGACTCCAACGCCGGCATGATCCGGGCGAGCCTGGAGCTCGTGCCGGAGCTGGTCCGGACGGATCTCGATCTCGAGGCGGCCGCCGCCGACTACGGTCGCCGCTTCAAGGCGGCCGGCGGGCGCCTGGACCTCGCGCTGATGGGCCTGGGCCCGGACGGGCACACCGCGTCGCTGTTCCCGGGCAAGCCCGCGCTGGATGAGGACCACCACCTCGTCGTGGCGGTGCCCGAGCCGGGCCTGGATCCGCGCGTCCCGCGCGTCACGCTCACCTTCCCCGCGTTCAACGCCGCCCGCGACGTCGTCTTCCTGGTGGCCGGCGAGGACAAGGCGGAGGCGCTGGTCCGCGCCTTTGGGGACGAGCCCGATCCGGCCGTCCCGTCGGCGCACGTCCGTCCGTCCGACGGACGCCTGCTCGTGCTGGCCGACCGCGCCGCCGCAGCCAAACTGCGCTGACTTTCCTCCACTCATCGACCCGAAAGTGCGAATATCAGGTCCGAACCCCACTGGTTTTTGGGGGTCAGCCACGTTTAATCGATCAAGTGACTGCGGACCCGCGACAGCTGACGGCGCTCATCCATGCGCAGGAGACCATCGCCGCGGCGGGGCTCGACGTCGGGGACGTCCTCGCCGCCCTGGCCGCGCACACGCGTGAGTTAGCCGGTGGTAGCGGGGCAATCGTCGAATTGCTCGACGACGACGGGGTCGTCCTGCACGGTGCCGCCGACAGCGCCGCGGTCCAGGTCGGGGTCCGTCTGCCCGACGCGAGCGCCAGCCTGCGCGCGGTCATGCACCGCCGCCTGGTCCGCTGGGATGAGCCCGCGACCGAGAACGGCGCGTCCGGAGAGGGACGCGGACGCGCCAAGTCCGTGGTGGCCGCGCCGCTCGCCGTCGGGGAGGGGGAGGTCGTCGGGGTGGTCTCCGCGCTCGGCGGCAAGGACGCCTTCACCGCCGACGACGAGCACTGCGTCCGCGTCCTGGCCCGCTTCGCCAGCCACCAGATCGTGCAGGCCCGCCGCCTGGCCCTGGCCGAGCGCACCAGCCGCATGGATCCGCTCACCGGCCTCGGCAACCGGCGCGCCCTCGACGAGACGCTCCAGCGCGAGCTGGCCCGCCACATCCGCTACTCGCGCACGCTCACCCTGGTCGTGGTCGACCTCGATGGCTTCAAGGCCGTCAACGACACGCACGGCCACGCCGCCGGGGACCGCGTCCTGACCATGGTCGGGCGCCGGCTGGGGGAGATCCGCGGCGCCGACGCCGCCTTCCGCCTCGGCGGCGACGAGTTCGCCGTCCTGCTGCCCGAGACGCGCTCGGACGCCGGCGAGCTGGTCGCGCGCCGCCTGCAGCGCCAGATCCGCGACGACACCTTCCCGCACGAGGTCACCGCGACCTGGGGCATCGCCGAGGCCACCGGGCCGGACCCGGAGGAGCTGCTGGCCGCCGCCGACCGCGAGCTCTACGCGCGCAAGCGCGACCCCCGCACGCGCGGCAGCGAAGCCACGGGCTGAGCCGGACCGCTAGGCGATAGCGATACGGTCCCCCGGATGGGGCCGTTCGAATTTTGTGGGCTCGATGCCCACAATGGGACACTCTCGCGGTGATCGAGGGGACCTTCGTCGGCGTCGACGTCGGTGGCACGAAGGTGGCCGCCGCCCTGCTCGAACGGGGCGAGCCAGGCGAGTCGCATCTCGTCAAGACGGAGAAGGGCTCGACGGACGCGCTGATCGACCAGCTCGTCACGGCGATCGAAGCGGTACGCCGCGAGGACACCCGCGCGGTCGGCATCGGCGTCCCCAGCGTGATCGACTTCGCCAGCGGCCGGATCCGCTACTCCGTCAACATCCCGCTGGCCGACGTCCCGCTGCGCGACCTGCTCACCGACCGCCTCGGCCTCCCGGTCTTCGTCGAGAACGACGCGTCCTGCGCCGCGATAGCGGAGGCCTACCAGGGCGAGGAGCTCGTCTGCGAGAACCTGGTCATGTACACCGTCGGCACCGGCGTCGGCGGCGGCCTCGTCATGGGCGGGCGCCTGTACCGCGGGGCGACCGGCGCCGCCGCCGAGATGGGCCACCAGATCGTCGGCCTCGACCTCTCGGGCGCGGACACGCCGCTCCCCACCGGAGACGAGTTCCCACGGCCCGGGTCGCTGGAGAGCTTCGCCCGCGGCGGGGCCCTCGACGCGCTCGCCCGCGACCGCGGCTTCGAGGACGGCAAGGCGGCGGTGATGGCCGCGCAGGACGGCGACGAGGGCGCGATCGCAGCCATCCGCACGATCGGGGAGCGCCTCGGCCTCGGCATCGCCAACGCGATCAACATCTTCGACCCCGACGAGGTCGTCGTCGGCGGGGGCGTCAGCTCGGCCGGCGAGCTGCTGCTCGGGCCCGCCCGCGAGGTCGCCCTGCGCTACGTCCTGCGCGGGGTCGGCACGGCCACCAGCATCCGCCTGGCCCGCCGCGGCCCCGAGGCCGGCGTCGTCGGCGCCGCCCTCATCGCCGTCCAGGAGTGCGACTGAGGGGACAGTGCCCTGAGTGCCACCTATGATCGCGTCACATGTCGTCGCGCGACGCCAACGTGCTCGGGGCGTGCGCGCTCGCCGTCGCCGGGCGGCTGCCGGCGTCCGCGGCTGACACCGCGCTGGTCGCCCTCGACGGGTGGCTGTCCGGGACGACGGTCGACGGCCTCGCCCGCGTCCTCGCGCTGACCCACTCTGGAGCGGTGCGGCTGACCGACCGGCTGGAGGCAGACGGCCTGGTCGAGCGCCGGCCCGGCCCGGACGCCCGTTCGCGGGCGCTGTTCGTGACCGCGGCCGGGTCGGCGGCGGCGGCGCGGCTGCGGGCGGAGCGCTTCGCGGCGCTCGAGGAGGTGCTGGGTGTGCTCGACGCTGGCGAGCGGGCCACGCTGACCGGGCTCGTGGAACGTCTGCTGGCCGGCATCACCGTCGCCGGCGCCGCCCCGCGGCGGACCTGCCGCCTGTGCGACGCCGACGTCTGCGGCCACCCCGATCGCTGCCCGGTCACGCGGGCGGCGCATCCCTGAGGTCCATCACCTCGGCGAGCGAGGAGACCTCGAGGGTGCGCCGCGGTGGTGAGCCCGGCGGGACGATGAAGGTCGGCCGGGCGGGCAGCCCGAAGAGCATCCGCGCCCCGGTGGAGTCCAGGTGGGAGACCTGGCTGAGGTCGACCGTGTGCAGCTCGGCGACGGCCAGCTCGCGGCCGACGGCCTCGGCGTTGAACAGGTCGATCTCCCCCGCGAGGACGGCGACGCCGTCGGCGTCGACGCGCACCGTGCACCCGACAGGGCCGGCCAGCGGCGGTTGGGAGGCCACCGGCTCGAGCTCGACCCGGTGGGTCAGGCGCACGGCGGTGCCGCCGTCGCTGCGCTGGACGGT
>CAXTBB010000016.1:15495-80704 GCA_964242305.1 uncultured Solirubrobacteraceae bacterium
CGGAGCCGCTGCCGTTCGAGCGGGGTTCATACGTCCTCATCGTCGGCAATCTGGCACCGCACAAGAATGTCGGTGCCGCCGTCGCTGCGCTGGACGGTGCACTCGTCCATCAGCGTGCGCATCAGGCCGAACCCGCGGCCGCGGTGCGGGCTGACCACGGGGTCCTTCCAGCGGCCGTCGTCGCGGATGACCATGCGGATCGTCCCCGGCGCTGGAGTGGCGAGGTCCAGCTCGACCTGGGTGGCACCAGAATGCTCGGCGGCGTTGGCGATCGCCTCGCCGGCGGCCAGCAGCACGTCGGCGGCGGGCAGCTCGGCGACGCCGAGGCCGGCGAGCCAGTCGCGCACGGCGTGACGGGCGACCGGGACCCACGCGATCGCGGCCGGGTAGGCGAGCCGCCGGGAGGTGAGCACGCCCGTGAAGCGCATGGCCACCAGCGCGACGTCGTCGGCGGGCCGGACCGACCCGGCGTCGGCGACGGCGTGGTCGAGCAGCGTCGACAGCGGGGCGCGCGCGTGCGCGGCAACCGTCCGCCGCACGCGCTCGAGCGCGGCGTCCATGTCCTCGCCCCGGCGCTCGGTGAGGCCGTCGGTGTAGAGGAGCAGCGTCGCGCCGGGCATCAGCCGGACCGTGTCCTCGGGGTACTGCGGCTCGGGGACGCAGCCCAGCGGGACGCCGCGACCGCCCCGCAGCAGCTCCGCGTCGCCCTCGGCGGTCACGTAGACCGGCCAGGGATGCCCGGCGCACGCGTACACGATCCGGCCGGCGGCGGGATCCAGCTTGGCCACCACGGCCGTCGCCGCCATCGCCTCCGAAAGCGTGTCCGCGAAGGCCGAGAGCCGGGTCAGCAGCGCGCCGGGGTCGTCGCCCGTCAGGGCGAAGGCGCGCAGCGCGCTGCGCAGCTGGCCCATGGCGGCGGCGGCGGTGGCGCCACGGCCGACGACGTCCCCGACCGCCACCACCAGCGAGCCGTCGGCCAGCGGCACCGCCTCGTAGAAGTCGCCGCCCGCCTCGAGCCCGGCGGCGGGCAGGTAGCGCAGGTCGAGCTCGACGCCCTCGACGTCCGGCAGCGAGGCCGGGAGCAGCGATCGCTGCAGGGTCACCGAGACGCGGCGCTCGGCGTCGAACAGGCGCGCCCGCTCGAGCGCCTGCGCCGCCTGCGCGCTCAGCGCGGCGCCGAGCGCGAGGTCGTCCGCACCGAACGCGTTGGCGTGCTGGGCGGTCACCAGCAGGCCGCCGGCCACGCGGCCCGCGGTCATGAGCGGGAAGACGACCATCGACCCCAGCCCGGACGCGCGGAACCCCGGCGCCATGTCCGGGTAGGCGGCGTCCATGGCCTCCGTGTCGGGGAGGACGAGCAGGCGGCGGCGCCGGATGGCGTCGGCGACGGGGCGGCGGTCGTCGATGTTGGCCGTCACGTAGCGGCTCATCTCCTCGTCGGTGAAGCCCTGCCAGCCGATGCAGTTGACCAGGCCCTCCTCCGCGTCGTAGAGCCACATGGTTCCGTGCTCGGCGCGCACGGCGGGGATGATCTCCGCGAGGGTGACCCGGGCGACGTCGGCGGGCGTGAGTGCGTCGGCCAGCGCGGCGGCGACCGCGTACTGGCGCTCGGTGCGCTCGCGCGCCCAGCGCTCGGCGTCGAACAGCCGGGCGTTGTCGACCGCGAGCCCGGCCCGGCGTGCCACCTCGGTCGCGAAGGCGCGGTCCTCCTCGGGGTCGCCCGGGTCGAGCAGGGCGAGGTCGACGGTGCCCAGGTCGCGGCCGCGGGCCAGCAGCGGCACCGTCTGCTGCGGCGGGGCGGTCCCCCGCGCGGCGACGCGCTCGAGCGCGCCGTCGGGCGTGCGCAGCCGGACGATCACGCTCGCGCACGGGTCAGGCACCAGCGTCTCGACGAGGACGCTCATGCGCGCCTCGGCGCTGCCCGGGGCGTCCAGCTGCGCGCCCAGCTCGGCGAACATCCGCGCCCGCTGCTCGGCGCGCTTGCGCGCGGTGATGTCGACCATGAACTTGCCCAGCCAGCCGGTCCGGCCGGCCGCGTTGAGGACGGGGTAGTACGAGGTCAGCCAGGTCTTTCGGCCCCCCGCAACGGTGGCGCTGATCTCGACGTCGACGATCGGCTCCCCCGTCTCGAGCACCCGGCGCAGCGGCGCCGCGTGTGCACTGCCGGGGAAGACCTCGTCCAGCGTGCGGCCGACGTGGTCGGCGGCGGGGAGACCGTGAGTCGCGGCGAGCGCGTCGTTGACCCGCACGTAGCGCAGGTCGGTGTCGAAGAGGGCGAACGCCTCCGGTGCGGTGGTGATGATCGCGTCGAGCACCGCCTGCGAGTCGCGCTCGGCACTGGACTGCTCGGCGCGCAGGAGAGCGGACACGCTCGCGCGCTCGAGGACGTCGAGGACGACGCGGTCCTCCGGGCCGACGGTCCGCCCGGTGGCGAGGCGCAGCGCGATCGACCCGAGGACCCGCCGCTCGTGGCGCAGCGGGAGCACGACCAGCGCGCCGGTGTCGTTCAGGGAGCGCCAGTAGGGGAGACCCGGGTAGCGCGCGTCGAGCTCATCGCCGGACAGGACGAGCGCGCTGCCGGTGCGCACCGCCTCCGCGGCCGGGACGCCGAGGTCGACGGGGAAGCGCCAGCCGGTCCGGAGGTCGGGGTTGGGCGGTCCCTCGTAGCCGAGCACCTCCAGCTGATCGCCCTCGCGCAGGCACACGGCCGCCGCGATCGCGCCGACCGCCTCGCGGCCCTTGGCGGCGATGACCTGTGCCGCCGCGTGGGCGGTCGTCACGTCGGCGAGCGCGTCCGTGAAGTCCTGCAGGCGGACCAGCCGCGCGTCGGCCGCCTTGCGCGCGGTGATGTCGGTGAGCACGCCGGTGAGGCGAAGCTCGGGCGTCGACTCGTCGACCTGGACGATGTTGCGCAGCCACACCTCGCGGCCGTCGGCGGCGCGCGTGCGGTACTCGAAGTCACCCCGGCCGGTCCGGACGACGGCCAGGATCTCCGCGTTGACGCGATCGCGGTCGTCGCGGTGGATGATGTCGAACCAGAAGTGGCTGTCGGCGGTCCAGCGCGCGGGGGCGTAGCCGAGCAGCGCCTCCGTGTGCTCGCTGACGAACGAGAAGGTGGCCTCGCCGGGGGCGCGGCCGGGCGTCGCCTCCCAGACGATCGCGCCGAGCCGGTCGACCAGCGATCGGTAGCGCAGGGACTCGTCGAGCGCGCTCATTGCGGCCTGGATTGTCCCATGCGGCGGTAGCGTGGCGCGGCGTGAAGATCGCCGGGCCGACGTTGACGCTCCGCTACGCCACGGAGGACGATGCCGACGCTCTGTTCGGGCTGGGCGACGCGGAGGCGACGCAGTGGTTCTCGTGGGGTCCGTACACCGATCGCGCGCAACCTCTCGACTACATCGGCGGCTTGGCGGACAAGCGAGAGCGGGGGACGCTGCTGGACTTCCTCGCCGTCCATGGCGAGCACGGGCCGGTCGGCGTCACCGGCCTGTCGGAGTACGCCGCCCGCGACCGGCGCGCGACCGTGGGGACGTGGTTCGGGCGGGCGTTCTGGGGGACCGGCGTCAACGCGGAGTCCAAGGCGCTGATGGCCCATCTGGCCTTCGTCACCCTCGGCTTCCATCGCCTGACCGCGTGGGCGAACACGCGCAACGGTCGCTCGCAGACGTCGCTCGAGCGCCTCGGGTTCCGCCGCGAGGGGGTCCTGCGGGCCTACAACACGCACGCGTCCGGGATCCACGACGTCGTCGCCTTCGGCATGACGCGAGCGGACTGGGAGGCGTCGCCGCTGCACGACATCGAGGCGACCGTGACCGGCGCGCCCCCCGCGATCTGGCTCTGAGGTGAGGGCCCGTCGCCGGCGCCCCGAGCCAAGCCCCTTTCAGTCTCGGATGAGGTGCAGCATCTCATCAGTGACGGTGAAGCCCGCCCGCTCGTAGGCGGTCTGGGCGCCGCTGTCGCCCGGCGTCATGAAGGCGATCGCGACCCCGCCCGCGAAGGCGAGGCGCGCGAGCTCGGCGGTGAGCGCAGTGGCGATCCCGCGCCGCCGGAACCGCTCGCGGACGCCGATCCCGGCCAGCTCGGTGACGCCCGCGATGGCGGTCTGGCAGAGCCCGCCGCCGGCGACCTCGCCGTCCGCGTAGGCGATCACCGTGATCCGGCGTCCGAGCATGGGGATCATCGGCTCGATGTCGGCGGGGTTGTACGGCTGACCGAAGGCCTCCGCCTGCGCGCGCACCAGCCCGTCGAGCTCCTCGCGCGTCGCGTCCGGCCCGAGCTGGTCGAGCGTGACCTTGTCCGGGAGCTCGACGTCGGCCAGCTCGTCCGGGGTGCAGCGCATCACGGGGGTGCGCAGCTCGACGGTGAAGCCCTGCGCGCACAGCGCGGCCTCGACGGCGGGCGCCTCGGCCGGCAGGTACTCCAGGCGCGGGACGCGACCGGCGCCCTCCATGATGGCGATCAGCTCCCCGACGGCCTCCTCGTCGGGCTCGGCGCCCGGTCGCGGGATGGCGTAGTTGAGGTAGGGGTGGGCCGATCCCGGCTGGATGAAGACGTCGAACGCGCCCGTGGCGAGCAGCTGGTGGTCGTCGTAGATCACCGCCCGCAGGTAGCTCTGGATTCTATCCATACCTACACCTTCCAGGAAGCAGGAACGGATTGTGTCGGTATGGACTCAAGCTCACGTGCGCTTCTGGTCCCAGCTGAAGCCGCGGACGGCGAGCACCGCGCCGGCGCCGCCCCAGACGGCCAGCATCAGCAGGGCGGTGACGTGGTCGCCCAGGCCCGTCCCCTTCACCATCGCCCCGCTGAGCCCGTCGATCAGGTGCTTGAGCGGCAGCGCGCCGGCGATCTCGTGCAGGAACGCGGGCGCGTCGGCCTCGTCGTAGACGACCCCGGAGATCATGATCGTCGGGAGGAAGATCGCGTTCACGTACGCGGGCGCGGAGTCCACGTTGGGAATGACGTGGCTGAGCGCGACCCCGAGGGCGGCGAAGGTGGCGGCGCCGAGGACGACGAAGACCAGCAGCGCGGGGAGGTCGCGCGGCCAGCCGGTCCCGAAGACGAGCTTGCCGGCCACGGTGATGAGCGTCACCTGCAGGGCGGTGTTGGTGATGGCGTGGCCGGCGAGGGCGGTCAGGTAGGCCGAGGAGGGCAGCGGTGTCCCGCGCACGCGCTTGAGGACGCCCGTCTCGCGCAGCGTGGTCAGGTTCATGGCCAGCGCGGTGAAGGTCGTCGACATCACGCTCATCCCGGCGATCCCGGGCACGATCACGTCGAGGTCCTTCTGCTCCCCGGCGAAGATCGCGCCGAACATGGCCAGGAACAGCAGCGGGAGCAGGAAGTTGAAGAAGGCGGCACTCGGGTTGCGCCAGAACATGCGCCGCTCGAGGCGGTACTGGCGCCAGGCCAGGCCCGCCCAGGACGGCGCCTTGGCCGTCTGCGCGATCGGCCGGGCGGCGGGCAGCGCGTGGTCGCTCACTCCGAGCCCCGGGGTGGCGAGGCCAGATCGCTGGCGCCCTGGCCGGCCGAGCCGGGCCCCTTGGTCAATCCCAGGTAGACGTCCTCCAGGGACGGGCGGGTGACGGTCAGGTCGGTCAGCGTCTCCCCGCGCGCGAGGGCGGCGGCGGTCGCCTCGTGCAGCAGGCGGGTGGGGTCGTCGGTCTCGTGGACGACGGGCGCGCCGTCGGCCGTCCAGCTGACGCGGTAGCGCTGGGAGGCGCCCGGATCGAGGTCGCCCGGCGGGCCCTCGGCGAGGATCTGGCCGTCCTTGATGATCGCGACCCGGTCGGCGAGCGCCTGCGCCTCGTCGAGGTAGTGCGTGGTGAGCAGGACGGTCTTGCCGAGGTCGCGCAGTGAGCGCACGGTCTCCCACGCCGTGCGCCGCGCCTCGGGGTCGAAGCCGGTGGTGGGCTCATCGAGGAAGATCACCTCGGGGTCGCCGATCAGGGCGAGGGCGAAGTCCAGGCGGCGCTGCTGGCCGCCGCTGAGCGTGCGGGTGCGTTGGTCGGCCGCGTCCTGGAGGCCGACCACGGCGATCGTCGCGTCGACGTCGCGCGGCGCCGGGTACAGGCCGGCCCAGTGCTCGACGGATTCGCGCACGGTGAGGTGGCGATACATGCCGCAGCTCTGCAGGACGATGCCGACGCGCTCGCGCAGGTCGGCCGAGCGCTCGGCGGGGTCGAGGCCGAGGACGCGGACCTCGCCGGCGCTGCGATCGCGGTAGCCCTCCAGGATCTCCACCGTCGTCGTCTTGCCGGCGCCGTTGGGGCCGAGCAGCCCGAAGACCTCGCCGCGGGCGACGGCGAAGTCGATGCCGCGCACGGCCTCGTGCTCGCCGTAGGCCTTGCGCAGGCCGCTGACCTCGATGGCGGCGGTCATAGTCCCGTGTGAGGGTATGCGCTGCGCTTGCGTCGACATCGGCTCCAACACCACCCGGGTGCTCGTCGCCGACGTGGGGGCGGACGGGGTGCGGGAGGTCACCTGCGAGAAGGCTTACACGCGACTGGGCGGCCTGCTGCTGCGCTCGGGCACCCTGCCCGAGGACGCGCTGGACTCGCTGGCGGACGTCGTCGCCCTCCAGGTCGCCGTGGCCCGCGCGCTGGGCGCCGAGCGCCTGCGCGTCGTCGCCACCGCCGCGATCCGGGCCGCCAGCAACGCGGACGCGCTCCGCGACGCCGTCCGCGCCCGCGCGGGCGTGGAGGTCGACGTCCTCGAAGGCACCGAGGAGGCCCGCCTCGCCTTCCTGGGCGCCACACATAAAGGGGTCAGGTCCCGGCATCGGACAGATGTCACATGCCGGGACCCGACACCTTTAGGAATCGCGGTGGTGGATGTCGGCGGTGGGTCGACGGAGCTGGCCGTGGGCACCCTGGACGGCGGCGTCGAGTGGTCCGTGTCGGTGCCCGTCGGGTCCTCGCTGCTGGCCGACGCGCACCTGCGCTCGGACCCCCCGACGGCGGCGGAGATGGCAGCGCTGCGCGCGGACGCCGAGCTGCTGCTGTCAGGGGCGCGGCCGCCGCGCGCCGACGTCGGGCTGGCCGTCGGCGGCAGTGCGACCTCCATGGCGCGGCTGCTGCCCGGCGCCGTCGACGCCGGCGCCGTGGCGGGCGCGCTGGCGCTCCTGACCACCGCGCCGAGCGCGACCGTCGCCCGCCGCCACGGTCTCGACCCCGAGCGCGTCCGGCTGCTCCCCGCCGGCCTCACCCTGCTCGGAACCGTCGCCGAACGCCTCGGCTGCCCGCTGCGGGTGGGGGACGGCGGCCTTCGCGAAGGCGTCTGCCTAGAGCTGACATTCACATCTGCGGGGTAGGGTCGCGAACGTGGCCGACACCGTCACCTCGTCGCCCGACCTCTTCTTCAACCGCGAGCTGTCTTGGCTGGACTTCGACGATCGCGTCCTGCAGCTGGCCGAGGATCCGGAGACGCCGCTGCTCGAGCGGCTGAAGTTCTGCGCGATCTGGTCGACCAACCTGGACGAGTTCTTCATGGTCCGCGTGGCCGGCCTGCACGACATGGTCGACGCCGGGATCGACTCGCCGGGCAAGGACGGCCTCAACGCCGCCGACACCATCGAGCGCATCCGCACCGTCGTCGGCGCGCAGTTCGACCGCGTCACCCGCTGCCTGCAGGACACGCTCATCCCCGAGCTGGCCGAGGCCGGGCTGCGCGTGGTCCGGCTCGCCGACGTCGAGGGTGACCACCGCCGTGACCTCGAGGAGCGCTTCCTCAAGCAGGTCTTCCCCGTTCTGACCCCGCTCGCCGTCGGGCTCGGCCGGCCGTTCCCGTACATCTCCAACCTGTCGCTCTCCCTCGCCGTGCGCGTGCGCGACCCCGTCACCGGTCAGGAGCTGCTGGCGCGCGTGAAGGTCCCCACGGAGATGCTGCCGCGCTTCATGCCGGTCAACGGCGGCTGCGAGTTCGTGCCCGTCGAGGACGTCATCGCCGCCAACCTCGACGAGCTCTTCGAGGGCATGGAGATCATCGAGTGGACGCTCTTCCGGGTCACCCGCGACGCGGACTTCACCGTCGGCGACGAGGCCGACGACCTCCTCCAGGCGGTCGAGACCGAGCTGCGCCGGCGCCGCTTCGGCGAGGTCGTCCGGCTCGAGATCTCGGCCGGGACGAGCGACGAGATCCGCGCCCAGCTGGTCGAGGCGCTGGCGGTCGAGGCGGGCGACGTCTTCGAGATCGACGGCCTGATGGCGCTCGGCGACCTGTGGGGCCTCTACGGCGTCACCGGCCTCAGCGAGCTGCGCGACCCCGTCTGGCAGTCGGTCACCCAGCCGCGCCTGACCCCCGAGGAGGACACCCCCCCGGACGTCATGGGCGCGATGCGCCGCGGCGACATCCTCGTCCACCACCCCTACGACTCGTTCACCAACTCGGTGCAGCGGCTGATCGAGCAGGCCGCGGAGGACGACCAGGTCCTCGCCATCAAGCTCACCGTGTACCGGACCAGCGACGACACGCCGCTCGTCCCCACCCTCATCCGCGCCTCCGAGCGGGGCAAGCAGGCGGTCTGCATGGTGGAGATCAAGGCCCGCTTCGACGAGCAGGCCAACGTGCGCTGGGCGCGCAAGCTCGAGGAGGCCGGCGTCCACGTCGTCTACGGGCTGCCCGCGCTCAAGACCCACGCGAAGTGCGTGCTGATCGTGCGCCGCGAGGGGGACGGCGTCCGCCACTACGTGCACGTCGGGACGGGCAACTACCACGCCAAGACGGCCCGGCTCTACACGGACTTCGGCCTGTTCACCTGCGACCCCGAGATCGGCGCCGACGTCGCCGACATGTTCAACGGGCTGACCGGCTTCGCGCGCCAGCGCTCCTACCGCAAGGTGCTCGTCGCCCCGGCCTTCCTGCGCGAGGGCATCCTCGAGCAGATCGAGCAGACCGTGCAGGCGCACCGCGACGGCAAGCCGGCCCGGATCGCCATGAAGATGAACTCGCTGGTCGACGGCGCCTGCATCCGGGCGCTGTACGAGGCGTCGCAGGAGGGCGTCCCCGTCGACCTCAACGTGCGCGGGATCTGCTGCCTCAAGCCCGGTGTCGAGGGCGTCAGCGACAACATCCGCGTCGTCTCCGTCGTCGACCGCTTCCTCGAGCACTCCCGCATCTACGCCTTCCAGCGGGGGGACGACTGGTCGGTCTGGATCGGCTCCGCGGACCTGATGCCGCGCAACCTCGACACGCGTGTGGAGCTGCTCGCACCGATCGCCGAGAAGGCCCTGCGCGACGACGTCCTCGACACCCTCGAGCGTTGCCTGGCCGACAACACCCACGCCTGGGACCTCGGGGCGGACGGGATCTGGGAGCGCCGCGAGGCGCCCGACGACGAGCGCCGCTCCGTCCAGCGCGAGCTGATGGCCGGGCACGCCGAGCACGCCACCTGAGCCCTAGCGCTCCAGGGTGGCTCGCCTTCGGGTATAGCTGACGGTGCGCGTCACCTTGAGACGCTTCGCTTGTCGAGATCGCCGCGTCCGGCGCGACGAAGGATCCGGACTGCTGGGCGAGGCGTTGCGCCTGAAAGGGGCGCACCGTCCGCCCGCGAAGGGGTCAGGTGATGCGCCGCGTTGCGTCTCTAGCCGTCCTCCTCGTCCTGCTCGCCCCGGCGGTGGCGTCCGCGCGCGCGTCCGGCGTGGTCGCGGCGCTGCAGGTGGCGCTGCGGGCGACGGGTGACTACGGCGGGAGCGTCGACGGCGTCCGCGGCCCAGGCACGGCCGGCGCGGTCCGGCGCTTCCAGGCCCGGCACCACCTGACAGTGGACGGCGTCGCCGGACCGGCGACGCGGCGGCGGCTCGGCGCGCGCGGGCGGCCCGCCTGGGGGCGGCGCACGATGACCCTGGGCGACCGCGGCTGGGACGTCGCCCGGCTGCAGTTCGAACTCGCCCGCCACGGCTTCCCCAACGGGCCGGTCGACGGTGGGTTCGGCCCGCACGCCGACAACGCACTCAAGCGCTTCCAGGCCTTCGCGGGGCTCGGCGCCGACGGCGTCGCCGGGCCGGCCACGCGACGGGCGCTGGCCAAGCCGCCGCCGCAGTCCCCGCTGAAGTTCTACCGGCCGCTGAGCGTCGCCGTCGGCGACCGCTTCGGGCCCCGCGGCAACATGTTCCACCCGGGCCTGGACTTCCCCGCTCCCGCCGGCACCCCGGTCGGCGCCGCCGGTCGCGGCTGCGTGAGCTTCGTCGGCTACGACCCGGGCGGCTACGGCAACCTCGTCATCATCACCCACCGCCTCGGGGTGGTGACCATGTACGCGCACCTGTCGTCGTTCTCGGTCAGCAAGGGCCAGTGCGTGACCGGCCACGACCGCATCGGCCGGGTCGGGTCCACCGGCTTGTCCACGGGACCGCACCTGCACTTCGAGATTCGTCTACGCGGGGCCGCAGTCGACCCGCTGCCGGCCTTCCTCTAGTAGAAAGCGCCCATGCGACGCTTCGCAGCGCTCCTCGCGCTGACCCTCGCGCTGCCCGCGACCGCCGTCGCCGGCCCGCCGCGCACGCTGTCGGACGCGCTGCAGCGGGTCGCCGCGCCGGCGCCCGCCGCCCCGGGCGCGGCCACGGCGTCCGACGACCTGCTGCGCACCCGTGAGGGGTACGTCACCGACATCCGTACCCGGGGGACGGGGGCGGCGCTCGTGCGTCGCCTGCGCGCCGCCGGCGCCCGCGTCCAGCTCGTCAGCCACCGCTACGGCATGGTCACGGCCGCCGTGGCGCCCGCGGATCTCGACGCCGTCGCGGCCATCGACGGCGTGGAGGCCGTCAACGCGGTGCGGCGGCCGGAGGTCGGGCGCGTCGGCGCCGGGGACGCCAGGGGCCGGCGGCGAGCCGCGTGCCCGTCGGGGATCGTGTCCGAGGGCGACACGCAGCTGAAGGCCGCCCTCGCGCGCACCACGTACGGCGTCGACGGCGGCGGCGTCAAGATCGGGATCCTGTCGGACTCGTTCGACACGAAGAAGGGGACGGCGTCCCCGCCCCCGACGACGGCGGCCGACGACATCGCGTCGGGCGACCTGCCCGGGCCGGGGAACCCGTGCGGCTTCACGACGCCGGTGAACGTCGTCGCCGACTACACACCGCCCGCGGGGCAGAACACCGGCGACGAGGGCCGCGCCATGGCCCAGATCGTGCACGACATCGCGCCCGGCGCGCAGCTCCTCTACGCGACCGCGTTCGTCAGCGAGACCCAGTACGCGGCCAACATCGTCGCCCTCAAGAACGCGGGCGCGGACATCATCGTCGACGACGTCATCAACAGCGCCGAGCCGATGTACCAGGACGGGCCCGTCGCCAACGCCGTGCGCCAGGTCACCGACGCCGGCGTCGCCTACTTCTCGATGGCCTTCAACACAGCGGGTGGGCGGGGCCGACGTCGGGTCCTGGGAGGCGCCGGCGTACCGCTCGACCACGTGTCCGGCCGCCGTGTCCGCCGACACCCACTTCCCGGCCGGGAGCACCTGCATGGACTTCGACCCCAGCACGCCGGCGGTGGATCCGACCTTCGACATCGACGTCGCCACGAGCGGGACCACGTGCTGCCGCCTCAACGCGGTGCTGCAGTGGGCGCAGCCGCGCGGCGGCGTCACCGCGGACTACGACCTGTGGATCCTCTACCACGGCGCGGTGGTCACCGACGTCTACAGCCTCGAGAACAACGTCACCTCGCAGCTGCCCTTCGAGTCCGCAGGCATCCAGGGCGGCAGCGCCCAGCTCGACCGCCAGATCGTCATCAGCCGCCGTCCCGGCGGTGGCGACAGCCGGCTGAAGTTCGAGATCTTCAACAACGGCTATCCGATCACGAGCTTCGAGTACCCGACCGGCGGCGGCGTCGACACGGTCGGGCCGACCATCTTCGGGCACAACGGCACGGCGTCGGCGCAGACCGTCGGCGCCATCAGCGTCCAGTCGTCCACCGCGCCGGAGGACTTCTCGGGGCGCGGTCCGGTCACCCATCTGTTCGGGCCGGTCGCCGGCACCGCCCCGGCCGCCGCGCTGGCCACCCCGGAGGTCCTGAGCAAGCCGGACGTGACCGCCTCCGACCGCGGCGCGAACTCGTTCTTCGGCTCAGTGGACGGCAGCGTCCACCGCTTCAGCGGGACCTCCGCGGCAGCGCCTCACGCGGCCGCGGTGGCGGCCCTGCAGCTGCAGGAGGACCCCGCCCTGACCGCCGAGCAGCTGAAGGCGAACCAGCGGCAGTCGGCCACGCCGATCGGCGCGTTCGGCCCCCTGGCGATCGGGTCGGGCCTCGTCACCGCACCCGGGGCGATCGCCGCCGACCCGCTCACGCTCGTAGCCACGGGTCCCGCCGCCCTCGGGACCAGCCGCCAGCCCACCACGAGCTTCAGCGCCAACCACCGCAGCGCCACCTTCACGTGCGCGATCGACGGCGGGGCCGCGGCGGCGTGCGGGTCGCCCTTCACCACGGCCCCGCTGCCCGACGGCGCCCACACCGTGGCGGTGACCGCGAAGGACGGCGGTGGCGCGACCACGACGCAGACGGTCTCCTTCGCCGTCGACGCCACCGGGCCGGACACGCAGATCGGCTCGGGGCCCGCGGCGTCCACGACCCAGACGACCGCGGCCTTCACCTACGCGGGCAGCCCGGCCGGCGACGCGACGCGCTTCGAGTGCAGCCTCGACGCGGCCGCGTTCACCGCGTGTCCGGCGAGTGGCCAGGGCTATAGCGGCCTCGCCCTCGGCCCCCACAGCTTCGCGGTTCGAGCCGCGGACGCGCTCGGCAACCTCGACGCCACCCCCGCGACGAGCGCGTGGACGGTGACGAAGCCGCCCGCGCCCCCCGCCAAGACGAAGCGCTGCGTCGTCCCCAAGCTCAAGGGCAAGACGAGGGCGAAGGCGAAGCGGGCGCTCAAGAAGGCCGGCTGCGCGCTCGGCACGGTCAAGGGACGCAAGGGCGGCGTCGTCAAAGCGCAGTCGCCGAAGGCCGGCACGAGCACGCCGAAGGGCACGAAGGTGACCCTGAAGCTGAAGCGCAGGCGCTAGACCGTCGGGGGTGAAACGCCCGGTCGTCGCCGGGCTGGTCGCGGCCTTCGTCGGCTTCGCCAGCTCCTTCACCGTCGTGCTCGCCGGCTTGCGCGCCGTGGGAGCGTCGCGGGCGGAAGCGGCGTCGGGCCTGCTGGCGCTGTGCCTGGCACTGGCGGTCCTGTGCGTCGTCCTCAGCCGGCGCACGCGGATGCCGATCAGCGTGGCCTGGTCGACCCCCGGCGCCGCGCTGCTCGCCGCTACGGGCCCGGTGGACGGCGGGTTCGCGGCCGCGGTCGGCGCCTTCCTCGTGTGCGGCGTGCTGCTGGCGCTGGCCGGGACGTGGGGGACGCTCGGACGCCTGATCGGGCGCATCCCGGTGCCGCTGGCCAGCGCGATGCTCGCCGGCGTCGTCTTCCAGCTGTGCCTGGCGCCGGTCAAGGCGGCGGTCGAGCTGCCCGCGCTGGCCGCGCCGGTGATCGTCACCTGGGTCGTGCTCAGCCGGGTGGCGCGGCTGTGGGCGGTCCCGGCCGCGCTGGTCGTCTCCGTCGCGGCGGTCCTGATCGACCGGCCGATCCACCTCGAGGGCGACCTGTGGCCGCACCCGGTCTTCGTGGCGCCCGTGTTCACCGCCGGCGCCCTGGTCAGCATCGCGCTGCCGCTGTTCGTGGTCACGATGGCCTCCCAGAACATCCCCGGCATGGGCGTGCTGGCGAGCTTCGGCTACCGCCCGCGGCTGCGCCCGCTGCTGGTCGGGACGGGCCTGGGCAGCGTCGCCGGCTCGGTGTTCGGCGGCCACGCGGTCAACCTCGCCGCCATCACCGCGGCGCTGAACGCGGGGCCGGACGCCCACCCCGATCCCGGCGAGCGCTGGCGCGCGCCCGTCACCTCAGGCGCCGTCTACCTGGTGCTCGGCCTGGCCGCCAGCGTCGCCACCGCGTTCGTGACCGCCGCGCCGGAGCTGCTCGTGGAGGCGGTGGCCGGCCTCGCGCTGCTGGGGACGCTGGGCGGCGCGCTGTCGAACGCCGTCAGCGACGAGCGCTACCGCGAGGCGGCGACGGTGACGCTCGTCGTCGGCGCCTCCGGCATCACGGCGCTGGGCATCGGCGCGTCGTTCTGGGGCCTGGTCGCCGGCCTCGTCCTACAGGCCGTCTCCTCCGCGGCCCGCCCCGCCCGCGAAGCGGCCGGCACCCACGACGCCGACCGGGAGGACCTCGCGGCCGAGGCGGGCCTCGAGCGCGAGCCCGTCGGCGAGCGCTAGGCCGAAGCCCTCCAGCGCGGCGCGGCGGTCGGACAGCATCGTCTCCTGCGGGAAGCCGGCCAGCACCTCGGCCAGCGCGACCGCGCGGTCGACCTCCGTGCCGGGTGGCACCACCTCGTTGACCAGGCCCATCGCCAGCGCCTCCTCGGCGCCGATCATGCGGCCGGTCAGGATCAGCTCGAGCGCGCGGCCCATGCCCACGATCCGGGGCAGGCGCTGGGTGCCGCCGTCGATCAGGGGGACGCCCCAGCGCCGCTCCGCGCAGCCGAACACGGCCGTCTCGGCGGCGATCCGCAGGTCGCACCACAGCGCCAGCTCGAAGCCGCCCGCGACCGCGTAGCCGGCCACGGCCGCGATCGTCGGCTTGGGGCTGAGCAGCCGGGTGAAACCGAGCGGGCCGCCGCGGGCGTCGGGTTCCAGCGTGGTGATGGCCTTGAGGTCGGCGCCGGCGCAGAACGCCTGCGCATCGCCGGTGACGACCAGGACGCGGGCGCCGTCGTCCGCGCTGAACTCGTGGAAGCGCTCCAGCAGCGCGGAGGCCGTCGGCCCGTCGACGGCGTTGCGGCGGTCGGGTCGGTCGAGGCGCAGGACGGCGGCGGCGCCACGGCGTTCGTAGCTGACGGTCATCGTCCGCGGAACCTACTTCACCGAACGGTCACCGAAAAGCGCTCTACGCAGGGGAGAGTGTGTGGTGATGAACGAGAATGAGACAACGACGACCACCCGGGTCGATCTGCACTGCCACTCCACCGCCAGCGCGGTGGCCAAGCTCGGCGTCTCCCGCGCCCTCGGCCTGCCCGAGTGCGCCACGCCGCCCGAAGAGGTCTACGAACTGGCCAAGCGCCGGGGGATGGACTTCGTCACGCTCACCGACCACGACGTCATCGACGGCGCCGTGGAGCTGGCCGAGCGCTACGACGACGCCTTCGTCAGCGAGGAGCTGACCGCCCGCTTCCCGCGCTCGGACCACGCCGTGCACGTCCTCTGCTGGGGGATCACCCCGGCCGACCACGACGAGCTGCAGCGCCTCGCCGGTGACGTCGAGGACGTCGCCGCCTACCTGGCCGAGCACGAGATCGCCAGCGCGCTGGCGCACCCGTTCTTCGACGTCGGCGCGCCGCTGCTGCCCGCGCACCGCCGTCGCCTGGCCCAGCTGTTCGGCGCCTGGGAGGTCCGCAACGGCGCCCGGGCGCCCGAGCTCAACGCGCCCGCCGCCATATACATCGACACCCACGGCGGCACCGGCACGGGCGGCAGCGACGACCACGCCGGCGTCGACATCGGCTGCACCTACACCGAGGCGCCGGCGGCCGCGAACTGGCGCGGCTTCCTGGCCCACCTGCGTGCCGGCCGCGTCGAGGCCGCCGGCGACGAGGGCTCGGCGGCCAAGTGGGCGCACGCCGCCCTGGCCATCGCCGTGCGCACGCTCGGGCGCGACACCACCGCGACGCCGGACATCACCGCCGTCCTGCAGATGGCCCAGTCGATCACGCAGACGGGGGACGTCCTCGGCACCTCCATCGCGCCCGACGACGCGCGGGCGCTGGTCGGCGCCTGGCTGGACGCCGTCGGGATCGAGGAGGACCCCGTGGCGCTGCTGCAGCGCGAGGGCCACGCCGACCTCGCCCGCCGGGCCCGTCGCGTGCACGAGCGCGCCCTGCGCCGCGCCGCCCAGGCGCCGGTCGACGGCACGCTGCCGGTGCGCGTCTTCGAGGCCTGCCTGCCCGCCGTCCCCTACGTCCCCGCCGCGGCGTTCCAGGGCCGCGAGATCGGGCGCCTGGCGCCGCGCCGCACGCCGCGCCGTCCGCGGGTCGCGATCGTCGCCGACGGCATCGGGGCCACCCACGGCGTCGCCCGCACGCTCGAACGCATCCGCGACCGGGGCGTCCCCGGCTACGACGTCGAGCTGATCGGAACCGACGCGGACGTCGACCGCCGGCTGGCCGCGGTCGCCGAGGTCGACCTCGGCGGGGTCTCCGTCGGCGTGCCCTGCCTGACCGCGGTCGTCGAAGCGCTCGCCGACGGCCGCTACGACCTCGTCCACGTGACCGCCCCCGGCCCGGCCGGGATCGCCGCTGCCGTCGTCACCCAGGTCGGCGGCCTGCCGCTGGTCGGCTCCTACCACACGGAGCTGGCCGCCTACGCGGGCCTGCGGACGGGGGACCGCGGGGCCGCGATCGCGATGACGGCGATCCTGTCGGCCTTCTACGGCCGCTGCCAGCGGGTGCTGTCGCCCTCGACTTCGGCCGACGCGGCGCTGGCCGGTCTCGGCATCCCGGCCGCCCGCGTGCGGCGCTGGGACCGCGGGGTGGACACGGTCGCCTTCGGCCCCCACCACCGCCAGGCCGACCACGGCGCCGAGCGCGTCGACGTCCTCTACGCGGGCCGGCTGGCCGCCGAGAAGGGCGTCGACCTGCTGGCGGACGCGTTCCTGCGCGCCCGCGAGGCCGACCCGCGCCTGCGCCTCGTCCTGGCCGGCGGCGGCCCGGAGGAGCCCGCCCTGCGCGCCCGGCTCGGCGCGTCCGCGACGTTCCTCGGCTGGCTGGAGGAGGAGGACCTCGCCCGCGCCTACGCCTCCGCCGACCTGTTCTGCTTCTGCTCGCAGACCG
This sequence comes from uncultured Solirubrobacteraceae bacterium, assembly GCA_964242305.1. Lineage (GTDB taxonomy): Bacteria > Actinomycetota > Thermoleophilia > Solirubrobacterales > Solirubrobacteraceae > DATLGB01. The sequence continues at coordinate 32,340 of CAXTBB010000016.1, forward strand.
ACACGTTCGGCCAGGTGATCCTGGAGGCGCAGGCGTCCGGGCTCGCGGTCGTCGCGGTCGACGCCGGCGGCCCCGCCGAGTTGGTCCAGGACGGCCGCTCCGGCGTCCGCTGCCCGGCCGACGCGGACGTGATCGCCAGGACCCTGGTCAGCCTGGCCCGCTCCCGCCGTGCCCGCCGGCGCCTGGCCGAGGGCGGCCACGCGGCGGTGCGCACGCGCACGTGGGAGCGCTCACTGGCCCGCCTCGCCGAGGGCTGGGACGGGGTCCTGGCCGAGACGGCGCGCCGGGCCGCATAGCGGGCGAGCGGATGTCGATAGGCGTTCGCTGGCGCCGGCTGACGGCGGCTTCTACCAGCCGCCGCGGGCGTCGGCGCGGGCGGAGCGCGCCTTGGCCGCGGCCTTGCGCGCGTCCTTGCGCTTCTCCAGCCGCCACAGGATCAGGGAGTTGATCAGGATGATCAGCGGGAAGCCGGCGATGAGGATGAAGCCGGCGATGGTGATGTCGAGGTCCGTCGTCTCGCCCCACCAGCCCTCCCCGTGATCCTCGGCGAGCGCGAGCGGCGCGAGCAGGAGCAGCGCGGTGAGGTTCAGCAGCACGAGGGTGACGAGGCGCTTCTTCATCGTCTTCGTAGCCTATCGACCATGGCTGTCGCGCAGGCGTCAGAACTCGCCAAGGACATGGCGGGCACCCCGCTCTTTCGCAGCGTCTCCTTCAAGCTGGAGCGCCGCGACCGGCTGACCCTGGCCGGGCGCAACGGGGCGGGCAAGACGACGCTGCTGCGGATGCTCTCCGGGGAGACGTCGATCGACGGCGGCCAGCTGACCTTCGCGAAGGGGACGCGGATCGCGCTGCACGACCAGCGACCGCCGCGCGAGGACGGCACGTCGTTGCGCGACTACGTCCTGTCCGGCTGCGCCGAGCTCCTGGCCCTCGAGGCCGAGCTGGCCGACCTCGAGCACAAGATGGCCGACGGCGACATGACCGTCTTCGACGCGTACTCCACCGCCCAGGCGCGGCTCGAGCACGCCGGCGGCTACGGCTGGCGCGAGGGCGTCAACGCCACCCTGCACGGCCTCGGCTTCGCGGACGCCGACCTCGACCGCGACCTGGCCACGTTCTCCGGCGGCGAGCTGACCCGGGCCAGCCTCGCCCGCGCGCTGTCCGGCGACCCCGACCTGCTGCTCCTCGACGAGCCGACCAACCACCTCGACATCACGAGCCTCGAGTGGCTGGAGAGCTATCTGACGTCCTGCGACGCCGCCGTCGTCCTCGTCGCCCACGACCGCTGGTTCCTGGAGGCGGTCGGCACCGCGGTGCTCGAGCTCGAGGGCGGGCGCGCGAAGTTCTTCGCCGGGACCTGGCACGCCTGGCGCCAGGAGAAGGCCCAGCGCGAGCTGGCCCTGGGCCGCGCGATCGAGAAGCAGAACGCCGAGATCGCCAAGCTCCAGCGTTTCGTCGACCGCTTCTCCGCGGGCACGCGCGCGCGCCAGGCGCAGGCGCGCGCGAAGCAGCTGGGCAAGATGACCAAGCTCAAGACGGATCCCAAGGACACCGCCGCCCTGGGCTTCCAGTTCAAGCAGCCCGAGCGCACGGGCCGGGTCATCTTCGAGCTCGAGGACGCGGAGGTCAGCGTGGGTGGGGTGGGCCGTAAAATCCTGCTCCGCGACGCCGAGTTCTGGCTCGAGCGCGGCGAGCACGTGTCCGTCGTGGGCGCCAACGGCGCCGGCAAGTCGACCCTGCTGCGGATCCTCACCGGCGAGAAGGAGCTCGACGCCGGCAAGCTGCGCAAGGGCCACAACGTCCAGCTCGGCCTGCTCTCCCAGCACGCCGAGGTGGTCGGCGCGACCGGGAGCGTGCTCGAGTCCGCCACGCGCGCCACCGGCCTCAAGCCCAACGAGGTCCGCGCCCTGCTCGGCCGCTTCCTGTTCAGCGGCGAGGCGGCCGAGAAGCCGGTCGACGGCCTCAGCGGCGGCGAGCGCCAGCGCCTCTCCCTCGCCTGCCTGGTCGCCAGCGGCGCGAACGTCCTCGTCCTCGACGAGCCGACCAACCACCTCGACCTCGAGTCCCGCGAGGCGCTCGAGTCCGCGCTGCAGGACTTCCCCGGCGCCGTCCTGCTCGTCTCCCACGACCGCGCGCTGCTCGACGCCGTCGGCTCCCGCACGGTCGCCGTCGAGGACGGCACGCTGCACTCCTACCTCGGCGGCTGGCCCGAGTACGTCCGCGTGCGCGCCGAGCGAGAGGCCACCCCGGTGAGAAAAAAGGGACAGTCCCCTGAGTCCCGGGTGGTCAGAACAATCGAGGAGCGGATCGAGCGGCTGGAAGCGCGGCTGGAGACGCTGGAGGGACGCAAGGCCGACGAGGCCCGCCGCGAGCTCGAGTCGCTGTACGAGACGTTCACAAGCTGATAACCGCCAGGTGCGCGGGGGACGGCAAGGTCCGGGGCCGTGTACGTCGCCGGCGACCTCGAGATCCGTCCCGAGGAGCATCTTGTCCTCGCACGCGGCCGCGCGCTGAGCCTGTCGGTCCGCGAGCTCGACGTGCTCGCCGCCCTCGCCGACCGCGCGGGGCGCATCATCACGCGGGAAGCGCTCTACGAGGCGGCGTGGGGCGGGACGCTGCGCCACGACGACCGCTCGGTGGACGTCTACGTCCACAAGCTGCGCGCCAAGCTCGCCGAGGCCCTTCCCGACTGGAGCTTCATCCACACCCACTTCGGGTTCGGGTACCGCTTCGCGCCCGAGCCCGTGTTCACAAGCTCTTCACAGCACGGCCACAGTCCGGTAACAGGATCTACCCCCTCCTCTTAGAGGGTGCTCCCCATGAACACGAACATCAGAAAAGCGCTCGGACTCGCCGCCACGGCCTGCCTCGCCACGGGCGTGGTTGCGTGCGGAGACGAGAAGTCCGACAGCTCCGCCGCGCCCGCCGCGACGGCCAGCGGCGGCGGCAAGCTCTCCGGCAAGATCGCCGGTGCCGGCTCGAGCGCCCAGGACGCGGCGCAGCAGGCCTGGACCGCCGGCTTCCAGTCCGCCAACGAGGGCGTCACCATCTCCTACGACCCCGTCGGCTCCGGCGGCGGCCGTGAGCAGTTCAACGCGGGCGGCGTCCCCTTCGCCGGCACCGACTCCGCCTTCAGCACCGACGAGGGCGAGCTCGCCGGCGCCGAGAAGGTCTGCGGCGGCGTCGACAAGTTCGTCGAAGTGCCCGTCTACATCTCGCCGATCGCCCTCATCTACAACGTCGCAGGCGTCGACAAGCTGCAGCTGTCCCCCGATGTGATCGCCAAGATCTACCACGGCGACATCACCAAGTGGGACGACCCCGCGATCACCAAGGAGAACCCGGACGCCAAGCTGCCCAGCACGCGCATCACGGTCGTCCACCGCTCCGACGACTCGGGCACCACGAAGAACTTCACCGACTACATGAGCAAGACCGCGCCGGACGTCTGGACCGACGAGCCGGCCGACGGCTGGCCGATCAAGGGCCAGGAGGCCGCCGAGGGCACCTCGGGCGTCGTGGACGCCGTCCAGAACGGCAAGGACACGATCGGCTACGCCGACAACAGCCAGGCCGGTGACCTGGGCAAGGTCGCCGTCGAGGTCGGGTCGTCGGGCGTCGAGCCGTCCCCCGAGGCCGCGTCCGCCGTCGTCGAGGCGTCCACGCTGGACAAGAACCCCGGCAAGAACATGATCACGTACACGGTCAACCGCAAGACGGACGACCCGAAGACGTACCCGATCGTCCTCGTGTCCTACGACGCGGCGTGCACGACGTACAAGGACAAGAAGACCACCGACCTGGTCAAGGGCTACCTGAACTACATCATCAGCGCCGCCGGCCAGGACGCCGCCGCCAAGAACGCCGGCTCCGCCCCGATCACCGACGCGATCCGCGCCAAGGCCCAGCCGGCCGTCGACGCGATCGGCTCCTAGCTCATGGGCGCGCCCGTCAAGATCGTGACGAGGAAGGGGGACCGCGTGTTCTCCGGCCTCGCCACGGGGGCGGGCACGCTCATCCTGCTGCTGCTGGCCGGGGTCGCCGCCTTTCTCATCATCAAGGCGATCCCGGCCATCACCGCCGACGGGAAGTCCATCCCCGGCGGCAAGGGCCTGCTGCACTACGTGTGGCCGCTCGCCTTCGGCACCATGCTGGCAGCGGTCATCGCCATCGTCATCGCCGTCCCGATGGCGGTCGCGGTGGCGCTGTTCATCTCCTTCTACGCGCCCAAGCGCATCGCCCAGCCGCTGGGCTACCTGGTGGACCTGCTGGCCGCGATCCCCAGCGTCATCTACGGCCTGTGGGGCATCGCGGTGCTGGGGCCGGCGGCGGTCGGCGCCCAGGCGTGGCTCGCGGCCCACCTGGACTTCATCCCCTTCTTCAAGGGCCCGCCGTCGGTGACCGGCCGCACCATGCTGGTGGTCGGCATCGTGCTCGCGGTGATGATCCTGCCGATCATCACCGCCGTCGTGCGCGAGGTGTTCTCGCAGACGCCGCGGGCCCAGCGCGAGGCCGCGCTGGCCCTGGGCGCGACGCGCTGGGAGATGATCCGCATGACCGTGCTGCCGTTCGGGCGCTCCGCGCTGGTCTCCGCCTCCATGCTCGGCCTCGGCCGCGCGCTCGGGGAGACGATGGCGGTGGCGATCATCCTGTCCGTCTCCGGCGACGTCACCTTCAACCTGATCTCGTCGGGCAACCCGTCGACGATCGCCGCCAACGTGGCGCTGAACTTCCCGGAGTCCTCCGGGGTCGAGATCAACGCCCTGATCGCCTCCGGCCTGGTGCTGTTCGCGATCACGCTGGTCATCAACATGGGTGCGCGCGCCGTCATCGGCCGCTCGCAGCCGGGGCTCGTCCGATGAGCTTGAGGCCATGCCGACACAACCGGGTGTCGGTGACTGGAGCGTGTCGGTATGGGTAGCGCCGTCGCCGCACCCGGCGGCCTGCGCCTCGGCCGCGGCGCCCTGCCCGACTGGGCCCCGTGGGCGATCGCCGCCCTCGGCGTGCTCGTCGCCCTGGCGCTGATCGCGGGAACCGGCTTCGCTCCCGGCGTCGCGCTCGCGATCGGCGCGCTCGTCTCCATCCTGGGCATCTACGTCGCGTCGCGCTCCGTCGAGAACGCCCGCCGCGCCACCGACCGCGCCGTCACCTTCAGTGTCTCCTACGCCTTCCTGCTCGCCTGCGTCCCGCTCGTCTCCGTCCTCTACACGGTGGTCAGCAAGGGTCTCGCGCGCTTCGACACCACGTTCTTCACCGTCACCGAGCGCAACGTGATCGGGGCGGGCGGCGGCGCCTACCACGCGATCATCGGGACGCTCATCATCACCGGCGTCGCGACGCTGATGGCCGTCCCGGTCGGCATCCTCACCGCCATCTACCTGGTCGAGTACGGGCAGGGCAAGCGCCTGGCCAGGTACCTGACCTTCTTCGTCGACGTCATGACGGGCATCCCGTCGATCGTCGCCGGGCTGTTCGTGTTCGCGCTGTTCTCGGTCTTCTTCGGCCCGGGCATCCGGCTCGGCTTCATGGGCTCCGTCGCGCTGATGGTCCTGATGATCCCGATCGTCGTGCGCTCGACCGAGGAGGTCCTGCGGATCGTCCCCGACAAGCTGCGCGAGGCCGCCTACGGACTCGGCGTTCCCAAGTGGCGCATCATCACCAAGGTCGTGCTCCCGACGGCACTGGCGGGCATCGTCTCCGGCGTCATGCTGGCGATCTCGCGGGTCATGGGGGAGACCGCGCCGCTCGTCATCACCACGGGCGTCGTCGACTCGCTGAACGCCAACCCGTTCAGCGGGCGCATGCAGAACCTCGCCGTCTTCGCCTTCAACGAGTACAAGAGCCCCGGCATCCCGAAACAGGCGTTCATCGACCGCGCGTGGGCCGCGGCGCTTACGCTGATCCTGATCGTGATGCTCCTCAACCTGATCGGCCGATTCATCTACCGGCGGTTCGGAACGGAGATTCGATGACCGACATCAATGTGAACACCCCACCGAAGGCCACCACTGCCACGGGGACCGCCGAGGCGGCCGACCCGAAGCGCGCCGCCGACCCGGCACCCGCCGGCGAGGGCCTCGAGGTCACGGACCTCAACCTCTACTACGGGGACTTCCACGCCGTCAAGGACGTCAACGTCACCATGCGCCGCAACCGCGTGACGGCGCTGATCGGCTCGTCGGGCTGCGGCAAGTCGACCTTCCTGCGCTCGATCAACCGCATGCACGAGCTCGTCCCGGGCGCCACGGTGCGCGGCACGATCAAGGTCGAGGACGAGGACATCTACGCCACCGGGATCGACCCCGTGAGCGTGCGCCAGAAGATCGGGATGGTCTTCCAGTCGCCCAACCCGTTCCCGACCATGACCATCTACGAGAACGTCGCGGCCGGCCTCAAGCTCAACAACCGCAAGATGCCCAAGGCCGACATGGACGCGATCGTCGAGAAGTCGCTGCGTGGCGCGCACCTGTGGGACGAGGTCAAGGACCGCCTCGGCAAGCCCGGCGCGGGCCTGTCGGGCGGTCAGCAGCAGCGCCTCTGCATCGCCCGCGCGTGCGCGGTCGAGCCCGAGATCCTGCTCATGGACGAGCCGGCCTCCGCGCTTGACCCGATCGCCACGCTCGCCGTCGAGGATCTGATCGCGGAGCTCAAGAAGGACTTCACGATCGTCATCGTCACGCACAACATGCAGCAGGCGGCGCGGTCGAGCGACTACACGGCCTTCTTCAACATCGAGAAGAGCGGTGACCCGGGCGAGCTCGTCGAGATCGACGAGACGGACGTGATCTTCTCCAACCCGCGCGACAAGCGGACGGAGGACTACGTCACCGGGAAGTTCGGCTAGTCGCGATGCCCGAGACGGCACGATCGCAGTTCCGGGGGGAGCTCGCACTCCTCGAGGAGCAGGCGCTGGGCGCGATCGACATCGTCGTCACGTCACTGGAGCGCGCGATCGAGGCGGTCAACCACCAGGACGTCGAGCTGGCGTCGATGGTCATCGCCGACGACGATCGCGTCGACGGCCGCTTCCTCGAGGTCCATCAGTCGATCCTGTCGCTGCTGGCGCTGCAGGCCCCTGTGGCTGGTGACCTGCGGCTGATCGCCGCCGTGCTGCACGTCATCAAGCACGTGGAGCGCATGGGGGACCAGTGCGTCAACATCGCCAAGCTCGTGCCGCTGGTGGGTCACGACCCGCCGGTGGACGACGAGATGCTGCAGATGATCTGCAAGATGGGCGTGCTGGCCGGCTCGCAGGCGCGCCAGTGCAAGCAGGCGTTCGAGTTGCGTGACGTGCCGCTGGCGGAGGACCTCGTCCGCCAGGACGCGGAGATCAACCGCCTCAACCGGGCGGTGTTCCGCCGCGCGGTGGAGATCGGGACGGACGCCGACACGCGCGAGTGGGCCATGACGATGATGCTCATGGCCCGTGCGCTGGAGCGCCTGGGCGACAACGCGGTCGACATCGGCGAGCAGGTCGCCTTCGTGGTGACCGGCCTGTTCCGGGAGTTCTCGGACGCCTCGCGACCCCCGCAGCCGCCCGAATAAGCGGCGCCGAAAGGGTGCAGTTTGCGGGCGATCCCGTGAACAACCTGTGACCGGGAGGTTACCGCTGGTAACCGGCGCCGCGTATCGGCTTATCCTCCGTCAGAGATGCTCACCGGAACGGACAATCCGCTGCAGATCGCTGTCATCGACAATGACAGCGGCTTCCTGCAGGTGCTCACCAAGCGCCTGGACGGGTTGACCTGGCAGTACCGCGTGACCGCCGGCCCGCTGCCGGTGGACGCCTTGGTCGCCATGCGCCTGGACGCGCTGGTCATCGACCTCTCCGTGCTCGGGCCGCAGGCGTGGACCTACCTCGAGTCGGTGGCGGGCAAGCTGCCGGCGCTCGGGATCGTCGTCGTCACCGGGCGCGCCTCCGTCGCTCAGCGCGTGCGCGGCCTGCGCATGGGCGCGGACGACTGGATGACCAAGCCGTGCCATTCGGAGGAGCTGATCGCGCGTGTCGAGGCCGTCGTGCGGCGCCGTCGCGTATCGGAAGCGGGCGGGGACGCCGAGGCGGTGGCGGCGGGCGAGCTCGAGGTCCGTCCCGACCAGTTCCAGGCGTTCGTCCGCGGGACGTCCGTGGAGCTGACCCGGCGCGAGTACGAGCTGTTGCAGCTGCTGGCGTCTGCCGAGGGGCAGGTGCTCCAGCGCGAGGACATCTACCAGCGCGTGTGGGGCTACGCGATGGCCCACGGCGATCGCTCGGTGGACGTCTTCGTGCGCAAGCTGCGCTCCAAGCTCGAGCGCGTCTCGCCCGAGTGGCGCTACATCCACACGCACTTCGGGGTCGGCTACCGCTTCGCGGCGCTGCCGGCCGACGGCGCTCCGGCGCCGACCGACGGGGTTCCGGCGGTCGAGCCGGTGCCGGCCTCGCTGACCGTCGCCGTCTGACCGGCGCGATCTAGACTCACGGCGTGAAGACCGCCCGCAACGTCGCCATCATCGTCGGCCTGGCGGCGCTGATCTGGCTCGCGCCCGGCGGGCTCACCGCCCGCGACACGATCTCCAACATCATTTCCGTGCTCTTCCTGGGCGGCCTGGGGTTCTTCGCCTACCGGATGTACATGGAGAACCGCTTGATGCTGTTCGACATGCCCGAGCAGCGCCGCCTGCTGCTGTACGGGAGCGCCACCACGCTGGCCTTCGCGCTGATCGCCACCCGGCGGTTCTGGGCCGACAGCGGGCCGCTCATCCTGCTCTGGTTCGCGCTCATCGGCGTCGCCGCCTACGGGTTCGCGGTCGTCATCCGCACCTGGCGCGAATACTGACGCTCTCGCCACACTTCCGTCACACCTCCGTCTAGATCGGCAACCCGCCCCCCGGCAGGGTTCGGCCGATGCCCGACCCCCGAAGTCACCACGGCCAGGCGGCGGTGGAGCTGGCGGTGCTGCTGCCGGTCCTCGCCGTCCTGCTCGTGGGCGCGTGGCAGTGCGTCCTCGCCGCCCACACCCACTGGTCCGCCGCCGCCGCGGCCCGCGCCGCCGCGCGCGCCCACGCGCTCGGGACGGGGGAGCTCGCCGCCGCCCGCCGCACGCTGCCGGAATCGCTTGACCACCGCGTCTCGATCGACGACACGGACGCCGGCGTCGCCGTCCACCTCCGCATCCCCACCGTCCTTCCGGGTCTTCACCTCGGGACCCTCACCGCCCGCGCGACGTTCGCGGACCAGCGCTGATGGCGGCCTGCTGGCGCGGGCGAGCCGGTGGTTGGGCTCGCCTGACGAGCAGTTCGGCGGGGTCACCCGGCCAGGCGACGGTCGAGTTCGTGGCGCTCATCCCGATCCTCGTGCTCGTCGTGGCCGCGGTTGTGCAGGTCCTCGCCGCGGGCTCGGCTCACGAGCGCGCCGCAGCGGCGGCCGAGGCGGGCGCGGTGGCGATGCTCGAGGACGCCGATCCGAAGGCCGCGATCGAGGACGCACTGGGCGCGGCGAGCGAGCGCGCGACGTTCGTCATCGACGGCCGCCGCGTCCGGGTGCGGGTCGAGCCGCGGGCGTTCGCGCCGCCCCTGGCCGACGCCCTGGCCTCCACCGAGGAGGCCGACGCCGGCGAGGAGGCCGACGCCGTCGCGCGCACCCTCGTCCGCGGCGGCGACGGCGAGAGCTCGCGGCCGGAGCGGCGGCGATGAGTGAGCTGCTGACCCGTGCCGGCGACGCCGAAGACGTGGCCGGGCGACCGGCGATGAGTGAGCTGCTGACCCGTGCCGGGGCGCTCTTCGTCGCCCCCGCCACCGCCCCCGCGCGGCCCGTGGAGGCCCGCTCGCCAGCGGACATCGTCGCGGTGCTGGCGCCGGAGGACGTCCTGCTCGCCGTCGCCGGTGGCGTGGCCGCCACCCTCCGCCACGCCCACCGGGCGCGCACCGTGCTGCTGCTGGTGCCGGCGCCGCTGGCCACCCGCCGCCCGGCGCTCCCGCCCGCGCAGGCCCTCGCCCGCCGGCTGGCCGAGCGCGACGTGCCGGCCGCCGCGGCCGGCGCCACCGTGCGGGTCGGCCTGCCCGCGGACGGGGTGGACGAGGCGTGGCGGGCGATCACCGCCGCGTCGGGCGCTCCGACCGTGATCGCCCTCCACGAGCGCGCGGACGCCTACGACGCCCTGCTCGCCGGGGCCGACCAGCTCCTGCTCGCCCCACCGCCCGACGCCGCGCTCACCGACCTCGCGCTGGCGTCGCTGGCCACCCTCGGACCGCCCGCGACGCTCGTTGCCGCGCCGCGCGGAGCCGTCGCCCGCCGCCTCGCCGCGCTCGGCCTCGCCCGCGTCCCGCTCGCCCCCACCGAGGTCCCGGCATGACCACCACGCCCGCGCTCGCCGGTCGCCGTCCCGTCCGGGCGGCCGCGCCCGGGCGCGGGGGTGAGCGGGGCCAGTCGGCGGTGCTTGTCGTCGGCGCGCTGTTCGGCCTCCTGATCGGCGCGCTCATCCTCGGCGCGGTGGCCCGGGGCGTCGGCGAGCGGTCGGCGGCGCAGCGGACCGCGGACCTGGCCTCGCTGGCCGGCGCGCGGGCGATGCTCGACGCCTATCCGCGCCTGTTCGAGCCGCCGGTCATCGACGGGGTGCCGAACCCGACGCACCTGGAGAAGGAGGCCTACCTCCAGCTGGGCCGCGACGCGGCACTGGCGGTCGTGAAGCGCAACGGGCCGGGGGACGGCGAGGTCTCGTTCCCGGATGCCGGCGGGCTGGCGCCGGTCCGGGTGGCCGTGACCGTCACCCGCCGCGTGGAGGTCGAGCGCAACCGAGCCAAGGCGGACACCGACGTGGAGGCGACGGCCGAGGCGGAGCTGTCGGCGCAGCCGCCCGTGGCGGGGGCCGGCGGCGGTGGTGAGTACGACGGGCCGCTCGCCTACCGCCAGGGCAAGCCCATGCGGCCGGACGTCGCGCAGGCCTTCGACCGGATGGAGACGGCGGCGCGTGCCGACGGCGTCGCGCTGCTGATCACCTCCGCCTTCCGCTCGGACGCCGAGCAGGCGGTCCTGTTCGCCCGCCACCCAGACCCCAAGTGGGTCGCGCCACCGGGGAAATCGCTGCATCGCAACGGGACCGAGCTCGACCTCGGCCCGGACGCCGGCTACGGCTGGCTGGCGGCCAACGCGCGGCGGTTCGGCTTCCTGCAGCGCTACGGCTGGGAGCCCTGGCACTACGGCTACACGCTCAACACCGCGTCGTCGAGTCCGTCGAAGACCGGCGGGGACGGCGGCCTGGCCGACCACGTCAACGGTCACCCCGCGGTGCCCGGGTTCGTTCCCGACGAGTACGCCGACGACATCGCCAACGCCGCCCGGCGCTGGAACGTCTCGGCGAACCTGCTCGCCGCCCAGCTCTACGCCGAGAGCAAGTTCAACCCGTTCGCGGTCAGCGGGGCCGGGGCGCAGGGGATCGCGCAGATGATGCCCGGGACCGCCGCCGCGCTGGGGCTGTCCAACCCGTACGACGCGGCGGCCTCGATCGACGCGCAGGGCCACCTGATGCGCGACCTGCTGCGCCAGTTCGCCTCCGTCCCGCTCGCGCTGGCCGCCTACAACGCGGGCCCCGGCCGGGTCTCGCCGTGCATGTGCGTCCCGCCGATCTCCGAGACGCAGGCCTACGTCGCGCAGATCCTCGGGCTCATGGGCGGCGCCGGCGACGTCTCCGGCGGGACCCTCGCCGTGCGGCTGGTGAAGTGACGTGGCCGCCGGTACCCTGCGGCCCATGGCCCTCATGGTCGGCGACCGCACCGTCCGACGGATCACGCGCGACGAGTTCGAGCGGATGGAGGCGGCCGGCGTGTTCGCCGACAGTCCCAACTTCGAGCTCCTCGACGGGGTGCTCGTAGAGATGGAGAAGAGCCCGGAGCACGTCGAGGTGGGTCTGCGACTACACCGGTGGTTGGCGCGGGGTTTCTCCGAGGGTGCGTTCGACCTGCACCTCGAAGATCCCGTGGCTGTACCGGACACCTACTCGCGTCCGCTTCCGGATCTCATGGTGCAGCCAGTCGGGCGCGTCTGGCGAGATCACCCGACGTCGGCGCTGTTCGCGATCGAGGTCTCGCTCAGCTCGCTCCAGACCGACCTGACCGTCAAGGCGGCGAAGTACGCGAACGCCGGCATCGACGAGTACTGGGTGCTCGACGTCCAGCGTCGCCGGCTGCACGTCTTCACCGAGCCGACCCCCGACGGGTACGCGAAGCACGAGGAGCGGGCCGCGGGGACGATCGCCCCGAAGGCCGTGGCGGTCGACCCGTTGGACCTCGCCACCCTGTTCCCTGACTGAGGCGGTCGGGTAGCCCCCCGGCATGCCACCCGCCGGAGTGAAGAAGGGCACGAAGGATGCCCGCAAATACGAGAAGATCAAGGAGTCGGTCAAGGGTCAGGGCAAGTCGGAGTCGACCGCCGAGGAGATCGCGGCGCGCACGGTCAACAAGGACAGGGCCCGGGCCGGCAAGACCCAGACCGCGTCGAAGTCCTCCACCCAGGACTCGAAGTCCTCGAGCCAGCGCGGCGGTGAGCGGTCGGGCACCGACAAGCCGAAGGGCCGGACCAAGGACCAGCTCTACAACGAGGCCAAGGACCGGGGCATCGAGGGTCGCTCCTCGATGACCAAGGAGCAGCTGCGCAAGGCCGTGGACGCGAAGAAGTAGACCTACCCTGAGGGGAGGTGGCAGACCTCCTCGAACAACGCCGGGCACTCCCCGATCAGCCCGGCGTCTACCTCTTTCGCGACGCCCGCGGGAAGGTCGTCTATGTCGGCAAGGCGAAGTCGATCCGCAAGCGGGTCGCGAGCCACTTCTCCAACCCGACCACCTACGGGACGACCAGCCTCCCGCGCGAGGTCGACCACATCGAGTACCTGGTCGTGCAGACGGAGGCGGAGGCGCTGCTCACCGAGCAGAACTTCATCAAGCAGTACAAGCCGCGCTTCAACATCCGGCTGCGCGACGACAAGTCCTACCCGTACATCGCGATCAGCCTGGACGAGGACTACCCGCGCGTCTACTTCACCCGCGAGCGCCACCGCCGCGACCGCGCCTACTTCGGCCCGTACTCGTCCGCCAAGCGCACCCGGCACACGCTCGACCTGCTCGGCAAGGTCTTCAACTACCGCTCCTGCGAAGGCCCGACCCCCGGCCGACACTCCGGCTCGCCGTGCCTGGACTACTTCATCAAGCGCTGCGGGGCGCCCTGCGTGGGCTACGTCTCCAAGGCCGAGTACCGCGAGTCGATCGACGGCGTGGTCGCCTTCCTCAGCGGCCGTTACAAGGAGATCGAGCGCGACCTGGAGAGGCGCATGTACTTCCACGCCGGCGAGCAGGACTTCGAGCAGGCGACGGTGGAGCGCAACCGCCTGCAGTCGATCCGCGCGCTGCTCGAGCGCCAGCGCGTGTCCGACGCCACCACCGGCTCCATGGACGCCGTCGCGGTCGCGGTCGACGGGGTGGAGGCCAACGCCCAGGTCTTCCAGGTCCGCGACGGTGTGCTCGCCGACCGCCAGTCCTTCTACCTGGTCAACGAGGCCGGCCACGACGTCGCCCGGGCCACGGAGGAGTTCCTGCTCCAGTACTATGCCAGCGCGCTGAGCATCCCGGCGCTGATCGTGGTCAACCGCGAGGTCGCGGACGGGTCCGAGCTCCAGGTCCTCAGCCAGATCCTCGCCGAGCGCCGCGAGGGGAGCGTCGAGATCCGCGCCGCCGAGCGTGGCGGCAAGGCCCGCATGCTCGAGCTCGCCCAGCGCAACGCGACGCTCGCCCTCGACCAGGACAAGCTCAAGGCCGAGCGCCGCCGCCAGCAGCGCGTCGAGGCGCTCGACGGCCTCCAGGAGGCGCTCCAGCTCGACTCGCTGCCCGTCCGCATCGAGTGCTTCGACATCTCCAACCTGATGGGGACGCACGTCGTCGCCTCCATGGTCGTCTTCGAGGGCGGCGCCCCCAAGAAGAGCGACTACCGGCGCTTTCGCATCCGCGACCTCGAGGCCGGGCGCTCGGACGACTTCGCGGCGATGGGGGAGGTTCTCAGCCGCCGCGCCGCGCAGTTCGCCAAGCAGCGCGAGCTGTCCCCCTACGACAAGGACCGCGACGCCAGCTTCGCGGCGCTGCCCAACCTGATCGTGATCGACGGCGGCAAGGGCCAGCTCGCCGCGGGCGTCGAGGCGCTGGCCGACTTTCGCGAGCGCGGGGTGACCGTCGTCTCGCTCGCCAAGCGCATCGAGGAAGTATTCCGGCCGGGGGTGGCGAATCCGTTGGTGCTCGACCACGAGACGCCCGAGCTCCAGCTGCTGCAGCGCGTCCGTGACGAGGCCCACCGCTTTGCCATCACGCATCACCGCACCCGCCGCGACGCTGCCATGACCGAGTCCATCCTCGACGGCCTCCCGGGCGTCGGCCCGACCCGCAAGCACGCGCTGCTCAAGCACTTCGGCTCCCCGGACGCCGTCCTGCGCGCGCCGCGCGAGGACCTCGAGCGCGTCCCCGGCGTCCCCGCCAAGATCGGCCGCGAGCTCTACGCCCATCTCAACAAGACGGGACGCTGACGGATGGCCCGCCTCGAGGACCTGGTCATCATCTCCGGCTTCTCCGGCGCCGGCAAGACGACCGCCATGAACGTCTTCGAGGACGCGGGCTACTTCTGCGTGGACAACCTGCCCGCCGAGATGATCGGCTCGCTGGCCGATCTGTTCACGCACACGGGGTCGAGCGTCGAGCGAGCGGCGATCGTCTCCGACCTTCGCGGCGGCACCTACTTCGAGCGCCTCGCCGAGGTCCTCGACGAGCTCGCTGCCGCCGGCATCGCCTACCGCGTGCTCTTCCTGCGCGCGGACGAGGAGGCGCTGGTCACGCGCTACAAGGAGACCCGCCGACGGCACCCGCTGGCCGAGCGCACCGGCGGCGTCGCCGAGGGCGTCCGCCGCGAGGGTGAGCTGCTGGCGCCGGTGCAGGAGCGCGCCGGCACGCTGATCGACACGACGGGGCTGAGCGCGAGCGGGCTGCGGCGCAAGGTCGCGGCGGAGATGCTCGGGCCCGACCAGCCCGGCCGCCTGGCGGTCACGCTGATGTCGTTCGGCTTCAAGCACGGCCCTGCCCGCGACGCCGACCTGCTCCTCGACGTCCGCTTCCTGCCCAACCCGCACTACGAGCCGGCGCTGCGCCCGCTGACCGGCCTCGACCAGGCCGTGGTCGACTACGTGGGTCGCGACGGTCGGCTCGAGGCCTTCTACGACCACACCCTGCCGCTGCTGGAGTTCCTGCTGCCCGAGTACGTCTACGAGGGCAAGGCGCACCTGGCCATCGCCATCGGCTGCACCGGCGGTCGCCATCGCTCGGTGACGATCGTGGAGGAGCTCGCGCGGCGCTTCGCCGACGACGACCGGCTGACGCTCGCGGTCCACCACCGCGACGTCGACCGCGCGAACGTCCGCTCAGCGAACTAGGTAGCGCCCGATGCGGCGGGCGAACGCGTCCGGCTTCTCGGCGTAGAGCTTCGCGCCGAGGGCGAAGGCGTCGGCCTCCAGCTCGAGCCGGCGCCGCTCGCAGAGCTCCAGGAAGGCGGCCTCGTCGACCGAGGGCGGCCACACCTGGAGGGCGAAGCGCTCGCCCAGGACCCCGAGGTCGTGGTCGTCGCCGAGGAAGTCGCTGAGCGTGTGGGCCTCGTCGCCGAGCGCCCCGAGCGGCTTGCGCCAGGCGTCCTCGAGCAGCGACGCGTGGTACCAGAGGTCCTTCACGCGCTTGCGCCACTCGTGCAGCCCGTCCACCGTCGGCTTCTTGCGCACGACGCGGAACTCGTCGCGGCCGCGCCCGTACGCGCGGGCGATGCCCTCCGCGAGGTCGACGTCGCCGAAGCGCCACTCGGCGACGGCGTCGCGCTGCGCCGCCAGCGCGACGGCGACGGCGGGGTCGATCTCGGTCGCGGCCGCGTCGCGGGCGAAGCGCCGGCCGACGGTGGTGAAGGTGCGGGCGGGCAGCTGACCGGCGTAGCGCTCGCGCAGATCGGCGACCGTCGCCACCATCACGTCGGCGTCGCGCGCGCCGGCGAGGGCGGCGGCGATGTCCCGGAACGCGCCGTTGTACGTGCGGCGGCCCTTGGGCCGGCCCAGGCGCAGCAGCGAGCGGACCTTCTTGAGGTCCTTGCGCGCCTCGTGCACCGCCTTCACCGGATCTTTGGGCGCGTCGAGCTGGGCGATCGCGTCCTCGAGCTGGTCCACGGCGACGGCCCGCAGCGCGTCGGCGGGGTCCAACGACAGGTCGAGCCGGAAGGCCACCGCGGGCGAACCCTAGACACCGGTTGTTAACGCATGGTCACAACTCGCCGGCCCCGAACGGGAAGCCTCTCGGCGATGGGCTCGGACCTCCTCCTCGTGATCGTCGTCGGCACCGCCCTGGCCTTCGATTTCACCAACGGCTTCCACGACACCGCCAACGCGATGGCGACCTCCATCGCCACCGGCGCGCTGAAGCCGAAGGTCGCGGTGGCCATCTCCGCGGTCCTCAACGTCGTCGGCGCGTTCCTGTCGCTGAAGGTGGCGACCACGATCGCCGAGGGCATCGTCAAGTCCGACCTGATCTCGCTCGACGTCGTGTTCGCGGCCCTGCTCGGCGCGACCGCCTGGAACGTCCTCACCTGGCTGCTGAGCCTGCCGTCGAGCTCGACCCACGCCCTGATCGGCGGCATCGTCGGCGCCGCATGGGTGGCGAAGGGCTCCGACGCGATCCAGGGCGACGGGCTGGTCGGCAAGGTGCTCGTGCCCGCCGTGGTCGCCCCGGTGCTGGCCGCCGGCATCGCGCTGCTGGCCACGTTCTGCGCGTACCGGCTGACCGCGCGCGCGGACGCGGACGGCGCCAAGCGCGGCTTTCGCATCGGCCAGATCGGCTCCGCGTCGCTGGTCTCGCTCGCTCACGGCACCAACGACGCCCAGAAGACGATGGGCGTCATCACCCTCGCGCTGATCGCGCACGGGTCCCTGAGCGCGGACGCGTCCGTGCCCGCCTGGGTCGTCATCGCGTCGGCGACGGCGATCGGACTCGGCACCTACCTCGGTGGCTGGCGGATCATCAAGACGCTCGGCCACAAGCTCACCGACGTCGAGCCGCCGCAGGGCTTCGCGGCCGAGACCTCCGGCGCGACCGTCCTGCTCGCCTCGTCCTACTTCGGCTACCCGCTGTCGACCACGCACATCGTCTCCGGCTCCGTCCTCGGGTCGGGCCTGGGGCGCAAGCTGGCGTCGGTGCGCTGGGGCGTGGCCGGCCAGATGGCCGTGGCGTGGGTCGTCACCCTGCCCGCCGCCGCGCTGGCCGGCGGCGGCGTCTTCGCCCTCGTCGACGGGCTCGGCCCCAGGACGGTCGGACCGATCGTCGCCAGCGTCGTCGCCCTCGGCCTCGGCGTGCTCGCCTACGTCGTCTCCCAGCGCTCCCCCGTCACCGCGAGCGACGTGTGATCGCGAGCAGCATCGTCGATTGGTCGGCGCTGGGCAAGGGCGCGCTGGTGGCGCTCTTCGGCGGCGTCGGCGTCGTGACGGCGTTCTCGCTGGTCGTGCTGGCCGGCTCGCGAATCACCGCCTCGCGCCGGACGTCAGGACGCACGCCGCCCTCCGACGTCGCCCTGATGGTGCTGGGCGCGCTCGTGTGCGCGGCCGCCCTCGTGGTCGGGCTGCTCGCGATGATGCACAAGTCCTAAGGACGTTTCACGCGCACCGCGTAGCGCGACGGCCGGGTCGCCACGACCGGCTGGCGGATGCGGGCGAGGCGCCGGACGATCGACGGCCATTCGCCCGCCTCCAGCGCCGGGGCGCCCTCCGTTCCGCCGCGCGCGGCGGCCTGGGGGCGGAACCCGATGTGGATGTGGTCGTCGTGGTCAGGCAGGGCGAACGCGGCCGGCTCGCCGGCGTAGTCCATCAGCGTGATGATCTGGTGCGGCGCCATCGGGCCCTGGAGCGTGAGCAGCTCGCGCACGGCGCGGTCGGTGATCGAGCCGGGCCCCTGGTGGCCGAGGATCGGAATGCCGTTGAGCGCGGCGATGTCCACCGCGTTCCCGCTCGAGTGCTCGGAGACGTTGCCGGACGCGGTCAGGTAGCTGTGGCCGCAGCGCAGCGCGGTGACCGTCGGATCCAGCCCCGATCCCGCCAGGAACTCGAGCGTGGCCAGCACGCGGCGGTCGATGGCGCCGACCGCGATGTCGTGCCGGCCGCAGGCGTAGACGCTCAGGCGCGGATCGGACAGGACCTGGCGCTGGAGCGCGTCCTTGCTCAGCAGCAGTGCCTGGCCGACGCTCGGGAGGGCGGCGTCGGCCTGATAGGCGGCGGTGGAGCCGAGCAGCTTCCACCCCTGCAGGATCGGCTTGGGGTCGATGCGGGGCGCGCCCTTGCCCGCCGGGCGGATCTCGAAGACGAGCGGACCACGGCCGGTCCGCCCCAGCACCGTCCCGGCGAGCACCCGCGCGCCGCGATGCATGGGGCGCGCGCGGTAGTCGCGGCGGTTGAGCTTGAGGACCGCGTCCTTCTCCGGGCGGTAGGCCGCCTCGGCGAGCTGGACAGTGCCGCCGTGGGTGCGCGACGCGCGGCGGGCGGGATGCGCGAAGAGCCGGTTCTTCTGCGGCCGCGCGGAGGCGGCGGGTGCCGCGGCGGCACCGGGCGCGGCGGGTGCGGCGGTCGCGTGCGTCTTCGCCGGCGCGGCGGGATGGGTCTTCGCGGTGCGCGACGCCGGCGCCTGCGGGCGCGGGTCTGCCTTGGGCGCGCGGAGCTTGACCGGCCGCCGGCTGCGGGGGACGGGGTAGGTTGCGGCGACGCGGTCCAGCCCCGAGTAGGTGAAGAGGTTGCCGTAGGCGTCCTGGACCGTGAGGCTGGTGTGAGAGACGCGGACGACGCGGCCGTCGCTGACCGCGATCGCGCGGGTGCCGCGCCGGGTGCGCAGCTCGATGCCGCGGTGGCTGCGCCGCTCCTTCGCGGACGGGAACGTGAAGCGGCCGGCCACCGGGAGCCGGCCCTGAGCGAGCCCGGTCAGCGCACTCACCAGCGGCGTCGGCAGCGCGGAGATCTCGCGGGCGCGCGCGAGGACGTCGTCGACGTACCAGTCGGCGTGGTTGTAGGCGAACACGGCGCGGCGGATGTCGTCGCCCGCGCCGGCCGCCTTCAAGTACCGCGCCGCCGCGAAGACCGCGTCGACCGGGTTGTACGGATCGCGCAACCCGTCCCGGTTGGCGTCCACACCCCAGGTGCGCCACGACGCGGGCATGAACTGCATCCAGCCGAGCGCGCCCGCGCTGGACACGTCGAGGTTGCGGCCGTCGTCGGTCTCGACCTCGTTGATGGCGGCCAGCACCTCCCAGCGGACGCCGTACTGGATGCCCGCCGCCTGGTAGATCGGCAGCAGGAAGGGCGGGATGCGGAACGCCCCGAGCGCCGCCGCCGAGATGCGCGCGGCGGGCTGCGCCTGCCAGTCGGCGTCGGGCGCCGACCCGTGGCGCTCGCCGCCGACGGGGGCGGGGGAGGGGGTCGCCGTGGGGGCGGGCGTCGGCCGCGCGTGCGCACGGGTCGGCTGGGGGTGCGACGCGATCGGGCGCGGCCTGGCCGCCCCCGCCGGGAGGTCGACCTCGAAGGTGCCGAGATCCTCGTCAGCGTTGGGCACGATTGGCGCGGGCGACGGGCTGGGGCTCGGGCTCGGCGACGGCTCGGGCGTCGGCGCCGTGTCCTGGGCCAGCGCGGGCGCGGCCAGGGTCGCCGCCGCCAGCCCGGCGGCGGCCGCGGAACGGGTGAGCACCCTCACGGCAGTCGCGATCCGCACTGCGAGCAGAAGAGCGCCCCGCGCACGTACAGCGCGTCGCAGGCCTGGCAGGTTCCCGCCGCGCCGCTCTCCTCCAGGGCCAGCGAGCGGTCGAGCGTGGCCAGCTCGGCGTCGAGCTCCTGCAGGTCCGCCGCCCGCGCCGTGAGCACGTCGAGGCGGAAGTGGTCGCGCGCCGCCATCTCGTAGACGAGCCCGCCGAGGTCCCACTGCGCCTCGGCCACCCGGCGGGCGACGCTCTCGCGCTGGCTGCTCATCCGATCGTGGTCCCTTCCGACCCGCCGCCGGCGGGCTTCGACTTGTCGACGGGGGGCGGCGTGCCCTCCGTGCCGACCTTGTCCGGCAGCTTCTTGGACTGCTTCTGGAACTGGTCCGGTGACAGCTTCCCGGTGTTCTTGGGCGCCTTGGCGACCGGCTCGTCGTCGTCGCCCGTGGCCGACACCTGGACCACCTTGGCCTTCGGGAAGTCCTTGCGCAGGCCCTTGAGCGCGGCCGTCGCCTTGGCCTTGGAGCCGAATACGCCGGAGTAGACGATGTACCGGCTGGCGGGCAGCGACGCGTAGTCGTCGGAGAGCAGCGCGCCGACGTCGGCGGCGCCCTTGCCCTCGGCGGCCGACTTCGCCGCGGCGACCGCGGCGGCGTCCGTGCCCTCCGTGGGCAGCTTGGAAAGCTGCACGGTCCAGCCGTCCTTGCCGTCCGGCCAGTCGGACGTGAACGCCGACGCCGCGTCATCCGAAGACGCCGCCGCGGCCCCGCCCGCCGGGACGGTCACGTTGACGACCGGCGCGGCCGCCGCCGGGATGTTGACCAAAGTGCGCCGGTCCTTCGACGCGGTGCCGATGACCAGGCCGAGCACGAACAGGATCACGGCGGCGGCGACCCCGAGCACGCCGTAGAGCCACCGCGGCGTGCGGTCCGCCGACCGCGCCACGGCGGCCAGCGGGGCGGGGGCGGGGGCGGCCGCCACCGGCGTCGCGGTCGCCGTGAAGGGCGTGTCCACGCCCTCGCGGCGGCGCCCGCAGTTCAGGCACCAGCGCTGGTCGGGCGCGAGCGGCGCCGCGCACTGCTGGCACGGATCGAGCGGAGCGCCGACGGGCGCCGACAACGCGGGGGCGTGGGTGATGTTGGTCATCGCAGGGTGGTGGGCGGGGCGGAGGCCGACAGCCGGGCCCCCTTGGCGGTGCCGATCAGGAAGGCCTGGAAGCGCGTGTGCCCGCCCGCCTTCAGGCGGCGGACGACGGCACGGCCGGCGGCGGTGACGCGGCCGCCGCGCCGGGCGACCACGTTGACGACGAGGTCACGCTGGTCGACCTTGGAGTGGTTGGTGACGGTGCCGGTAGCGGCGACGCCGCTGGTCGGATCGGTCTCGGCCTTCAGCGCGGAGATGGTCAGGCGCGGCGCGGCCGCGCGCACGACCTTTCCGCCGGCACCAGGCCGCGCCGTGGCCTTGGCCGGCTTCCCCGACGCGGTCACCTGGTCGTTGACCCACAGCGTCGACGCGCGCGCCGGCAGGAGCGCGGCGCTGACCAGGGAGCGCTCCAGCCCGGGGGTGTCGTTGCGGTACACGGAGGTCCCGGAGCGGTCGGCGAGGTTGACGGCGAGCGGCACGCCGGCGAGGGTCCGCTTGGTCGTGTTGCGCAGCTCGACCACCAGGGCGGTGCCGTTGGGATCGGTCAGCAGCTGCGTCGAGGTCACCTTCACCCCCGGCGCCGGCCGCGTCACCTTCAGCCCGGTCTCCGCCCGGCGCGACTTGGACGCGGCACGGAGCCGGGCGCTCTTGGACTGCGTGGACTCGCAGCCGCTGACCCCGACGGCGGCGACGGCGAGCAGCGCCAGCGCCGCCCTCATCCGAACGCCCCGCGGACGTAGTCGCGCGTACGCGGGTCGCGCGGCGCGTTGAAGACCTCGCCGGACGGCCCGTACTCGACGAGCTCGCCGAGGTACATGAACCCGACGTGGTCGGCGATGCGCATCGCCTGCTGCAGGTTGTGGGTGACGATCACGATGGCGAGCGTCCCGGCCAGGGTCGTGATGAGGTCCTCGATGACCGCGGTCGAGCGCGGATCCAGTGCCGAGCACGGCTCGTCGAGGAGGAGCACCTCGGGCTTGGCGGCGATCGCGCGGGCGATGCACAGTCGCTGCTGCTGGCCGCCCGACAGCCGCAGCGCGGGCCGGCCGAGGTCGTCGGCGACCTCGTCCCACAGCCCGGCGCGGACGAGCGCCTCCTGCACCGGCTCGGCCAGGTCGGCCGCGCGCGGGCGGCGCGAGCCCTGCTGGCGCAGCGCGTAGGCGACGTTGTCGAAGATCGACATCGGGAACGGGTTGGGCTGCTGGAAGACCATCGCCACACGGCGGCGCAGGCGGGTCACGTCGAGCCCGTCGACGTCCTCGTCGTCGAGGACGATCCGGCCCTCGCGCGTCGCCGTGGGCGTCAGCTCCACGAGCCGGTTCAGCGACCGCAGCAGAGTCGTCTTCCCGCACCCCGACGGGCCGATCAGGGCCAGCACCTCGCCCGAGCGCACCGGAAGGGTGACGTCGCGGACGGCGGGCTTGTCGGCGTAGCGGATGACCAGGTCCGACACGCGCATGCGCTCGGGCCCGTACGGCTTGGGCCGGCGCGCCCGCGGCTCGGGCGGCCGCGTCGCCGCGGTGGTCGCCTCGGCCACCGTCGCCGGCACGTCCGGCCGGATCCGGCGCCGCGGCGGCGGCGGGCTCATCAGCGGATCCATCCGACCCCTCCGCTCCCGCGCCGGATCAGCCCGACCACGAAGTTGAGCCCGACGACGATGACCAGCAGCACGAAGGCGGCCGCGTAGGCCTTGTCGGGGGCGTTGCCCTCCCCGGCCGGGGAGTTGTTGTAGACGTAGGACGTCAGCGTCGAGCCGGTCCCGCGCAGCACGCCGAACGGGAACGGGCCGTCCTGCGGCGTGATCCGCCCGGTCGCGCCGAGCAGGATCACGACGATGGCGGTGTCGCCGGCGATGCGGCCCATGCCGAGCGCGAGGCCGGTGGCGATGCCCGGCCGCGACGCCGGCAGCAGCACCCGCCAGATCGTCGCCGCCCGGGTCTTGCCGAGCGCGTAGGACGCCTCGCGCACGTGGCGCGGGATGGCGGCCAGCGCCTCGCGGGTCGCGCCCACCACGAGCGGCAGGGCGATCAAGGACATCATCGTCCCGGCCGCGAAGAACGAGCGGCCGAACACGCCGCCGCCTTCCGCGCGGAAAGAGAGAAAACCGAGCGCCCCGGACTGGAACACGAGCAGTCCGAAGATGGCCAGGACGATGCTTGGGGTGCCCGCGACGACCTCGATGGCGGACTCGACGAGGCGGCCGAGCCAGGCCGGCCGGCCGTACTCCGTCAGCCAGACCGACACGGCGACGCCGACCACGCCGGCGATGGCGACGCCGATCACCGTGAGCATGAACGTGCCGATCAGCGGGTCGAGGAAGCCGCCGCTGGTCTTCTGGTCGAGGGTCGCCTCCGGTCGCGTCCACAGCAGGGACGGCTTGAGGTACTGGATCCCGCGGACGAGCATGTAGCCGACGATGGCGACCGCGAGGGCGCACAGCAGCATGCCCGCCGCCCAGCACAGCCCATAGCCGATCCGGTCGATCAGCGGCCAGTCGGCGACGCGCTCGCGCGGCGGCTTCGCGGTGGTGACGGCGCCCGCGCTCACGCGGCCCCGACCCCCACGCGCCGAAGCGGGCGGCGGATGAGCCAGCCCCCGACGCTGAGGAAGACGCTCGAGACGAGCAGGATCGCCGCGAACGCGTAGATGGTCTGGCCGAACGGCTTGACCGACAGGCCCTCCGCGTTGTCGACGATGGTGGCCGCCAGCGGACGCGTCGGCTCCAGGAAGAACGTGAAGCCGTCGAGCGGGTTGGGCGCGAAGCCCACCGACCCGGAGACCATGGAGAGCATGATCGCCTCGCCCAGCGCACGGGCGGAGGCGAGCACCGCGGCGGCGACGATCGCCGGCCGCACCGCGCGCACGCTGATCGTCCACATCACCCGCCAGCGGTTGACGCCGAGCGCGGCGCCGCCCTCCTGCCAGGACCGCGGGACCGCCCGCAGCGCGTCCACGATGATCGCGATCATGATCGGCGTGATCATCACGGTGAGGATCACGGTGGCGACCAGGACGCAGGCGCCGGTGAGCTGCACGACGTAGGCGACCGACTCCTCCCGGCCGCGCGAGGCCAGGTGGTCGCCGACGAAGGGGACGAGGACGAGGATGCCGATCAGCCCGTAGATGACCGACGGGACGGCGGCGAGCAGCCGGACGACCGGCTCCAGGATCGACCGCACCCGCGGCGGGGCGAACTCGACGATGAAGATCGCGCTCAGCAGCGCGAACACGAGGCCGAAGCCGACCGCGAAGATCGTCGTCAGCGCCGTCCCGTAGAGCAGGGGCCAGGCCCGCAGCTTGTACTCGTAGTGAGCAGGGTCGGCGGGGGAGTTGAAGATGCCCTGCAACTGCTGGTCGACGCTGCCGCCGCTCGTGAACCAGTGCAGTCCGTTGTGCGAGAACGACGGCCACGCCCGCGCGAAGACGAACACGATCATGCCGGCGATCAGCGCCAGGAGGAAGACCCCCAGGGCGCCGAGCGCGAGCTCGACCCGGCGGTCCCCCCAGGGACCGGCCGAGCCGGACGCCTCCACGGGCGCCCGGCGGATGGTCGCCGCGCTCGCCATCTAGGACCGCGGCACCCAGTGCGTGCCGATGATCTTGCGGGCCGCGCCGGACTTCTGCACCCAATTGATGAACTTCGCGACGGCGCCGGTCGCCTTGCCGCGCGTGACCATCCAGAAGTTGCGCACGCCGGGGTACTGACCGGACTTGGCGTTGCGCAGGTTGCAGGCCACGCCCTTGTAGCCGGTCGCGTGCACGCCGGCGGTGAAGTCGAACGAGACGAAGCCGATCGCCGTCGAGCTCGACCGGACCGCCTGCTGCACGAGGCCGTTGCTCGCCTTGGTCGACGCCGAGCCGGCCACCTTGAGGTCGGGGCCCATGAAGATGTTCTGGAACGCATCCCCGGTACCGGACCCGGCCGTGCGGGCGATGAGCTTGATGGAGCCCTTCACCTGGGCTCCGTCGACGTCGCCCCAGTCGCGGACGCGGCCGGAGAAGATGTCCTGCACCTGATCCTGGCTGAGGTTGCCGATCGGGTTCTTGTTGTTGGTGATGAGGCAGATGCCATCGCGCGCGATCTTGTTGAAGACGAGGCCGTGCGGATCGGTACCGGTCTGGGCGTCGCGGGAGGAGTTGCCGATGGAGACGCGGCCGTGGGCGACGTCGTTGATGCCGATGTCGGAGCTGCCCTGCAGGATGGTGAACGAGGCGGCGTTCTTGAAGGTCTTCACGTACTTGGTGGCGAGCAGCTTGGCCAGCGGGTAGACGGAAGTGGAGCCGCTCATGGTGATCTTCGGCTTCGCTGTCGCCCCGACGGGCAGCGCGAGGCACGCGACCAGCGCGGCGATGATGGACAGACGGATTCTGGACATGGCGATACCTCCGGCGTATGCAGGGCTTTTGCGGCGGGGACGCGCACCGAGCCTTGGGGGCACCGTCCGAGCTCGGATGGTGCTGGTTCGCTGGGCCGCTGCCGGTGAAAGTCCGGTGAACGACTTGTCCACAGCCTGTGATCGCGGCGTACGTTGGCGCTCGTCGTGGTCGCTCGGAACCTCCTCGTCGCCGGCTCGGCGGCGCTCGCCCTGCTCGCCGCGCTCGCCGCCCCCGCGGCCCGCGCCACGGTGCAGGACGCCGCCACGATCGACGGCCCGTCCGCGGACATCCTCGAGCTCGGCGGGGTGGCGATGGCCGAGGACGGGACGGGCGGGCTCGTCTACCGAAAGCGCGTCGACGGGGTCAGCCACGTCTTCGCCGCCCAGTTCACGGGCGGCGCCTGGCAATCCCCGCAACGCGTCGACGCCGGGCAGCGGTTCGACTCGACCTTCCCCGTCATCGGCGCCGCCGACGACGGTGAGCTCGTGGTCGTGTGGGTGCAGGAATTCGGCACCGGCACGGACCGGCTGTACTCCTCCGTCCTCGGCCCGGGCGCGCGCCGCTTCCAGGCGCCGACCCTGATCGACGCGGGCATCGGCGAGGCCACCGCCACCTACCCGTCGATCGCGCTCAACCGCGGCGGGGCCGGCTACCTCGCCTACAGCGTCGTCACCTCCGACCAGGCCAACGCCGCCCTGCCGCAGGGCTACGTGACCGTCGAGCGCCGGATGGCGCGCTTCAGCGGCCAGTACTGGACCGGCCTGGGGACGTCGTTCGCCCGCCAGCCGAGCGTCCCCGTCCGCCAGCCGACCGCCGCGACCGCGCCGAAGGTCGCCATCGACACGACCGGCAACGGCATCGTCGCCTGGCAGGAGCCCGACGACCAGTTCGTCGACCGCATCTGGGCCCGGCGCGTGTTCGGCGGCAGCCTCGGGGTGGTCGACCAGGTCAGCGCGTCCGACGGCGCCGCCTCGCTCGCCGGCGCGGACGCCTTCAGCCTCGACACCGCCGGCTTCGGAGCGGGGGCGATCGCCTACCGCCAGCTGCCCGGCGCGGGGGAGACGCGGGCTCACGACCTGGTCGCGCTCGTGCCCCAGACCTTCGCGACCGACGCGGCGAAGTTCGCCGCCCCGGCGGCCGTGGACGCGGGCGTGTCGGCGCCCGGCGCCCCCAGCGTCGCCGTCGACGCCGACGGCAG
Source organism: uncultured Solirubrobacteraceae bacterium (assembly GCA_964242305.1). Lineage (GTDB taxonomy): Bacteria > Actinomycetota > Thermoleophilia > Solirubrobacterales > Solirubrobacteraceae > DATLGB01. Next base: position 58,814 of record CAXTBB010000016.1, read on the forward strand.
CTTCGCGACCGGCTTCACCGACGGCGTGGCCGCGATGGCGGCGCGCGGCACCGACCGCGGCGTGCAGGCGCCGCAGCGCATCGACGCGGGCAGCAGCACCGCGACGGGCGACCCCGGCGTCGAGCTCGCCGGCAGCGGCGCGGCCGTCGTCGCCTTCGGGGTCGACGTCAACCGCCGGCCCGGCGTCGAGGTGCACGAGCTGCGGGCCGACGGCGTCCCCCAGCAGCGCACGGTGTCGGCGGCGCGCGGCGGCATCGTCGGCTCCCTCGAGCTGGCCGGCTCCGGCCTCGGCGACGCGCTGATCGGCTTCCTCCAGGGGTCCGGCGCGACCACCCAGATCGGCGCCACCGCCGTCGACGCGCCGCCGGACGAGTTCGGCGTGCAGACGCCCATCGACTGGGTCGCCACGCCGACGGTGAAGCTGCGCTGGGACCCCGCCGCCCACGCGATCGGCGGCGTGACCTACACGGTCACCGTCGATGACCAGACGGTGGCCGAGGGGCTCACGGGGACCAGCTACACGCTCAAGGGCGACGACGTCGGCAGCGGCCGCCAGACCGTGGCGGTGATCGCCACCGACAGCGGCGGCCAGGAGACCACCAGCGACCCGGCCGAGCTCAAGGTGGACCGCAGCCCGCCGACGGTGACGGTCCGCCGGCGCGGGCGGCGCACCGTCGTCGTCACCCTGACCGACCGCCAGTCGGGCCTCGATGCCGCCTCCACCCGCCTGCGCATCGGCGAGGGCAAGACGCTGACGGGGCAGCGCCGGTACGCGCTGCGCCTGACCCGCGCCGGCCGCTTCAAGGCGTTCGTGCGCGGCCGCGACAAGGCCGGCAACCGCGTGCGGACGGTACGGACGGTGCGGACGCGATGAAGCGCCTGCTGCTCGCCGCGGCGCTGGCCCTGCTGCTCCCGGGCGCCGCCGACGCGTTCTTCGCCCCCGGCGCCACCGTGGTGTCCGCCTCGCCCGAGCGCCGCGAGCTTGCCGACGATGCGTCGCAGGTGAGCGCGGTCAGCGCCGACGGCCGCTTCGCGGTCTTCCAGACGCGCGCCACCAACCTGTTCGCCGACGACGACGCCGATGCGCCGGGGACCGACCGCCTCGGCGGGGTGTTCCGCCGCGAGCTCGGCTCGGACGCGCTGGCCACGGTCGCGTCGGGCGACGAGGTGGCCGAGAGCGACGGAAGCCTGATCGAGCTCGGCGCCCGCAACCCGTCCGTGTCGGCCGACGGCCGCTACGTCGCCTTCTCGACCGCCTACGGGCTCGTGCCGGCGGACACCAACGGAGCCGTCGACGTCTATGTGCGCGACATGACGATCCCGGCCGCGCAGGCCGGCGCCTACACGCTCGTGTCGGCCCGCGACGGCAGCGACGCCGGCGCCACCTACGCCACGTCGTCGGATCCGCAGGGCGTGCGCGCCGGCGCCGAGCTGTGGCCGCTGACGTCGATCAGCGCCGACGGCCGCACGGTCGCCTTCCGCACCAACGTCCCGTCCGACCTGCCCGCGGCGGCGACGCCCACCGTGCCGGCTGGCCAGCTCTACGTGCGCAACCTCGACACCCGCACGACCCGGCTGGTCACCCGGGCACGGAGCGACGGCGCTCCCGCCGGCGGCGCGTTCGGCCCCGTGGCGCTCAGCGCCGACGGCGCGGCGATCGTCTGGACGGGCGCCAACGCCAAGGCCCAGACGCCCTTCCTCGACGGCGAGCCCTACGCCGACACGGACGCCTACTACCTGTGGCAGCGCCTCGCCGACGGTCCCGCCGCCCCCACCCGCCGCATCACCGGCATCGTCGACCTCGACGACCCCGGCTGCTCGCCGTCGGTCACGGTCACCGCCGACCCGACCGCGACGGGACCGTGCTACGGCCCGCTCTCGACGCCCGACCAGGGCACCTCCTCGATCTCGGCGAGCCCCCTGGCGATCTCGGGCGACGGCTGGAGGGTGTGGTTCCTCACCGCGGCCTTCCCGCGTCCCACCGCCCTGTCCTCGAGCGTGCTCGACCTGTTCAGCACCGACCTGCGCCAGACCCGCAAGGCCGGGACCGCGGAGCTGACCCGGGAGGGCGCCGTGGACGACACCACCGCCAGCGCCGGCATCGACGGCATGACCGTGACCCCCGACGGGCGCTGGCTGGCGTTCACGACGGCGCGGACGCGCTTCACGGGCGGGCGGCTGGTGCTGACCGGTCCGCCACGGGCGGTGCCCGACACCCGCGAGCTCTACCTCAGCGACCTCACCACGGGCGCGACGGAGCGGGTCGTGACCGGCTACACCGGCGCCGACGCGTCGGGCGGGTCGGTCGGGACGCAGGTGTCGATCGCCGCGGACGGCCAGCGGCTCGGCTTCGTCTCGGGCGCCTCCAACCTGTTCTTCGGCGACGCCAACGCGCGGACGGACGCCTTCGTCGCCACCCGGACGGAGCCGCCGGCCACCGACGACCCGCTCCCGCCTGACGACGCCGTCAACGACGCGGTCGACACGACCCCGGCGCCCGAGGAGCCCGGCCTGCGGGTGCGGGTCTCGCGCGCCAAGGGCCGCAGCCGCGCCGTCGTGCTGCGCATCACCGTGCCGGCCGCCGGCCGCGTCGGCGTGCAGGCCCGCGGGCGCGTGCCCGGCGCGGGCGGCAAGCGCACCAGGCTGCGCACCTTCGCCGCGGGGTCGGCGACGGCCAAGGCGCCCCGCACCGTGCGGGTGACGCTGACGGCCGGCAAGGCGTTCCGGCGGCCGCTCAAGCGCTTCCGCCACCTCAACGCGAGCGCGCGCATCACCTTCACCCCGGCGGCCAAAGGCGCCAAGATCGTGGTCGCGCGCAAGGTCCGCTTCCTGCCCGTCAAGCGCAAGGCGACGACGTGAGGGCGGCCATTCGTGATCAGGTCGTGAAGCGCTTGTGGTCGAGTTGTGACGAACGTGTGGAAGCTTCGTTACCGACTCTTCCAAACCGCTCGGGAGACGTCCATGGTCTCGCCGGCAGATTCCCCCTCCGCTCGGAAAGGACGTACCCCACTATGCGCAGTTCCGCTCGGCCCCGCCGGCGCACGCTCGCGGCCACCCTGGCCGGGAGTGCCGCCGTCACGGCCCTGGCCCTCGCGCCGCTCCCGGCGCAGGCCGACTTCACCCTCCCCCGTTGCGGCGGTGACAACATCGCCGGCATCGGGGCCTCCTTCCAGGCCGCGGCCCAGACGCTCTTCACCGAGCAGTTCAACGTCGCGCAGCCCAACGGCTGCGGCGGCACCCCGGCCATCGCCCCGTTCAACGCGGCCGGGTCCGGCGCGGGACGCCAGGCGCTGGGCGAGCGCACCGGCACTCCGCCGACCCAGAACCGCGACCCCAACTACCGCTACGCGGCGGCTGACGAGGCGCCCAACCCGACACAGCGCGCGCAGATCGAGAGTGGCCCGATCGACGCCAGCCTCGCCGACGTGACCCCCGCCGACGACGGCAAGCTGCACGTCGTCCCGGTGGCGATCGGCGCGACCACCATCGCGGTCCACTATCCCGAGGGCTGCACGCTGCCCATGGACGCCAACGACGGCACCGGCCGCCTCAAGCTGTCGGCCGACCAGCTCGAGAAGGTGTTCGCCGCGCAGATCACGACCTGGGGCCAGCTGCTCCCGACCATCAGCGAGGTCGCCGGCGGCGGGCGGGCCGCAGGCGCCTGCGCCGCGCTGCCGATCCACCGCGTCGTGCGCTTCGAGGACTCGGGCACCACGTTCACCCTGAAGGCGTGGCTGCAGACGATCAACGGGACCCGCGGCTGGACGGGCAGCGACCTGGGCGGCACGCCCAACACGCGCTGGCCGGACGCCGGCGGGCCTGCGTCCAAGCTGCCGACCCAGGGTGCGGGCGCCTGCGCCTCGGACCTGTGCTCCAACACCGTCAAGGGGGGCGGGGCGCTGCTGGACGTGCTCAACCTGACCACGGACGGCGGCATCGGGTACGCGGACATCCGCACCGCCCGGTCGAAGAACTTCACCTACTCGGGGTCGACGGACTCGACCTACTTCATCCGGGTGCAGAACGCGGCGGCCGCCGGCACGCCGTACGTGGAGGCGACCGCTGACGCCAACGGCTACAAGCCGCTGGACTCCGGTGCGACGGCCGGCGCCAACTGCGCCAACGCCACGTTCTCCAACCTGCCCGCGGACACCTTCGGCAACTTCGCTCCGGTCAACGCGGCGGGCTCGACGCAGGGCTACCCGCTCTGCGCCCTGACCTACATGCTGGTCTGGGACGACTACGCGGCGGTGTACGGCAACACGGACGCGGAGCAGAGCAAGGCGCGGACGGTCAAGGACTACCTGGACCGGACGCTGAGCGACGCGGTCCAGGGGCTGCTGTTCTCGCGTGACTACCAGGCGCTGCCCCCGAGCATCCTGGCGCTGGCGCGCGCGGGTGCGGCCAAGGTCGGCTGGAACAAGGGCGCCACGGGCGGCACCCCGCCCGGTGGCAACACGCCCCCGGCGGCCACCCCGAGCCCGACGCCCACCCCGGCGGCGACCGGCACCCCGACGCCCCCGAGCAACGTGTTCTCGGTCGACTCGGCGCGGGTCTCCAAGACCGGCGTCATCAGCCTCACGCTGCGCCTGCCGGGCGCGGGCACGGTGGCGGTCGCCGCCACCGGGCCGAAGAAGCTGAAGGTCGGTTCGGCCACCGGGACGGCGAAGGCGGCCGGCAACCTCAAGGTCACCATCAAGCCCTCCAGCAAGACCAAGAAGGCGCTCAAGAAGACCAAGAAGCTGAAGGTCAGCCTCGCCGTCACGTTCACCCCCGCGGGTGGCAAGGCGGCGAAGCAGACCAAGAAGCTGACCCTCAAGGGCAAGAAGAAGGGATCGAAGAAGACGTGAGCTCGACCTCGGGGGCGGCGCCGGGAGGATCCTCCCGGCGCCCGCCCCGACGGGGCCCGGCCCCGAAGCCCGTGCGTTCCCTGCAGCGCCCGAAGCGGACCCCCGTCAAGGCGGTCGGCCGGTTCCTGGCCCGCCTCTTCCTCAAAGACCTCTTCGCCACCTTCCTGGCGGTCGCGGCCATCGCCCTGGCGGTGCTGTTCTTCTCGTTGCTGGACGACATCGGCCCCGACTCGCCCGGCACGCCCGTGGCGCTGTCGCAGGTCAACACGCTGTCCAAGCGCCACGCGATCACCGACGCCACCCTGCTCGATCAGGACTCGCGCGTCGTGGTCCACACCAACCAGGGCGGCCTCTACTGGGCCGCGTACCCGCACTCCGACGCGCAGACCCAGGCGCTCATCCGCGACCTGCAGGCGCGCGGTGCCTACGTGACGGTCGACCAGCAGTCGGGCAAGCCGGCACGGGCGATCCTGGTCCAGTTCCTGATCCCGATCCTGCTGCTCGTCTGCCTGTTCGCGCTGTTCACGCGCGTCGGCGCCGACGGCGGTGCCGGGGGCATCGCGGCGTTCTCGCGCTTCACGGGCGAGGGCCGCAAGTCCAAGAAGAGCAAGGCACCGGTGACGTTCGCCAACGTCGCCGGGGTCCCGGAGGCGCTGGCCGAGCTCAAGGAGATCCGCGACTACCTGGAGGACCCGTCGAAGTACGCGTCGCTGGGCGCCGCCGCCCCGAAGGGCGTGCTGCTCGTCGGCCCGCCGGGCACCGGCAAGACGCTGCTGGCCCGCGCGGTCGCGGGCGAGGCCGACGCCAGCTTCTTCTCGCTCAGCGGCGCCGACTTCGTCGAGTCGCTGGTGGGCGTCGGCGCGGCCCGCGTGCGCGACCTGTTCCGCAAGGCGCGCAAGGCGGCGCCGGCGATCATCTTCATCGACGAGCTCGACGCCGCCGGCCGCCGCCGCGGGGCCGGCATCGGCCAGGGCAACGACGAGCGCGAGCAGACGCTCAACGCGCTGCTGGTGGAGATGGACGGCTTCGGCGGCGAGGCCGGGATCGTCGTCATGGGCGCCACCAACCGGCCCGACATCCTCGACCCGGCGCTGCTGCGCCCGGGCCGCTTCGACCGTCAGGTCACGGTCGACAACCCCGACGTCCACGGTCGCCTGGCCATCCTCTCGCTGCACGGCGGCAAGCGGCCGATGGCTCCGGACGTCGACCTCACCGAGATCGCCCGCCTGACCCCGGGCTTCTCGGGCGCCGAGCTGGCCAACGTGGTCAACGAGGCGGCGCTGCTGACCGTGCGCGGCGGCAACAAGCTGATCGACCAGAAGACGCTCGAGGAGGCCATCGACCGTGTCGTGGCCGGCCCGGCCAAGAAGCACCTGATGACCGACGACGAGCGCTGGGTGGTGGCCGTCCACGAGGCGGCGCACGCCGTCGTCACGCGCGCCATCGGCCAGACGGTGGCGGCCCAGAAGCTGTCCATCGTCGCTCGCGGGCGCCAGCTCGGGACGGCGGCGCACATGCTGTCGGACCGCGACGCGGTGATCGAGCAGGAGCCGGCGCTGCGCAAGCGGCTGATCGGGATCGTCGCCGGCGCCGCCGGCGAGCGCGTCGCCTTCGGCCACTTCTCCACCACGGTCAACGACGACCTGCACGCGGCCACGCAGCTGGCCCGGTCGATGGTCACCTCGTTCGGCATGTCGGAGGCGCTCGGGCCGGTGACGATCGGGGAGAAGGACGGGGAGGTGTTCCTGGGCGCGTCGCTGCACGACCTCGGCTCGGTCGGCCCCGGCACGCTCGAGCTGATCGACCGCGAGGTGGAGTGGTTCGTGGCGGACGCGGAGACCAAGGCGGTCGCCATCCTGCGGGCCAACTGGTCGTCGGTGACCGAGACGGCGGATTCCCTGCTCGAGCAGGAGACCCTGTCGGGCGTCGCGCTCGAGGCGCTGCTGTCCACGGTGCACTCGGCCGACCTGGCGACGCTCCCCACGACGGACCGCCGCCGCCCGGCCCTGCCGGCGGGCGACAGCCGTGCGTAGGACGGCGGCGGCGGCCGCCGTGCTGGCCCTCGCGGCGGTCCCGGCGACCGCCCGCGCGGCCGACCCCACGTGGCGGCTGGCCCAGCCCGACCCGCCCGCGGGCGCCGCTTTCAAGGTCCCGCTCGGGGTCCCCGGCGACCTCCAGTTCTGGGCGCCCAACCGCGGGCTGCTGGCCGTGGAGGGCAACGAGACGGTCCCGCGCGGGCTGCTGACCTGGGACGGGGCGAGCTGGACGCAGCTGTCCACCGTGTGTGGCGGCGCCGCCGACACGACGCGGATCGTCTGGGCGGGGCCGAGCGAGTTCTGGACGATCACCGAGCCTTCCCGCCCGCGCGCGGGTGCCGGCCTCGGCCTCTGCCACTTCAAGGACGGCGAGGTCGCCGCCAGCTACAGCACCGCCGACTCGTCCCCCGATCCGTACCGCGCGATGAACGCTGGCGTCTGCAACGGCCCCTCGGACTGCTGGTTCGCCGGAGTCGGGGCCACCGACGCGTCCGGCCAGCGCATCGGCGGCTTCCACCTGCACTGGGACGGGACGGCGCTGAGCTCCTCCTATGCGCCCCAGGGCCGTGGCGCCAGCGACCTGGCGGTGGCGTTCGGGCGCGTCTGGGAGACGACGGTGTCCGGCGCCCGCCCCGGCGCGAGCGACGCGCCACCGCTGCTGACGCCCGACGAGCCGGACTCGGCACCCCACCTGATCCAGTTCCTCGCCGGCGACGCGTTCACCGAGGACCCGTTCCAGATCATCGCGCCGGCGGGCACGCCGCCCGACGGCAGCGACCTGCTCGCGCTGGCCGCCGGGGACGACGCGCTGTGGGCGGTCGGCGGCGGCGCCGCCAGCGGGCCGTCCAAGCCCTCCGACGGCAGCGTCCCCCGGCCGCCGGTGGCAGCGCGCCGCACCCGCGACGACAGCTTCGCCGAGGTGCCGTTCGACCGCTCGCAGTTCACGGACCGCGACCGCTTCGTCGACGTCGCCACGGCCGGCGACGGCTCCGCCTTCGTCGCCGTGCAGGCCGCCGGCGAGAGCCGCTCCACCAACGCGCGGGCCCGCGTGGCCAGGCTCGGCGCCGACGGGGCGACGACCGTCACCACGCTGCCCACCAGCGGCTCGGGCCGCGGTGCGGCCGCCCGCATCGCCTTCCCCGCGCCCGGGGAGGGCTGGCTGGTCACCACCGGCGGCTGGCTGTTCCACTACACGGACGGGACCCCGCTGGTCCGCGACACCGACCCGGCGTTCGCCAAGCTCATCACCTTCCGCCCCAACGAGGCGGCGGAGCAGTTCGTCCCCGACGACCCGCCCGAGGACGACTCCCAGCTGTTCGCGCCGCCGCCGGTCGAGGTCGTCGCGGCCGCAACGCCGGACCCCGTCGTCACGACGCTCAAGCCGCTCCTGCGCCACGTCCGGACCAAGCTGCGCAAGCTCACCCTGATCGTGTCCTTCAAGCTCACGCGCGTGGCGCGCGTCGGGCTGGTCGCCCGCCGCAAGGGCAAGGTCGTCGCCCGGACGCGCGTCACGCGCCTGCGGCCAGGCACGCACCGGCTGCGCCTCAAGCTCAGCCGCAAGCACTATCCGACGGCGCTCAAGTTCATCACGAAGGAGAAGGGCCAGGCGGCGCCCGACGACGGCACCACGGTGACGACGCGGTGAGGGCTGCCGCGCTCCTCGTCCTCGCCGCGGCGGTGTTCGCGGTGGTGCTGTCGCTCCCGGGCGCGAGCCCCGGCGCCGACGCTCCCGCCCCCGTCCGGGCGCTCCCCGACCTCGGCGTCGCCGACCTGCAGACGACGCTGATCGGCGCCGCCCCCGACGCCGCCGTCCCCGAGATCTGGGGCCTGCGCACCGTGCGCGGCGTCACCCCGCCCCGCGTCGGGGGCGACACGCTCGCCTTCGGACCCGAGCGCAGCCGCGGCCAGCTGACCTTCGAGCGCTGGACCGCCGCCACCGGCTGGCAGATCGCTGCGACGCCCCAGGACGCCGACGGCAACGCGGTCAACGGACCGGACCCCAACCCGCTCGCCGAGCGCGTCACGGGCCACGGCGGCGTGCTGGTCATCGGGACCGACGGCACGGCGCCCAGCGTGATCGTCCGCGACCCCGGCGGGCCCTTCCGCGTCGTCCCCGGGCCGGGCCCCGGCGTCGTCGATCCGAGCGCCGGCGAGGAGCTGGCCGGCGACCGCGGCGCCGGTCGCGTGGCCGCGGGGGCGTTCGAGACCGAGACCGGCGACCGGACGGGCGCCTACGTGGGCATCCTCGGTCCCGACCGCGAGCTCGCGGTGGCCCGCTACGACGGGGAGGCGTGGACGCGCGAGCCCATCGACGTCCCGGCCGGGCCCGACCCGTTCCGCATCCTCGCCATCGCGGCCACGACCGCCGGCGCCGGCTGGCTGCTCGCCGACGACGGCGCCGACGGCCTGGACCTGTTCCACCGCGAGGTGACCGGCGGCGCGCCGCGCTGGGTGCGGGTCGACCTCGGCCGGCGGACCGACGGCATCCAGCCGCTGGCCGGGCGCAGCGAGACGCTGAGCGCCGCGCCGGGCCTCGTCTGGATCGACGGCACGCGCGCGGGCGCCGACGTCAGCGTCCGCTACGACGGTGCCGCCAAGGCGGTCACCGGCGTCTTCTGCGACACGGGCACCGGCTGCGACGCGCCGCTGGGCTTCCACTTCGCGCCGCGCTACGGCTATCGCTCCCAGCCGTTCGCCGACGGCTCGCGGATCGTGACCAACGTGATCGAGGGGGCCGGCGGGGAGCCCGCCGGCATCGGCAGCTACGCCTCGCTGACCGGCGACACCTGGAGCGTGCTGCCCGGCGGCGGGCTCCCGTTCCGCCCCAGCGGCGCCTTCCTCGCCCCCGACCAGGGCTTCCTCGAGGGACCCGTGAAGATCGGCCGCGACGCCCCTCCGACGCATCTGCGGCGCTGGCCGGTCGCCCTCCGCGCGCCGCTGACTGCGGTCGTCGGGGAGCCCGGGAAGCCGATCGCCGCCCCCGACAGCAAGGCGCTCGCCGTCGGCGCCGACGGCGGCGTGGAGCGCTACACGCCCGGAGTCGGCTGGCAGCGCGAGTTCCTGCTCACCTCCACGGGCGCGGTCACGGCGCCGCTGCTGCGCGGGGTGGCGTGGCCGGAGGCGCGGCGCGCGCACGCAGTCGGCGACCTCGGCGCCATGTGGCTATGGCAGGCCGAGACCAACCTGTGGGAGCGCGACCCCGCGGCGCCGCCCGGCTTCGTCGGCAACCTGCTCGGCGTCGCCTTCGACCCCGCCGACGCCAGTCGCGGCTTCGCCGTCGGTCGAGAGGGCGTCCTGTTCGCCTACGACAAGACCTGGACGCAGGTCGCGCTCCCGGTCGCGGACGCCTCGGCGGACTTCACGAGCGTTGCCTTCGCCGGCCGCGAGGCGCTGGTGGCGGGCGGGCCGGACCTGCTCGTCTCCGACGGGCCGGGCGTCGCGTTCCATCCCGACACGGGTGCCGCGGCGCTGCTGGCGAAGCTCGGTGCCACCCCGCCGCGCCTGACCGTCGTCGCCGGCCTGCCCGACGGCGGGGCCGTCGCCGCGGGCCGCAACGTCGTCATCGAGCGCGACGGGCCCGACGCCCCCTGGCACTTCGCCGCCCAGCCCCTGGTCGAGTCCTCCCCCGTGGCGGCGGCCGCGTTCCGCGACGGCGGCGAGGTGCGGGCGGTGCTATCGATCAGCCCGCGGATCGGCTACCCGATCGACGAGGCGCTGCCCGAGACCGATCCGTCGCTGCCCCAGCCGCTGGTGCCGCCCTACGCGCTGCCCGGCGACGGGTACCTGGTCCGCCAGACCGCCGACGGCTGGCGCGACGAGCAGCGCACCGCCTACAACGCCAGCGCGACCGACCGGCCGCTCAAGACCGATCCCACGCTGGCGCTGCTGCTGGGCGCGGACGGCCAGGGCTGGGCGGTCGGGGGCTGGAGCGGGGAGTCGGACTCCGCCGGCCGGGGCTCCTCGGGCCGGGGCGGCAGCGCCAAGCAGGACCGCAGCCGCGTGCAGACCGCCGCCGTCCAGCGCTACTTCGACACGCCCGCGGGGGACCTCGCCCCGACCGCGGCCGCGGAGGCGGCGCCGGCTCTCGACGGGTCCGGGATCGTGCGTTTCGCGGTCGCCGGCCACGCGCAGTGCGAGGCGCCCTGCGCGGCCTACCGGGACCGCAGCCTGGCCCCGGACGTGACCCTGAGCACCGCCGTCAGCCGCGTCGCCGCCCTGCGCGCCAAGCCGGGCGGGCCCCGCTTCATGCTCTACACAGGCGGCCGCCTGCCGGCCGGCGCCGGCCCGACCGACGCCGAGGAGTCCAACCGCCTGGGCGAGCTGCTCGGCTCGGCCGACGTCCCCGTCTACCCGGCGCTGGCGGAGGCCGACAGCGAGGGCTCCGGGCCGGCGGCGTTCCTCTCGGCGCTGGCCGACTTCCCCGCCCCGTTCGGCACCGGTGCGGCGCCGGCGGGGATCGAGTCGACCTCCACCGCCGCCGCGGCCGACTCCAGCGCGCGCAGCCACTACGCCTTCGACTCGGCCGGGGACGGCGGCACGGTGCGGGTGATCGTGATCGACAACTCGCGCGGGTCGCTGGCGGCCTCCGATCCCTACCAGGTGCCGGCGGAGCCCCAGCTCCCGTGGCTGAAGGCGCAGCTCGACGCGGCCCGCGGGCGCGGCGTCCCGGCCGTCGTCATGGGCAGCCGCGACCTCAACCCGCGCGCCACCCCCAAGCTCAACGTCGCCTCGGACGGGGACGAGGTCGCCAACGTCCTGCTCGCCGGCGGCGCCTCGGCGTACTTCTACGACCGCCCGGAGGAGAACCGCACGGGCGCCGTCCCGGCCGGCGCCGCGCAGACGCTGCCGACCTTCGGCACGGGGACGCTCGGCTACCGCTCGCCCGTCGCCGACGCCGACACCGAGCCCGACGCGCGCTTCGGCGACACGGCCTACCTGCTGGCGGAGGTCAACGTGTCCGGGCGTGACCCGGCCACCAACCGCGCCCCCGTCGCGGTGCGCGCGCTGCCGGTGATCGACGACCTCTCGCTGCAGCCCGTCGACGGCACGCTGCTGCGCCGCTCCAGGCCGTCGCTGTTCCAGGGCATCGGACGCCGGCCCGAGTCCGGCGACCGCTGGGGGCCGATCGCCGGCGGGACGCCGGACCCGCCCGGCGGCGATCCCTACGTCTCCTTCCCGGCGGCGCCCTGCACGACGGCCGGTTGCACCACGCGCATCGCCCCCGAGTACACGTTCACGTCCTCCGACAAGGACATCGGGGACTTCGTCCGCCAGGACCCGGCCTCGACCAACCTGCGCAAGCCGCTGATCGGCCCCGACGACAAGGTCATCCCCGACGCCGCCAGCGGGCTCTTCTGCCCGTACAACGCCGGCACCACCACGGTCACGATCGCCGCCGGCGGCCTCAGCTACTCGACCCAGGTGACCGTGCAGAAGGGCAGCGTCCAGCGGCCGTGCGGCACCGTGCCGCTGGATCCCTCGCGGTTCACCAACGCGGCCCAGAACCCCGTCGTCGCGCCCGCGCCCGCCCCGGCGCCCGCGCCCGCCGGTGACGGCCCGCCGCCGACCCCGCTCGTGCCGCCGCCCCCCGCCGCGGTCCCACCCGCCAAGGTCGTCCCCAAGGCCAAGCCCAAGCCACCGGCGCCGCGGCCGGCGGCGCCCGGCCTGCCGCCGCTCACCTCGCTGGTCCCGCCGACGCCCGACAACACCGCTCGCACGCCGACGCAGCCGCCGCCCCCGGCCGGTGGCTTCGCGCGGCCGATCCCGCCCGGTGGCGCGACCATCCGCGTCATGGAGGAGAAGCGCGAGGAGGAGGCCGCGCCCGAGTCCTCGTCGGCCGCCTCGGCCTACCACCCCGACGAGCACGGTCCCGTCGCGCCCTACTTCGCCGGCCTGGCCGCCATCGCCGCCCTGGCCGGCGCGAGCCTGACGCTCGGCGCCCGCCGCCGCGACCGGCGGGTCGACGTGGCCGTCGCCGCCGCCCGTCCCACCCGCACCCACCGGAGGTACCGATGATCCGCCGCCTGCACCACCTGTCCGGCCCGGCCGGGCTGCTCGTGTCCCTGATCGCCCTGGCCGTCGCGCTGGGCGGCACCGCGCTAGCCGCCCGCGACGCCGGCCGGCCCGCCAAGACGCGCGGGCACCTCGTGCGCCTGGACCGCAACGGGCGCATTCCCGCCAAGCTGCTGCCGACGGTGCCCAAGGCGCGCACGGCAGCACGCGTCGGCGGCCAGACCGGCGACGACCTGACCGGCAAGTGCGCGCCGACCAGCGTCGACCTCGGCTCGTGGTGCCTGCAGGCCAGCCCGTACCCGTTCCCGCCCGAGGACGCCGGCAAGAACACGTACTTCTACGCCACGCAGAAGTGCGTCGAGGCCGGCGGCTGGCTGCCCACCGCCGCGCAGCTCATCGGCGCGGCCGACCGGGTCAAGCTGGCCGGCACGCTCGACGACGACGAGCTCACCGCGTCCATCGACACGGACGCCACCGACGGCCTGAAGGACCGCCGCGAGATGTCGGCCACGCTGGTCACCACGCAGGCGGGATCCAGCGCGGCGGGCTCGGAGGGCGTGAGCGACAAATCCAAGGGCGACCCGAAGGCGGGCGAGCCGGATCCCGTCGCCTTCCCGGCCAACCCGTCGCCGGAGACGCTGCAGTACGTGACGGTCTACGACAACGGCAACGAGGGCGGCTTCGCCGGCTCCAAGCCCGTCGGCCAGCCCGAGAACTTCCGCTGCGGCTTCGACAAGCAGCAGGGCGACCTCTCCGACGAGGGCTGAATCTTCACAAGTCGCCGTCCGCTTCGCGCGACAGTCTGTGGTGCGCGATCCGCTTCGGGGTAAGGGTCCTCTCCTCCTCAACCCGCTCCGGACCGGGCCGCGCCTCACCTTCATGGAGATCATCGCCCACAGAGGAGCCTCCGCCGACGCCCCCGAGCACACGTGGGGCGCGTACGACCTCGCGCTCGCGGACGGGGCGCACACGCTCGAGATCGACATCCGCCTGAGCGCGGACGAGCGCCTCACCGCCATCCACGACGCGACCCTGTGGCGGACGGCCCGCGACCCGCGCGCCGTGTCCGTGCTGACCCGGGACGACATCAAGGCGCTGCCCCGAGCCGTGCGGCCGCTGCGGCTGAGCAAGATCCTCGAGCGCTACGAGGGCCGCTGCCGGTTCCTGCTCGACCTCAAGGAGCCGACGCCGGTCATGGAGCGCCGGCTCTTCCGGCTGCTGCGCGACTTCGGGCTGGGCGACGCCGTCGTCGTCCAGTCGCTCGACGAGGCGTCGCTGCGGCGCCTGGCCCGCCGCGGGCTCGCCGTCGCGCCGCTGCACGAGCGCCGGCCGGGGGACCGTGCGCTGGACCGCGCCCGCGATCTCGGCGCGAGCGGTGTCGGCGTCCGCGCGCGCCACGTCACCGCGGAGCTCGTCACGGCGGCCGCGAACCGCGGCCTGGCCGTGCGCGCGTGGACCGTCAACGACCCCGCCGACGCGGTCGCGCTGGCGCGCCTCGGGGTCGACGGCCTGATCACGGACGCGCCCGGCGTGGTGCGCCTGGCGCTGGCCGAGCCGGCCACCGCCGCCGCCTGAGCCGCCGCCGGCCCGACGGCGACCGGTGCCGTCCGAGCGTCAGCCGGCCCGGCGGATGCGATCCAGCGGACCGGCCGCCACCGTGCCCGCGGCCGCGAAGTAGTCCGCCAGCGCGTCGACGTCGAGCGGGCCACGGGCCTCGTCGTCGCCGGCCCGCGCGGCGGAGAAGCCGTCGCCGCCGGCGGCGAGGAAGTCGTTGAGGGTGACCCGGACCCGTGCGTCTGCGGCGAGCGGGTGGCCGTCCAGACTCAGCTCCGTCGCCCGGTCGCCCGCCGGCCGGTCGCCGTCGTACCGGTAGGCGAAGCCGCGCGAGACCTGGAGCAGCTTGTCCTGGCCGGGCGCCGGGTTGTCGAACTGCTGCTCGAGGATGGCGTCCAGCTGCGCGCCGGTGAGCGTCCGCGTGACCAGCCGCGACCCGAACGGCTGCACCGCGAACAGCTCGCCGTAGGTGACCGGGCCGGCCGTGACCGTGCCGCGGATGTTGCCCGGGTTCATCAGGGCCAGGTCGGAGCCGCCCGCGGCCCGCTGCGCGTCCGCCACCACGTCGCCCAGCCGGGACTCGCCGGCCGCGTTGGGCGTGCGTGAGAGGGTGGACGCCGCGGCGCCGGTGGGGCGCCCGGCGACGGCCTGCGCGCGGCGGCGGGCGCGCGCGACGATGGCAGCGACCCTGGGATCGGGCGGCGCGTCGCGGGTGGCCACCACGTTGTGGGCGTTGACGGCCCGGACCCGGCCGTGAGCGAAGGCGACGTCGAGCTCGGTGATCATGCGCCCGTAGGAGGACGCCGAGGTCACCAGCAGGCCGCCGATGCGGCAGACGTACGCGTCGTGCGTGTGCCCGGAGATGACGGCGTCGACCCCGTGGAGGCGCTCGGCGATCCCGGTGATCGGCCCCTGGAGGTTGTCGCAGCCGTCCGGGTCAGCGCCTGCCTGCAGCCCGCCCTCGTGGACGAGCGCGAGCACCGCGTCGGCGCCCCGCCGGCGCAGGTCGCGCGCCGCGGCGTTGATGGTGACCGCCTCGTCGGCGAAGGTCAGCCCGTCCGTGGCTCCCGGTCGCACGACGCTCGGCGTGTCCTGCAGGGTGACGCCGACGACACCGATCGCGTGCCGGCCCGCCCGCAGCAGCCGCGTGCCCGGCAGCAGCGGCGCGCCCGCCCGGCGGACGTTGGCGGCCAGGTAGCTGAAGTGGGCCCGGCGGGCGAGGGCCAGCAGCGCGTCCGGGCCGTCGTCGAGCTCGTGGTTGCCGATCGCCGAGACCTGCAGGCCCATGGCGTCGAGCGCGTCGATCGTCGGCCGGTCCCCGTCGTCCGCGGACTCCAGCGGGCTCGCGCCGACCAGGTCACCCGCCCCGACGGTGAGCGACACCGGGTGCCCGCGGCGCAGGCGCCGGAGGTGCGTGGCCAGCACCGCGGCGCCGCCGGCGGGCACCGATCCGATGCGCCCGTCCGCGCCCGCAGGCGGCTCCAGGTTGCCGTGGAAGTCGTTGATGGCCAGCACCTGGACGTGCTGGCGCCGCTGCGGCGGGTCCGTCGCGGTGGCGGGGTTGCCGACGGTCGAGAGGACCATGGTGGTGCCGCCGATGAGCAGTGAGCGTCGCATCACCCGTGAGGCTCCCCATCAGCCGGAACCGTCCTGTTTCCAGGACGTTTCCCGTCACGGGATCGTCACAGGCGCCGGATGTGCCGCGTCCGGCGCGCGCTGGCGACGACCTCGCCCTCATGCACCGCACGGGCGACGAGCGTGTAGCGGCCGGGGCGCAGGACGACCCGCCGGCGCAGCCGTACGCGCAGCCGGCCACGGCCGTGGCGGATCAACCGGGCGGGGCCGCTGCTGCCGATCGTCCGCCCGCGGGAGCGCAGCCGCACCTGCACCGACGTGGTCAGCCGGTCGGTCCCGCGGAGGGCGAGCCGGACCCGGAGGTGGCGCAGCCGGTGCAGGCGCCGGGGCAGCCGGGAGCGCAGCCGGACGCGCAGCTTGCGCGATGTGCCCGTGGAGCCCATGTCGCCGGCCGGCAGCGCCGGAACGCCCGGGATCGTCCCACCCTGCGGGCGGTCATAGACGTCGGCGCCGAACGCGGGCAGCCCGTCCATGGCCGCGTAGCCCAGGTGCTCGCGGATGCCGAACAGGTCCTCCATCGAGCGCAGCAGGCTGTAGTGGTTGTAGGCCGTGTCGTTGACGGAGCCGGGCGTGATGTAGGGCGAGATCATCAGGGTGCCGATGCGCCCGCCGCCAGGCCCGAAGATGCCTGGCATCGGCGTGTTGAGCCCGGCGGGCTCGCCGCAGCACGCGCTTGCGTCCCCGATCGAGGACTCGTCGAGCGTGACGATGAGCAGCCCGTCCTCGCGGAAGGCCTTCGAGGCGGTGATGACCGGGACCCACTTGGCCAGGAACGCGTCGGCGGCGATCAGGTCGCCCTCCTTTGTCCCCTTCGCGTTGGTGCCGGCGCAGGGGGTCGCGTCGTGGCCGTCGTTGCACAGGTTGGGCGTGATCCAGGAGAAGTTTGGCGTCGTGGAGACCTTCTCGAGGTCGCTGGAGAGGGGCGGCAGCGGGACCACGTGCGCGGCGCAACGGCCGGGCGGGTCGAGGATGGAATGGAAGTAGACGAACGGGTTGTGGCGGGCGGCGTACTGGTCGTTCGCCGTGGCCGACTGCGTCGGGTCGCGCTGGCCGAGCGTGGGGGCGCCGCAGGTCGCGCTCTCGCGCGCCGGGTCGTTGCCCATGTCCTCCATGTAGCCCCGCCAGGTCAGGCCGCGCTGCTCGAGCTGGTCGACGAACGTCTTCGTGTTGGCGGGGTACACGCACCCCTGGCCGGCGACCTGGCCGTCCGTGCCCATGATCCCGGGGGTGACGTCCATGTAGTTCTGGCAGTCGGCCATCGTGTCGAGGTTGGGGGCCTGGCCGGAGATCTGGGTGATGTAGTTGTCCAGGCTGGCGTGTCCGGTGGCGTGGTACTGGGGGAGGACCTGCCCGATCGAGCGCAGCTGCGTCCACAGGTACGGGTGCTCGGCGTTGTTGAAGGTCTCGTCATAGGAGTGGTTCTCGAGCTGGATGAGCCAGACGTGCTTGATCGGCGGCAGCGCGTGTGCCGGTGCGGCGCCGAGCGCGAGAAGCGTTGCGGCGAGGACGAGCACGCGTCTCATCGCCCGATCGCCTCCAGCGCGCCGCGGGCCTCCGCAGCCGCCTGCGAGCGCTGCGGCACGGTCAGCTTCGGGCGCCGGACGAGCCGGAGCGCGCGCCGGCCCTGCGGGCTGTCGTCCTCGTCCTCCTCGTCGTCGGCCTCGCCGCCGTGGCGCTCGAGCCAGGCGCGGGCGCTGCGTCCGGCGCTGACCGCCCGCAGCGCCCCCACCGCACGGGCGTGCTCGGCCTCCGACGCCCGCGGTCCGGGTCCGCTGAAGCCATCGAGCGAGCCGAACACCGCGCTGTAGAGGATCGCGTCGGAGACCGCCTGCGGGATCAGGTCGAGGTCGCCGACGAACGGCATCGCCGTCGACAGCGCGGCCATCCGCCCTCCGGACGGATTGATCTCGTTGAGCGGGTGTTGGGGCTGGATCGCGGTGTAGGGCGCGAGGTTGGGCTTCTCGTTGCCGGAGATGAACGCGTCGTACATGGGCGTGGCCAGCGCGTCGTTGGTCGACAGCGGCTTGAGGCCGAGGATCCGCTCGGCGGTGGCCATGATCGAGTACTGGTCGTAGCGCGTCGGGACCTCGACGCCGCCCTTGGACCACGGCGAGATCACGAACGCGGGCTGGCGGTGGGCGTCGACGTGGTCGGCGCCGTCCTGCGAGTCGTCCTCCTCGACCAGGATCGCGCTCGATCCCCACACGCTCGAGTGCGAGATGATGTCGACCATCTGCCCGACGCCGAGGTCGTTGTCGGCGATCAGCGCCTGCGGCGTGTAGGTGTTCGGCGTCGTCCCGTTGGTGTGGTCGTTGGGGACGACCAGGTAGTTGAAGGCCGGCACCGATCCGGTCGCCACCTGCTGGCTGAACTGACGGTTGAAGATGTTGACGCGGCTGGTGGCGGCGGTGACGGTCCCGGTCGTCCCGACGATGCCCGAGTCCTGGAAGCAGCTGGCCAGGTTGCCGCCCGGCCCGAGGGGCGCCAGGCAGCCGATCTGCACCGGCCCGGGGTAGGCGAGGTTCGAGTTGGCGATGACCGCGTCGTAGGTGGGGCGGCCGTCGGCGCCGATGGGCAGGACCCCCGCGGCCTGCTCGCCGTAGTTGAGGAAGGAGATGTTCTGCTTGACGGCCTGGTCGAACAGGAAGAAGTTCGGGCCGAAGGTGATGGGGGCGATGCCGAAGTCGTAGGCCTTGCCCGGCCGCGAGTAGTTCTGAGCGGTCGACTGCTGGACGTAGTCGTTGGCGATGCTGCCGGCGGTGATGAGGTGCCCGTCGACGGACACCTCGCTGTCGGAGTAGACGTGGTCGAGCAGCGGGAAGCGGCGGGTCAGCGCGTGCGCGTTCGGGGTGATGCCGCCCGTCGGTCCCGCCACCCCGTTGTCGTCGAACAGCTCGAGGGCCGGGTCCCCGTCCCCGCGCGGGTCGGAGCCGAAGACCTGGTCGTAGGTGCGGTTCTCGCGCACGATCACGAAGACGTGCTTGATCGGGCCGCCGGCGCGGACGGGCGTGCCCGCCGGCCCGGCGCCGGCGTTGGTGGGGACGGCCTGGGCCGAGGCCTTCGCACTGCCGGCACGGACCTTCTTGTCGGTCAGCCGGCCGGTGACGCCGACGATGCCGTTGAGCGCGTCGAGCACGTACTGGCCGTAGATGGGCGTGGTGATGTTGCCGCCGGCGACCTGGCCCAAGTCGAACGAGTACTGCGGGTTGGCGCCCGTCCCGAAGCCCTTGGCGGCGACCCACACCAGCCGGCCCGGCCCCGTCGTCTCGACCGCGGCGGGATAGGCCGCGGTGGGGATCTTGCCGATCAGCTCGAACGGCGCCGCGGCGATCGCGCCCGTGCAGCGACGGACCTTGTGCGGCGCCCGGGGCGCCTTGCGGTGGCGGCGCAGGCGCTTGATCGACCGGCGCACGTACCGCCGCGCCTGGCGGTGCGTAGGCCCGGCGCAGGCCTTCAGCGCGCGCAGGCGGACCGAGTGGCGCAGCGTGCGCCGCTTCGGCCGCGAGGCCCGGGCGTACCGGCGCAGCGCCCTGACCTTCGGCACGCGGTAGACGGTGCGCTGCTTCTTGCCGCTGCGAGCGCGGCGGGCGAGCACCGCGACGGTGTCCTCGTTGGCGTCGGCGACGTAGACGTTGTCGCGGTCGACGGCGACGTCGACGGGGGAGACGCCCAGCGGCTGGCCGGCCCGCCCGACCGACACCGTCTTGACCACCTTGCGCTGCTCCGTGTCGACGACCGCCAGCAGGTCGCGCTGGGCGACGGCGACGTAGAGGCGGTTCGCCGTCGGGTCCATGGCCATCCCGGCCGGGTGCGCGTTGCGGTCGCCGAGGTCGCCACCGAGCCCGCCGACCGTGGCGGTCACGCTCCCGCCGGGGTCGATCTCGGTGAGCGTCCCGTCGTACAGGTTCGCCGTCCACAGGTTCCCCTTGTGGTCGAAGGCGACCGTGGTCGGATACCGGCCGACGGCAACGCTCGCGAAGGTGCCGGAGGCGACGTCGAGGATGGCGACGCGGTCGGCCTGCTGGAGGGCGACGCCGACGCGCTTGCCGTCGGGCGAGATCGCGACGCCGGCGGGATAGAGCGCGCTGACGGGCGGGAGCGAGTTGGTCTGCCCCGTCCCGCCCGAGGACGGCGGCAGCGTCAGCGGCGTTCCCTCCGTGGCCAGCCCTGTCGCCGGATCGATGGTGAAGACGTGCAGCACGTCGCCCTCCGCGCCGGCCGTGCCCGACGGCTGGGCGGGGTTGTCCGGCGTGCCGGACACGTAGGCGGTGCGGCCGTCCGGCGCGATGGCGACGCCGCCGAAGGCGCCCGGCAGCCGCAGGGTCTGGGTGACGGCGCCGTCGGCCAGCCGCACGATGCGGACGTCGTCCTGCCCGTGCCCGGAGTCGACGACCCACAGGTACCTGCGGTCGGGTGTCAGCGCCGAGCCCGTCGGGAAGTTGCCGACGCCGGTGAGCCGGCCGAGCGGCTTCAGCAGCCGCCCGTTCCCGGTCGTGCGGGCCGCCTGGCTGATCTCCCCCTGACTGCTGCCCGCGGCGTGGACAGCCGCCGGCACGATCAGAACGACGAGGAAGACGAGCAGGACGCAGCGACGCATCCCCTCAATGAACACCATTCCGGCGCCGCGTGTGTTCACATGTGGTTGACACGCCCTGCGACCGCCTGTTCACCGACTGAACACAGGGCGGTCACGCGGTCATCACACGCCGCCAGTCGCCCCGGTCGAGAGTGCCGGCCATGAGAACCAGGCACAAGACCCTGATCACCGTGGGCGTCAGCGGGCTCGCCCTCGCCGGCACCGCGCTCGCCGTCGGCGCGACCACCGACAACGACTACTCGGCGAGCCTTGCGAGCAAGATCGACCCCTCGAAGCCCAAGAACGTCATCCTGCTCGTCGGCGACGGCATGGGCGACTCGGAGGTCACGCTGGCGCGCTACTACGGCAAGGGGGCCAAGGGCCGCCTCAACATGGATCGCTTCGCCTTCCGCGGCAGCTCGATCCACTACGTCCTCAGCCCGGGCCCCGGCCCCAACTACGCGCCCAACTACGTGGGTGACTCGGCCCCGACCGGCACCGCCTGGTCGACGGGCAAGAAGACGCAGGACAACCGCCTCTCGCAGGGGCCGTCGACCGCCAACAACGTGCCGGGTTCGAACGCGGGCTACAAGACGTTCCTGGAGATCGCCCGCGACGCCGGCAAGAAGACGGGCGACGTGACCACCGCCGAGATCACCGACGCGACGCCGGCCGCCCCGAGCTCGCACATCTCCCAGCGCGGCTGCCAGGGTCCCGCGGACGCTCGCGCCACCGGCACGGGTGGGTGCGTCAGCGAGACGAAGGCCAAGGGCGGCCTCGGCTCGATCGCCGAGCAGCAGGTCGACGAGGGCTTCGACCTCTACCTGGGCGGCGGCCGGGCTCGCTACGAGCAGACCACCGACGCCGGCCCGACCGTGGTCGACTACGCCAAGTCCAAGGGCTACCAGGTGCTCGGCACGAAGGCGCAGCTCCAAGCGCTGAAGCCCGGCAAGAAGGCGATCGGCCTCTTCGACTCGGGCAACATGATCGCGCAGTTCGCGCCGCTGTTCGCCCGGACGGACGCCTTCTACGCCGCCAACCCGACCGCGGACCCGCAGGTCCAGGGCGGGTCGCCGACCACGCGCTGCAAGGGCCAGGACCGCAACAACGAGCCGACGCTGTCGCAGATGACCGCGAGGGCGATCGACCTGCTCGACGACGACCCGGACGGCTTCTCGCTCCAGGTCGAGGGCGCCTCGATCGACAAGCGCGACCACGCGGCGGACCT
>CAXTBB010000017.1:0-73270 GCA_964242305.1 uncultured Solirubrobacteraceae bacterium
TGAAGATGAACAGCAGGCAGGTGACGCCATACATGAACGACGCGGCTCCGCCGTAGACGGTGTAGCTCTCCTTCACGGCGTCGAGGAACCCACCGAGGCCGGTGATGGCGTCGGACGGGAGCACCAGCAGCACGAGGAAGATCGGCGTCAGGTAGCAGAACGCTGCCAGCGCGCCGGATCGCAGGATCGACTGCGGCACGTCCTTCTGCGGATCCTTCATCTCCTCGGCGGCGCCGTTCTGTCCCTCGAAGCCGACGAACGAGAACAGGATCAGCGGCACGATCGCCAGCAGCCCGGCCGTCGTCGGTGCCAATGAGCCGGTGTCGATGCCCTGCACGCCGTTCTCGATCGCGTAGACGATCACCGTGACCGCGAAGAACGCGACCATCAGGACCTTCACGATCGCCCCCACCGTCGGGATCCACTTGCCGATCTTGAACGAGATGATCGCGCTCGAGATCGTCAGCCAGATGAAGAGGAACTTGAACACGTAGTCCCAGAACCCGCCGTTGCCGATGTGCGAGATGCCGGACGACCAGGCTTCGGTTCCGATGAACGCGAGCGAACCGCCCACCCACAACGGGTTGGTGACCCAGTAGAAGATCGTGTTGAGGCCGGCCCAGAAGCGGCCCATCGCGAGCTTCACCCATTCGTACGGGCCGCCCTCGGCCGTGAACGCGCTCCCGACCTCCGCCATGACCAGCCCGTACGGCACGAGGAACAGCGCGACGAGCAGGATGGTCCAGGTGAAGGCCTCGTAGCCGTTGGAGGCCGCCTGGCCGATCAGGTCGAGCCCGACGATCACCGCAACGGTGAAGAAGATCATGTCGAAGCGCCCGAGCGTCTTGACGAGGTGCTGTTTCTGCTCGGCCGCGAAAGCGGTCTCGGACAGATCCTCCGTGCTTGAGCCCATGCGCTGATCATGCACCGGTCCGGTGCGGTGTGCCCCCGACCAGCGTCGCAAAGCGACTGGCCCGCTGGAAGGGGAGGCGAGTCGAGGTCGCGGAGGTAGGCTCCGCGCCGTGCCGCCGTTGACCCGCCGCGAGGTCGTGAAGGGCGCCGCGGTGGGGCTGGGTGCGCTCCACGCCGGCACGAGCCTCGCCGCGAAGCGGCAGCGCGTCGCCGTCATCGGAGCGGGCGCCGGCGGGGTGGCCGCGGCGTACTTCCTCGCCGGCACCTACGACGTGGATGTCTTCGAGGCGCGCTCGCGGATCGGCGGGCACTGCGACTCGCGCGTCGTCGACTACAAGGGCCACGCCGTGACGGTCGATCTCGGCGCGCAGTTCTTCCATCCCAGCACGCATCCGCTGTACGTGACGCTGCTCGAGGAACTCGGCCTCTACGACCCCGCGAAGCCGAACTCGCGGCAGACGCGCGTGTCGCCGGGCAGCCTGTGCGTGTTCCCGCTGACCGGTGGCGGGCCGCCGCGGTTCACGTCGGCGCATCCGCTCGACACGCTTCCCACCGCACTCGGGTTCGCCTCCTTCACGCAGTTCGCGCGGCAGGCGGTCCTCGACCGTCTCGACTGGGACGTCACCGTCGCGCAGTGGATCGCCTCGCTGGACCTGACTCCGGCGTTCAAGGCCGGCGTGCTGTGGCCGTGGATGACCGCGACCATCGGGTGCTCTTGGGCCGACGCGAAGCGCGTGTCGGCGCGGTCGATCCTGCAGACCTTCGCGCTCGCCTTCCCGGCCGACCCCGCCGCCGGCGCCAGGACGTACACGTCGCGGATCGGCCTGCAGGGCAACCTCCGGCGGCTACTGGATCGCGCCCCCGCGGCGCGGGTCCACCGCGACGCGCCGGTGCGCGCGCTGACCCGCAGCCGCGACGGCTGGACCCTGCGCACGCCCGCCGGCCGGCAGGGCCCGTACCGGTACGTGGTGGTGAACGCGCCGCCGCGCGTCGGGCTCGAGTTGCTGCGACCGCTGCCCGCATTCCGTGAGGTCACCGCGCTGCTCGCCCGGTACCAGTCCTTCGACTCGCGGCTGCTGATCCACCGCGACCCGGCCTACGTCTACCGGAAGCGTGCGGACTGGACCGCCTACAACGCCGGGGTCGACGGACGCGAGTGCGAGGGCAGCGCCTGGATCGGCGCGCTGCACGACCCGCTGCCGTCGGGGGCAACCGTCGACCTGTTCAAGTCGTGGGCGGAGCGCCGGCCCGCCGATCCCAAGCACGTCCTGGTCGAGCGGCGCTTCAAGCACCCGCTGATCAGCCCCCGCGCCATCGCGGCCGCCCGCGGGCTGCGTCCGCACCAGGGCCGCCACGGCCTCCACTTCAGCGGCGCCTACACCACGGGCGCTGACCTCCAGGAGACGGCGCTCTACTCGGCCATGCAGGCTGCCGAGGCCCTGGCGCCGCGCAGTCCGACGCTCGCGTCCCTCAAGGCGCGGATGCGGGCCAACGGGGTCGACGGGGTCAGCTACGACCTCTAGTCGTGCGAGGGTCGCGCAGGAGCAGGGGACGGCTCCCGGAGCCACAGGGACACGTGGACCGGCCGCATCGTCTCCGCAGCGACCAGGCACAGGTCGTCCGAGAGCGTGTCGAGATCGACCTGGTCACGCAGCCGGACCCGGAACCGCGCCAGCGTCTGCCCCGCGTCGTAGCGCTCGCGGAAGAAGCGGCGGTCGACGCCCGCCTGCAGCCGCCGGCGGGTCGGGCCCACGAGCGCGGCCGTCGCCAGCGTGGACGCCGCGACCGCCAGTCCGGAGCCTGCGGTCAGGCCGCTCAGGACGAGCTGGAACAGCAGCACGCCGCCGATGTAGCTCGCCGCGAGCGTCGCCGTCAGCGAGCCGTAGACGAGCGCGCGGTTGATGACGACGTCGATGTCGTAGAGCCGGTAGCGCAGGATGGCGGCGCCGATCACGACGGGGAAGATCGCGAACCCGATCCCGATGATGGCCATGCGCACCTGCGCGTGCCCCGTCGGCCAGAGGAACCAGCCGGTCATGTCGGCGATCACCACGACGCCGATCACCGCTCCGCCGACGAGGACCCACTTGAGCTGGGCACGCGCGACGCCGGTCGCGCCGCGCAGCCGGGAGCGGGTGGCCACCGTGGCGCCGATGATCCCGGCGAACATGGCGTACCACGACGCGGTCATGGCGGCGTTCATAACGGCCCGGGTGCCGGCGACCCCCACGGGGTTCGTCAAGACGCCGAACGGCGCGTCGAAGGGGCCCGGGCGCAGGCCGTTGCTCACCACCGACGCCGCCATGCCGACCAGGGTCGCGACGGCGACGGGCCGCCACCGTCGCGACGGCAGGCGCCCGTCCGGGAACAGGAGCAGCGACAGCGCCAGCAGTCCGGCGACGAGCGGCGTCAGCAGGTTGGAGAGCAGGGCCGCGGCGGCCGCGCCGTCCAGGTCGCGGTCGGCGTAGGCGTAGGCGGCGACGCCTGCCGCGGTCGTCAGACCGGTGAGGCCGAGGACGGCACCCACCGCGTTCCCGCGCGCCCGGCGGGACACGACGGCACCGACGCCGGCGAAGCTGAACGCCATCACGAGCATCGCCGCGCCGCCGACACCGCCGAAGAGGTCGTTCGACCGCGGCCCGGCGGGGCCGCCCGCCAGCAGCCCGAAGCCGGCGATCACCAGCGCTGTGCAGAGCGCCAGGTTCGCGATCGGAACCCATCGCCCGGCCGGTTCGCTCGCCCTCTCCGTCATGCGCCGTCCATGGTCGCCGACCTCCGTCCGCGCAGCGTTACGACCCCCCAGCGATCGGGGCGGAACGCCTCGATCGGATGCGGCGTGCGCCCGTCGCACACCAGATCGGCGAGGATGACGCCGAAGAGCGCCGCGAACTTCGCGGCGTGGCCGGCGCCGACGGCGACGTGGACGCGGGGGACGCCGGGCAGCGGTCCGAGGATGAAGTCGCGGTCGGGCGGCAGCTCGTACAGGCACGCGCGGCTGGACGCCACCCGACCGACCGCGCCCGGCAGGTGGGCGGCCAGGAAGGCCTCGACGCGGCGCTCGCGAGCGGGGTCGATCGGGCTCTCCTCGTCGTCGACCTCGACCTCCGGCCCGCCGAGGTCCTCGCCCGCCTTGACCGCGGCGGGACCGTAGGCACCGAAGCCGTAGAAGCACGGCTCGCCCGGCCGGATCCAGATCGGGAAGCGCTCGGGCGCGAAGTCCGCCAATGAAGGCGTCGCGAAGTAGGTCACCTGCTCCCGGGTGTGGACGAGCGGCAGCCGGCCGAGGTCCCCGAGCAGCCGGTTGGTCCACTTGCCGGCGCAGAGGACGACGTCGTCGGCCTCGACGACACCGCGGTCCGTGTGGACGCGCACGCCGCCACCGTCGGCGGCCGGCTCGAGCCGCAGCGCGCGCGTCTCGCACGCCAGCCGCGCCCCGTGCGCCTGCGCCAGCCGCAGGTGCGCGGCGCACGCGCGGGCGATGTCGAGGATGCCCGCCTCGGGCTCGAACAGCACCCGGACGTCGTCGGGCACCCGCCACTGCGGCCAGCGCGCCCGCAACCCGGAAGCGTCGAGGCGCTCGAAGCCGATCCCCTCGGCCGCCATCGCGGTGGCGTTGCCCGCGATCGCCTCGATCGACCCGGGCACGGACGGATCGCCGACGTCGAGGCCGCCGGTGTGCAGGACCAGCCGCTCACCGCAATCGGCCTCGACCTCGTCCCAGGCGGCGAACATCGCGCGGGTCAGGCGCGTGTAGACCGTGGACGCGTAGCTGTGGCGGATGATCCGGCTGTGGTCCTCCGACGCGCCGCGCGTGTGCCCCGGCCGGAACTGCTCGAGCACGATCACCCCGTCCCCGAGCTGCCGCGCCAGCCGGTAGGCGGCCGCGCTCCCGAGCGCGCCCGTCCCCACGACGACGCACCGGGCGCGGCTCACGCGAGGTTGCGCGGGTGGTGACAGGCGCCGAGGTGCCCGGGCGCGCCGTGCTCGACCAGCGGCGGCTCCTGCGTCCGGCAGACGTCGGTCGCGTGGCGGCAGCGCGGATGGAAGCGGCACCCGCTGGGCGGCGAGATGGCGCTGGGGACGTCGCCGGTGAGGACGATGCGCTCGCGCCGCGTGGCGACGTCGGGATCGGGGATCGGCACCGCGGACAGCAACGCCTCCGTGTAGGGGTGCACGGGACGGGTGCTGACCCGCTCGACCGGCCCGACCTCGACGATCCGCCCGAGGTACATGACCGCGATGCGGTCGGAGACCTGGCGCACCACGCTGAGGTCGTGGGCGACCATCACGCAGGTCAGGTCGAACTCGTCGCGCAAATCGGCGAGCAGGTTGACCACCTGCGCCTGGACGGAGACGTCGAGCGCGGAGACCGGCTCGTCGGCGATCAGCAGCCGCGGGCGCAACGCGAGGGCGCGCGCGATGCCGATGCGCTGGCGCTGCCCACCCGAGAACTCGTGCGGGAACCGGTCCGCGTGCTCGGGCCGCAGGCCGACGGTCTCGAGTAGCTCGCGCACCCGCCGGTCGGCCGCCTCCCGCGACAGCGACTCGTGGACGCGCAGCGGCAGCCCGACGATCGAGCGCACCCGCTTGCGCGGGTTCAACGAGGCGTAGGGGTCCTGGAAGACGATCTGCATCTCCCGGCGCAGCGGCCGCAGCGCGCGCTGGGAGAGCGAGGTGACGTCGCGCCCGTCGAACTCCACCCGCCCGGCGGTGACGTCGGTGAGCCGCATGAGGCAGCGCCCGAGCGTCGACTTCCCGCACCCCGACTCGCCGACGAGGCCCAGCGTCTCGCCAGCGCGGACCTCGAGGTCGACCCCGTCGACCGCCCGCAACGAAGCGACCTCCCGGCGCAGGACCCCCGTCCCGCGCACCGGGAAGTGCTTGTGCACCCCGACCGCGCGAAGCAGGACGGTCATGCCGCCCGCAACTCCGCGCGTCGCGCCAGCGGGAGGTGACACGCGTCGAGGTGCCCGCCGCCCGCCTTGTCGGTCAGCGGCGGCATCTGCGCGCACGGCTCGAAGCGATGCGGGCAGCGGCCCGCGAACACGCAGCCGCCCGGCGGATCGACCCACCCGGGACTGGCGGCCGCGATCACCTCCAGGCGCCGCGGCCGCGGCCGGTCCAGCCGCGGGATGGAGCCCAGCAGCCCCCACGTGTAGGGATGCAGCGGATCGCGGAACAGCGCGGTCGTGGTGCTCTGCTCGACCACCTTGCCGCCGTACATGACCAGCACGCGGTCGGCCAGCTCGGCCATCACCCCCATGTCGTGCGTGATCAGCACGACGGAGGAGCCGTGGTCGGCGCGCAGCGCGCGGATGAGGTCGAGGATCTGCGCCTGGATCGTCACGTCGAGCGCCGTGGTCGGCTCGTCGGCGATCAGGACGGCCGGGTTGCACGAGAGCGCCAGGGCGATCATCACGCGCTGGCGCATGCCGCCCGACAGCTGGTGCGGGAAGTCGTCCACGCGGCGCTCGGCGTCGGCGATGCCCACCGAGCGCAGCAGCTCGACGGTGCGGTCGCGCGCCTGCGCGGCGGTCAGGTTCCCGTGCTCGCGCAGCTGCTCGGCGATCTGCCAGCCGATCCGGTAGACCGGGTTCAGCGACGTCATCGGATCCTGGAAGACCATCGCGATGCCGCCTCCCCGGACCCCGCGCAGCTCGCTGGGCCGCAGCGACAGCAGGTCGCGTCCCCCGAAGTGCACCTCGCCCGACACGGTGGCGGCGGGTCCGAGCAGGCCGACGACGCCCATGACCGTCGCGCTCTTGCCCGACCCCGACTCGCCGACGATGCCGAGCACGTCGTCGCGCCCGAGCGCGAAGGAGACGCCGTCCACGGCGGTGACCGAGCCCGCGTCGCCGTCGAAGCGCACGCGCAGGTCGCGGACGTCCAGAAGCGGCTCCTCGGCCATCACGCCTCCCGCACCCGCGGGTCCAGCCGCGCGTACAACAGGTCGACCAGCGCGTTGAAGACGACGATGAAGAAGCCGCCGTACAGGACGGTGGCCATGATCACCGGGAGGTCGAGGCCCTGCAGGGATTGGTAGGTGAGCTTGCCGATCCCCGGGAGGCCGAAGACCACCTCCACCAGCAGCGCGCCGCCGCCGACCAGCGCGCCGAAGTCGAGCCCGAAGACGCTGACGAACCCGATCATCGAGGTCCGCAGCACGTGCCGGACGAGCACGCGCCGCTCCGAGATCCCCTTGGCGCGAGCGGTGCGGACGAAGTCCTGCGACTCGGCGTCCAGGACCGCCGCCCGCAGCACGCGCGCGTAGAGGCCGACGTAGAGGGTGGCCAGCACGATCCAGGGGACGACCAGGTGGCGGAACCACAGCAGCGGGTCCTGGGTCAGTGGCGTGTAGCCGAGCGGCGGCACCCACGAGAACAGGAAGAACGAGTGCCAGCGGTCCTGGGTGAACAGGTTCGCCACCTCGCCCAGCCAGAAGACCGGCATCGACATCCCGACCAGCGCGATCGCCATCAGCCCGCGGTCCCACAGGCTGCCCCGCAGCACGGCCGCGGCCACCCCGAGCGCGATGCTGACCACCACCCAGACGACCGCGGCGCCGAGCACGAGCGAGAGCGTGACCGGCGCCGCGCGCGCGATCTCCGGGATCACCTTGACGCCGCGGTTCGAGTAGGACTGGAGGTCGCGGTCGATCACCAGGTGCTTCATGAGCAGCCCGTACTGGGTGGGCAGGGGACGGTCGAGCGCGAAGTCGTGGCGGATGGCGGCGACGGTCGCGGGGTCGGGGTTCTTGCCCGCCAGCTGGCGGGCCGGGTCGATGCCCGGCGTCGCGAAGAAGATCAGGAAGACGATGACGCTCAGCCCGAACAGCAGCCCGACTGTCGCCGCCAGCCGGCGCAGCGCGAAGGCGGTCATGCCTCGGGCATCGCGTCCGCCGCCGCCAGCTGCCGGCCGCGCCGGGTGCGGCGGCGCAGGTCCCGCCGCGTGGGAAGGCCGCCGCGGGGGTCGAGCGCGTCGCGCACACCGTCGCCGAGCACGTTGAGCGCGACGACCACGATCACGATCAGCAGGCCCGGGGCCATCGAGACCCAGGGCCGCGTGTAGAGCTGGGACTGGCCGTCGCTGACCATCGTCCCCAGGCTCGCCTGCGGCGGCTGGACGCCGATCGACAGATACGAGAGCGCCGACTCCGTGAGGATGTCCGTCGCGATCAGCAGCGGGAAGAAGACGATCACCACCGGCATGACGTTGGGCAGGACCTCGCCGAACACCAGCCGCGGCCAGGAGACCCCCTGGGCGATGGCCGCCTCCATGAACTCGCGGCGGCGGATGGACAGGACCTCGCCGCGGATCGGGCGCGCGAGGTAGGGGACGTACACGACGCCGATGATCGTGATCGGCAGCCACACGCTGTTGGGGTCCACGTCGATCGGGCCGAGCTTGATGCCCTGCAGGAGCAGCACCGTGGACAGGCAGACGGCCAGCAGATAGACCGGGAACGCCCACAGGAGGTCCATGCCGCGCGACAGCACGGCGTCCACGAACCCACCGGCCATGCCCGCGGCGAGGCCGACGAGGACAGCCAGGACGGTCGTCAGCACCGCGGCGCCGAACCCGGCCTGCAGCGAAACCCGGCCGCCGTAGAGCAACCGCGCGGCCACGTCGCGGCCCTGCGTGTCGGCCCCGAGGAAGTAGTGGCGCTCGAGCGTCGGCCCGATGGGGGCGGAGCCGAGGCCCGACGGGTTGGGGGCGATGACCGGCGTGCGCTTGCCGTCGACGGTGGTCTGCCCGCTCAGGTTGGACGACAGCGGGTCCGTGTCGGCGACGTGGTGGGCGTAGAGCGGCGCGGCCAGGCAGGCGAGCACGATCACGACCAGGACGGCGATCGACGCCATCGCCGCCCGGTTGCGGCGCAGGCGCCCGGCGGCCAGCGCCCCCGGGCTTCGGCCGGGCGCCGGCTCGCTCACTTCACCCAGGCCTGATCGATCATGAAGCGGCCGGTGACGGACGGGTTGAACTGGTAGTTGCCCACGCGGGCGGACACGAAGTCGAGCTTGCTGGCCACGAACAGCGGCACCTGGACGGCCTTGTCGGTGACCGCCTTGTCGATGTCGGCCCACAGCGGGTCGGCGGCGTCGGGGTCCGTCGTCTGCACCTGTCTGGCGTGCTGGGTCAGCTTGTCGATGGCCGGGTCGCAGAACTCCGACAGGTTCGGGCTGGCCGTCGAGTTGGGCGTGAAGCCGCCGCACCCGACCGAGACGTCGAGGAAGTTGCCCGCCGCCGCGTAGTCCGGCGACCAGTAGGTCAGGGAGATCTGCGGCTTGTTGCGCGAGTCCTGGACGTAGGAGTACTCGACCGAGCTGGCCAGCGTCTTCAGCGACGCCTTGTAGCCGAGGTCGCGCAGGAGCGAGACGACGTACAGGGAGATGTTCTTGGTGGTGTCGTCGGGCGTCGAGATGACCGCGACCTTCTGGCCCTTCGTCCCGGACTCGGCCACGAGCTGCTTGGCCTTGGCGAGGTCCGGCGCCGTCCACTTCCCGCTGCCCGGGTTGGCGGTGTACGGGCAGTAGGCCTTGTAGCCGGGGAAGTTCGGGGGCAGCGTCTGGCAGGTCGCCGAGGCCAGGCGGGGCCCGCCGAAGAGCGCGATGATGGCCTTGCGATCGACCGCAAAGTTGAGCGCCTGGCGCACCTTGACGTTGTCGAACGGCGCCACCCGCGTGTTGGTCGCCAGCGAGTAGACCTGCGTCGTCGGGTTGATGTGCACCTGCGACGGATACTTGGTGGCGAGGTCGTTGAGCCGGTCGGCCGGCGGGATGTCGTAGATGAAGTCCGCCTGGCCCTTCTCCACCTGCGTCGTCTCGTCCTCCAGCGGCAGGCCGAGCTTCATCACGATCCGGTCCGGATAGCCGTCGGGCTGCGCCTCGGCCGACCACTGCTTGAAGTGCGGGTTGCGCACGAAGGTCATCGCGCGGTCCGGCTTGTAGGACTTGATCATGTACGGGCCGGTGGCCGGCAGTGGGTTGGTTCCGGTGTCGCGGTTCGGCGTCCCCGCGGGCACGACCCAGCCGAAAGGCGAGGCCAGCTTCTGGAGGAAGTCGGGATCGGGCCCCGTGAGGTGGAAGGTGACCGTGCCGGCGGCGTCGTCGGCGACCACGCCCTTGGACAGGTCGCAGGCCTTCGGCTTCTTCAGGCACGCCTTGCCGCCGACGAGGCCTGAGAAGAAGCCCGTGCCGGGACCGGGCACCTTGAACTCGCGCGTGTACGTGTACGCGAAGTCGCTCGGCTTGACCTCGCGGCCCGTGGAGAACGTCACGCCCTTGCGGACGGTGACGACGTAGGTCTTGCCCCCGTCCGTCGGCTTGGGGATGGCGGTGGCGAGGTCGGGGACGAGGTCGTTGCCGGCCGCGCCGCCGACCTGCCGGTAGGCGAGCAGCCCGTCGCTGGTCATGCGCAGGACGAACCAGTTCTGGTCGTAGTCGACGGCGGTGTCGATCGAGCTGCCCGCGCCGCTCCACTGCATGATCAGCGTGCCGCCGCGGTGCGGCGACCCGATGGCGCCGCCGGGCTTCGCGCCGCCCGAGCCGTTCGTGCCGGTGGTGGACGTGCCGCCGCCGGACCCGCCTCCGCCTCCGCAGCCGGCGGCGACCAGGACGATGACCGCCGTCAGTAGGGACGCGGTCGCGGGGCGGCGTTTCACGGGGTCTCCAGGGGTTCGGGGTCGAGGGCGCGGATCATGGCGTCGGTGCGGCGTCGCAGCTCGGCGCGGGCGGTGTCGCGGTGCGCGCGCAGCGATCGCTCCAGCCACGGGCCCGACGGACGGGCACCGGCCTCGCCGCGCAGGGTGGCGAGCTCGGCCCACAGGTCGGGGCTGGCGGTGACGTGGCTGGCGCGCGCCCACGACAGGCGCTCGGCGCCGGGGGCGCGGCGGGCCTCGCAGGTGGCGAAGGCAGCGGCCGAGACGATGCGGGTCAGTCGGTTGGCGCCGACCTGCTCGAGCGCCTTGATCGCGGCGCGCTCGTCGCCTTCTTCGAGGGCCAGCAGCGCGGTGTCGAGCCCGGCGGCGTCGGCGGCGGCCTGCGCGTGCGGGTAGGCGACGTCCCCGTGGGCGTCGACCGCGTGCAGGCCGCGCCCGGACGCGGTGAAGGGACGGCGCCCGCGGACCGCGCCGCGCCGGCGGGCGGCCGAGGCCAGCGCCTCGCCGTCGGGGCCGAGCTCGCCGGCCGCCTTGGCCAGGTGCCGCGTGCGGGCGCGGTGGTCGTGGATGGCGTCGGGATCGGCGTCGGCTTCGAGCAGCAGCAGCGTGTAGGCGCGGACCACGCGGGCGAGGTGCTCGAAGTCGACGATCGCCGGTGTGTCGAACGGCGTGTGGTACGCGCTGCGCCGGAAGGCCGTCTCCCACGCGTAGGTGGCGACGCCCGGCACGCCCGAGACGAGGTAGGGCCACTGCTCCGTGCCGGTGACCGGCGGCCCGACGCGCCACCCGGCGCTCAGCCAGCCCTCCGCGTCGGCCGTCCGGCAGGCCGAGCGGGCCCACCGCGTCAGCTCCACGGGCGCTTCCACGATCGTGCGCAGGCCGGGGTGGCCGCTGGCCTCCAGGCACAGGTGGAACGGCGAGGCCGACCAGTCGGGATGCGTCTCGGAGACCTGCGCCCACGCGCCGCGGCACCAGTCGTAGAGCGTGTGCGTCAGCCCGTACTCCTCGGCCGTGCGCGAGGTGAAGGCGAGGGGGTGCCGCGGCCGGTGGCCGAGCTCGATCAGCCCCTCGGCGATGGCCAGCAGCGCCGCCACGCCCGTGGCGTTGTCGAAGGCGGCGCGGAACCATCCGTCGTGGTGGGCGCCGATGACGATCGGCGGCGCGTCCGGGTCGGCGCCGGCGCCGTCGAGGTAGCCGACGACGTTGGCGCCCGGCGCGTCGCGCGTGCGGTCGACGGCGACGGTCAGGGTGCCCGTGAGGGCGCTCGCGCGCAGCTGCGCCCGGAGCGCGGCGGCGTCCTCCGCGGCGACGGTCAGCACGGGCGGGGCGCCGGCGTGCCAGGCCGAGTCGAAGCTGCCGACGGCGCCCGGCGCCTGGTAGAAGGGCCCGCCGTCGGCGCAGGCCAGGACGATCCCGGCGGCGCCGCGCATCCCGAGCTCGAGGGCGATGTCGGCGGGCGCAACCCCGAGCCATTGCCAGTTCAGCAGCGCGATCCGGCCCGCGACGTCGAGGCGGTCCAGGCGCCGCCGGTCGCCGGCGCCGACGTTGACCAGGCGCGCGTGCACGCCGCCTGCGGGCGTGCCGGGCGCGCCGCCGAGGGAAGCGCCGCCGACCCGGCGGCCGCCGTCCAGCACGAGCGCGCACTCGCCCAGCCGCCAGGCGTCGACGGCCACGTCCTCGACGGCGACGCGGGTCAGGCCGGCGTCGCGCATCCGGCCGGCGACCAGTGCGGCGACCGCGCGGTCCTCGGGGGTGCCCGTCACGCGGAAGCCGTCCGGCCGCGAGCCGATCGCACTGAGCGCCTCGACCAGCTCGCGCATCCGGGCCGGGTCGACCGGTAGCTCGCGCGCGCGCTCGAGCGCGTCCTGGCGGCGCGCGGTCCGGGTCGCGGTCGTCGTCACCGGGCGCTCCGCTCAGGCCCGAACAGCGTCCGGCTCCAGGCGTCGCCCTCGCCGCCGGCCTCCGGGATGGTGTCGGCCCAGACGCTGACGCACGGGGCGTCGCTGACGGCGGCGAACGTGTGCGGCTGCGGGCTCTGGAACCAGATGCCGTCACCCGGACCGAGGCGGTAGGCGCTGCCGGCGACGACGACGTCCATCTCGCCGCTGAGCACCAGCCCGGCCTCCTCGCCGGGGTGGCCGACGACCTCGCGGACGGGCGCGTCGCCCGGTTCGAGGTGCAGGACGAAGAGGTCGATCGTACGCCGCGGGCTGACGGCGATCGCCTCGTAGCGGAAGCGCTCGAACTCCACCCGGGTGCGGTCGCCGGAACGCGTCACCTCGACGGTCCCCGCCCGCTCGTTGGCGAAGAAGTCGAACAGCGACGCCTTCAGCGCGCCGCCGAGCTGCCACAGCGTGCCCAGCGACGGCTCGCTCTTGCCCAGCTCGATCTGGCTCAGCGCGGACGGGCTGACCCCGATGCGCTCGGCGAGGGCCACCAGCGTCAGCCCCTGCTCGAGGCGCAGCTCGCGGACGTGCCGGCCGAGCTTGAGCCGCAGCTCGTCATCCAGTCCGCTCACGGGTCGCAGGATGGTCCGAGGGGTGGCAATTCATGAAGCAATGCTTCAAGATCGATCCTACGTGACCGGCCCGACGCCTGTCAACGCGGCAAGTGCAGATGAAGCGACGCTTCAAGCGGTGCTCGACGCGATCGACCCCGCTGCGCTGGCGGCCGACGTCGCGCGGCTCGTGCGGGCGGCCAGCCCGACTGGCGCCGAACGCCCCGCGCTCGAGGCGCTGGGGGGCATCGCCGCCGAGCACGGCCTGGACGCGCGCCTCGACACCTACGACCTCGACGCGCTGCGGGCGGCGCCCGGCTACCCCGGCGAGGAGGTGGCCCGCGACGATCTGCTGGGCCTCGCCGTCACCCTTCCCGGCGCGGGTCCTCGCCGGCTGTGCCTGAACGGGCACCTCGACGTCGTGCCGCCGGGCTCCGAGCCCTGGGCGCACCCGCCGTTCGCCGGCGTCGTGACGGACGACCGGGTGCACGGCTGCGGCGCCCTGGACATGAAGGGCGGGGTCGTCGCCGCCCTGCACGCGATGAGCGCGGCGCACCGCGTCCTGGGCCGGCCGGCCGCCGAGGTCGTCCTGCACGCCGTCAGCTCGGAGGAGGACGGCGGGCTCGGGACGTTCGCCGCCCTGGAGGCCGACGCGCGCTTCGACGCGTGCCTGATCCCCGAGCCGACGGCGTTCGACGTGGTCGTCGCCCACGGCGGGGCGCTCACCTTCACCGGCACGGTGCGCGGCGTCAGCGCCCACGCCGCCGTCCGCCTGGAGGGAACGTCGGCCATCGACCGCTACCTGCCGGTGCACGCGGCGCTCGCCGAGCTCGAGCGCGCCGTCAACGCCGCCGTCGAGCATCCGCTCATGGCCCGCCTCGAGCTTCCCTACCCGCTGCTGGTCGGCCGCGTGAGCGCCGGGCGCTGGTCCAGCCAGGTGCCCGACGAGCTCACGTTCGAGGGGCGCCTCGGGGTGGCGGTCGGCGCGGACCTCGCCGGGGCGCGCGCGGCGCTCGAGGCAACCGTCGCCGCCGCCGACGATGGCCACGGCCCGCCGATCGAGATCCGCTGGCACGGCGGCCAGTTCGCGCCCGCGCAGACGCCCGCCGACGACCCGTTCGTCGCGCTCGTGCACGCCGCCGCACGCGCGCAGTGCAGCCCGGCGTCCGCGCTCGCCGGCGTCTCCTACGGCGCCGACATGCGCCACTTCTGCGCCCACGGCATCCCCTGCGTCATGCTCGGGACGCCCGGGCTGGAGCGCGCGCACGCCGCCGACGAGTGGGTGTCCGTCGCCGACCTCGTGCGCGTGGCGCGCGCCATCGCCCAGGTCCTGGTCCGCTTCGGCTGAGCTCACCCCGGCCGGCCGCTGCCCACCGGCACGTCGGCCAGGATCGCCTGGGCCGCGTTGCGCCCGTTGAGGGCGATCACGCTGCCGCCAGGGTGGGTCGCGGCGCCGCAGAAGTAGAAGCCGTCGACCGGGGTGCGCGGGGTGAGCCGGTGCTCCCACATCTGGTCGGGGGTGACCTCGCCCTGGAAGATGTTGCCGCCGGTCAGCCCGATGCGCTCCTCGATGTCGGGCGGCCCGAGCACCTCGTGGTGCTCGATCGTCTCGGTGAAGCCCGGGGCGAAGCGCTCGATCAGCGAGATGAACTGCTGCGCGACCTCGCCGCGGCGCTCGTCCCACGTCCCCGACGCGAGCTCGTAGGGCGCGTACTGGCCGAAGACGCTGAGCAGGTGGTGGCCCTCGGGAGCGGGGGAAGGGTCGTACCCGGTCTGCAGGTAGATCTCGCCGAACCCGACCGCCGGCTCGCCGCGGTCGCAGGCCTCGAAGCAGCGCTGCGCCTCCTCGAGGCCGCCCGTCACGTCGACGGTGGCGAACGACGGGAACCGCTGGCCGCGCGCCGCCGCCCACTCCGGCGGCCGGCTCAGCGCGGCGTTGAACTTGACCACGGGGCTGCGCACCTTCCACGCCTCCAGCCGCTGCTGGTAATCGGCCGGGACGTCCTGGCCGTCCAGCATCCGCAGCGCGACCTTCGGGTCGGCGTTGCAGACGACGGTGGGCGCGTGGATGGCGGTGCCGTCCTCGAGCACGACGCCCTCGCCCGGGACGACCTGGGCGACCGGCACGCCGCAGGCCAGCACCGCGCCGGCCTCCTGGGCCGCGTCCGCGATGGCGAAGGAGATCATCCCCATGCCGCCCTTCACGTACCCCCACACGGGACCCTGGCCCTCCAGGTCGCCCTGGTAGTGCATGAGCTTGATCGACGCCGTGCCCGGGTCCTTCGGCCCGCCGTACGCGGCGATCACGCCCTGGCCGAACAGCGCGTCCTTCAGGCGCTGGTCGCTCATGTAGTCGTCGAGCACCTCGGCGATGGACGCCGTGAAGACGATGTCGAGCATCGTCTGCTCGCCGCGCAGCAGGTCCTCGATCTCCTCGCGAGTGGGCGTGTCGCCCTGCCACGAGTCGCGGGCGCCCGTGCGCAGGCGCTTGCGGATCTCGTCGAAGACGTGCTCGTAGGCCCAGTAGCCGTCGCTGTCGGCCTTGGAGACGCCGAGGGCGTCGAGGTCGGCCTGCGTGCGCGCGTCGTCGAGCCACTGGCCGAAGGACGTCCCGTCCTCGAACGGGACCCACAGGTTCGGGTCGGCGACGTAGCACTCGTAGCCGCGGCGCTTGAGGTCGAGCTCGTCGATGACGGTCTGGTCGAGCAGGCCGACGACGTAGGCGCAGGGACTGACGGAGAAGCGGTCGTCGTCGAACGGGCGCTCGAGCGTGCAGGCGCCGCCGAGGCGCTCGCGACGCTCGAGCACGAGGACGTCCTGGCCCGCCTTGGCCAGGTAGGCGGCGGCGGTCAGGCCGTTGTGGCCGCCGCCGACGACGATGGCGTCCCACCGGCGCCCCGCGAGCTCCGCGACCGGCGCGGGCAGGCCGACCTCTCCGAGTTGGGCGGCGATCCGGTTCATGCGAGCACTCCTTGCTGGGTGGTGGCGGCGACGGCGTCGACGGCGGTGGCGCCGTGGACGTGGGCGATGACGGGGTTGAGCTCGAGCAGCGCGAGCTCGTGCTCGAGAGCGACGTGAGCGGCGCGCGTGGCGATGGCGGCCGCGGCGGCGAGGTCGGCGCCGGCAGCCACGCGCGCGCCGCGCAGTCCGCGCAGTGCCGCCTCCGCGTCGCCGGCCGTGACCGGGAGGGGCAGGACCGCGACGTCGTCGAGCAGCTCGGTCCAGGCCCCGCCGAGCCCGACGACGAGCACCGGGACGAGGGTGTCGGTGCGCACGCTGATCAGCAGCTCGACGCCGGGCAGGGCCATGCGCTCGACCAGCAGGGGCGCGCCGAAGGCCTGCAGCTCCCCCGCGGCCAGCGCCACCGCGGCCTCCGTATCGAGCGCGAGCCGGACGGCGCCGGCGGCGGCCTTGTGCAGCAGCTCGGCGTCGACCACCTTCAGGGCGACGGGACCGCCGAGGTCCCGGAACGCCCGCACGGCCGCCTCGGCGTCGGCGACCACGCGGCCGGCGGGCGCGGCGTGGCCGAGCAGCGCCTTCACCGCGGGTTCGGTCAGCCAGCCCGCCGGCACGGGCGGGCCGGCGAGGGCGCGCGCGGCGACGGTGCGGATGGCGGCGATGCGGGCGGGGTCCGGTGCGGGTGCGCCGAGCGCGGCCATCGCGCGCAGCCCGGAGCGCAGGCCGGCGAGGGCGGGCAGGCCGTCGGCGGCGAGGGCGGCGGCACTGGCGTCGGCGAGCAGCTCGGGCAGCGTCGACGCGACGGCGACCGGCACGGTTCCTGCCCGCGCGCCCGCGCGGACGGCGTCGAGCACCGCCGCCCACGAGCTCGCGGCGGCGCCGTCCAAACCGGCGGGCTCGTCGTAGAGGACGAGCACGCGGTCGATCGCCGGGTCGGCGGCGAAGGTGGTGACGGCCCGCGCGAGCGCCGCCGGGTCCTCCCACAGCAGCGACGTGTAGTCGAGCGGGTTGTGGACCGTGGCGGCGGCCGGCAGCAGCTCCGCCAGCGCCGCCTCGGTGCCGGGCCCGAGCGCAGGCAGGGAAACGCCGAGCGAACCGGCCAGGTCCGCCGCCACGCTCGAGTCCCCGCCCGAGCACGTCATCACGCCGACCCCCGTGCCGCCGACGCGGGCGCGGCCTCCCGCCGCGAGTGCCTTGGCCAGCTCGAGCAGGTCGTGCGGGTCCTCCGCCCACGCCGCGCCGCACGCCTCGAAGAAGGCGCGCACGGCGCGCTGGTCGCCGGCGACCGCCCCCGTGTGGGCCCGGGCCGCGGCGGCGCCTGCCGGCGAGGACCCCGCCTTGAGCACCGCGACGCCGACGCCGGCGTTCGCGCACGCCAGCAGCGCGTCGCACCAGCGCTCCCCGTCCCCGTCGTCCTCGAGGTACAGCGCGATCGATCGGACGCCGTCGAGCCCGGCGATCGCCTCGACGTAGTCCTCCGCGGTGAGGACCGCCGCGTTGCCGCACGAGACCACGGTGTGCAGGCGCAGCCCGCGCCGGGCGGCGAGCGCGTTGACGGCGACGTTGCCGCTCTGGGTGACGAGCGCCACGGGGCCCGCCGGCAGAGCGCCCACCTGATCGCCCCACAACGCGAACCCTCCTGCGGGGGACACGATCCCGTTCCCGTTCGGCCCGCACACCGGCAGGTCGTGCGCGCGCGCCGCGGCGACCAGCTCCGCCTGGCGGCCGGCCCCGTCGCGGGTCTCGGCGAACCCGGCGGCGAACACCACCGCCCCGCCGCAGCCGAGCGCGCCGGCCTCGTCGACCACCGCCGCCACCCGCTCGGCCGGCACGGCCACCACGACGGCGTCGACCGCCTCGGGCAGGTCGGCGAGCGAGGCGAAGGACGGCACGCCGTGCACGGAGGCGCGCCCCGGGTTGACGGCGTAGACGGCGCCGGCGAACCCGCACCGGGCGAGGTTGAGCACCGCCTCGCTCCCGTACGCGCCGGGGCGCTCAGTGGCGCCGACCACCGCAACGGAGCGGGGAGCCAGCAGCCGCCTCACCGCAGCACCGCCTCGACCCCGCGCCGCTCCAGTGAGCGCGCGATGATCAGCCGCTGGATCTCGCTGGTGCCCTCCCAGATGCGGTCGACACGCAGCTCGCGCCAGAAGCGCTCGGCGACGTAGGTGCGCATGTAGCCGCGCCCGCCGAAGGCCTGCAGCGCCCGGTCGGCGCAGCGGTTCGCCGCCTCGCTGGCGAACAGCTTCGCCACGGACGCCTTCGCGTGCACGATCTTCGGGTCCGCCCCCTCGTCGCGCAGGCGCGCCACCTCCAGGCCGAGCAGGCGGGCGGCAGCCGCGTCGGCGGCCGAGTCGGCCAGCGGGAACGCGACGCCCTGGTGGTCGATCAGCCGCGCGCCGCCCTGCACGCGCCCGGCGGCCCACGCGGTCGTCTCCTCCAGCAGCCGCGTCATCGCGCCGACGCAGCGGGCGGCGATCCCGAGCCGCTCCTCGACGAACCAGCGGCGCTGCAGCTCCTCGCCGCCGCCGAGGCCGCCCACGATCGCGTCCGCCCCGACCTCGACGCCGGTGAAGCGCAAAGTGGGATGGCCGTGCGGGTAGGTGTGGGTGAACGGCGGGTCGTCGACGACGGCGATCCCCGCCGCCGACGCGTCGACGAGGAACAGCGTCGGGAGCCGCTCGCCGTCGACCAGCGCGAGCGCCATGACGATGTAGACGGCCGCGACGTCGCCGTAGGTGACGAACCACTTCTCGCCGTCCAGGCGCCAGCCCGCGTCCGTCGGCGTCGCCGTCGTGGCGATGCTCGACGGGTCGGACCCCGCGTGCTCCTCCGTGACGGCGTACGCGTCGTGGAGCTCCCCGCGCAGCGCCGGCCGCAGGTAGCGGTCGATCTGCTCCGGCGTGCCGTGGGCGAGCACGTTGTAGGCGGTCGGGACGAACCACGACAGCGCGTTGGTGCTGCGGCCGAACTGCTCCTCGACGTGGAACCACTCCACCGTCGACCAGCCCTGCCCGCCGTGCTCGGCGGCGTGCGTGCCGCCGCTGAGCCGGCGCGCGAGCGCCTCGCTGCGGATGCGCTCGACGTCCGCCTCGTCGATCCGGCCGCCGGCCAGCTCGGCGGTCACCTCGAGCGGGATCAGCACCTCGTCCACGAAGGCCCGCGCGCGGTCGGAGATCTCCTGCAGGCTCATCGGGTCCTCCCCATCTGCGAGTGTGGACGGCGCCCATGGCCCAGACGCAGGACACGCCGCGCGCCTCCGCCCGTCATCGCATCCTCGCCGCCGCCGTGCGGCGCATCGCCAGCGACGGGATCGACGGGGTGCGCATCGCCAGGATCGCGATGGACGCCGGGGTCTCGGCGTCCCTGCTGCACTACCACTTCGCCTCCCGCGACGCCCTGCTCGTCGAGGCGCTCGAGCACTCCTACGAGCTCGCCGGCGACGCGCGGGCGACGTCGAGCGAGGACGCGCCGGCGGACGTGCGGCTGGCGGCGATCATCGACTCCTGCCTGCCCGTCACGGACACGCTGCGCGACGACTTCGTCCTGTGGGTGGAGCTTTGGCTGCGCGCGAGTCGGCAACCGGAGCTGCGGCCCGTCGCCGCGCGCCTCTACGCCCGCATGCACGCGTGGGTCGCGGACTGCCTGACCGACGGGATCGCCACCGGTGAGCTGCGCGCCGTCGACGTGGAGCGCACCACCGGGCAGGTGCTCGCGCTGCTGGACGGCTACGGCGTGCGCGCGCTGTTCGGCGATCCGGCGATGCCCGTCGAGCGCGCGCGCCGCGAGGTGTGGGCCGCGGTCGCGCCGCCGCTCGGCCTGCCCGCCGAGCCGCCCGTCGCCCCCTGACCCGGCGCTCACCGGACCACCAGGGTGGCGTGCGCGACCGTCGCCGCCGCCCCGCCCGCGACCAGCAGCCGGTCGGTGGTGTGGACGAGGTCGCCGTAGCGCTCGACGGCGGACGTCGCGACCAGCGGCGCGTCCGCCGCGCGGATCGCCTGCCGGTGCTCGAGGTCCACGTGACGGACGCGGAACGACGCGCCGCCGAGCGCGCACCGGCGCGCCTCTTCGAGCAGCACGAGCTGCACGCCGGGGCGGAGGTGGCCTTCGCCGTCGAGGTCCGCCGCGCGCAACGGAACGTCCACCACGGCGTCCGGCTCGCGCGAGGGCACCGTGGCCACCGCGGCGGCGGGGAGGGCGACCCCGAGGTGCCGCTCGATCAGCTGCCGGATCCAGCGGCGCGCGAGGTCGGCGTCGACCGCCTCCGGATGGATGGCGACGTGCAGCCCGATGCCGTCGATGGCGGCGGTGATCGCGGCCGCCGCGTCGGCCGGGTCGGCGCACGCCCAGGCGCCCTCCCGCACGCCGAGCTCGAGCGTGCGCCGCAGCGTCCCCGTCCAGCCGTGCCGGAACTCCTGCAGCGTCCGGCGCATCGCGTCCGTGTGCAGCGACTCACCCCAGGCGTCGACCCACAGACGCCAGCTCTCGCGATCGTCCGGGTCGTTGGACGCGATCCACGCGGCGAGCCGCCCCGGCGCGTCCTCGGCCCGTTCGTCGATCGCCCGCAGCTCGGCCAGGTCGTCCAGCGCGAGCTGGCGGAACACCTCCGCGACCACCTCGTCGCGCGAGCCGAAGTGGTAGTTGACCAGGCCGAGGCTCGCGCCCGCCTCGCGGGTGATCGCGCCGACGGTGGCGTCGGCGAAGCCCTCGCGCTCGACGACCCGGCGCGCCGCGGCCAGCAGCTCCGCCCGGCGCGTGCGGCCGGCGACCACGCTCACGCCACCGCCTCCGGCGCGAGCACGCGCAGGGCCGCGGGCGGGAGGTGGACCGCGACCGCGTCGCCCGGCTCGTGCTCGGCGGTCGGCGCGTCGGAGGGCACGTCGACCTTGATCAGCGCGCCCGTCGCCAGCCGCACGCGGACCTCCTGGTGGAAGCCGAGGTAGACGACCTCCTCGACCATGCCCGGGATGCGGTTGGCACCCTCGCCGCCGCGCGCTTCGAGCTGCACGCTCTCCGGCCGCACCATCAGCATCGCGGCGCAGTCCGCGTACCCGCTGGCGTCGGC
Organism: uncultured Solirubrobacteraceae bacterium; assembly: GCA_964242305.1. Taxonomy (GTDB): domain Bacteria; phylum Actinomycetota; class Thermoleophilia; order Solirubrobacterales; family Solirubrobacteraceae; genus DATLGB01. Next base: position 21,091 of record CAXTBB010000017.1, read on the forward strand.
GCACACGAGCGTGAACGTCCCCAGCGCGAGCGTGTCCCCGCGTGTGCCGACCTGCACCTCGAGCAGGTTGGAGCTGCCGAGGAAGTTCGCGACGAACGTCGTCGCCGGGCCCTCGTAGAGCTCGCGCGGCGGTCCGCACTGCTCGATCACGCCGTCGCGCATGACCGCGACGCGGTCGCTCATCGTCAGCGCCTCGTCCTGGTCGTGGGTGACGTAGACGAAGGTGATCCCGAGCTGCTCCTGGATGCGCTTGAGCTCGACCTGGAGGTCCAGCCGCAGGCGGGCGTCCAGCGCGCCCAGCGGCTCGTCCAGCAGCAGGACCGGCGGCTCCAGCACCAGGGCGCGGGCCAGGGCCACGCGTTGCTGCTGGCCGCCCGACAGGTGCGCCGGCCGGCGGCCCTCGAAGCCCTCCAGCCGCACGAGGGCGACCGCCTCGGCGACCTTGCGCTCCGTCTCGGCCTTCGACAACCGCCGGTAGCGCAGGCCGAAGCCGATGTTCTCGGCGACCGTCCGGTGCGGGAACAGCGCGTAGCTCTGGAAGACCGTGTTGACGTCGCGCTTGTGCGGCGGCGTGTTCGACAGATCCGTCCCGTCGAGCAGGATGCGGCCGTCGTCGGGGCGCTCGAAGCCGGCGATCAGCCGCAGCGTCGTCGTCTTGCCGCAGCCGGACGGGCCGAGCATGGTGAAGAACTCGCCGGGCGGGATGGTGAGGTCGACGCCCGCCACGGCGACGTGCTCGCCGAAGCGCTTGACCAGCCCCTCCAGGACGATCTCGCCGCTCACGCGCGACCGCCCGCGTCGAGGCCGGCCATCTGCTGGATGGCGAGCCCGCTGTCGCCTTCGCGCCGGCCCACCAGCCGGAAGACGAGGTAGGCGAGGGCAAGCGCCGCCAGGGAGACCACGAGCATGATGCTGGCCAGGGCGTTGAGCGCCGGCGTCGGCGCTCCGCGCGCCTGGGCGTAGATGCGCATGGGGACGGTCGTGGTGTCCGCGCCCGAGGCCAGGTACTGCGAGATCACGAAGTCGTCGATGGAGAGCGCGAAGGCGACCAGCAGGCTCGCCACCATCGCGGGCGCCAGCAGCGGGAGCAGCACGCGCCGGAGGATCTCGTGCGGCGGCGCACCGAGGTCGGCGGCCGCCTCCTCGAGGTCCCCGCCGATCGTGGCCAGCCGCGCGCGCACGATCAGGACCACCCACGACAGGGTGAACGTCACCTGGCCGATCGCCTGCGCGGCTGTCCCCAGCCCGATCACGTCGAAGGCGGTGGTGAAGAGCAGGAACAGGCCGACGGCCAGGACCAGCTCGGGCGTCACCAGCGGCAGCAGCAGCAGGACGTTGGTCACCCCGGCGACGGGGCCGCGCCAGCGCCGCATGCCGAGCGCGAGCGCCGTGCCCAGCGGCACGGAGATGACCATCACCAGCAGCGCCAGCACCAGGCTGTGGCGCAGCGCCGCCAGCAGGGTCGGGTCCCCGAAGACGCTGAGGTCGTCGTCCCCCCACAGCCAGCGGAACGACCAGCCCTGCGACGACGTGCGCGAGCGACCGTCGTTGAAGGCGAAGCGGACGGCCAGCAGGACCGGCACGAGCGACCACAGGACGTAGATCAGCGTCACCGCCTTGAGCGCCCGCGGGCGTCCCCACGGGTTGGCCAGCCGCCCGCGCAGCGCGGCGATCACGCGCCCTCCACCGCCCGCTGGTCCGCGCGCAGCTGGCGCAGGTAGAAGATCATCGCGGCCAGCAGGAACAGCGACAGCAGCAGGGTCAGCGCGGCGCCCAGCGGCTTGTTGGGGCCCTGCAGCAGGTCGTCGTTGATGACGGTGCCGACCATGCTCGTGCGCGGCGAGCCCGACATCAGGTCGGCCGTGTAGTAGTCGCCGTACATCGGCAGCGCGATGATCACCATCGCGCTGAGCACGGCCGTCCGCGAGCCCGGCAGGACGACGTGGCGGAAGGCGCCGGCCGGCGAGGCGCCCAGGTCGCGGGCCGCCTCGATCATCCGCCCGTCGATGCGGTCCAGCGCCGCGTACAGCGGCAGGATCAGGTACGGCACATAGCCGTAGACGAGCCCGAGCACGACCGTGACGTGCTGACCGCCGAGCCAGCCGCCCGCGTCGAACAGGCCGACGGAGCGCAGCAGGGAGTCGATCGAGAGGGCGTCGAGGATGCGCGCCGCGTAGCCGTCGCTGGCGAGCAGGTTCGTCCACGCGAACATGCGCATCAGGTAGGAGATCCAGAACGGCAGCACCAGCGCGACCAGCAGCGGCGTGCGCCAGCGGCCGGCGTGGCGCGCGGTGTACCAGGCGACGGGGTAGCCGATCGCCAGCGACAGCCCGACCGCGATCACCACGTACACGCTCGTGCGCACGAATTCGTCCCACACCTCGCCGCCCGGCGCGGCCTGGTCGATCGCCTTGAGGAGCCAGCCGACGTTCCAGTCCACGGGGTTCCAGAACGGGACGGGCTCGTAGAGCGTCGTCGTGTTGCCGAGGCCGACGCAGACGATCGCGTAGAACGCCACGCCGAAGAAGGCCGCCAGCCACAGGACCCCCGGGGCCGCCAGCAGCACGCCGACACGCGACCGCACCGCCGGCTAGCCGTTCTTGAGCGTCGCGAAGGTGGAGTCCCACAGCCGGTCCCCCGCGGCGGTCAGCCCGAGATACGCGTTGCCGGTCGCGTAGTCCTCGCGGTCGAGGATGACGCTGCGCAGCGAGGGCGGCACGATCTGGCGATCGATGAGCACGTCGGAGCTGATGGCGGTCAGCGGCGGCTGGTAGCCGACGTAGCCCGTGAAGTTCTCGTAGGCGACGTCGTTGTCGAGCATGTAGTTGATGAAGCGGTGCGCCATCGCCGGCTTGGACGCCTCGGCGCCGACGGCGATGAAGTCGTTGTAGACCGGGCCGCCGGCTCGCTGGGTCCAGTAGGAGAGGACGGTCGCCGGTGTCCCCTTGGGCAGGTAGGAGATGACGGCGTTGACCATGTCGCCCGACCACACCTGGGCCATCCAGACGCGCCCGGCCGGCAGCGTCTCGTAGCCGGCGATCGAGATCTTCACGCCGACGCGGTCGCGCAGGGCGGTGAGGTCGCGTCCGGCCCGGGCGATCCTCGTGGCCGACTCCGTGTTCAGGTCCGGCTCGCCGCGGCGCAGGAGCGCCATGCCGATCGTCTCGCGCTCGTCGTCGAGGATCGCCACGCGGCCCTGGAACCGCTTGGCCTGCCAGAACGCCTCCCACCCCAGCGCGCCCGGGTCGAGGCCGCTGAGCTTGTCGTTGCGCCAGCCGATGCCCGTCCCGTACGTCGTGTAGGGGACGGAGTAGCGCGAGCCGACGTCGTAGGGCGGCGAGTGCAGCTCCGGCCAGACGTTGGCCTGGAGGTTGGGGATGCGGTCGAGGTCCAGCGGCGCCACCAGCTCGGACCCGACGAGCTTGGAGAGCTGCTCGGGCGTCGAGAAGATCACGTCGAAGCGCTGGCCCGAGCTGAGCTTGGAGAACGCCTCGTCGGGGGTCGTGTAGGTGCTGACCCGGACCGAGACCCCCTCGCGGCGCCCGAACTCCTTGATCACCTTCGGGCTGAGGTAGTCGGCGTAGTTGAAGACGGTCAGCTCGCCGCCGCGCTCGGGCTTCGCGGACGCGGCGACGGCCGACGTCGTCCGCGGCAGGGTGACGGGGTAGTCGCGCCGGGCCAGCGGGATGCCGAAGGCGTCCGTCGGCCCGCCCGCGGTCGGGTCGCCCAGCAGGCCCTTGCCGGTCCCCTTGGCCCCGGCGACCGCGATCGGCGTCGTCGTGTTGGCGCACCCGGCGAGGCCCGCGCCGGCCGCCGCGACCAGCGACGCTCCGGCCGCGCGGGTGATCAGCGCGCGCCGGGAGACTCCGCTGTCTGAACGATCGTTCAGCCCGATGGCTGCTTTCTACCGTGCCGGAAGAGCTCTGTCCAGTGCCTGTGTCTGAACGCCGGTTCAGGCCCGGGAGAGGACGCGCCGCGGCGCCGATCGCACCCGCGCCCGGCGCTGGTCGGACAGCACGCGCTTGGCCGCGTTGTGGCCGGAGACGCCCATCACCCCGCCGCCCGGGTGCGTCCCGGCGCCGCACAGGTACAGGCCGTCGACCGGCGTCGCGTACTGCGCCATCTCCGGGCACGGGCGCATGAAGGCCATCTGGTCCAAGCCCTGCTCGCCCTGGAAGATCGAGCCGCCCTCCAGACCGAAGATGTCCTCCAGGTCGGGCGGGGCCAGCACCTCGTAGTGCAGCAGCGCGGCGTCGACGTTGGGGGCGTGGCGGGCCAGGATGTCGAAGCAGCGCCGCCCGTAGGCCTCGCGCGCTCCCTCCCCCCAGTCCTCCGCGCGCCACGGGCCGAACTGGGTGAACATGGTCAGGACGGTGGTGCCGTCGTCGGTCAGCGACGGGTCGATGGAGCTGGGCACCTCGACCTCGATGTAGGGCTCGGCGGCGGGGACGCCGCGGGTGGCGTCCTGCCAGGCGCGCTCGAGGTAGTCGATGGACGGGCAGATCGCCAGGCTGGTGTGCAGCAGCGCCTCGGCCACCGCCGGGTCCACGCCCTCGTAGCGCGGCGGCTCGGACAGCACGGCGTTGACCTTCACGGACCCGCCGCGCGTCTTGTAGCGGCGCATGGCCTCGGCGACCTCGTCGGGGAAGTGCTCCGCTCCGACCAGGTCGAGCACGGTCATCCGGGGGTGGGCGCCCGACAGGACGGTGGGTGCGCGCAGCACCTCGCCCGACGCGAGCGTCACGCCGACGGCGGACCCGCCCTCGACGTCGATGGACGCGACGGCCGCGTCCGTGCGCACGTCGGCGCCGGCGGCGCGGGCGCTGGCGGCGATGGCCTCCGAGATGCCGCCCATCCCCCCGCGCACGTGGCCCCAGGCGCCGGGCACGCCGTCGATCTCGCCGAGGTCGTGGTGGAGCAGGTTGTAGGCCGTGCCGGGGGTCCGCGGGCCCGCCCACACGCCGACCACGCCCGTCGAGGCGTAGGCGCCCTTCAGCGCGTCCGTCTCGAACCAGTCGTCCAGCAGGTCGCCGACCGACATCGTCATCACCCGGTAGAGCTCGCGCAGGTCGCGCGCGCCGAGGCCGGCCGCGCGGGCGCCCTCGCGGATCAGCGCGGCGAGGTCCCGCGGCTTGCGCGAGCCGAGCGCCGGCGGCGGGCGCAGCATCAGCGGGCGCAGGAAGTCCGCCGCGCGCTCCATCACCGCGTTGAAGCCCTGCAGCGCGTCCGCGTCGTGACGCGACACCCGGGCGACCTGGTCGTACGTGCGGCGGTCGTCGTCGTGGAAGAGGATCGGGCTGCCGTCGGCGGCGAAGGTGGCGAACAGCGGGTCGAGCGGGATCGCCTCGTACCCGAAGCGCTTGAGCTCGAGGTCGGCGACGATGCGCGGGTTGAGCATGGAGACGACGTAGGAGGCGCGCGACACGCGCTGGCCCGGCCACACCTCCTCCGTCACGCAGGCGCCGCCGAGGATCGGGCGCCGTTCGAGGACGGCGACGCGCTGGCCGGCCCGCGCCAGGTAGGCGGCGGCGGTGAGGCCGTTGTGCCCACCGCCGACGACGATCGCGTCGTAGCTCACGACGTCACCTCGGCGCCGTCGAGGGCGGCGGCGTAGCGGTCGGCGACCATGACGTCGAAGTCGTGCACGTCACCCTCCTGGGTCGTGTAGCGGCCGGGGACGTAGCTGCGGCTGCGCATGCCGAGCTGGGTGAGGGTGCACACCGCCCAGTCCTCGCGGTTGACCTGGTCCCAGAAGCGCTCCGCGTCGGACGGGTCGAAGCCCTCCGCCCCGATCGTGCGCGGTTCGAAGAACCACTCGCAGACCACGTCCGTGCGGTCGACGGCCCGTGGCCAGAGCGTGTGCAGCATCACGTAGTCGGGGTGCAGCGACACGAGGGCGTTCGGGAACAGCGCGAAGTACAGGACCTCGCGCGTCTGCGCGTCGGTCAGCCCCTCGATCGGCGGCCGGTGCGCGCCGCCCGACGTGGCCATCGTCTCCGCGTGGTCGGACAGGGTCATCGAGCCGCCGCACCACGCCCCGGCGCCCGCGATCTCCTCGCCCGAGAGGTAGTGCGAGAGCCGGTTGAGCTCCGGGTGCACGCCCGGGCAGTGCAGGCACTCGTTGTAGTTCTCGACGATCACCTTCCAGTTGGCGTCGACCGCGTAGGTCTGCCGGGCGCCCCGGTGCAGGGTCGGGGTGCGGTAGCGGGCGAGCAGCTCGCCGAGGTCGCCGACGTGGCGCTCCGGCGGCGCCGCCTCGCCGGACAGGTCGAGCAGGACGAGGCCCTCGACGACCGCGAGGCGGACCGGGTGCAGGCCGTTGTCGCAGGCGCGGAACCCGTCCAGGTCCTCCGTGAAGGCCGCCTTGCGCAGCGTGCCGTCGAGGTTGTAGGTCCACGCGTGGTAGGGGCAGCGCAGCCGCCCGGCCTGACCCTCCGGCTCGGTGACCACGCGCGCCCCGCGGTGCCGGCAGGAGTTCACGAACGCCCGCGGCAGCCCGTCGTCGTCGGCCACCACCACGACGCTCTCCCCGGCGACCTCGACCGTGAAGAACTGCCCCTGTTCGCGGATCTGGTCGACGTGGCCCGCGCAGATCCACTCGCGCGCGAAGAGGTGCTCGAGCTCCCATGCGAGCACGTCGGGGTCCAGGAAGGCGGCGCCGGGGAGCTGGCTGGCCTGCTCGAGGGGGAGGCGGGTGCGCTCGACGGCGTCGAGGGACACGGGCGGGGAGGCGGGTGCGCGGCTCATCGCCTCCGAACGCTACCCGAAGCTTGTGCAACTGGCAACAAAGTCAGTCTCCGGCGTCGCGCCTAAGCTCGTTGCATGGACAACGACCACGAGCCGAGCCCCTGGGTCGTCCTCGCCCTGCTCGGCACGGCGCAGCTGATGGTGGTGCTCGACGCGACGATCGTGAACATCGCCCTGCCGTCGGCACAGAAGGACCTCGGGTTCTCGACGGACAGCCGGCAGTGGATCATCACCGCGTACGCCCTGGCGTTCGGCAGCCTGCTGCTCCTGGGCGGCAAGCTCGGCGACCTGTTCGGACGCAAGTGGACGTTCATCGCCGGCTTGATCGGGTTCTCGGTGGCGTCGGCGCTGGGCGGGCTGGCGCAGTCGTTCGGGACGCTGGTCGCCGCCCGGGCGCTGCAGGGCGTGTTCGGGGCGCTGCTGGCCCCCTCGGCCCTCTCCCTGCTCACCGTCACGTTCGCGCAGCGCCCCGACCGGGCGAAGGCGTTCGGCATCTTCGGCGCGATCGCCGGCGGCGGCGCCTCGCTCGGGCTGCTCCTGGGCGGCGTCCTCACCGACGCGCTCTCGTGGCGCTGGTGCCTGTACGTCAACCTGGTCATCGCCCTGCCGGTGGCGCTGATCGCGCTCCGGGTGCTCGTCAACCAGAGCCATCCGGACCGTCCCCGCATCGACATCCCCGGGGTGGTGGTGGGGTCGCTCGGGCTGTTCTCCGTCGTGTACGGGTTCTCCAACGCCGAGACGGAGTCGTGGTCGGATCCGGTGACGATCGTCGCGCTGGCGGCGAGCGCGGTGCTGCTCAGCGCCTTCGTCATGATCGAGCGCCGCACGGAGCATCCGCTGCTCCCGCTCCACGTCGTGTGGGACCGCGCCCGCGGGGGCGCGTACGCGTCGATCGCACTGGCGGGCTCGGGCGTGTTCGCCGTCTTCCTGTTCCTGACGTTCTACATGCAGCAGAACCTGGGGTTCTCGCCGCTCAAGACGGGGGTCGCGTTCCTGCCGATGACCGGCACGATCGTCGTCACGGCCACCACGGTGCAGACGAAGCTGCTGGCCCGCGTCGGCGCCAAGATCCTGGTGTCGACGGGCATGGTCTTCGGCGTCGCGGCGATGGTCTACTTCACGCGGCTGGAGCCCGGCGGCGGCTATGCGACCCACGTGCTGCCGGGCCTGGTGCTGATCGGCTTCGGGATGGGCAACATCTTCGCGCCGGCCTTCGGCACCGCGACGCTCGGCGTCGATCGCCAGGACGCCGGCGTGGCCTCCGCCATGGTGAACACGTCCCAGCAGGTGGGCGGATCGGTCGGCACGGCACTGCTGAGCACGTTGTTCGCGAGCGCAGCGTCGAGCTACGCGACGAGCCACAGAGGCGCCTCCGGGTTGCGCGAGGCGGCCGCGGTGCACGGCTACACGACCGCGTTCTGGTACGCAGCGGCGATCTTCGCCATCGGCTTCGCGGTGGCGGCGCTCGTGCTGCCGAGCAACCGGACGCTGCGCCGCGAGCTGGCCCGGCAGGAGCCGGCTCCCGCCTGAGATAGAGCTCTCAGCACCCGCTCACACCGCTCCCAGGTGACGCGGCCACGGTTGGGGGCATGCACGCCTCCCCGTCCGTCGCCCTGCCGCTGCCACGCGCCCGCGCCGTGCCGAAACTCCGCCGTCCCGAGCTGGCCGGCCTGGTCCTCCTCGCCGCCCTGCTCAACCTGTGGGCGCTGAGCCGCAACGGGATGGCCAACGAGTACTACTCGGCGGCGGTCAAGGCGATGGCCTCCGACTGGCACGCGTTCCTGTACGGGAGCTTCGATGCATCCGGCGTGATGACGGTGGACAAGCCGCCGCTCGCCCTGTGGGTGCAGGCGCTGTCGGCACGAGTGTTCGGCTTCTCCTCGCTGAGCCTGCTGATCCCGCAGGCGCTGATGGGGATGGCCACCGTCGCGCTCACCTACGACCTGGTGGCGCGCCGCTTCGGGCGCGCGGCGGGGACGGTCGGCGGCCTGGTGCTGGCGCTGACGCCCATCACGGTCGCCATCTCGCGCCACAACAACCCGGACGCGCTGCTGATCCTCTGCTCCGTCGCGGCGCTGTGGGCGACGGCGCGCGGGTTGGAGAGCGCTCGGACGCGCTGGCTGGTGTGGGCGGGCGTCTTCGTCGGGCTCGGCTTCGAGACCAAGATGGCCGCCGCGCTGATGGTCGTCCCCGGGATCGTCGCCGCCTACCTGTGGGTGGCGCCCCGCGGCCGCCGCCGCGCGCTGGCCCAGCTCGCCGCGGGCGGCGCCGCGATGACCGTCGTCGGCCTCGCCTGGCCCGTCCTGATGTGGTTGACGCCGGCCGCGTCGCGGCCCTGGATCTCGGGGACGTCGGACAACTCGATCTGGTCGCTGATCCTCGGCTACAACGGCCTCGGCCGCCTGTTCGGGCAGAGCGGGACGGTCGGCGGCGGCATGGGCGGCGGCGGAGGCATGTTCGGCGGGGACAGCGGCGTCACCCGCCTGCTCAACGCGAGCCTCGGTGGCCAGGCGGGCTGGTGGCTCGGGTTCGCCCTCGTCGGCCTGGCCGGTATCGCGCTGGCCACGCGCGGCCGCCGCGCCGACGCCCGCACCGGCTGGATCATCGCCGTCGGCGGCGCCTTCCTCGTGACCGCCGTCGCCTTCAGCCGCGCCCAGGGGATCTTCCATCCGTACTACGTCTCCCTGCTGGCGCCGTTCACCGCCGCGCTGGCCGGCGCCGGCTGGACGCCCGGCCGCCGCTGGCTCGCCGCCGCGCTGGTGGTGGGCGCGGTCGGCGAGTGGCAGGTCATCGCCGCTGCCGGCACGGAGGCGGCCTGGGTGGCGCCCGCGATCGTCGCCGCCTCGCTCGCGGCGGCCGTCTTCGTCGCCTTCGACCTGTGGCGCAAGCCGGCGGCGATCGCCGCCGTCGCGGTCCTGCTCGCCGTCCCCGCGTCCTGGTCGGTCGCGACGCTCGGGCACGCCACCAGCGGCACGTTCCCGGCCGGCGGCGCCGCCACCGCCACGATGGGCGGCGGGATGTTCGGCGGCGCCTCGAGCACGCTGACCAAGGCGATCGCCTACGCCAACGCGCACGGCGGCGGGACGATCGGCGTCTCCAGCCAGTCGACCGCGGCCGCCGAGACACTGCGCACCGGCACCACCACCGTGGCCGGGCTGGGCGGCTTCTCGGGCAGCGAGTCGGACACGACGGTCGCCTGGCTCGCCCAGGAGGTCGCCGCCGGCCGCATCCGCTACGTCCTCGTCGAGACCACGCAGAACGGCGGCGTGGGACGGGACGGTCGCACCGGCGCGACGACGGTGCTCACCGCCGCCGCCAAGGTCGGCACGCAGACGAGCGTGAGCGGCCTCTACGACCTCAAGGGCCAGGCCGCAGCCCTGCGCGCGCTGGTGTAGCTTCGCGGCATGACAGACCGGCGGTACGCGACCGTGGCGATGTCGCTCGCGCTGGTCGCCACGGCCGCCGGGACCGGCGTCGCCGCCCCCCTGGCCCACACCGCGAAGAGGCTCATCACCGGCACGGGGATCAAGGACGGCGCCGTCACCAGCACCAAGATCCGCGACCGCTCGCTGACCCGCAAGGATCTCGCCAAGGGTCTGGTCGCTGCGGGTGCGGACGGCCGCCCGGGCGCCGCCGGGCCGGCCGGCGCCGCCGGGACGGCGGGTGCCGACGGAGCCCCGGGCGCCGCCGCCGGCACCTCGCCCTTCGTCGACGGGCCTGGAGGAGGACCCTGATGCGCCGCCACCTCACGCCGCTCAACGTCATCGCCACCACCGTGCTGGTGCTGTCGCTGCTCACGTCGGGCTGGGCCAAGCCGGTCCGCCACCTGATCACCGGGAATCGGATCAAGGACGGCTCGATCACGTCGGCGGACGTGCGCAACGGGACGCTGGAGGCCAAGGACTTCAAGAAGGGCGCGCTCACGGGCGCGACGGGCACGGCGGGCGCCGCCGGTCCCGCGGGCGCGGCCGGTCCGGCCGGCGCGAACGGCCAGCCGGGGGCCGCCGGCGCGGCGGCCGCCGAGAGCCCGGCCAGCGCCGCCTCCGCCCTGTGGACGTTCCGCGACCCGGTCGACCCCGGCAAGGCGGTCATCCTGGCCAGCTTCGGCGTGGCCCAGTTCGCGGCGCTGGGAAGCGAGGCCCAGGGGTTCAACGACGCCCTCACCTACAGCTTGGCCGTCGACCAGGATCACGACGGCACCGGTGACGTCCGCTACGACTTCACCTTCAGGACGACCACGAAGCCGGACGCGATCCTGCGCGCGACGGGCCCCGTCACGTCGCTCGACGACCCCGATCAGACCGTGCGCCAGACCTACACGCTGACGCGCACCGCCGGCGGGTCGACCACCACGCTCCTGACCGACCAGCCCGTCCCCCCGCCCAACCTCGGGCCGCGCTTCACGCCCGAATACGCCACCGCGCTCGCGTCGCCGGCCGTGGCGACGGCGGGGACGACGCAGGCCTTCGCCGGCCCGCGCAAGGACCCGACCTTCATGGACGCGGCGATCTACGACGACCTGAGCCTGCGGCCGTTCAACTCCGTCCACTCCATTCCGTCCGCCGCCACGGCCGGGGTCGACGCGTTCACGGACCGCAACGTGCTGATGCTCGGCGTGCGGGTGCCGATCACCGGCGACGGGGGCATCTGCCCGGGCGCCTGCACGTCCGCCACGGAGGCCAGCTCGGTGGTCGGCGTGTACGCCACCACCAGCCGCACCGTGAACGGGACCCGGGTCCAGACCAGCCGCGCGGGGCTGCCGCTGACGCGCGAGCTGCTCACGCCGGTCGCCGCCCGCGCGGCGTGGGCGACGACGCCGCCCGGGGCGGACGCGGACACGCTCGCCCGGTTCCGCGACGCGGCGCCGGGACGCCTGCTGCGGCAGACCTACCCGATCCAGGATCCGCCGCCCGCGCCACGCGACGGGCTCGTCGACTTCCTCCTGCGCGGGGGCGCGTCCGGGCTCCCGGCGGCGAAGCTGGTCGCCCCCAACGACGAGCTCAAGCTCAACCTGGCCGTCCCCGTCACCGGGTCGCCCGACGCGCTGGGCGCCCTCGGCGGCGACGCGCAGGGCTTCCCGGACGGGCGCCGGCTCGGTGACGACGTCCTCGACATCCTGGTCCGGGCCTACGGCGGCGCGGCCGAGGAAGCGAGCCCGTCCGCGATCGACGTCCTCGGCGACGGCGTCGGGTTCGACAGCACCCACCCGATCCTGGACGCCTTCCCCTACGCGCCCACACCGATCGCCAACTACGACCAGAAGTAATCTGGATCGATTCCAGATCTGTGCTAAGACTGGGGCGGTGCCGACCACCCCCGAGATCGAAGGGCTGCTGCGCGCCGCCGCGCTGCGCGTCACGCGTCCGCGCGTGGCGGTGCTGGCGGCGGTGCACGAGCACCCGCACGCCGACACGGCCGCCCTCGCGACCCACGTGCGGGCCGGGCTCGACGTCTCCCAGCAGGCCGTCTACGACGTGCTGCACGCGCTGACGGACGCCGGCCTGGTCCGGCGGATCCACCCGCCGGGCTCGGTCGCCCGCTACGAGTCGCGCGTGGGGGACAACCACCATCATCTCGTCTGCCGGTCGTGCGGCGAGGTCGTCGACGTCGACTGCGCGACGGGCGCCGCGCCGTGCCTGACCGCCGAGAACGACCATGGCTACGCCATCGACGAAGCCGAAGTCATCTACTGGGGCCTGTGCCCCGACTGCCACCACCCGAAAGGACCCCGTGCCTGAGCACCACGACTCCCAGCCCGACGCCGTCGAAGGCTTCATGGACTCCGAGCACCCGACGGGTGCCGACGGGTGCCCGGTCAACGGGCGCGCGCCGCATCCGACCGCGGGCGGCGGCAACCGCGGTTGGTGGCCCGAGCGGCTCAACCTGAAGATCCTGGCCAAGAACCCCGACGTGGCCAATCCCCTCGGTGGCGACTTCGACTATGCGGAGGCGTTCGCGAAGCTCGACCTCGACGCGGTCAAGCGCGACATCGAGGCGGTGCTCACGACCTCGCAGGACTGGTGGCCCGCCGACTTCGGCCACTACGGCCCGTTCATGATCCGCATGGCCTGGCACAGCGCCGGCACGTACCGCATCAGCGACGGCCGCGGCGGCGCCGGGGCCGGCCAGCAGCGCTTCGCCCCCCTCAACAGCTGGCCCGACAACGCCAACCTCGACAAGGCCCGCCGGCTGCTCTGGCCTGTCAAGAAGAAGTACGGCCGCAGCCTGTCGTGGGCGGACCTGATCGTCCTCACCGGCAACGTCGCGCTGGAGTCGATGGGCTTCGAGACGTTCGGCTTCGCCGGCGGCCGCGCCGACGTGTGGGAGCCCGACGAGGACGTCTACTGGGGCCCGGAGACGGAGTGGGTCACCGACGCGCGCCACACCGGCGACCGCGAGCTCGAGCAGCCGCTCGGCGCCGCCGAGATGGGCCTCATCTACGTCAACCCAGAGGGCCCGAACGGCGAGCCGGACCCGGTGCGGTCCGCCGCCGACATCCGCGAGACGTTCGGCCGCATGGCCATGAACGACGAGGAGACCGCCGCGCTGATCGTCGGCGGCCACACGTTCGGCAAGACGCACGGCGCCGCCAACCCCGAGGAGCACATCGGCGCCGAGCCCGAGGGCGCGAGCATCGAGGAGCAGGGCCTGGGCTGGTCCAACAGCTACGGCAGCGGCGTCGGCGCCGACACCATCACCAGCGGCCTCGAGGTCACCTGGACGAGCACGCCGATCCAGTGGAGCAACAGCTACCTGGAGAACCTCTACGGCTTCGAGTGGGAGCGCACGAAGAGCCCCGCCGGCGCCTGGCAGTGGGAGCCCAAGGAGGGCGGCGGCGCGGGCACCGTGCCCGGCCCGCAGGATCCGGAGAACGATCGGCGACCGCCGACCATGCTGACCACCGACCTCGCCCTCCGCGAGGACCCGGCCTACGAGCAGATCACGCGCCGCTGGCTGGAGCATCCCGACGAGCTCAAGGACGCCTTCGCGCGCGCCTGGTTCAAGCTCACCCACCGCGACATGGGCCCGAAGGCCCGCTACCTCGGCCCGGAGGTCCCGCAGGAGGACCTGCTCTGGCAGGACCCGCTGCCGGAGGCGCCCGCCCCGCTCGGCGCCGACGACTATGCGACGCTCAAGCAGCAGATCCTCGACTCCGGCCTCACCACCGCGCAGCTGGTCTCCGCGGCGTGGGCGTCGGCGTCCTCCTTCCGCGGCAGCGACAAGCGCGGCGGAGCCAACGGCGCGCGCGTCCGGCTCGCCCCCCAGAAGGACTGGGAAGTCAACGACCCGGCCGAGCTGGCCACCGTGCTGAGCACGCTGGAGGGCATCCAGTCCTCCTTCGGCCAGCCCGTCTCCCTCGCGGACCTGATCGTGCTCGGCGGCAACGCCGCGGTCGAGTCGGCGGCGAAGGCCGGCGGCGTCGACATCGAGGTCCCGTTCACCCCGGGCCGCGCCGACGCCACGGACGAGCAGACGGACGCCGAGTCGTTCGAGCCGCTCGAGCCGATCGCCGACGGCTTCCGCAACTACCTGCGCGGCGAGCACCGGCTCGGCGCCGAGTACCTGCTCGTCGACCGGGCCAACCTGCTGACGGTGAGCACGCCGGAGATGACCGTGCTCGTCGGCGGCCTGCGGGTGCTGGGGGCCAACACGGGCGGGTCGGAGACCGGCGTCCTGACCACGACGCCGGGGACGCTCGACAACGCGTTCTTCGTGAACCTCCTCGACCTCGGCACGCAGTGGTCCTCGACACCCGACGGCGCCTACGAGGGCCGCGACGCCGTGTCCGGCGACCTCAAGTGGGTCGGCAGCCGCGTCGACCTCGTGTTCGGCTCGAACTCCGAGCTGCGCGCGGTCGCCGAGGTCTACGCCTCCGACGACGCCCGCGAGCAGTTCGTGCACGACTTCGTGGCGGCGTGGGCGAAGGTCATGGACCTGGACCGGTACGACGTGCGCTGACCCGCGACCATCGCTCCCGCACCGACGCGCGTCCGTCGATCGGCCACAGCTCGTCGCCGCACACGGCCGCATCATGGAGGTTGAGCGTCGGGTCGAGGTGGCTGGGGACGATGCGAACCGTCGCGCCGAGCGCGAACTGCGACTCAGGGGACTGTCCCCTGAGTCGCAGGGTCAGGTGCTCGTCGGCGATCCCGACCACCGTCGCGCCCGCCACCGCCGGGAGCCCGCTCTCGGCGCTGAGGTGCTTGAGGCCGGCGTTGAGGACGGCGGTGTCGCCGCGCCGGCTGATGACGGTCGCCACGCACCAGACCGCCTGCGCGAAGCCGAGCCCGAGGCGCCCGTAGTCGCCGTCGCCGAGCACGTAGGAGCCCGGCTGCGCCTCCGTGAGGACGCCGGCGCGGGCGGCGTCGGCGAGCGTGCCCGACCCGGCGCCGGACACGATGGGAACCGCCAGGCCCTCGGCGCGTAGGCGGTCGCGCTCCGCCGCCAGCACCGCGGCCACGCGGGCGCTGCTCTCCGCGCGCGCCGCCGCGCCGGCGTGCTGGGCGTGCCCGTCGTAGCCCATCAGCCCGCCGAACCGATCGCCCGCCGCGCGGGCCAGCGCGACCACCTGCGGATCGCCGGGCGCCAGCCCGCAGCGCCCCTGGCCGACGTCGATGTCGACCAGCACGCGGCCGCTGGCACGCTCGAGTCCTTGCACGCTGTCGACCGCCACCAGCACGTCGACGAGCGCCGCCGCCTCGGCCAGCTCGGCCGCGGCGACCTCGTCGATGACCTCGTTGGCCACCAGGAGGTCGCCGATCCCCGCCCGCGCCAGCACCAGCGCCTCGGCGGCGGTCGCGCAGCTGACGCCCGCGTGGTCCGGCGCGGCGAGCTGGCGGCGCAGCAGCGGCACGCACTTGTGCGCCTTGAAGTGCGGCCGGATGCGCAGTCCGTCCGCCTGGCGCGCTGCCTCGCGCAGGTTGCGCTCGACCGCATCCGGGTCGATCACCAGGCAGGGCGTCGGGAGCGACCGCACCCCGTGCAGGGTCGCACGTCACACTGGACGCGTGCCCGCCGCCCGCACCCCGCGCCTGCCCGCCGAGGAGCGGCGCAAGCAGCTGCTCGACGCCGCGCTGGAGCTGCTGGCCACGGACGGCTTCGACGCGGTCAACGTCGAGTCGGTGGCCCGCAAGGCAGGGGTGACGCGACCCGTCGTCTACGACCAGTTCGGCGACCTCGACGGCCTGCTGGTCGCGCTGGTCGACCGCGAGGAGGCGACCGCGCTGGCGCCGCTGACGGCGATCATCGGCGACGACCCCCGCGACGACGTCGACCCCGACGCCTTCCTGGTCGACGCGGTGCGCACGTTCCTCGCCGAGGTCCGTTCGGCGCCCCGGACGTGGCGCGTCGTGCTGATGCCGCCCGACGGCGGCTCGGCTGACCTGCGCGAGCGCGTCCAGCGCAGCCGCCGGACGATCACCGGGCGGGTGGCCGAGCTGCTGCGCTGGGGCATCGCCCGCCGCGGCGGCCCGCACGGCCTCGACGTCGACCTGCTCGCTCGCCTGGTGGTGGCGATCGGGGAGGACGGCGCCCGGCTCGTAGTCGCCCACCCGCGCCGCTACTCGCCCGACCGCCTCACCCGCATCGTCGAGCAGCTCGTCACCCTGATCCCGACCGGCGTGAGCATCGAGGCCCCCGGCGCCTACGCCGCCGAGCCGCCGCCCGCGCCCCGGCCGGTGGCGTCCGTCGGCGGTCGCGTCCCGCGCAACCAACGGCGGGAGGACCTGCTCGACCACACGCTCGCGCTGATCGGCGAGGAGGGCTTCGACGCGCTCAACGTGGAGGCGCTGGCCCGCCGCGCCGGGGTCAACCGCGTCGTCGTCTACCGCTCCTTCACCGGCATGCCCGGCCTGCTGCTGGCGCTCATGCGCCGCGAGCAGGCGCGGGTGCGCGCGCAGCTGGACGCGCTCCTGCCCGCCGAACCCGGCGACCGCACCGCGCACGAGCTGCTCACCACGTCCCTGGAGGGCTTCCTGGATCTCGTGGCGGACGACGCGCTGACCTGGCGCGTCGCGCTCCTGCGCCCCGAGAGCGCGCCGGCGATCGCGCAGAAGGTCGTGGCCCGCCAGCGCAACGACCTCGCCGAGCGGCTGCAGCCGCTGGTCGCCTGGGGGTTGGCCGGGCTGCCGCTCGAGCTCGACACGGACGACGCCGAGATCCTCGCCCGGCTGCTGTTCACGCTCGCCGAGGAGCTCGGGCGGATCCTGCTCGAGGAGCCGACGTTCCCGCGCGCCCGCATCGTCGACTCGACGCGCCGGTTCCTCGCGCTGCTGCCCTGGGGATGACTCAGACGGCGCCGGGGTGCGGGCTGCGCACCTCCGGCGCCTGCAGATCGCGCAACCGGGTGATGTCGGTGGCGACGGCCATCGCGCCGTCGGGCGCCCCGTCCTCATCGGTCAGCGTCATGAAGCGGGCCAGGTACTCGCGTCCCGACACGGCGGTGTAGGAGACCTCGTCGCTGCGGCCGTCCAGCGCGGCCTCCCAGTAGGGCAGCGGAACCTGCTGCTCCGGCGTGACCAGGACCTCGTCCAGCGTCCGGCCCTCGATGTCCTCCGGGTCCCATCCGGTCACGTGCAGGCCGCCGCCGCCGGCGAGCGTGAAGCGCCGCTCGCGGTCGACCATGAAGACGATCGTGTCCGGCAGTAGCTCGACCATGCGGCGGTAGCGGGTCTGCTCGCGCTGGAGCTCGGCGCGCGCGGCCTCGCGCTCGGTCACGTCGCGGATCGACGCCCGCATGCCGCCGACGTCGCCCGCGGCGTCCAGGGTCGGCGTCACCGTCGTCTCCGCCCAGATCACGTGCCCGTCCTTGTGCCGGCTGCGGTAGACCCGACCCTCCGCGTCGAGCCGGCCGAGGCCCCCGCATTCGAACAGGTCGCCGAAGCGGCGTCCGACCAGCTCCTCCGGTGTGTAGCCGAGGACCAGCTCGGCCGAGGGGGACGCCCACTCGATGCGTTCCGCGCGCGACAGGGCGACGACCATGTCGGTGGCGGCGTTGGCGAGCGAGCGCAGCTTCGCCTCGGACTCGGTCAGCCGCCGGGTCGCCTCGGCGCGCTCGCGGTTGTCGCTGACGAGGGAGATCTCGATCGGCCCGTGCCGGCCCTCCACGCGGGAAGCGCTGACGAGCACGGGGATGCGCTCGTCGGACTTGGTGCGCAGGGTCAGCTCCATCTGCCCGGCGCCGGTCTCCGTCACCCGGTCGCGCAGCCGCTGGACCTCGAGCAGCGAGTCCTCCGGCCAGAACCCGTGCGGGAACAGGCGGCCCATGAGCTCCCGGCGCGGGTAGCCGGTCAGCTCGCACATCGCGTCGTTGATCACGATCACGCCACGGTTGTCGGAGGCCACCAACCCGTCGGGCAGCGCGGAGATGAGGGTGGCCGAGAACCCGCGCTCGCGATCGAGGTCGGCCTCGACCGCCTTGCGCTCGGCCAGGCGCTCACCCGCCTTCGCGTCGAACGCACGCTCGCGCCGGCGCGAGGCGACGGCGAAGGCGCCGACACCGGCCGCCACCAGCAGCCCGACCAGGAGGACCAGCTCGTCCCACGGCGTTCCGTCGGCGTAGGCGATGCGCGTGCGGACGCGCAGGTCGCGGCCGGCCAGGCGCAGCCGGCGCGTCTGCGTCCTCCCGCCGCCGTCGCCCACCCGCGCCAGGGTGGCGCCCTCGTCGTCGATGGCGACGGTGGTCCCGGCGGGCAGCGTCCTGGCCAGGCTGGTGGCGAGCGCGTCGAACGTGAAGGTGGCCGAGATGAAGCGCGAGCCGACGGGGCCGGCGTGGACCGGCTGGAAGGCGACCAGCTGCAGGGGCTTGGCGCTGTCCCTGCCGAAGCGCGTGACCGGCGGCGTGAAGGCGGCCTCGCCGAGCCCGGCGGCGCGGCGCATCGTGGCGACGCGGGTGGGGTCCGCGGCGAGGTCGGTGCCGGGCGGGACCGGCGCGCGGGCCACCACGGAGCGGACGACGTAGTGCACGGGACGGGCCGGCGCGGGCGGCGAGCCCGGCG
The DNA here is from genome assembly GCA_964242305.1 of uncultured Solirubrobacteraceae bacterium. Lineage (GTDB taxonomy): Bacteria > Actinomycetota > Thermoleophilia > Solirubrobacterales > Solirubrobacteraceae > DATLGB01. The sequence goes on from CAXTBB010000017.1 coordinate 39,834, forward strand.
TGGCCGTCGCCTTCATCTCGAGGCCGTTGGCGCGTTCCCAGCGCGCTCGGTCGCGTTCGGTGACGCGCTCGACGTAGCCGACCGCCCCAACCTCGGGGGTGGCCATCATCTGCCGGGTCAGGATGCGGAAGCTCGCGGGCGTGCCGGGGCTGCCGGCCTCGATGCCGGCCGCGACCTGGGCCAGGCGCTGCAGCGGCGCCCGGAAGGCGGCGTCCACGATCGTCTTCGCGCGGGCCTGGCGGCTGGCGATCACGTCGCGCTGGTGGCGGACCTCGATGCGGTGCAGGGCCAGTGCGGCGCCGATGGCGGCCGCGAGGATCGCCGCGATCAACAGGACGGGGAGGGCGAGCTCCCGCACACGCGCGCGCTTCATGGACGTCTGATCGACATCCGCGGCGAGGGCCTAAAGCCCTGCGCTAGGCGAAGCGGTCGCGCAGTTTGGGCAGCACGTCTTGCGCGAACGCACCGGTCTGGCGGGTCTGGTCATCGCCGGGGAAATGGAAGACCAGCTCGCTGAAGCCGTGCTCGACGTAGACGGCGATCCTCTCGACGACCTCGTCGGGATCGGCGGAGACGATGAAGCGCGTGTGCGCGCGGTCGGCGGCGCCGTCCCCGGCCTTCTCCATCTCCAGCGGGTCCTCGATGCCGGCCTTCTCCTCACCCGTCAATGCCAGCGCCGCCCACGGCCGGCACGCGTCGCGTGCCCAGTCGACGTCGTGGTCGTAGGAGACCTTGATCTCGATCATGTGCTTGAGCTGCTTGGGGTCCCGGTCGGCCTTCTCGGCGCCCTCCGCCGCGGCGCCCACGAGTTTGTCGTAGAGCTCGGGGTCCTTGCCGGAGGTGACGATCAGCCCGTCGCCGGCGCGACCCGCGAGCTTGGCCGCCAACGGCCCCGACGCCGCCACGTAGATCGGCACCGGCTCCTCAGGCCGGTCATAGATGGTCGCCTTCTCCGTCCGATACCACTCACCCTCGAAATCCACCCGCTCCTGCGTCCACAGCGCCCGGATGAGCTTGATCGCCTCCGCCAAGCGCATGCGGCGCTCCTTGACCGGCGGGAACGCAGCGCCGGTCACCGGCGTCTCATTGAGCGCCTCGCCCGTTCCGATCCCCAGGAAGACCCGGCCCGGCGCCAAACATCCCAGTGTCGCGAACGCCTGCGCGATCACCGCCGGCTGGTAGCGCAACGTCGGCGTCAGCACGCTCGTGCCGATGAACGCCGACTCCGCGCGGGCGGTCACCGCACCCAACCACGGCAACGCCGCCGGACCGTGCCCGCCGTGATGCCGCCACGGCTGAAAATGATCGGAGATCGCGATCGTGTCGAACCCCATCCGCTCAGCCGCCAGCGACAGCTCCAACAACTCCTGCGGACCGAACTGCTCGGCGGAGGCCTTGTACCCGTAGCGCATGTCCTGAACATACGCTGCCCGGATGCCGCGCGATCGCCTGCCGCCGGAGACCTTCCGGCTTCCCGTCGAGCGCATCCGCGCGGGCTACTACTCCGACGCCTATTTCAACTTCACCCGGCAGTTGCTCCAGGAGCGCGGGCGCCGCCCGACGGTGCTCATGCAGGTCTTCCAGAAGAAGGACGTGCTGCTCGGCGGGATCGACGAGGCGATCGCCATCCTCAAGCTCTGCGCGGAGGACTACGACGCGCTCGCGGTCCACGCGCTGTACGAGGGCGACCGCATCGCGCCGCACGAGACGGTGATGACGATCGAGGGCGACTACGCGCTGTTCGCCCACCTGGAGACCGTGTACCTCGGCTCGCTCGCGCGGCGATCGCTGATCACCACCAACGTCCGCGACGTGGTCGACGCGGCGGGCGGCAAGCCGATCATCTACTTCCCCGCCCGCCACGATCACTGGCTCGTGCAGACGGGGGACGGCTGGGCGGCGCACGTCGGCGGCTCCATCGGCGTGTCGACCGACGCACAGGCGTCGTGGTGGGGCGGCCGCGGGGTGGGGACCGTCCCGCACGGGCTGATCGCCGCCTACGGGGGCGACACGGTGCTGGCCGCCACTGAGTTCGCCGAACGCTACGGCGACGAGATGAACGTGACCGTGCTGGTCGACTTCGACAACGACTCGGTGGGCACGTCGCTGGCGGTGGCCCGCGCGCTGGGCGACCGGCTGTGGGCGGTGCGCCTGGACACCTCGGAGGCGCTCACCGACGTCGCGCTGGGTCCCGATGGCCCCCGGGGCGTCGCACCGGAGCTGGTGCACGCGGTCCGCGACGGCCTCGACGGCGAGGGGTTCGACGCGGTGCGGATCGTGGTCAGCGGCGGCTTCGACGCCGACCGCATCCGCCACTTCGAGGCCGCCGCGGTCCCCGTCGACGCCTACGGGGTCGGCTCGTCCCTCATCCGCGGCAGCGACGACTTCACGGCCGACGTGGTCATGGTCGACGGCCGTCCGTGCGCCAAGGTCGGCCGCGGGCTCCAACTGAGCCCGCGGCTCGAGCGCGTCGCCTGACTACTCGTCGTCCGCGCCGCGGGCGATCGACTCGATCTTCTTGAACCCCTCGAGCCGGGACTCGTAGCGGTTGACGGCCGTCTCGAAGGCCATCGCCCCCAGCAGCAGGCGGAACGGCGGGTCGTCGGAGTCCAGCGCGTCCAGCAACGCAGCGGCGGCCTTCTCGGGATTGCCCGGCTGCTTGCCGTTGTTGTCCTCGGCGATGCGCTCGTAGAACGCGTCCAGCGGACCGCCGCGGTAGGCGTCCAGCCGGTCCGCGCGGGTCATCGAGTCGCCCGCCCAATCGGTCCGGAAGCCGGACGGCTCGACCATCATGACCTTGACGCCGAAGGGCGCGACCTCCTGCGCGAGCGTCTCCGAGACGCCCTCGAGCGCCCACTTGCTCGCGTGGTAGATGCCGAAGCCGGGGAAGGCCGCCAGGCCGCCGATCGACGACACCTGGACGATCCAGCCCGATCCCTGGTCGCGCAGGATGGGCAGCGCGCGGCGGGTGACCCACAGCGCGCCGAACAGGTTGACGTCGAGCTGGCGCTGCAGATCCTCGTCGGAGACCTCCTCGACGCCGCCGGCGAGGCCGAAGCCCGCGTTGTTGACGACGACGTCCAGGCGCCCGAAGTGCTCGTGGGCCTCCGTGACGGCGGTGTCGACGTTGTCGCGGTCGGTGACGTCGAGCGCCACCGGCAGGACGGCGTCGCCGTGCGCCTCGACGAGATCGGCGACGTCGTCGGGGTTGCGCGCCGTGGCGGCGACCTTGTCGCCGCGCTCGAGCGCCGCCTTGGCGAACTCCTTGCCGAAGCCGCGCGACGCGCCCGTGATGAACCAGATCCGCTCAGCCATGTCTACTCCCCCAGGAAGGCGACGAGCGCCTCGTTGAATTGGTCCGTGTGGCTCACGTCCGCGTCGCCGTGGATGACCACGGCGCGGTAGCCGGCTGCCTCGATGGCGGGCACGGTGTCCTTCCAGGGCTCGCCGGACAGCGGCCAGCCCTGGATGAGGACGACGGGCCGGCCCTCGCCGCCGGTGTCGTCGACGTGAAGCTTGGTGTCGGTCATACAGACCGCTTACCCGGGCGCTGACCCCCGGCGCGCCAAGCCCTACAGGTCGGCGAGGGCCTCCTTGGCCGCGCGCTCGCCCGAGCGCAGCGCGCCGTCCATGTAGCCGTTCCAGTAGTCGGAGGTCTCCGTCCCGGCCCAGTGGATGCGGCCGACCGGCGCGCGCAGCGCCTCGCCGTAGCCCGTCAGCAGGCCGGGCGGGGCGTAGCCGCCGTAACAGCCGCGGCTGTAGACCTCGGTCGCCCACGCCTTCTCGAGGTAGCGCTTGGGCGTGGCCGCCTGGTCGCCGTAGAGCTTGGTCAGCTCGGCGAGGACCTGCGTGCGGCGGTCGGCGGCGGTGCGCGCGCCCCAGCGGCGGGCGTGCTCCCCTTCGATGAAGGCGAGCAGGATGCCCGGGCTGCCGTCCGGCGGCGAGTTGTCGTAGGTGAGGCGGACGGCGTCGAAGTCCGTGTTCGCGTACCCGGCCAGCCCCTGGTCGCGCCAGAACGGCTTGTCGTAGACGACGCAGGTCTTGATGACGGTCCCCATCGGCAGGCGCTGGGTGAGCTGATCGCGCCCGAACGGCATCGCCGGCGCGTAGCGGATGCGCGCGGCCAGGGCCGGCGGGAGGGCCACGATGACCTGCCTGCCCTTGAAGGTGCGGTGGTCGGTCTTCACCGTCACGCTGCCGGCGGCCTGCTCGATCAGGCGGACCGGCGCCTTCAGCACGACGCGCCGGCCGAGCGCCTTGGCCATCTGGATCGAGACGGACTGCGACCCGCCGACGAAGCGGGACTCCTGCGCGCCGCCGTCGGTCCCGATCAGCCGCGTGAAGCTGCCCGGCGTGGTCTCGTTGCCCGCCGAGGCCATGTAGAAGACCGACCACAGCAGGGAGACGTCGCGCGGCTCGGCGGCGAAGACGGAGGTGAAGCCGAGGTCGACCAGGAAGCGCCCGCCGGCGGTGGTGGTGTTGTCGAGCTTCCAGGTCTCGAAGGTCTGGCCGTCGTAGGTGTCCGCCTGGTCCGACGCCCACGGCTTCTGAACGTCGATCGTCTTGGCCATCGCGTCGAGCTTGGCGATCGCGGTGGCGGCGTCGGCGATGCCGTCGACGACGGGCGGGATCGGTCCCAGCGGACCCGTCGCGTCGAAAGTCTGGTGCGAGCCCTGGTAGCTGAGGACGCCCTGGCCCTTGAAGTAGGTCTTGAAGGTCTCGATGCCGAGGTCCTTGGCCAGCGCCAGCAGGTGGTCCTGCGTCGGGCCGACCCACTGGCCGCCGATCTCCACGACCTTGCCGGCGCCGAGGTCGGCGTTGAGCGTGCGCCCGCCGACGCGGTCGCGCGCCTCGACCACCACGACCGACTTGCCGGCGGCGGCGACCGAGCGCGCGGCCCGCAGGCCGGCCAGCCCGGCCCCGACCACGATCACGTCCGCGCGGCGGACCTTCCTGCGCTTGCCCTTGGCCTCCGCCTCGCCTGTGCCGGCCAGCGCGGCGGCGGCGGCCGCGCCTCCGATGAACCCTCTGCGTGTCGTCACCAGCCCATCGTCCCAGGTCCACCCTTGAACGGGCCGACCAGGTCCGCCGTCACCCAGCCGCCGTAGAAGTCGCCCGCCTGCGCCTGCACGCGCTCCTCGTCGAGGAAGCAGGCGTCCATCCGCGACGGGTAGAACGAGACGTGGTCCTTCAGCGCCGCGAAGGCCGGCACCGGTGACGGGTAGAACCACGCCGCCCGCTCGCGGCCGCAGACGTCGTTGTAGGACGCCGTCCCCTTCCACTCGCACAGCGAGCGCCCGCGGCCGGGCGTCAGGACGCCGTCGACGATGTCGGCCGGCGGGACGTAGATCGTCGGCGGGTGCGAGGTCTCGAGCACGCGCAGCGCCGCCGTCGAGTCCGCGATCACCCGACCGTCGATCTCGATCCGGACCCGCCGCTCGCACGGCACCAGCGCCGGCGGGCGCGGGTACTCCCACACGCGTTCCATCCCGTCAGTGTGGCGGAACCATAGATTGGCGCGGATGACCTCGGGCACGGACCGGACGCCGCCCGAGGCGCGGTTGGACGCCCGCGCCGTGCTTCGGGGCATCGCCCTGTTCGCGGTCATGCTCGCCCTCGTCATCCTCGCGGTCTCGGCACTGCCCGGGATCGGCGAGGTGCGCGATCGCTTCGCGCAGACCGACGGGCGCTGGCTCATCGTGGCCGGGGTCAGCTCGCTGGCGTCCATGCTCGGCTTCGTGGCCGCGCTGCGCGGCGCCTTCGACGGGATCCCGCCGCTGCGGGTCGCGATCCGCCTCGGCTTCGCCGAGCAGGGGACCAACGTGCTGCTGCCGGCCGGGGGTGCGGGCGGCCCGGCCTTCGGAACGGCGGTCATGCGCCGCGCGGGCGTGCCCCCGGAACTGGCTGCGCAGCGCCACGTCGTCCTGTTCCTGGTCACCAGCGGCGTCTCGTTCGGCGGCCTCGTCGTGGCCGGGACGCTGGCGGCGACCGGGATCCTGGCCGGGGACGTCGGACCGGTCGGCGCGCTGGTGCCGGCCGGCGCAGGGGCGGCCGTGCTCGCGACGGCGCTGCTCTTCGCCCGGCTGGGGGAGCCCGCCGCCGTCCCGCCCGCGTCGGGCATGCGGCGGCAGGTGTGGCGGCTGCGGCGCTTCCTGCACGCGGGCGTGCGCAACAGCCTGGTGCTGATCCGCCGCGGCCACCCGTCGCTGGTGTTCGGGGCGATCGGCTACTACACGTTCGACATCGCCGCGCTGGGTGCGGCGTTCCAGGCGTTCGGGGGCGGCGGACCGGCGCTGTGGACGTTCGTCCTCGCCTACACCATCGGGCACGCGGGCGCGCTCATCCCGACCCCCGGCGGCGTCGGCGGCACCGACGGCGGCCTGATCGGCATGTTCGTCGTCTACGGGACCTCGCTGCCGATCGCCACCGCGGCGGTCCTGGGCTACCGCGTCTTCCAGCTCGGCCTGCCCGTCGTGCTGGGGGGCTACAGCGTGCTGCGCCTTCGCTACACGCTGCGCCACGGGCCGAGCCCGGAGGAGGTCACCGCCCGCATCGAGGCGGCCCAGGCCGAGCGCGGCACCGAGCTGTGATTAGGCTGCACGTATGAGCGAGAACAGCTATGACGCGCGGGCTGAGCTCGACGTCGACGGGACGACCTACACCTACTACGCGCTCGAGGCGCTGCAGTCCAAGTTCGACGTGGCTCGGCTGCCGTTCTCGCTGAAGGTCCTGCTCGAGAACGTCCTTCGCAACGAGGACGGCGACGCCGTCCACAAGGAGGACGTCGAGAAGATCGCGACGTGGGACCACCGCGCCGAGCCGAGCGAGGAGATCGCCTTCACGCCCGCGCGCGTCGTGCTGCAGGACTTCACCGGCGTGCCGTGCGTCGTCGACCTCGGCGCCATGCGCGACGCCATCGCCGACATGGGCGGCGACCCCTCGGTGATCGAGCCGCAGGTTCCCGCCGAGCTGGTCATCGACCACTCCGTGCAGGTGGACTCGTTCGGCCACCGCGACTCCTTCGCCCGCAACGCCGAGCTCGAGTTCGAGCGCAACGAGGAGCGCTACTCGCTGCTCAAGTGGGGCCAGCAGGCGTTCGAGAAGTTCAAGGTCGTCCCGCCCGACACCGGCATCGTGCACCAGGTCAACCTGGAGTACCTCGCGCGCGTCGTCTTCGACAACGACGGCGTGCTGTACCCGGACACGCTGGTGGGGACCGACTCCCACACGACGATGATCAACGGGCTCGGCGTCCTCGGCTGGGGCGTCGGCGGCATCGAGGCGGAGGCGGCCATGCTCGGCCAGCCGATGTCGATGCTGCTCCCGCAGGTGGTCGGCTTCAAGCTGAGCGGCGAGCTGCCGGAGGGATCGACGGCGACCGACCTCGTGCTGACGGTGACGGAGATGCTGCGCGACTACGGCGTCGTCGGCAAGTTCGTCGAGTTCTTCGGGCCGGGCGTCGCGCAGCTGGCGCTGGCCGACCGCGCGACGCTGGGCAACATGTCGCCGGAGTTCGGCTCGACGTGCGCGATCTTCCCGATCGACGCGGAGACGATCCGCTACCTGAAGTTCTCCGGCCGCGGCGACGCGCACTGCGCCTACGTGGAGGCCTACGCGCGCGCCCAGGGGATGTGGCACGACGAGGACTCCGAGGAGCCGACCTTCTCCGACACGCTGTCGCTCGACCTTGGCGATGTCGTCCCCTCCCTGGCCGGGCCCAAGCGCCCGCAGGACCGCATCTCGCTGACCGACATCAAGGAGGGCCACGCACGGGCGCTCACCGAGCTCGGCTACGACGACCACGACGAGGCCGAGAAGGAGTCCTTCCCCGCCTCCGACCCACCCACCAACGGCAACGGCGACCATGAGCCGTCGTCGAAGAGCGACCGGGACGGCGAGGCGGTGGCCCTCTCCGACGACAGCGACGCGTCGCTCTCGCACGGCGACGTCGTCATCGCCGCCATCACCTCCTGCACCAACACGTCCAACCCGACGGTCATGGTGGCGGCCGGGCTGCTGGCCAAGAACGCCGTCGAGAAGGGGCTGACGTCGAAGCCGTGGGTGAAGACCTCACTCGCCCCAGGCTCGAAGGTCGTCATGGACTACTACGGGGAGGCGGGCCTGGTCGAGCCGCTGGAGGCGCTCGGCTTCCACCTGGTCGGCTACGGCTGCACGACCTGCATCGGGAACTCCGGCCCGCTCCCGGAGGAGATCTCGGCCACCATCAGCGAGCACGACCTGGCCGTCGCCTCCGTGCTCTCGGGCAACCGCAACTTCGAAGGGCGCATCAACCCCGACGTGAAGATGAACTTCCTCGCGTCGCCGCCGCTCGTCGTCGCCTACGCGCTGGCCGGGACGATGGACTGGGACCCGTACAACGAGCCGATCGGGGAGTCCTCGGACGGCGAGGAGGTCTACCTCAAGGACATCTGGCCGTCGGCGGAGGAGGTCGCCCGCGTGGTCGAGGAGAGCGTCCGCTCGGAGATGTTCACGTCCTCCTACGACGAGGTCTTCGACGGCGACGAGAACTGGCAGTCGCTCGACGTCCCCACCGGCGACCGCTTCGCCTGGGACGAGGACTCCACGTACGTGCAGCGCCCGAGCTTCCTCATCGACGTCCCTGAGGAGCCGACGGAACGGGAGGACATCGAGGGCGCGCGCGTGCTGGCCAAGCTCGGCGACTCGGTGACCACCGACCACATCTCCCCCGCCGGCGCGATCAAGAAGGACTCACCCGCCGGCGCCTACCTGCAGGAGAAGGGCATCGCGCCCAAGGACTTCAACTCCTACGGCTCGCGGCGCGGCAACCACGAGGTCATGGTCCGCGGCACGTTCGCCAACATCCGCCTGCGCAACGAGCTCGCGCCGGGGACCGAGGGCGGGGTGACGACCTATTTCCCACCCACCCACCCCGACGCCGCCGGCGAGGAGATGTCGATCTACGACGCCGCCATGGCCTACGCCGAGGAGGAGACGCCGCTCGTCGTCCTCGCGGGCAAGGAGTACGGGTCCGGCTCGTCGCGCGACTGGGCGGCGAAGGGCACGAACCTGCTCGGCGTGCGCGCCGTGATCGCGGTGAGCTTCGAGCGCATCCACCGCTCCAATCTGGTCGGCATGGGCGTGCTCCCGCTGCAGTTCTCCGAGGGGGACGACGCCGAGTCGCTGGGCCTCACCGGCGAGGAGGAGTTCTCCATCAGCGGCGTCGAGGGGGGCGAGGCGAAAGAAGTCACGGTGAAGGCCGGCGACACCGAGTTCACCTGCCGCGTGCGCATCGACACGCCCAAGGAGGTCGAGTACTACAAGCACGGCGGCATCCTGCCCTTCGTGCTCCGCCAGCTGCTCGCGAAGGGGCGCTCTTGATCCCCGACGTCTTCCGGACGCTGCTGACGACCCCCGGCCCGTCCGGGTACGTCGACGAGGCGACGGCCGCGTTCGCCGCCGCCTGCGAGTCGATCGCGACGTCGGTGGCCACCGACGACTACGGCTCCACGGTCGCGCGCCTGGAGGGCGGCGACGGCCGCAGCGTGGCGGTGATGGGCCACATCGACGAGATCGGCCTGATCGTCACCCACATCGACGACAAGGGCTTCCTGTGGTTCACGCAGGTCGGCGGCTGGGACCCGCAGATCCTGGTCGGCCAGCGCGTCGAGGTCCTCACCGCGGGCGGCCGCATCCCCGGCGTGGCCGGCCGCAAGCCGATCCACCTGCTCGGCGAGGAGGAGCGCAAGTCGGTCCCCAAGCTCAAGGACCTGCACATCGACATCGGCGCCAAGGACGGCGACGAGGCGCGCTCGCTGGCGCGGGTCGGCGACGTCGCGGTGATCGCCGCCGAGCCGGTCGAGCTGCCCAACGGACGCGTCGTCTCGCGCTCGCTGGACAACCGCGTCGGCTGCTTCGTCGCCTACGAGACGATGCGCCTGCTGGCCGAGGGCGACGCCCCTCCCGGTGACGTGTTCGCCGTGGCGGTCAACCACGAGGAGACGAACTTCGGCGGCGCGGTCCAGACCACCTACGCGCTCGAGCCCGACGTGGCACTGGTCATCGACGTCACCCACGAGACGGGCGCGCCCGGCGTCTCCGAGAACGAGAACGGGCGTCACCTCTACGGCAGCGGCCCGGCCATCGTGCGCGGCGCCACCCTGTCGCGCACGGTCTACGACGGGCTCATCGCCGCCGCCGAGGCGGAGGAGATCCCGTACACGGTCGAGGCGACCGGGCGGGCGACCGGCACCGACGCCGACGCGGTGGTCAAGAGCCGCGCGGGCGTGGCCACGGCCTCCATCGGAGTGCCGTGCCGCTACATGCACTCCGCGGTCGAGATGGTCGCGATCGAGGACGTGCTGAACACCGCCCGGCTGTGCGCGGCGTACGTCCGCAGCCTTGCCTGACCCCCTGCGAGGGGTGGCGAGGCCCATCGCCCGCACCGTCGCCGGCCGAGCCGGGCCCCCTCTTCTGCTTCTCTGGGACATCGACGGGACGCTGCTGCAGCGGGCGTCCGTCGAGCACGCGCGGGCGCTGCTGGGCGCGCTGGCCGAGGTCCACGGGGACGACCTCGGCATCGCGGACGTGCGCGGGATCGAGGCGGCCGGGCGCACGGACGGCGCCATCGCTCGCGACATCCTGCTCGCCTGCGGGGTGGAGGCGGAGGCGATCGACCGCGCGACCGCGGCCGTGGCCGAGCGCACCGCCGACGCCTACGCGTCGCTGTGCCCGGCCGACCTCTCCGACAAGGTCGCGCCCGGCATCCCGGAGCTGCTGAAGGCGCTCGACGGCGATCCCCGCTACCGCAACTCGCTGGTCACCGGCAACTTCCAGAAGGTCGCGCGGCTCAAGCTCGCCCGGGCCGGGATCGCCGCGCACTTCGAGGTCGGCCAGGGCGGCTTCGGCTCGGACGCCGAGGCGCGCGAGGAGCTGCCGCCGATCGCCCGCGCCCGCGCCGGCGACTGGCCGCGCGAGCGCACCGTCGTCATCGGCGACACCCCGCGCGACATCGCCTGCGCCCGCGCCGACGGCCTGCGCGTGGTCGCCGTCACCACCGGCCCGTTCACGGCCGACGCGCTCGCCGAGGCCGACTACGTCGCCAGCGGCGCCGACGAGCTGGCGCCGCTGCTCGCCGCCCTCTAACGCGCGACCTGGAGGATGCGCGACTCCGTCCGCGATCCGTGGTGGCGCAGGCGGGTGACGTAGGCGGCGGTGCCGTCGAAGGCCGTGTCTGAGAGGGTGACGGTGAGGCCCGCGCGCGGGCGGGCGTAGGTCGGCGGGCGGATGCCGTGCGGGTAGCCCTGGTGGTGCGGGTGGTGGCCGTCCTCGTAGCCGAGGTCGCGGCGCCCGGTCGGAGTGGTGGAGAAGACCTCGCGGCCGCCGAGGAAGACGCGCTGGCGGCGGTAGGTCGAGCGCACGTACATGAGCCGGCCACCGACGACGCTCGGGCCGAGCAGGAGCGCCCGGGTGGCGCGGCGCAGGGTGGTGCGCGCGCCCGTGTCGAGGTCGACCGCGATGATGCGGCTCTCCGAGCGGGTGGCGCGGTCGAAGATCACGCGGCGGCCGTCCAGGACGGGCCGGCCCACCCCGCTGCCCGCGTACACGGGCACGGAGGCGCCGCCGGCCAGCGGTTGCGCCGCGATCGTGTTCCCGGCGCGCCAGGCGACGTCGGTACCGGACAGCGCCAGCGCGTCGGCGCCGGGAGCGGGGATCGTCGCGATCGGGACCAGCGTGGCGACGTCGGCGACGGTGATCGCGTCACCGGCGATCCAGGCGATCGTGATCCCCGAGAGGGCGGGGTGGGAGCCGGGCAGGGCGACGACGGCGCCGTCGGCCCGCCGCAGTTGTCCGGCGCCGCCGGGGACGTTCCAGGCGACGGCGCCCGCGCTTGCGCTCGGGTCGCTGGCGTTGTAGGCCAGCACCGCCGTCGCCGCGCGGGCGGCCGGCGGGGCGACGGCGAGGACCGCGGCGGCGGCGAACAGCGCGACGGCGACCGCGCCCCGCAGGTCGCGCAGCACGTCGGGGCGCTCGGCGATCGCGGCGGCGCCGTCCGCCTGCGTGGCCAGGATCGCCACGGGCACGGCCCGCCCGGCGCCGAAGGCGAGCCCGACCGCCACGCCCGTCGCCGGCGTCCCCAGCGCCAGGCATGCGATCGCCAGCGCCCACGTCGCGAAGGTGAGCAGGAAGGTGGTGAAGCCGAGGCCGAGCAGGACGCCGTACAGCGCCGCGGCGGCCGGGACGGGCAGGATCCGCCGCCACGACTCCGGCACCTGGCGGCGCACCTGCGGGACGATCCGCCGGCCCGCCGCGTCCCCGAGCGCGCACAGAACCAGCGCCGCGACCGCCACCGCGACGACGGGCCCGAACAGCGTCGTCCCCAGCCAGGCGAGCCCGCCGAACGTGACCGCCCCGCCGGCCAGCGCGCCCGCGGCGAACGTCACGATCCCGCCCCGCGCACGCTCCAGGGTCTCCACCATCGACAGCCCGCACGGCGACCACGACCCGGCCAGCCCGGCCAGCAGCGCCACGACCACCAGCGCCTCCCGCATCAGCACGGGACCTTGGTCTGGAAGAACATCACGCAGAAGACCTTGCGGCCCTTGTAGCAGTAGCCGGTCAGCGCCTTGTCGCCGTTGATGCGGTGATCGTGGTCGGCGCAGCAGTCGATGAGCTTGCGGACGTGGCCCTTGCAGCAGCGGTACCAGGCGCCGTCGATCTGGGTTGGGAAGCCGTAGGTCGTCCCGACGGCCTTGCAGACCTTGGTGCGGGTGGCGACGGCCAGCGGGCGGCCGTCGGCGTCGCGCAGCAGGTTGCCGCCCTCGGAGACCGGGCGGTCCTCGGCGTCGACCAGGCGGCCGAGGTCGTCGACGCGGTGCCCGTCGCGGGCGCGCAGCGGGTAGCCGGCGTGGTCGATGCGGGGCAGGCCGGTCGGATGCGGGCAGGAGTCGGTCGTGTAGATGTGGCCGCAGAAGTGGTAGGCCTCGGCGGCGCCGGGGCGGACGATGCCGCCGACCGTGGCGAGGGCGGCGGCGCGACCCACGAACGAGCGTCGGGAGAGGCCGGTGAGCGACCGCGCCTGCGCGGCCGTGTTGACCGTGCCCTTGGCGGTGACGACCCCGTCGGCGTCGACGTGCACGGCGTAGGGCGCGCCCGGGACGCGGGCGGCGAGCCAGGCGGCGGCGTCGCGCTCCTCGTCGAGCTCGGTGACGTCGCCCAGCCCGCGGCGCACCCGCGCGCACAGCCGGCAGTTCGCCGTCGTGAACAGGTTCAGGCCGGGCGCGAGCTCCGTGCGCGAGCCGATCGCCGGACCCTCGTCGGCGACGTCGAGCGCGCCGCGCGGCGAGCGGTGCAGCAGGGTCGCCGCGACGAGCGCGACCGCGGCACCGGCGATCGCCAGCAGCGGGTTCCCGGCGCCGGCGAAGAGGGCCAGGACGGCGAGCGCGGCGGTGCGTCCCGCCGCGCTCCACGACACGGTCCCGCGGGCGCCCAGGCAGCCGCACGGCGCCCCGCCGCCACCGCGCGCCAGCACGGCGGCCTGCGTCGCCGCGAAGACGGCGAACAGGCCGGCGGCGACCGGCCCCGCCCCCGGCGTCCCGGCCAGCACGCCGATGCCCACCACGGTCTCGGCGACCACCAGCGGCCACAGCGCCCACGGCGTCCCGTAGGTCCCCAGCGCGACCCGGGACGCGGCCGGCTCGGCCGCCTTCAGCGCCGCCCCGACGAGCAGCACCATGCCGCAGATCAGGCTCGCGACGATCAAGGCGAGCACCCTAGAACCTGAACCTGTGCTCGATGCGCCCCTCGGCGACACCGTCTCCCTACGGACCCTCACGGGCGCCGACGCGGAGCTGTTCGCGGCGCACGTCAAGGCGGAGTACGACCATCTCAGCCGGTTTCTCACGTGGCCCGACCGCACGGTCACGGCCGACGGCGCCCGCACCTGGCTGACCGCCTACGAGCATCGCTGGGACGGGCGCGTGCGGGCCGCCGGCGTGTGGCGGGACGGCCACCTGATCGGCGGCGTCACGCTCCTGCACCACGACCCGGTCATGGCGATCGCCGAACTCGGGGTCTGGGTCGTCGCCGGGGCGACCGGCAAAGGCATCGCGGCAGCGGCGTGCCGCGTGGCGATCGCCCACGCGCGCACGGAGCTCGGCGTCGAGCGACTCGTCTACCAGTGCGCCACCGGCAACGTCGCCTCCCGTCGCCTGGCCGAACGGCTCGGCTTCCGCTTCGAGGGCACGCTGCGCTCGGACTACGTCATCCGCGGCGTCCGCCACGACACCGACGTGCTCTCGCTCGTCGGCACCGAACTGGACGTCTTCGCTAGGCCCGCGTGAGTTTCTTGTAGGTGATGCGGTGGGGCCGGTCGGCGGCCTCGCCGAGCTGGGCGCGGCGGTGCTCCTCGTAGGCCTCGAAGTTCCCCTCGAACCACGTCACCTGCGAGTCCCCCTCGAAGGCGAGGACGTGGGTGCAGATGCGGTCCAGGAACCAGCGATCGTGGGAGATGACCACCGCGCAGCCGGCGAAGTTGACCAGCGCGTCCTCCAGCGCCCGCAACGTGTCCACGTCGAGGTCGTTGGTCGGCTCGTCGAGCAGCAGCAGGTTGCCGCCGGACTTGAGCAGCTTGGCCAGGTGCACGCGGTTGCGCTCGCCGCCGGAGAGAACGCCGACCTTGCGCTGCTGATCGGAGCCCTTGAAGTTGAAGCCGCTCACGTACGCGCGCGAGTTCATCTCCTGGCTGCCGACCTTGATGACGTCGTAGCCCTCGGAGATCTCCTCCCACACCGACTTCTCGGGATCGAGCGCGTCGCGCGACTGGTCGACGTAGGCGAGGTCGACGGTCTCGCCGACCCGGAGCGTCCCGGAGTCCGGCTGCTCCTGGCCTGTGATCATCTTGAACAGCGTCGTCTTGCCGGCGCCGTTGGGGCCGATGACGCCGACGATGCCCGCCGGCGGCAGCGTGAAGTCCAGCCCGTCGATGAGCAGCTTGTCGCCGAAGCCCTTGCGCAGGTCCTTGGCCTCGATCACCGTGTCGCCCAGGCGCTTGCCGGCCGGGATGTGGATCTGGACCTGGTCGAGCTTGACGTTGCGGTCCTCGGCCAGCAGGTCCTCGTAGCGGGCCAGGCGCGCCTTGTTCTTGACGCGGCGGCCCTTCGGGTTCGTGCGCACCCAGTCGAGCTCGGCGGCGATCGTGCGCTGGCGCGAGGACTCCTTGCGCTCCTCCTGGAGCAGGCGCGCCTGCTTCTGCTCGAGCCAGGCCGAGTAGTTGCCCTCGTAGGGGATGCCGCGCGAGCGGTCGATCTCGAGGATCCACTGGGCGACGTTGTCGAGGAAGTAGCGGTCGTGGGTGACCGCGACGATCGCGCCCTTGTACTCGGCCAGGTGCGTCTCCAGCCAGGCGACGGACTCGGCGTCGAGGTGGTTGGTCGGCTCGTCGAGGAGCAGCAGGTCGGGTGCTGAGAGCAGCAGCCGGCACAGTGCCACGCGGCGGCGCTCGCCGCCGGAGAGGTTGGTGACGGCCGAGTCGGCGGGCGGGAGGCGCAGCGCGTCCATCGCGGTGTCGATCATCGTGTCCAGGTTCCAGCCGTCGGCGGCGTCGATCTGGTCCTGGAGGCGCGCGAACTCGTCCGCCGTCTCCTCCGAGTAGTTCATCGACAGCTCGTTGAAGCGCGCCATCAGGTCGCGCACCTCGCCGACGCCGTCCTCCACGTTGCCGCGGACGTCCTTGGCCTCGTCGAGGTGGGGCTCCTGCTCGAGCATGCCGACGCTCGCGTTGGGCGCCAGGTGCGCGTCGCCGGTGTACTCGGTGTCCTGACCGGCCATGATGCGCAGGACGGTCGACTTGCCGGCGCCGTTGTAGCCGAGGACGCCGATCTTGGCGCCGGGGAAGAAGGACAGGCTGACGTCCTGGAGGACCGTCTTGTCCGGCGGATACCGGCGCGACAGACGGTGCATGGTGAAGATGTACTGCGAGCTCATAGGAGCCCGGGACTGTAGGTCAGGCGGTGCAGATCCCGGCGGGGAACGCCTCCGAGCCGCGGTTGCCGGCCCAGCGGTTCGCCGTCGTGAAGAACGGCGCGCCGGGGCGGTCGGGCCGCGCGCCCGCGCTGCCGTCCTGGCAGTCGGGGTTGCCGTTGCCGCGCGCGTCGTTGCGCTCGAGACGGAGGTTGGCCGCGTTGTCGGCCAGGGCGATGCCGACTTCGCGGTTGCCCGTGATGACGTTGTTGCGCACCAGCCCGCCGTCCTGGAAGCCGATCGTCAGGCCGGTGTCGGCGCCGGAGATGCCGGCCACGGGATCGCCGCCGATGCGGTTGCCCTTGATCGTGAGCGCCCCCTTCGCCGCGCCGAGGCCGAGGATGCCGATGCCGGTGATGTCGCGGTTGGGGTCGGCGTTGCGTTCGCCGAGCTGCGACACGCGGTTGCCGATGATCGTGACCGGAGCGGTGGTCGAGAAGGTGATGCCCTCCTGGCTCGTCCGCCCGAGCCCGTTGCCGCTGATCACGTTGCCGTCGACCTGACCGCCGCCTCCGTCGATCATCCGCACGCCCGTGTCCTGGAAGCCCACGATGCGGTTGTCGATGATCGTCGCCCGGCTGTTGCCGCGCACGAGAACGCTGATCCCCTCCTGCTGCGAGCCGCAGTCAGGCGAGTCCGGGTCGTAGATGAACTGGATGTCGTTCTCGCCGATGGTGACGCCCTTCGCGCCGGCGTTGACGCCGACCCCCTGGATGGGGAGGTTGGGCGGGCACCCGTCGGAGCTGAAGGGCCCCTCGATCAGGAAGCGGCGCACCGAGACGCGATCCGCGCCCGAGACGTTCACCACGCCCGTGGCGGCGTTGGGCGGCGGGGCGAGGACCGCGCCATAGGGGTGGTCGGCGACGAGGCGGACGCCGTCCTTGCCGGCGCCGGTGATCTGGACGTGCTCGCGGTAGAAGCCGTCGCAGACCAGCACCTTCTCGTTCGGCCTGGCGGCGTTGATCCCGCCCTGCACCGTCGTGTGCGTCGCCCGCGGGCACTGGGCGCCGTCGTCGTCGACGATCTGCAGCGCGAAGGCGGACCCGGTTGCCGTCAGCGTCGCTGCGAGCGTGAGGATGAGGATGGCGGCTCGTCGCATCGTTCAGACGATAAATGGAGTGATGGGTTCCGATCAAGGGCGAACGGTCACTGACCTCGCCGAGCGCCCGCGCGGGCACCGTCTTCAGCCCGGCCAAGGCCAAGGTGACCGGCACGCCCTCCTCCGGCGGGGGCAACGAGCAGGTGACGCTGTAGTTGGCAAGATGCGCGGATGTACCTCGCCGCCGACGCCGGACGCCTCGCCGGGGTCGACGGCGATCGCATCGGCCAGTGGGCGCGGTGGGGGCACATCCGCGCGTCGGTGTCGGACGGCGATCCGCACGTGTACTCGTTCGCGGACGTCGCCGACGCGCTCGCGGTGCACCTCCTCGTCGACGCGGGCGTGCACCTGCCCACGATCCGGCGGGCGGTGGACGCGCTGGGTGGCGAGCACCCGCTGGCCACCGGGCTGCACGTGGTCGACGGGCGGCTGGCGGTGGAGAGCGCGGACGGCCTGAAGGACGTCTTCACGGAGCAGCGCGTGCTGCCCTTGAACGGCCGCCTCGACGCCGACGCGATGCTGCGCGCGGGCGGCTGGCCGTCGCTGATGACCGGCGTGCCGGTCGACGTCGACCCGGCACGCGCGGCCGGGCGCCCGTGCGTGCGCGGGACACGCCGACCGGTGCAGGACGCCCTCGACGACCCCGATCTGCAGCGGTGGTGGGCGTGCGGCGGCTGATTCTCGACGCCGGGCTCCCGGAGGACCTCGCCGCGGAGTTGCGCGCCCGCGGCCGCGACGCCGTCACCGTGGCCGAGCTCGGCCTCGACGGCGCCACCGACGCCGAGGTCCTCGCCGCCGACGGGGTGCTCGTCACCACCGTCCCCATCCCCGGCGCCGTCGTCGTCTCCGGCAACGTCCGCGAGGCGGTCCACCGCCACGCTCACGAGTTCGCCGCTCGGCGCCGCCGCCGCTTCGTAGGGTGAGTCGGATGCATCCGATCGAGGTTCGCGGCGCGGTCAAGCGCTACGGGTCGATCACGGCGGTGAACGGCCTCGACATCACCGTCCCGGAGGGGACGTGCGTCGGCCTGCTCGGTCCCAACGGCGCCGGGAAGTCGACGACGATGCGGATGCTGACCGCGCAGAGCGTCGCCGACGAGGGCACGATCCACGTGCTCGGCCACGAGCTGCCGGGGGACGCGAAGGCGGCACGGGTCAAGATGGGTGTCGTCCCGCAGCTGGACAACCTCGACATCGCGCTGACCTGCGAGCAGACGCTGCTGATCTTCACGCACCTCTACCGCGTGCCCCGCAAGGACCGGCCGGCGGCGATCGAGAGGGCGCTTGGCATCGCCAACCTCAAGGACCGCCGCGACACGCGGGTGGACAAGCTGAGCGGCGGCATGCGCCGGCGGCTGCTGATCGCCCGCGCCCTCGTGCACCGCCCGCAGCTCGTCCTGCTCGACGAGCCGACGGTCGGCCTCGATCCGCAGGTCCGCCAGGAGCTGTGGGGGCTGATCGACAACCTGCGCGCGGAGGGGACCGCGGTCCTGATGTCGACGCACTACATCGAGGAGGCCGAGCGCCTCGCCGACACGGTGCTGATCATGGCCTCGGGAGCGAACGTCGCCGAGGGACGTCCGTCCGACCTCGTCCGCGACCACGTGGGCCGCCAGGTCACGGAGGTCTACGGGCCGCAGGCCGAGCTCGCGCGCGTCGAATCCGACGTCCAGGCCGGCGGCTACAAGACGCGGCGGACCGGCACGTCGATCGCGGTGCTGGGCACGGAGGCCGCCAACGGGGACGTGCCCGCGGGCCACGACCGCGCCGCCACGCTCGAGGACGTCTTCGTCCTGCTCACGGGGGAGACGGTGGCTTGAGCGCATACCGACACGAGCCCCCTTCGCTGCCTGACGGTGTCGGTATGCGTAGCAAGGTCGAGTGGTCCAGCGTGCGCGGCGTGCTCGTCCGCGAGGTCATCAACTTCCAGTCCATGTGGCGATCGTCGACGTTCTCGGCGGTCATGCAGCCGGTCGTCTACCTGCTCGCGTTCGGCTTCGGGTTCGGCTCGCTGGTCGACCGCGTGGAGGGCCTCGACTACCTCGACTACGTCGCGCTGGGGACGGTCTCCACCGCGGTGCTGTTCGCGTCCGTCTTCAACGGGATCTTCGGGACGATCATCAAGTGGAAGTACCAGCGCACCTACGACGCGCTGCTGGCCGCGCCGGTGACCGTGCCGGAGATCGTGACGGCGGAGTCGATCTGGATCGCCGTGCGCGCCGGCGTCTACGGCTGCGCGCCCCTGCTGATCGGCTTCCTGTTCGGCCTCGACCCCGCGTGGGGCATGCTGCTCGTCCCGTTCATCGGGATCCTGACTGGGTTCGGCTTCGCAGCGGCCGGGATGCTGATCGCCGCGATCGTCGAGTCCTTCGAGAACACCAGCTACGTGCAATCGCTGGTGATCACGCCGATGTTCCTGCTGGCCGGCTCCTTCTTCCCCCTGGACCAGCTCCCCAACTGGGCCATCGGCGTCTCCCAGATCAATCCGCTCTACCACTGCGTGCAGCTGGTCAAGCACGCGGCGCTCGGCTTCGGCGTCTACGACCTCGGCCACGTCGGCGCGCTGATCCTCTTCGCCATCCTCATGTGGTGGCTGGCCGTGTGGCGTCTGCGCGCGCGACTCATCGACTGACCCGGTCTAAACTGGGAGGTTGTGGCGCCTCCGGTCTTCGACGTCGAACAAGCGGTCCTGCTCCTCGAGCTCGACCCCCCGTTCGGCAAGCGCGAGGTGCAGCTGGCGCGGCGCCGGATGGCCAAGGTCTGGCACCCCGACATCGCCCCGCCGGGCAAGCAGTTCCAGCACGAGCGCCACCTGAAGGTCATCAACGAGGCGGCCGACACGCTCGAGCGCCTGGCCGAGCAGTCGCGCGGCGGCAAGGTCACCAAGAACGCCGTCAAGGTGAGCGCGACCGCCGCAAAGAAGGCCCGCGAGGAGGCCGGGCGGCGCAACTACGAGGAGGAGCAGCGCCAGCGCGCCGCCGCCGCCGAGGAGCAGCGCCACGACCCGTTCGGCTCGCGCATGCCCGACCACTCGGTCGTGCACCGCTACGCGCGCTGCCTGTCCTACCCCGAGTGGGGCGTGGGGACCGTCAACGGCATCTACTTCACGGGCGACGGCGACCTCATGCAGCAGTGGGCACGCGTGTCCTTCCACGTCGGCATCCGCACGGTCCCGGCCGGCTCGCTGTACTTCGTCGACTTCTCCAAGCCCGACCCGAGCGCCGACCGGGTCGAGCGCTTCATGACGGCCGCCAAGCACGCGCTCGCCGAGGGGGACTTCAAGCTCGCCGCCAAGCGGCTCGTCTTCGCGCGGGACGCCGAGCCGCGCAACGCGCAGGTGCTGCGCCTGATGACGACCGCGTTCTGGCAGGCGGGCGACTACTCCGCCGCCGCGCGCTGCGTCCGCGACTGGGCCCGCAACGAGCCCGACCGCCCGGCGCCGTGGCGGACCGCGGCGCGCATCTACGAGGACATGGGGTCGCTGAGCCAGGCCGTCGACGCCGCCGAGCGCGAGACGCGGGCCGCGCCCCGCGACGCCACCGCGTGGGAGCGCCTCGGCCGGCTGCGCATGCGCCGCTTCGACCGCCCCGGTGCCCGCGACGCGCTCGAGCACGCTCGCGCCCTGCACCCGTCGGTCGAGGGCCTGCTCGACCTGGCCACCATCGCCCATCTGGCCGGAGACGTCGGAGCGGAGGTCTCCGCCTGCGAGCAGGCGACGGAGGTCGGGCCGGACGACGCGCGGGCCTGGTCGCGCTACGCGCACGCCCTCGCGCGCACCGACCGCACGCAGGACTGCCTGGCCGCCTGCGACCGGGCGCTCGCCCTCGGCGACGACCCCGAGGTGCGCGCGCTCGCGGAGTCCGTCCGCGCCCGCACCCCGCGCGAACTCGTGGCGTGACGGTCACGGTCGTCGGCGCGGGCATGGCGGGGGCGGCGTGCGCCGCGGCCCTGCGGGCGGGCGGGGAGGACGTCCGGGTGGTGGATCGCGGCCGCGCCCCCGGCGGGCGGATGGCGTCCCCGGAGCTGCACGGCCGGCGGGTCGACCTCGGCGCGGGCTACTTCACCGTCCGCGACGACGGCTTCCGGTCGGTGGTGGACGGCTGGGCGGCCGCCGGGCTCGCCCGCGAGTGGACGGATCGCTTCGACGGCCAGTCGTCGGCCGGACCGATGCGCTGGGCGGCGCCCGGCGGCCTGCGCTCGCTGGTGCGCGCGCTGCTCGACGGCATCGAGGTGGAGACGGCCGAGCTGACCGAGCTGCCCAACGGTCCCGTCGTCCTGGCCATGCCCGACCCCCAGGCCGCGCGGCTGGTCGACGTGCCCGACGCCGTCGCCTTCGAGCCTGTCATCGCGGTCGCCGCCGGCTTCGCCGAGCGCACCTGGTCCTTCGCGCACGCCGCCTTCGTCAACGACGCTCCCGACGTCACCTTCGTCGCCGACGACGGCGACCGCCGCGGCGACGGCGCCCCCGTGCTCGTCGCCCACACCAGCCCCGACCGCGCTCGCCGTCACCTCGACGCACCGGACGGGGCGATCGCCCCCGTCCTCGCGGCCCTCGACCTGCCCGAGCCGGTGTGGACCCACGCCCACCGCTGGACGTTCGCCAAGCCCGCCGGCCAGCACAACGCGCCCTACGGCCTGCTCGACGGCCGCGTCGGCCTGGCCGGCGACCAGTGGTGCCCCGACGGCTCGCCGCGCGTCGAGTCCGCGTGGCTGTCGGGCACCCGGCTGGCCGCCGCCCTGCTCGCGCGTCCCTGACCCCCCGGGCGGGTAGCACTCCTCCCACACCGAAAGGAGAGGTCATGTCCGAGGATCCAGGCGACAAGGGCGAGTGGGCGGGAATCGCTGACGAGGGGGTCGTCCCCGACGAGCTGGGTGCGGACGCGTCCGGGGCCGCCGTGCTCGGGGAGACCACCGGGTCCGACGAGCCGGCTACGGACACCGGCATCGACCTGTCCGCGGGCGACGCCGCCGACGCGACCACCGACGGCGGGCCGGACGTGACTGACGGCGCCGAGCCCGATCTGCGCGACGCCGGTGCTGGCGCGCACCGGGAGGCCGCGAAGTAGCCACGGCGTCCGGGACCAGGATTATCGTTCGGACCCGAATGCGCCTCGTCGTCGCCCGTTGCACGGTCACCTACTCCGGCCGCCTGGACGCCTATCTGCCCGAAGCGGTGCGGCTGCTGATGTTCAAGGCCGACGGCTCCGTGCTCGTCCACTGCGACGGTGGCGGCTACAAGCCGCTGAACTGGATGACCGCGCCGACGGCGATCGAGCAGGACGGCGACGTCATCACCGTCCGCAAGGTCAAGGGCGAGGACCAGCTGACGATCGCGCTCGGTGAGGTGATGAGCGACCTGACCGTCGAGTGCGACGCCGTCTCCGGCCTCGAGAAGGACGGCGTCGAGACGCACCTGCAGGAGCTGCTCGCCGACCAGCCCGGATGGTGCGGCGAGGGCTTCCGGCTCGTCCGCCGGGAGTGGCCGACGGACATCGGCCCGGTCGACCTCATGTGCCGCGACGAAGACGACGGCTGGATCGCCGTCGAGATCAAGCGCGTCGGGACGATCGACGCGGTGGAGCAGCTGTCGCGTTACCTGGAGCGCATCAGCCGCGACCCCGCGACGGCCGACTGCCGCGGCGTGCTCGCCGCCCAATCGGTCAAGCCGCAGGCGCGCGTGCTCGCGGAGGCCCGGGGCATCGCCTGGGTCGAGGTCGACCTCGCGGTCCTGCGCGGCGAGCGCGAGCCGGACCTCACGCTCTTCGCCGCCTAAGTCGTCTCGCGCGGCGCGTCGCGGCCGGGGAGGACGCCGTGCCCGGTCGCCTCGGCGCCGGTGAAGACCGCCATCGCCAGCGCGACGATGACCATCACGAACATGCCCTTGACCAGGAAGAGGATGGTCAGGAGCGCGAAGAGGACGGCGAGCGCCACCCAGAAGCCCTGCGGAATGCGGACGTTGGCCATGCCTCGGGGTGTACCCGCCGTTTAGAGTGCGAACCATGAGCGACGAGCCAGTTCAGGTCGACGTCGAAGACGGCGTCCTCACCATCACCATCAACCGGCCGGAGGCCCGCAACGCGGTCAACGGGAAGGTGGCCGAGTCGATCGCCGCGGCGCTTGACCGCCTGGACGCCGAGGACGAGCTGCGAATCGGGATCATCACGGGCGCGGGCGGGACGTTCTGCGCCGGCATGGACCTGAAGGCGTTTGTGACCGGCGAGCGGCCGTGGGCGGGCGACCGCGGCTTCGCGGGCATCGCGCAGCGCGCCGCGGAGAAGCCGCTGATCGCCGCCGTGGAGGGCTACGCGCTGGCCGGCGGCTTCGAGATCGCGCTCTCCTGCGACCTGATCGTGGCGGCGCGGGACGCGCGCTTCGGCATCCCCGAGGTCAAGCGCGGCCTGGTGGCGGCAGCCGGCGGGCTGTTCCGCCTCCCGCAGCGCATCCCCTACCACCTGGCCATGGAGCTGGCGCTGACCGGCGATCCGATCGGCGCCGAGCGGGCCGCCGAGATCGGCATCGTCAACCGGCTGGTCGAGACGGGTGCCGCCCTGGAGGGTGCGAACGAGCTGGCCGCGCAGATCGTCCGCAACGCGCCGCTCGCGCTGGCCGCGTCCAAGGCGGTCGTCCAGCGCGCGCGCGAGTGGACGGAGGCCGAGGCGTGGGACAAGCAGGGCCAGATCGCCGGCGGCGTGTTCGGCTCGGCGGACGCGCAGGAGGGCGCCAAGGCGTTCGCCGAGAAGCGCGAGCCCAACTGGCAGGGCCGCTGACACTGCACCGGGGGCGCGGCGGATGGCCGCGCCCCCGGATCCTGCTAGATGCGGTGCAGCGTGACCGTCTCCGGCCGGCTCACGTTCTTCGTGTTGGTGCAGATGCGGAACGTGCGCGTGATCGCGTAGCGGGTCCCGTTCGTGGCGGTGGCCACGACGCGGATCTTCTGGATGCTCCGGCCCTTGCCGGAGAAGTCGATCGTGGCGGAGCGGCCCTTGCCGCCCATCGTCCTGGCCAGTCGGCCGTTCAGCATGACCAGCTGACGCCGGAACGCCTTGGCCCGCTTGGGCGCGTTCCAGTGGATCGTCACCTTGCGGGTGCTGACGCAGGTCGGCAGGGTCGTCGACGAGGCCGGCGGGGCGGTTGCCGACGGGACCGGCGACGCGGTGGCACCGGGCGTTGCGGCCGGCGGGGCCGTCGCGACGCTGGCCGCGGTGACCTGGCTGGTGCTCTCGTCGTTGGCCCCGGCGGCGTCGTTTGACCGCGAGGTCACGCTGGCGTGCAGTGCGGTCGTCCCGGTCCCGGTGGGCGTCACCGTGAGGTCGATGTGGACGTCACCGCCGTCCGGGATGCCGTCGAGCTCGCACACGACGTCGGGCGCCTCGAACGTGCAGGTCCCCTGGTCGGTGGTCGCGCTGTCGAAGGTCACGCCTTCGGGCAGGGTGATGCGGGCGACGGTGCCGAGCGCCTTGTCCGGCCCGTCGTTGTGAACGGTGAAGCGGGTCGTGCTCGGCGAGCCGACCGTCGCGTCGGACGAGGCCTGCGAGGCGATGGACAGGTCGGCGTCGTTGGTCACGAAGCCGAAGACGAAGGTGTTCGGCTGGCCGAGCTCGACGCCACCGAACGCGGGTACGTCCGCGCACAACCCGGTGATGCGGCCGTTGTTGCCACAGTCGGGCTTGCCCAGCGAGTAGACGCCGAGATCCTCGTCGGCAACCGCCTGCTCAGCGCTGTCGCCGTTGGCCGCCGCGCCGTAGTAGGTGCGGAAGGTGCGGGTCTTGCCGGGGGCGAGCGCACCGAAGCCGAAGTCGAACATGGCGCCGTGGTCGCCCGGGCTGGTCGTCGTGGGGTACTCGGCCGAGCCGCTCCGGGAGGAGCCGAGGTTGGTGAACTCGCACGTCCCCGTGTAGCCCGCGCCGCAGACCGATTCGGATTGCAGCGCTGAGCGAGCGGACAGCGGATCGGAGCTGACGAAGCCGTTGTCGGAGTCGTAGAGCAGCTGGCTCGACGCGGCCGTGTTGGCCACCGAGACCCATTCGCGGTACTGCGTCGGCTCGATGTCCCAGTCCATGTTGCGCCGGAAGCGCAGGTCGGTGATCGGCTCGGTGCCGGTGTTGGTGATCGTGGTGGTGTCCTCGAAGAGATTCTCGGTCTGCGTGGCGGGGTGGTAGTCCTGCTTGACCCGCATCGCGTACCCGGGGATCGCGGCGTCGGAGACGTCGACGACGGAGACCGCGGTGGTCGGCGTGACGTCGAACGAGACGGGCGTCAGGTTGCCGTAGCCCAGGCTCGCGTTCCCGAATCCGGTGAGGCCGCTGTTGGCGTCGGCGACGCCCCAGCCCTCGCAGGCGCAGCCGTCGGCCGTGCCGTCCGTGTTGTTGGGGACGTAGCGGACGCCGACGACACTGGTGTTGCCGCTGGCTGAGTTGGCGGGGCAGTCAGCACCGCCGCGAGCCGCACGGTCGTCAGGTTCCCCGCCGGAGCAGTTGTAGTTGAGGTTGCCGGTGGGGAGCACGCCGAGCATCACCGTCCCGTTGGAGATGACAGCCCCGCTGTCGGGGACGGCGGCCGCGACTCCCGGGAAAGCTCCGAGGAGGGACACGCCCAGGATGATCCCCAGCGCGCCGCGGCGTCGTCTGGACTGCGAGTGCAATGTGCTCATTCGCTGTTCATCGCCCGCGAAACACCGGTCGGAGAGCGCCGCGGAGACGTTGGCGCGTTGGTCCCTACACCAGAATGAGCGCCGCGACGACAGAGCGCAGAACGCCTCCACATATGTGGAGGGTCCGGCCCCGTCGGCTCAGGAAACCAACGTCAGCACGAGCGTGCGGGCGCCGCCGCGGTCGCGGTGCTCGCAGAGGTACACGCCCTGCCAGGTGCCGAGGGCCAGGCGCCCGCCGCTCACCGGCAGCGTGAGCGACGGCCCGAGCAGCGACGCCTTGATGTGCGCCGGCATGTCGTCGGGCCCCTCGTCGGTGTGCGTCCAGTACGGCGCGTCCTCCTCGACCGCCGCGTCGAACCACGACTCGAAGTCGCGCCGCACGTCGGGCGACGCGTTCTCGTTGACGGTCAGGGACGCGGACGTGTGCCGGATCCACACGTGCAGCAGCCCGTCCTCCGAGCCGCTGGCCATCTCCCCCAGCGCGGACTCCAGCTCCCGCGTGATCAGGTGGAAGCCGCGCGGGCGGGGGTCGAGCTTGATCGTCCGCTGCCGCACTTACGGGATCCGCGCGGTGCGCATGTCGACGCGCTCGCCGCGGAAGGGCACGCCCTCGCGCTCGAGCCGTTCACGCTGGCGGGCGCCCTGGGCCAGCGAGCCGTCCGCGCGGACGACGCGCCACCACGGCAGCCCGGGTTCGTCGGCGTCGTGGAGGACCGCCCCGGCGACCCGCGGCGCGCCCGGCGTGATGTCGCCGTAGGCGCGCACGAAGCCCTCCGGGATGCTGCGCACCCGGGCCAGGACGGTGCGCGTATGCTCGCTGTCGGTGCGCAAGGGGACGTATTCGATCGTGGCGCGCGACCCCGTGTCGGGTGATCTCGGCGTCGCGGTCCAGTCGCACTGGTTCTCCGTCGGCTCCGTGGTCACCTGGGGGCGGCCAGGGGTGGGGACGGTAGCCACTCAGTCCGTCGCCGACCCCGCCTACGGCCCCCGCACCCTCGATCGCCTGACCGCCGGGGAGGACGTCGAGGCCGCGCTGCGCGCACAGCTGCAGGACGACGACCTCCGCGACGTCCGCCAGGTCGCCGCGATCGCCGCCGGCGGCCGCGCCGCCGTCCACACGGGGGCCGACTGCATCCTGCACGCCTCGCACGTGTCCGGCGAGGGGTTCACCTGCCAGGCGAACATGATGGCCCGCCCGGGCGTCCCGGAGGCGATGGCGGAGGCGTTCGTCGCCGCCACCGACGCCCCGGACCTGGCCGGCCGCCTGCTCGCGGCGCTGGAGGGCGCCGAGCGCGCCGGGGGCGACGTCCGCGGCCGCCAGTCGGCCGCGCTGCTGGTCGTCGCCGCCGACCCGAAGGCGCTCGTCCCCAAGCTCGAGCTGCGCGTGGAGGACGACCCCGACCCGGTCGCCGAGCTCGGCCGGCTGCTCGTCCTCGGCCGCGCCTACGCGCTCGCCGAGGAGGCCGACGAGCTGCTCGGTGGCGGCGACGCCGAGCACGCCGGCCGCCTCTATCAGCGGGCCTCGGAGCTCGCGCCGGACTCGGACGAGCTGCTGTTCTGGGCCGGCCTCAGCCTCGCCCAGACCGGCGACCTCGAGGGCGGCGTCGAGGCCGTCCGCCGCGCCGCCGCCGTGCACCCGGGCTGGCTGGACCTGCTCGACCGCCTCTCCGACGACTTCGCGCCCGCCGGCGCCGCCGTCCGGGCCGCGCTCAGCCGGCCACGCTGACGCGGTCGCGCCCGGCCTGCTTGGCGGCGTAGAGCGCGGCGTCGACGTCGCGCAGCCGCGCCTCGAAGTCGTCGGCCTCGCGCAGCAGCACCGCGCCGACCGAGACGGTGACGCCCAGGCCCGCCACCGAGCGGCGCACGGTCTCCGCCACCGTGGCCAGCGCGTCCTCCGTGGCGACGTCGTGCACGGCGAGCAGGAACTCCTCGCCGCCCATGCGCAGGATCGTGTCCGTCGTCCGGATGCTCCGGCTCAGCTGCTCGGCCACCGCCACCAGCACGGTGTCTCCCGCGTGGTGGCCCTGCTCGTCGTTGACGCGCTTGAAGTGGTCGATGTCGACCAGCAGCAGGCCCGATGGCCGCTCCCCTTCCGACACCCCGTCGAGCGCGCGCCGGTTCTGCACACCGGTCAGGTGATCGACGTGCGCGAGGCGCTCGGCCTCGGCGCGGGCGGCGGCGAGCTGCTCCTGCATGACCCGGACCTCGGTGACGTCGAGGATGCTGCCGTCCAGGAAGCGGCGGCTCTCCTCGCGCCGGACGCGGCCGCGATCACGCACCCAGCGCAGCACGCCGTCGGCGCCGATGAGCCGGTACTCGACGTCGAGCCGGCCGTCGTCCAGCGCGCCGTCGTGCGCCGAGTCGAAGACCTGCGTGTCGTCCGGATGCACGTAGTAGCGCCAGATCGCGGTCTTGGCCTCCTCGACGGTCACGCCCAGGAACTGCTCGCGGCAGGGGCCAGCGAAGACCACCCGGTAGCCACCGTCGTCGAGGAACTCGCCCGTGTAGACGTACTCCTCGATCGCGCCCAGGATCCGGGTCAGCGTGGCGTGCGCTTCACGCAGGTCCTGTTCGTCCATCCCCGCATTGTCGCGCGCCGTCGGTCACCATGGGGGAAGTGACCGTCGTTGTGGTGGGCATGGGGGACCTCGGGACGCGCTGCGTGGACGCTCTGGCGCGCCTGGACGTCGAGCGCGTGGTCGCCGTCAGCCGGGACGCCGACCGCGCCGACCGGGTAGCCGGGCAGGCCGGGATCGTGGCGGGCCTGAGCAGGGGGGGCGCGCGGCGCATCGAACCGGCGGTGGGCGACGTCAGCGACCCCGACGCGTTCGCCGGCGTCCTGCGCAGCCTGGACCCGGAGGTGATCGTGATGACCGCGTCGCGGCACACCTGGTGGCGTCCCGCCCCGCCGCTGCCCTACGGGGCGTGGCTGCCGCTGCAGGTCGGCCTCGTCCGCGACCTCGTGCGGGCGCGCGACGCCGCCGTGCCGGCCGCGCGGATCGTCAACCTGGCCTATCCCGATGCCGTCGGTCCCGTGCTCGCCGCGGAGGGCCTGGGACCGGACGTCGGCGCCGGCAACGTCGCCGAGATGGCGGCCAAGCTGGCGCGCCACGCGCCCGCCGGCGCGCGCGTGAGCCTCATCGCCCACCACGCCACCGAGCGCTTCGCCTTCGGCGCCTTCGCCGCCCTGGGCGGGACGCCGGGTGGCCTCGCCGGGGGACCCCCGCCGGTCCTGGCGCACATCGAGCACGACGGGATCCCGCTCCCCGACGGCCGCGCCTGGTTCGACGCGCCGCACCCGCTCCTAGACGGCCGCGAGGTCCACGCCATCACCGCCGTGGCGACAGCGGGCACGGTGGGGGCGCTGCTGGCGGACACCCCGACGCGCATCCACGCGCCCGCGCCGGCCGGGCGGCCCGGCGGCTATCCGCTGCTCGCCTCGCGCTCCGGCATCACGCTCGACCTGCCCGCCGGCGTCTCCGAGGCGCACGCCGTCGCCATCAACGCCACCGCAGCGCGCTGGGACGGGATCGAGACGATCGCCGCCGACGGCACCGTCGTCTACACGCGCGAGTGTGCCGACGCGATCGAGGCGCAGCTGGGCTGGCGCCTCCAGCGCATCGAGGCGGGCGAGCTCGACGCCGCCGCCGCCGAACTCGCCACCCGCCGTTCCTAAAGGGGTCAGGTCCCGGCATCGGACACGTGTCCGATGCCGGGACCTGACACGTTTATAAAGCGGTCAGGCCTCCACATCCCACACCGTGTGGGATGGGGAGACCCGGCCCCTTTAGGTTCGGGCGGCGCGTTCGGAGACGAGGTCGACCAGGTCGGCGACGGTCGCGCCGACCGACTCTGCGAGGTCCGGGTCGAGCACCCCGCCGGCGAAGACGGACTCGGCCAGGCCGACGGGCGTGTCGCGCTCGAGCACGCGGGCGCCGATCAGGCCGAGCACCCGGCGCAGGTCGGCCTGGGCCCAGACGGCGCCGAACATGCCGGTGGACGCCCCGATGACGGCCACGGGCTTGTTGCGGAGCACGTTGTGCTCGAAGGGCACGGAGACCCAGTCGAGCGCGTTCTTCAGCTGCCCGGGGATCGAGCCGTTGTACTCGGGCGTGGCGACCAGGACGCCGTCGGCATCCGCGATCGCCGCGCGCAGCGACTCCACGGACGGCGGCGCGTCGGCCGCCTCGCGGTCCTGCTCGTCAAAGGGCGGTACGTCGCGCAGCCCGTCCCACAGCTCGAACTCGACGCCCTCGGGCAGCAGCCCTGCCGCCGCCGCCATGAGGCGGCGGTTGTAGGACTCCGGCCGCAGCGACCCGACGACGCCGAGAAGCTTCACGACTTGGCGAGGACGAGGTCCACGGTCAGGGTGACGTCGTCGGCCAGCGCCTTGCCGCCGGTCGGGAGGTCGGCGTTCCAGCTGACGCCGAAGTCGTGGCGGTTGATGACGGTCTCCAGCGAGAGGGCGACGGCGTCGGTGCCGGCCATCCCGGTGTAGGGACCGCCGAACGTGCCGGTGGCCGCCAGCGGCTTGGTGACGCCCTTGATCGTCAGCTCACCGCGCACCGTCAGGCGCTCGCCCTCGACGGCGAGGTCGGACGCGGAGAAGGTGATCTGCGGGTGAGCCTCGGCGTCGAAGAAGTCGGGAGCCTGCAGGTGGCCCTTGAGCTGGGCGACGGGGACCTCGACACTGGCGACCTCGACGGCTCCGGTCAGCGTGCCGTCGCGCAGCTCGGCGGAGACGTCGGCGAAGTGCCCGCGGAAGGTGGCGACGCCCGAGTACTTGACCGAGAAGCCGGCCTTGGAGTGGACGGGGTCGATGGTCCAGGTGCCGCTGGGGACGGTGGTCTGCTCGATGGTGCTCATGTGATGTGCCTCCTGGGAAGTGGTTGCTGAAGCAAGCGTACCACAGTGCTTGCGCAAGCAAACGTTGCCTTGAGGTCTACACTTCCTTTAAGTGACCGTCGTCGACCCCAACGTCCTGAGCACCGATGCCGGCCTCAAGTACTTCCCCCCGGAGCGCGAGGCGGCGTGGTTCGGCCTGCTCGCCGCGCACGCCGAGCTGACCCGCGGGCTCGACGCCTGCCTGAGCGCCAAGCACGGCCTCACGCTGAGCGCCTACGAGGTCCTCTCCCGGCTCGCCCACGCCGAGGACGGCCACCTGCGCATGTCCGAGCTGGCCGGCAAGTCGCAGCTCAGCCTCAGCCGCGTGTCCCGCGTGATCGATTCGCTGGAGGCCCGCGGGGTGGCCAGCCGCAAGGGCTGCCCGTCCGATTCGCGCGTCGTGCACGCCACCATCACCCCGGCCGGGCAGGAGCTGGTCGCGGCCGCGCAGGACACCTTCTTCGAGACGGTCGAGTCCCGCTTCCTCGGGCGCTTGTCGTGCAGCGAGGTCGGTCTGCTGGGGGACATCTTCGGCCGATTGGTCGAGATCGGCCCACCAGCCGACCGCGCCAACGAATAGATTCCGCGCCCCGATGCGCCACGAGAACCTCGCAGACGCGCCGTGCTCCATCGCGCGCAGCATGGCCATCCTCGGTGAGCGCTGGACGCTGGTCATCCTGCGGGAGGCCTTCATGCGCGCCCGCCGCTTCGAGGACTACCAGCAAGGGACGGGCATCGCCCGCAACATCCTCACCGACCGGCTCAACAAGCTCGTCGACGCGGAGATCCTCGAGCGGCGCCCCTACGCCGAGCACCCCGGCCGCACGCTCAACGAGTACCGGCTCACCCAGAAGGGCATCGACCTGTATCCCGTGCTCGTCTCCCTGATGCAGTGGGGCGACCGCTACGGCGGGCTCGACACCCCCCCGCTCACCCTCGAGCACAAGGCCTGCGGCGCCCTCTCCACCCCGCGCTTCGTGTGCAGTGACTGCGGCGAGGAGGTCGACGCGCGGGACATGGTCGCGCACGAGCATCCTGGGCTTGAGCGCATACCGACTCGTTGATTGCGGTGCCTGAAGATGTCGGTATGCGTAGGGTGAGGCTCGCCGCCGCGACGGTCCTCACGCTGCTCGCCCTGGCGGCGCCCGCCACGGCCACGACGGAGGTCGCCTCGCTCGGCAGCGTCCGCGCCGAGCTCTCCTACACCAAGCACAAGCAGTACCCCTACGCGACGGGGGTGAGCCTGCGCGTCTTCGACGGCGACACCCCGATCGCCAGTCGCACGATTTCCGACGACATGGCGCTGTCGCCCATCGGCCTCAACGGGGGATCTAAGTCGGTCAGCGTGCGCGACCTCGACAAGGACGGCGTCGGCGAGGCCGTCTTCGACCTCTACTCGGGCGGCGCGCACTGCTGCGAGATCACCTACCTCTACGACGGGGCCACCGAGATCGTCCACGACTGGGCCGACCCCGGCTACGAGTTCAAGGACATCGACGGCGACGGCACCGACGAGTTCGTCAGCGCCGACGCCCGCTTCCAGTACACACTCGCCGACTCGTTCGCCGCCAGCTACCCGCCCGCGCAGATCTTCCGCCTCGCCAACGGCGCGCTCCAGGATGTCACCAAGGACCCGAGCGTCGCCCCCGCCGTCCGCACGGACGCCCGCCGCGCGCTCAAGACGTATCGCTACGCGCGCCGCAAGGCGCGCAAGGACCCCGTCTACCAGGAGCTCATCAAGAGCACCCTCGGCGCCTACTCCGCCGACCAGTGCTCACTGGGAGACTGCGCGCCGGGCTACGCCCGTATCCGCACCGCCGTCGCCGCCGGCCAGGTCTCAAAGACCAAGCACTACCTGGGCACGGTCCGCAAGCTGCTGCGCAAGCTCGGCTACGACGCCGCTTAGCGGTCGCCCGGCGCGCGCGCCGGGTTGACGCTGACGGGAAGGTCGAGGTCGAGCGCAGTGCGGATGATGCGGTTCTGCTCGATGGTGTGGGCGGCCGGGTAGCCCTCGCCCGGGCTGGCGCGCTCGGGGCGGCCGACATAGCCGAACTCGAGATGGTCGGGCAGGATGTGGAGCATGCGCGGGGACATGTGCGCGCGGGCGCCCATGTTGCGCGGCTCCTCTTGGACCCAGAGGACCTCGCGGAGGTTCGGGTAGCGGTTGATCTCCTCGAGGATCTGCGCCTGCGGGAAGGGGTACAGCAGCTCGACGCGCGAGATGGCCACGCCCGGGTTGTCCTCGCGGGTGGTGTGGCCCTTGAGGTCGTAGAAGACCTTGCCCGTGCAGAAGATCAGGCGGGTGACGGCGTCCTCGTCGATGCGCGGCTCGCTCAGCACGGGGTAGAAGCGCGAGTCGGACAGGTGGGCGATCTGCGACATCGCCTGCGGCAGGCGCAGCAGCTGCTTGGGGGTGAAGATGACCAGTGGGCGCTGCTTGGCGACCCGGGCCTGGCGGCGCAGCAGGTGGAAGTTCTGGGCCGGCGTGGTCAGGTTGGCGACGCGGATGTTGCCCTCGGCGGCGAGCTGCAGGAAGCGCTCGAGGCGGGCGCTCGAGTGCTCGGGGCCGGAGCCCTCATAGCCGTGGGGCAGCAGCAGCGTCAGCCGCGAGGTCTGCCCCCACTTGGCCAGCGCGCTGATGATGAACTGGTCGACGATGACCTGGGCGGAGTTGGCGAAGTCGCCGAACTGCGCCTCCCAGATGACCAGCGACTCGGGCGCCTCCTGCGAGTAGCCGTACTCGAAGCCGAGGCAGGCGACCTCGCTCAGCGGCGAGTTGTGCAGCTCGAGCGGCGCGAGCGCGCCC
>CAXTBB010000018.1:0-72617 GCA_964242305.1 uncultured Solirubrobacteraceae bacterium
GAGGACGTCGGCCGCCACAACGCGATGGACAAGGTCATCGGGCGCGCGCTGGGGGACGGGCTCGTGCCGCTCGCCGGGCGGGTCCTGTGCGTCTCCGGCCGGCTCTCCTTCGAGCTCGTCCAGAAGGCGTGCGTGGCCGGCGCGCCGATCCTCGTCGGCGTCGGCGCGCCCACCTCGCTCGCCGTCCGCCTCGCCGCCGATCGCGGCCTGACCTTGTGCGGCTTCGCCCGCGACGGGCGCGTCAACGTCTACACGCGCGAGGACCGGGTCCGGTGAAGCGCGTCCTCGAACCGCGCGGCCCGGCGGCGGCCTTCCTGCTCGCCGACGACGAGGTGGCGGCCGTTGGCGGCGGCAAGAAGGCGTTCCCGGTCCGGGTGACGGCCGGCGACGCGACGTTCTCTGGTCGCCTCGCGCGCATGGGCGGGGAGAACCTGATCGGGCTCAGCCGCGCGGTCCGCGAGGCGAGCGGGCTGGAGATCGGCTCGGAGTACGAGATCACCGTCGTCCTCGACGATGCGCCGCGCGAGGTCGACGTCCCCGCCGCGCTCGCCGACGCACTCCGCGACGCCGGCCTGCGCGAGGCCTTCGACGCGCTCTCCTTCACCAACCGCAAGGAGATCGCGCGCTCGATCGCCGAGGCCAAGAAGCCCGAGACGCGCGACCGGCGCCTCGCGAAAGCGCTCGACGGGCTGCGCGGCTAGCGCCTACTGGGAGCCGATCGGGCCGAGGTCGGGCTCGAGCCCGTGGAGCGCGAAGGCGCCGAAGCGGTTGAAGCGGTCGTGCTCGGGACCGTGGAAGTCCGATGAGCCGGTGCTGAGCAGGCCGAGCCGCGTGCAGGTCTCGTGGAGCAGCCGCGTCTGCTCGGCGTCGTGCGTGGCGTAGAAGACCTCGACCCCGTCGAGCCCGTGCTCGGCGAAGGACTCGATGGTGGCGACGACCTCCTGCGGATCGTCGAGGTCCCAGAAGGGGTGCGCCCACACCGCCACGCCGCCGGCCGCGTGGATGACGTCGATGGCGTCGTAGACGGTCGGGCGCGTGCGCTGCACGAAGGCCTTCGCACCCGGCACGATGTACGCCGGGAAGAAGGTGTTCTTGGTCGTCGTGCCCTCGCGCTGCAGGCGCTCCTGGTTGTCGGGATGCTCGAGGACGGCGTCGGCGATGTGCGGGCGCCCGATCGGCCGGCCCGCCGCCTTGCGCTCCTCCAGGACGGTGCGGTCGACGGTGAAGCCGAGCGCCTCGAGGCGGTCGGCGATCGCCTCGACGCGGGCCTGCCGGTCGGCGCGGTAGTCGTCCAGCGCGGCGCGCAGGTCGGCGTTCTCGACGTCGAGCTCGTACCCGCACACGTGCAGGTCCGCGTGGCGGCCCTCGACGGCGGAGATCTCCGCGGCGTTCGAGAAGCGCATCCCCAGCTCCGTCGCGCGGGCGCGCGCCTCGTCGACCCCCTCGATCGTGTCGTGATCGGTCAGCGCGACCAGCTCCATCCCGTCGGCCTTCGCCCGCTCCATCACGTCCGCGGGCGCGAGCACGCCGTCCGAGTAGCTCGAGTGGCACTGGAGGTCGAACACGGCCGGGACGCTAGCTTGCCGCCCGTGCGGGTCGCTGCCCTCGGGGTCGTCGTGCTGGTGGTCGGCTCGCTGGGTCCGTGGGCGCAGGCGGCGAATCGCGACGGACTGCTCACGCTGGGCTTGTCCGCCCTCGCCGCCGCCGGTCTGTGGCGGCGTCTACGGGTCGTCGTGGTGGCGTGCGCGACCCTCGCGCTCACCGTCGTCCTCTACGACCTGCTCGCGCTCGACGGTGCCGCCCGCTGGGGTCTGTGGCTCGGTCTGGCCGGCGCCCTCACGCTGGCCGTGGGGGTGACGATCGTCCGCCGGTGATTGTCGATTCGGTTCGTCGGGCAGGCCTTCGTCAGGGAAGCGTCACGGACAAACGGAGGGAAACCAACGTGAGCACCATCGCTGTCGTCCTGATCGCCATCGCTGCGCTGGCGGTGCTGGCCGCGGTCTACGTGGCGGTGCTGTCACCCAAGCGCGGCCGCGACGACCACGAGCCCGAGCACACCCCGAAGAACATCGATCGCGCCGGCCCGGACGAGGAGACCACGCGGCCGAACCGTCCCGCCAGCGTCGCCGACCGCGACGGCGAGCGCCGCCCCGCTCCCGCTCAGCGCTGGTAGCCAGCGCTCAGTCCGGCGTGAGGCCGCGCGTGTCCCACCACTCGGCCCCGTAGTCGATGGTGAGCTCGTCGCCGGCCTTCACCGGACGGGTGGCTACGAACGCGATCCAGCCCTCCTCGTCCTCCACGTACTCCGCGTTGGGCTCCGAGGAGTGGTTGTAGAGCATGCCGTAACCGAGCATCAGGATCACGTTCGCCTCGTTGGTGCCCGACCGGAACACGTAGTCACCCAGCAGCCCACTCACGTCGCCGTCGGCGACCTCGAGCGTCGGGCACAGCTCGAGCGTCTCCCCGACGTCCACCGCCCGGGCGGCGAACACCCCGCGCCCGAGCCGCCCCTCGCCCACTCGCACCGCCGGCCGCTCGCTCATCGCGAGCAGCCTACGTTCTAGACTTCGCGCCCTCGCCGACGTAGCTCAGCTGGTAGAGCACTTCACTCGTAATGAAGGGGTCAGCGGTTCGAATCCGCTCGTCGGCTTGTTGAAGTAGCGCGGAATCCCAGGGTTCCGGGGAATCTGCACCGCCGCTGCGAGTCTCGCTAGCTACTCGGAGTTGTCCGGGGTGGGCGGCATCCAGCCCGTGGCCTGCGCGAGCAGTAGCCCCGTGAGGATGCCCTGAACGTGTGCGCGGACCTCCCGCGGCGGAAGCGCTGTGGGATTGCCAATCCCGGTGTCCATTG
Organism: uncultured Solirubrobacteraceae bacterium; assembly: GCA_964242305.1. Classification (GTDB taxonomy): domain Bacteria; phylum Actinomycetota; class Thermoleophilia; order Solirubrobacterales; family Solirubrobacteraceae; genus DATLGB01. Next base: position 2,852 of record CAXTBB010000018.1, read on the forward strand.
ACACGACCGCGACCGCTAAGTCCCATTCCCTCTTGTCCTGCCCTCCCCGCAGTCCAACGGACTGGCAGAAGGCGTCCATGTCGGGCGTTGACCCTTGTGCGGCTTGCAGGAAGTCGCGATCTTGTCCACCACGGCATCGAATGCCTCATCCGGAATGTCTGGAAGGTCGGCCACGACGCGCAGGCTATTTACGCCGACGCCATCCGCTCGTGCACCTTGCAGAACACGCCGCCGTCGCCGCGTGCGGGCTTGTCGCAGGTCGGACACGTCCCGACCTTCCGCCCCAATTGAGTACAAGGTGGGCACGCTGCTCGCTTCTCGCGGGCAGGACGGCCGCAGCCCCACCGGCACAGGCCATCATCACGGCGCTGGTACTTGTGGGAATCGCGACGATGGTTGATGCAGCGCCCGTTCTCGCACGCGCGGCTGATGCAACCATCCACGCGGCAGGGATTGGCGGCCTTGTCCTGCCGCTTCGGCCTCGGCGTGCTTGCGCCTGGGCGACGAAGCTCAGCACGCACATCCTCAAGCAGCCGCTCGGCCGCTGGTTGTCGGCCTGCGCAGGAGTGACTTCCTCGGGCTCGGAGGCGGCAGCCGGTGCGGCCTCGGCGTCGTGGTCGTCCTCGACACGCAGACGTGGCACGCGCCAGCGGAGCGAATCAAGCTGCTCACGCACGGCGTTGCGGCGAGCTTCGGCTGTGCTCCTGAGCGTGAACGCCTTCAGGTGCTCAAGATCAGCGTCCGGCCAAGCCTCGTTCGGGCGTTAGGAGCGCCAAGTACCAGACCTCGGCGGCTTCGTCGGCCGTCGTGAGATCGCGCTCGGCGTCCTGGAGGTCGATGACGGTGCGGTCTAGCTGGTTCCGGCGCTGCCAGTAGTCCTCGAAGGGGACAGGCGTCTGGATCATGTCCGCCAGCGCTCTAGCGTAGCGCGAGCCACGCGCAGATTGGCCTCCGCTACCTCAAGGGCTCGGGCATGCGGATGACGGCAGGCTCGCAAGCGCGCTCACGGTCGAGATCGCGTAGGTAGGCCTCGGAGGTCATAGCCGCCCCCGGTTCCCTCTCAGAGCTTCGTCCTGGGCGTCAATACGCCCGGTGGCGTGCCAGAGGCTCCAGAGCGAGTCCTTCGTAGAGGCTCAAGAGGACGTGTGTCGCGCATGGGCAGTCGAGAACGGTCACGAGATCGTCGCCGTGCATCGTGACGAAGCTCTCAGCGGTCGCCTACCGGTAGAGCAGCGCCCCGGCCTGTTGGCTGCGCTCATGTCGCTGGAGGAGGGCGCAGCCGATGGCGTTGTCGTCCATCGCGTTGACCGCCTGGCGCGCGAACTCCACGTGCAGGAGGCAGCGCTAGCGCAGGCCTGGGCCGTGGGCGATCACGTCGAGATGTTCGAAGCGGTTGAAGGCAAGATCAAGCGCGACGATCCCGACGACCCGCACCGTACGTTTCTCCGTCAAGTGCTTGGCGCGGCTGCCCAGCTTGGACGCGGGCTGGTAGCCGCTCGGCTGCAAGGTGGTCGCCGTCGCAAGGCTGCCCAGGGTGGCTGGGTCGGAGGGCACCGTCTGCGCCGCCGCTACGGATACGAGGTCATCGATTCCGCTTACGTCCCGGTGGAGTCAGAGCAAACCGTCATCTCACGCATGCGCGAGCTTCGCGAGGAGGGCAAGACCTACCGTGACGTTGCCGCCGCCCTCGACGGCGACGGGGTGGCCTCGCCCGGTGGCGGTACCTGGGGCTTCAGCGCCGTGCGGAAGATTCTCGCTCGCGAGACCTAGTCCAGAGGGCTCGGCGGATTCGCCAGCAGGTCCAGCAGCGTGGACAACATGTGATGTAGCTCCGATGGCTTGAAGGTCATTAGCAGCGCCATGTAGATCGTCAGCAGCAGCATCGCCCATTCCATAGGCCCATAACGGCGCTTTCCGGCCTCTCTGAAGGCCTCAGCAGCTTCGCGAGTCTCGTGAGTCGCCTGGACCATTCCCTTGACGATCTCGTGGAGGACGCCATCGACGCCTGCGGCCTGCGCAGTGGCGTCGATCTCTGCGCGGCGCTCGGGCTCCGCCTCGACGTACTGCCTCTGCACTCGTGCGGCGACGGGCGCGAGATCACGAGCAACCTGCACGGAGGTAAGCGGTCGCCGAAAGAGAGCCCCCGCGAGCACGTTGGGTCGGCTGATCGCAGCCGCTAGCGCATTAGGCCGATTCAGCACAGCGGCAAGACTGTTCGGCCGGTTGATCGCAGCGGCCAAGCTCGCAGGCCGGTTGATCGCAGCCGCTAGCGCATTAGGCCGGTTGGTCGCGCCGTACGTCTTACCGAAGCGGTTGGCCTCAAGCGCCCCGTACAAACCGCCTGGCCGGTTGATCGCCCCGCACAAACCGCCTGGCCGATTGATCCCAGCCGCCACATTGCCCAATCGGTTGAGCGCACCGAGTGAGGAGGGCTTGATCTGCGACGCCCCAAGGACAGAATCCTTCTGACTGAGCGCCGGAATGGAGGGTCCTTGCGTAAAGCGGCGGATGGTCTTCGCGAGCGCCTGCGGTTCAGGCACCTTGGCCATCTCAGGCCGGAGCTTGGCGGCGATTTCCTCGGCGCTTCTGGAGTCGTCTACGGCTATCTCATCGCGGACCACAGACTCAGCATGAATGCGCCACTGGTCCGCCGACCAGCCCTTGCGATCCATCTGCTCCAGCAGTCGGACCGCCTCGTAAGCAGCACCCGGATACTCGCCCGCTTCCCAGCGCGCATCGCGCGCGTCACGCTCGGCCAGAATCTCGCGAATCCGGTTGCCGGGTCCGTCGTCTTGAGCATCATCTGTCACAAGAAACAGAGTAGGTCGGTAGCCGGATGAAATGCGACCCGAGGGACCCCAGGAGGCCTATCACCCCAGTCCGCGCCAGCGTCCCGTTTGTGGCCCTCGCAGCAGGTGTCCTGGGGTTACCTCTGTACCCGGTCAGAGTTCTTCCGTGGCCGGTTCTATGACAATGCTGGATTGCCAAGCCCTCGGCGGAGTCGAGTGAACGTTGCCTTTCGTTTGAAAGGCGGAATGAGTTGGTGATGGCGTAGGCGTAGTCAGCACTCCTCCTCGGAGTCGTCCCACGGCCAGTTGGCTTGTATCTCGGCGGTCAGTTCCTCCAAGCCGACGACCGAGACCCCTCGCTTCTCTGCGATCATCACGGCAATGTCGCGGACCTCTCCCGCGAACATCGCAAGCGTCACATTGTCGATCTCAGCGCGGCGTTCCGGCAAGGTAACTAGCCGGGTTCCGTCATCCTCGGAGATGGCGAGAAAGGTGGTGATGTGTAGGGGGTCGGCGTGCGCGGAGTGGGAGAGGTTCCGCCACAGATCGAGAGGTTCGAGCCCCGCTGAAGCCTTCTGCGGGCGTTCTCCAATCCATTGGCGGGCCTTCTCGCCACTCTGATCCTTGATGACCTCCTGAGCGCGAGTGTGTAGCTCAAGAATGATGCGCTTGAACGCCATTGCCTCCGGCGCATAGCCGCAAGCGATTGTAACTAGGGCCGCCCTCGCAACACGCGCGGAGTAGAGACCCATGTAAAGCAGCGCCACGGCCCGGCACCAGCGGCCGGATGGCGGGTCACTATCAGGCATCGGGATCGCCACGCCACCTATGACCCGAAGCATCATGTCGGTAGCTCGGTCAAGAACGTGGATGGCGGGTAGCTGCTCAGCCGCCGACCCCCGCAGAGCGCCCTCCGCCAGCGTGAATGATGTACGCCCCTCCATCATCTGAATGTACGTCGGCGTCCGGTCAGTATCCCGCCGCCCACTACGTCAGCGGAGGAGCCCAGGAAGGCGATGCACACAAGGCCCGACCACTACTTAGGTAGGCGACCGCCGGGACACCCCGGCCCATATAGAACCAGTGCGCCTCCGACGATCTTGGGGTGCCTGGCCGGGCGAACCTAATGCCCTGAAAGCCAAGCTCCCGGCGCTTCACTTCCCCGACTGTTGATGGCCAATCACGTGCGACGTTGAAGGGCAACAGGGAACCGCTTCGACGGTTTCCGGTCTGCCATCACGTTGTTCTTGCAATGAGGATTTACCGTGCTGCTCCAGCCGCTCTACTGCTGCTGTTCTCTAGCGTCGCGCATGCGCAGCGCACACCCCCAGATACGCAGGCCCTTCACTGTAAGCACCACCGAGTCGCGTTCTCCAGCGCGGCGCTTGGCGATAAGTGCTACCGGCCAGCGCGTATCAGCTTGGCCCAACCAGCGACCGCTTCGGATTCGCTGGTTTTCACATTCAAATCGCCATTCAAGCTGAAGAAAGGGCGCACATGGCAGTTGCTGCTCCGTGAGCTTGACGCATCGGCCGACTGCGAGAGCGGACCCTACGGGACTTCGCATAGCTCGAAGCGCAAGGGCGCGAAGCAGATCGTCACCATCAAGCACGACCCGCAACAGAACCGACCGTGGTGTAGCGTCTACAAGGTCGATATGGAGGTTCGCGACCCCAACGGTGGCGGCGAGGCTGGCGGAGTCATGCTCCGCCAACGCGCTGCGCACGGCAAGTTCAATTACACGTACTATCGCAACTTCTTGGTTCGACCCCTCGACGGCAGCAACTACGCCCTATAGCCCGAAGGGTGCGGTCCTCGGTCGGGCCGGATGGGTTGTCCGCCACCGTCTAAAACCAAGTTGGCGGGGTGGCGGACCATTCGCCCACCCACCCCCTCGGAGGGGGCGAAACTGGGATGGTCCGCCAGATGGTCCGCCACCGCTAAATCAGCCGGGAGAGACCTTCTACAGCCAAAGATGGGGATGGTCCGCCACTCCGCCAAGTCTCTGAACTCTGGCGGTCCGGATGATCCGCCAACCGACTGGCGGACCATCTGGCGGACCATGTCTTTAGAAGTCCAAAGTGTTGTCCTCCGGCAGTGACCAGAGGCGGGAAGCGCAAGCGTAAACCGAAGGGGATCGCGCCTGCCAGCGTCGAGTTGATCCGTAGCCAACTCAACGGCACCGATGCCGTGACGGTCTCTGCTCTGGCCTATTCAGGCGTCCGTCCTGGGGAGGCGCGCGGTCTCCAGTGGGGCGACATTGGGCGCAAGACGCTCTACATCGAAAGCGCCATCGCAGGGGGGAGACCGAGAAGGGGACTAAGACCGACCGCGGACGTCCGGTCCGTCTGATTGAGCCACTGGCCGAAGACCTCGCAGCATGGAAGATCGTGTCTGGTAATCCCCGGCGATGACGATTGGGTCGTCCCGCGCAAGGATGGTGAACCCTGGACAGATTCAGACCGGGACAAATGGCGTAATCGCAAGTTCAACCCGGCCGCCGCCCGCGCCAGCGTCGATTGATCGGCCGTATTCGCTTCGGCCTTCGGCAGCCTCCCTATGGCTTCACGAGGGCTACTCGCTGACCCAGGTGGCGGCGTGGCTCGGGCACACCGTGGAAGTCTGCGCGAAGGACTACCAGCAGATTCTCACGGAGCTTGATCCCCTGGATCGCAGGCCTGCCGCGAGTACATCTGGGAGGCCCGCGCTCGTGACACGCCCATGACACGCAAGCGCATCGAAGCCAGTCCAACCGCGTCTAAGCCGAAGGCCTCGAAGCGGCTCCGCAGCCCCAAGAATCCCAGTTCTGTTAGACGCGCTTAGACGCATCGGGATCGCTCGTAATGGGGTCAGCGGTTCGAATCCGCTCGTCGGCTCTTAGGAAAGCCGTGATCAGTCGTGAGGCACACCGCGCGTGGCGGTCCAACATCGCAACACGGTGCGGCGGCTCGTAATCACTCGCACGGATGAGGCCGGTTCCTCCGCTCGGACGACGACACGCCACGCCGCGTGCAGAAGGCTGCCACCCATGCTCTCGCGCTCCCTCCCCGTTGTGCTCGCGGCCGTCGTCCTGCCGGTCGTGCTCCCCGCAGGCGCGCATGCCGCCGCTCGTCCGATGCCGAAGATCGCCGGCGTGTCGACCCCGCAGGACGCCTACCTCGTCGGGTCCGGCGCGCCGGCAAAGGTCCGCATCGCGCCGGGGCCGCGCAAGGCAGGCTCGCTCAAGGTCACGCGCGACGGCCGCCTCATCGCGAAGGTGAAGCTGGGGAAGGGTGCGGGTGCCCTCACCCGCACCGTCCGCGTGCCGCTGCCCCAGATCGGGATCGTGACCATCAAGGCGTGCGTCCGCACCGCCTGCAAGGCCAAGAAGGTGCGCGTGTACGCACCCAGCGGGCCGGCGGTCCCGGACGCCTCGCCGAAGAGCTACCACCTGGTCCTCGTGGGCGGGAGCGTGGAGGCGACCACCGTGGGCACGCGCGCCCCCGACAGCACCACGTATTGCGGTGGCCACGGCTTCACGCTGCACGGGCGCCACACCCGCACCGCCACGCTCGCCGGCGCGTCGGCGGTCGAGGGTGAGAACGTGCTGACCGTCAACCCGGACGGCACCATCTCCGGCCGGGTGCTGGCCAACGCGCCGGCGCAGGACTCGTGGCCGACCCTCCAGGGCTGCATGGCCGACCCGAACGGCGGCGGCGTCGTCGCCTGCGACACCACGCACTCCTACACCGATGGCGGCGAGCAGCTCGGCTTCTCGTTCGAGTCGACCCCTGGCGATCGGAGCACCGTGACCGTCACCTGGTCGCTGCCGCAGCCCGAGGTCGGCTTCGTCGACATCGGTGACGAGGTCTGCAACGTGTCCACGCTCGCCCAGTACTTCTCGGAGGCCAAGATCATCACAGTCGTGCCGCGAGACACCTTCTTGACCGATGCGGCGAAGACGCTCAGCATCTCGGGCGCGGAGACCTTCGACCGGGACTACACGGGTAACCCCGCCCATATCGATGCGAGCTTCAAGCAGACCGTCCAGTTCAAGCGCGTGCCCTGAGGCTGACCGGGTCAGCTCGCTGGGCGCGGCCTTGAGCCCGATGCGTCCCGCCGCCGGGAATCCTGCGATGGTCCGGAGGCCTGAGCTTCGCTCGGTGCGCCGGAAGCCACGGATCGCGACCATCGCTGCGTTCACGGTGAAGGGGTCAGCGGTTCGAATCCGCTCGTCGGCTTGAGTCGTGGGCAAGGCTCCGCATCGTGCCGAAGCTGCGACAAGCCTGCCTCAATTCACACGCGGCCTGCGGAGGCTCCTTCCCTTTGCGGAGTTGGAGGCGGCTCGGGAGGCTGTCGCACTGCTGTGGGAGCGCGATCCCGGATCGCTCGAACCGATCCTTGGTGACCACGTCGCCATCGCCATAGTTCCGGATACGGCGGTCGCGCCGTGTCCCGCGATCTGCGATCGTGGCTGGGTGTCGTACCGGTTCGCGGGGGACCTGCCGGAGGAGCCGCCAGTCCGGCACAGCCACAGGAGCTACGACTCGCAATTCAGATGAGCGTGCTCCGGGCGCGGGCTTAAACAAAGGCGATCCACGACGCCCCGCGGGACATCCTGCTCAGCACCGAAGCGAAGAGGTCCTGCTGTCTGGGCCACGGCCGCTGCCGAGCGGCGTCAATGGATTCATTGTCCGAGTCCACAGACTCCCCGACGCGCTCGGGACACGCGCAGCGGCGCATCCTTAGGTTGGGCGAGGTGAGCCCCCTGAACCGACCGCTGCCGCGATGATCCGCGAGGAGGTTCGCGACGGCGCGATCCTGTGGCTGACGCTCGACGCTCCGGAGGCGATGAACGCGTTCGACCCCGAGTCGATGGCTGCGCTCGCGACGGCCTGGACGCGGCTGCGCGACGACGCCGCGCTCAAGGTCGCGGTGGTCACCGGCGCGGGCGAGCGCGCGTTCTCGGTGGGGTCGAACCTGAAGACGTTCATCCCGCGCCTGCAGTCCGGCGAGATGAACCCGCGCGACAATCAGGAGGCCTACATGAAGGGGTCGCTGGGCCCGGTGTTCAAGCCGGTCGTCGCGGCGGTCAACGGCGACTGCCTCGGCGGTGGCATGGAGCTGCTGACCTGCACCGACGTGCGCCTGAGCGTGCCGACCGCGCGGTTCGGCCAGCCCGAATGTCGCTGGGGCGTCTATCCGGGCGGCGGCGGGACGACCCGGCTGCCGCGGCAGATCGGCTACGCCAACGCGATGGACATCCTGCTCACCGGCCGCCTGCTCGACGCGGAGGAGGCGCGATCGATGGGCCTCGTCAACCGCATCGTCGAGCGCGACCAGCTCGAAGGCGAGGCGATGACGGTCGCGCGCACCATCGCCGGCAACGGCGCGCTCGCGGTGCAGCGCATCAAGGAGGCGGTCTGGCGCCAGGCCGACATGCCGCTCGACGAGGCCTACGAGCTCGAGTCCCGGTTGGGGGAGGACGTCTTCCGCTCCGACGAGGCGCGCGAAGGGCTGGCCGCCTTCGCCGAGCGGCGCGAACCGCGCTTCCGGCTGTGAGCCTCGATCCCGCGATCGAGGGCTACGAGTACGCGCCGATCCGCAAGCGCTACGACGAGCGCGACTGCATCCTGTATGCCCTCGGCGTCGGCGCCACCGAGCTCCCGTTCGTCTACGAGCGCGGGCTGCGGGCGCTGCCCACCTTCCCCGTCGTGCCGCCCTTCGCGGCGCTCATGCTGATGGAAGACGAGCTCGGGGTCGACCTCGCGACGGTCCTGCACGGCGAGCAGCGCCTGCGGCTGCACCGTCCCGTCCCGGTCCATGGCGAGCTCGACATCCGCGCGCACGTCTCGAAGCTGTGGGACAAGGGGTCCGGCGCGATCATCGACACCACGGCGGAGGTCCGCGTCGACGGCGAGGCGGTCGCGACCGCCGTGTACTCGAGCTTCGTGCGCGGCGGAGGCGGGTTCGGTGGCGACCGCGGCGCGGGGCTGGCGGCCGCCGGCCCTGAGGGTCCGCCCGAGGCGGTCGTCACGGAAGAGACCCACGCGAGCCAGGCGCTGCTCTACCGCCTGTCCGGGGACGCCAACCCGCTGCACGCCGACCCGGAGTTCGCGCGGCGGGCCGGGTTCGAGCGTCCGATCCTGCACGGCCTCTGCACCTACGGCTACGCCGCGCGGATGGCGCTGCCCGTGGTGGCCGACGGCGATCCGGACGCCGTGACCGGAGTCGACGCCCGCTTCACCGGGGTCGTCTATCCGGGCGAGACGCTGGCGCTGGAGCTGTGGCGCACGCGTCCCGGCGCCGCGTACGGCCGTGTGTCGGTACCGGCGCGCAACGCGGTCGTGATCGACCCGTTGGAAATCTCGACAAGGACCCCGAAACCCCTGCCAACGCGAACCTAGCCCGCTGTTTACGTTCGACTCGTCACGTCTCAGAACCGCTCTTGGTTCCGGGGAAATTGAAGAGGAGAGGAACGTTATGGGTCTTAGGAACCGGGGCTCGGTGGCATTGGCCTCCGTAGCCCTTGCTGCCTTCGTGGTGGCGGGATGCGGCAGCGACGACAAGTCGTCGACGACCTCGTCCTCATCCTCGTCGAGCAGCTCGAGCAGCTCCTCGGCGTCGGGCAAGGACGCGGCGGTCAAGGCTGCAGCCCAGTTCGAGAAGACCACGGGCATCGACTGGCCCAAGCCGACCGAGCCGTTCGATCCGGGCACCGGCAAGGTCGCCGTCATCTCCTGCGGGAACGCCGGCATCAACTGCCTCCAGGGCGCCAAGGACGTGCAGGCCGCGGCCAAGGCCATGGGCTGGACGCCATCCTCCATCTTCGACGGCGAGTTCACGCCGGCCAAGCAGGCCGGCTTCGTGCAGCAGGCCATCCAGCAGAAGTACGACGCCATCGTGATGGTCTCGATGGACGCCAACTCGATCAAGGCAGCGGTCGACGCCGCCGCCGCGGCCAAGATCCCGATCGCGTGCGTGATGTGCGTGAACCCGGACTTCGCGGGCAAGGTCGTCGACGTCAGCAGCGGCGGCGTGGCGGAGGGCAAGGCGGCCGGCACGTGGGTCGCGTCCCAGGCCAAGCCGGGCGACACGATCGTCGCTTACGACGACAAGTCCTTCCCGATCGTCGCCACCCGGCGCAAGAACGCGATCGCAGCGATCAACCAGTACTGCCCGAAGTGCAAGGTCGAGAAGGCCGACTTCCCGACGACGGATCTGTCGAAGCCCGGAGCGCCGACGTTCACCGCCATGCTCTCGGCTCACCCGGCGGGCAGCCTCGCGTTCGTGATGGCTCCGTACGACCCGGCCGCGATCCCGTTCGCGAAGGCAGCCGCCCAGCAAGGTCGCTCGGACTTCAAGATGACCGGCTACGACGCGTCGCCTGACTACCTCACGCTGATGAAGGCCGGAACCGGCGGAGCGGCGGCCACGACGGCATCGCCGTTCCCGTACGCCTCCTGGGGCGCGATGGACCAGGTCGCGCGCATCAAGGCCGGCAAGGATCCCTGGACGTCGAACCTCCTGCCGAGCGCGCTGGTCACCAAGGACAACGCCGATGCGTTCGGGAAGCTCGGGTTCCTCACGCCCGACTTCGACTTCAGGGCCATGTTCGAAAAGCTCTGGGGCAAGTCCTAGGGAACTCAGGTGGGCGGCCGGGACACCCCCCGGCCGCCCTTCCACTCGTCATGCACGACATCGTCATCACAGGCCTGCGCAAGTCGTTCGGCCGCAACGAGGTGCTCCACGGGATCGACCTGACCATCCCGGCCGGCGAGTTCGTCGGGCTGATGGGCCCGAACGGCGCGGGCAAGTCGACGCTGATCAAGATCCTCGGCGGCGTCTACTCGCGCTCCGCGGGTCAGATCACCTACGGCGGCAAGCCGGTGGAGAACCTCGGTGACCTGCAAGAGGTCGGCTTCATCCACCAGGACCTCGGCCTCGTCGACGACCTGACGATCGCCGACAACCTTCGTCTCGGCGAAGCGCCGCTGAGGCGGTTCGGAGTGCTGCTGGACCGTCGCCGCGAGCGTGACGCCGCACGCATCGCGCTCACGCGCGTGGAGCTGGACCGGGATCCGTCCACGCTGGTGGCCGACCTCTCCCCGGCCGAGAAGGCGCTGGTCGCGATCGCGCGCCTCCTCGATCGCGGCGCCCGTGTCCTCTTCATCGACGAGGCGACGTCGACGCTCCCGCCGGCCGAGGCGAAGCGCCTCATCGACGCGCTCGCGCACACCGTCTCCGACGGCGCGACGGTGATCATGGTCACCCACAAGCTCACCGAGGTCCTCGACGTCGCCCAGCGCCTGGTGGTGATCCTCGACGGGAGTCTCGCCGCCGACGAGCCGGCCTCGGATCTGCAGCGCGACGAGCTGGTCAAGATGCTCATCGCCCACGAGTCGCAGGCGCTCGAGGTCAACCGCGAGCACCGCGCGCCCGGCGACGAGCTGCTGTGGATCGAGGACGCGGTCGCAGGCCGCGCCGGCCCGATCAACCTGACCCTGCGCGCCGGCGAGGTCGTCGGCCTCACCGGGCTGCCCGGCTCCGGCCTGCACGACGTCGCCTTCCTCGCCCACGGAAGCACGCGCCCGCGCTCGGGCCGCGTTCGCCTCGCCGACGGCGTCCGGACCGCGCTCGTGCCCCCGCACCGCGAGAGCCAGGGCGGGTTCCTGGAGATGTCGGTGCAGTCGAACCTGACGGTGAGCGCGCTCAACGACTGGCGCAACGTGGTCCACTTCCTGCGCAGCAGGGCGGAGCGCCGTGACTGCGACGAGATGATCGGCAAGCTCTCGGTGCATCCCGCCGACGCCGACGCCGCGTTCGGCACGCTCTCGGGGGGCAACAAGCAGAAGGTCGTCTTCGGGCGCGTGCTCTTCCGCAAGCCGCAGGTGTACGTGCTGTGCGAGCCGACGCGCGGCGTGGACATCGGCACGCGGCGGGAGATCTACCGCCTCATCCACCAGCTCTGCGACGAAGGGGCCGCCGTGCTGGTGGTCACCTCGGATTCGGAGGACCTCTTCGCGGTCTGTGACCGCATCGCCGTCGTCGACGAGGGCGGGCTCGGAGATCTCATCGCGGTCGGCGACACCGACGCGCACCAAATGGAGGCGTTCATCTGATGACCAACGTCACGGCCACCGCGGCGACCGTCGCAAGCAGCAGCGGGAACAAGCCCGTCAAGCCAGACCGCCAGGGCTCCGCCCGGGCCGTGCTCGGCACCAAGGCCTTCCAGGGCTCGATCTCGTTCCTCGCGTTCCTGGCCGTGTTCGTTGCCTACTCGGTGTGGCTCGGGGACAAGTTCGCTTCCACTGAGGCGCGCTTCCTGGACATCCATCAGAACGCTCCGGTGCTGATCCTCGGCCTGGCCGTGATGCTGACGTTGATCGCGGGCAAGTTCGACCTCTCGGTCGGCGGCATGGCGACGCTGACGACGTTCCTCTCGATCGGTCTGAAGATCAACCAGGACTGGCCGTTCGTGATCGTGCTCGCGGTGTGCCTGCTCATCGGACTCGTCGGCGGCCTCATCAACGGCCTGCTCGTGGTGCGCCTGAATGTCAACACCTTCATCGCCACGCTGGGCACCGGCGGTGTCTTCGGCGGCATCGCGTCGGTCTACGGCAAGGGCACCCAGCTGTCGCCGACGGGGGATTCCAAAGGGAAGCTCCCGGGCTGGTTCTCGGGCCCCGATTCGCTCGGCTCCTTCGGCCACAAGTTCCCCTCGCTGATCATCTGGATCGGCCTCGCCTTCGTGGCCGTCAGCGCGTTCACCCTCCTGCGCGATCGCCGCCCCGAGCGCCAGGCGGCCCGCACCTGGGACGCCGTCAGCGCCGCCATCGTGGCGGCGGTCATCCTCGTCGCCCTGTTCGTCGTCAAGATCGGCCACTGGGTGGATGCGGTCTCGTGGACGATCGCGCTGCTGCTGGCGATCGGCGTGGTCGTGTGGGTGCTGCTCGGCCACACCACGTTCGGCCGCTACCTGCACGCCACGGGGTCGAACCCCGAGGCCGCCCGCCTTGCCGGTGTCGATCCGGGCAAGGAGACCGTCAAGGCGTTCGTGCTCGGCGGCCTGCTCGCCGCCACCGCCGGCGTCGTCCTCGCCGCCAACCAGGGCTCGGCCTCGCCCGACGTCGCCACGGGCTTCCTTCTGCCCGCGTTCGCGGCCGCGTTCCTTTCGACGGTCGTGCTCTCCACCGGGCGCTTCACGGTGTGGGGCGCGCTGGTCGGCGGCACGTTCCTGGTGTGGGTCAGCCAGGGCCTGATCGTCGGCGGGCTCGCCTTCACCTGGACCAACGTGGTCAACGGCGTCGTCCTCGTGATCGCCGTCGCGCTGTCGACGGTGTTCTTCCGGCGCCAGACGACGTGACCGGGCCGCTCGCGGGCACGCGGGTCGTCGAGATCGGCGGCATCGGGCCGAGTCCGTTCTGCGCGATGCTGCTCGCCGACATGGGGGCCGACGTGATCCGGGTCGACCGGGCGTCGGCGGTCACGCCGCGCGACGAGTACGAGTGGCCGCCGGACTACCTGCTCAACCGCGGCCGCCGCTCGGTCGGCGTCGACCTCAAGCACCCGGACGGCGTCGAGGTCGTGCTGCGCCTGGCCGAACAGGCCGACGCGCTGATCGAGGGCTACCGGCCCGGAGTCGCCGAGCGCCTGGGCATCGGCCCCGCCGACTGCGGCGCGCGCAACCCGCGGCTGGTCTACGGGCGCATGACCGGATGGGGACAGAACGGGCCGTACGCGCGCTACCCCGGCCACGACCTCAACTACATCGCCCTGTCGGGAGCGCTGCACTCCATCGGTCGCGCGGGCGGCCCGCCGGCGCCGCCGCTGAACCTGGTCGGCGACTTCGGCGGGGGCGGGATGCTGCTGGCGGTCGGCATCCTCGCCGCGCTGATCGAGGCCGGCCGCTCCGGCACGGGGCAGACCGTCGACACCGCGATGCTCGACGGGTCGGCGCTGCTCGCGACGATGTTCTACGGGATGCGCGACATGGATCAGTGGGACGGCGGCCGCGGTGGCAACCTGCTCGACGGCGGCGCCCACTTCTACGACGTCTACGAGACCGCCGACGGCACGTACGTCTCGATCGGCGCGATGGAGGCGAAGTTCTACGCGAACCTGCTCCGCGAGCTCGGCCTCGACGCCGCCGAGCTGCCTGAGCAGTACGACGAGAGCTCGTGGCCGGCGATGAAGGAGCGCTTCGCGGCGATCTTCAAGACCCGCACCCGCGACGAGTGGGCGGCGCAGCTCGAAACGGCGGAGGTCTGCTTCGCGCCGGTCCTTGATCTCGACGAGGCGCGCGACTTCGGCCAGAACCGCGAGCGCGGGGTGTTCGTCGAGCACGACGGCGTCGTCCAGCCCGCTCCCGCGCCGCGCTTCGAGCGCACGCCCAGCGCGATCGCCGGCCCCGCGCCCGCGCCCGGCGAGCACACGGCTGCCGGCCTGGCCGACTGGGGCTTCTCCGGCGAGGACGTCGAGCGGCTGACGGAGGCCGGCGCGATCAGGTGACGGCGGCGCGCAGGACGGCCTCGAATCCATCGAGGTCGCCGGGCGCGACGATCGGGACGAGCAGGGGGGTGACGCCGTCCGCGGCCATCTGCGCGAGCTTCGCGTGCGGTTCGCCGAGGATGCCCATGTCGTCCACGAACGCCTGTGGCAGGCCGTCGGCCATTGCCTGCAGCTCCCCCTGGGGGACGACGTCCGGCCAGCCCATCGCGGCGATCGCGTTCGCGTAGACCGGGACCCGTAGGTAGGAGGCGACCTCGCGGCGGAACCGTCGCTCGGCGTCGGCGAGGTCGCCGCCGGTGGCGATCCGGACCGGCAGGACCGCGCCGTCCGGCTCGCCGGCGACCTCGGCCGCGAGCGCACTGCGCGGGGCCAGGTTGAGGATCAGCCCGTCGGCGCGGTCGCGCGTGAAGGAGCGCAGCCTGGGCCCGAGCGCCCCGACGTAGCGCTGCGGCGGTTGTGCCGGCGGCGCCTCGAGCCGGAACCCGGTGGTGGTCCGCTCGCCGGCGAGCGCGAGGTCGAGGAAGTCGAACAGCGCGCGCGTGTGCGTGAGCGCGCGCTCGACGACGCCCGGCTGCCCGTGCCAGCCCCCGATGACCGGCGCGGTGGAGATGCCGAAGCCGACGATGCTCCGCCCGGGGGCGAGGTGCGCGAGCGTGCTCATGCTCATGGCGTGCAGCGCCGGGGTGCGCGTGGACACGGGCACGATGGCGGTGCCGATCGTGACGCGCTCGGTGGTCGCCGCGATCGCGCACGCAAGGGCGTACGCGTCGTAGGTGGCGAACTCCGACACCCACACGCTGTCGTAGCCGAGCGCCTCGGCGAGCTGCGCCAGGCGGTGGGCGTCGGCGGCTCCGCAGCCGCGGTGGGGAAGGCAGACGCCGGTCACGCGGCGGATCCTCGCGGGCGCGCCGGGCTTGGAGAACGTGACAACGCGACCGGCCTTGTCGAACCCTCCAGCCACGCGCGGCGGGCATGCTGCGGGCATGAACCACACGGCGCCCGTCGAGGCGGTCATGTTCGACATGGACGGCACCCTCGTGAACTCCCGCTCCGCGCTGGAGCGGTCCTATCACGACGCGTCGACGGAGATCCTCGGCGAGCCGCGACCGACCGACCCGGAGGAGATGGAGGAGATCCTCAAGCTCCGCGGCTCGGAGGCCTTCCCGCGGATCGTCGGCGACGATCCCGAGACGCTGGCCCGATTCCGCACCGTCTTCCAGGCCGCCTACGCCACCCACAGCGCGGAGGCGGAGGGGTTCCCCGGGCTGGTCGACGGACTCGAGCGGCTCACCGCCCTCGGCGTCCGGCTCGGAATCGCCACCTCCAAGGCCCGCGCGCGCCTGGACCTCGACCTCGAGCGCCTCGGCATCGTCGACTTCTTCGCGTTCACGGTGTCCGGCGACGAGGTCCCCAGCGGCAAGCCGGCGCCCGACCCGATCTATGCCGTCGCGGCCGGGCTCGACGTCGCCATCGAGAACGGCCTCTATGTCGGCGACGGCGAGAACGACATCATCGCCGCTCACGCCGCGGGCATGCGCGCGGTCGGCGTTGCCTTCGGCTTCCACCCGGACGCGTGCCGTGCCGAGAACCCGGAGTACTTCGTCGACTCCTACGCCGAGCTCGCCGACGTCGTGGCGTCGTTGCGCGGCGCCCCGGCTTAGGCGCCTGTCCAGACCGGGGTGCGCTTCTCGACGAAGGCCAGCGCCCCTTCCTTCGCGTCCCGGGACTCGGCGATGCGCGCGTTGATCGGCGCCTGGCGCTCCCACGCCTCCGCCTCGGGCACGTCGGCGGAGAGCGCGAGCACCTCCTTGGCGGCCGCGACGCCGAGCGGGCCGTTGGCTGCGATCTGCTCGGCCATGTCCAGCGCACCGGCGAGCGCCTCGCCCGGCTCGGCCAGGCGGTTGACGATGCCGAGCTCAGCGGCGCGGGGCGCGCCGATGGGGTCGCCGAGGATGCCGAGCTCCATGGCCACGTTGTACGGGATGCGCCGCGAGAGGCGGATGAGGCCGCCGCCCGCCGCCAGCAGGCTGCGCTTGACCTCCGGCAGCCCGAAGACGGCGTCGCGCGCCGCGACGATCAGGTCGCAGGCGAGCGCGACCTCGAACCCGCCGGCAAGCGCGTAGCCCTCGACGGCGGCGACCAGCGGCTTGCGCGGCGGCGCCTGCGCGAACCCGGCCAGCCCACGGCCCTCGACGACGGGGACCTCACCGTGACCGAACGCCTTGAGGTCCATCCCCGAGGAGAAGGTTCCGCCGGCGCCGGTGAGCACGGCGACGCTCAGCTCGGGTGTGCCGTCGAGCTCGTCCAGGGCGGCGGCGATCAGCTCGGAGACGCGACGATCGAGCGCGTTGCGCACGTGCGGGCGGTTGATCGTGAGCAGCAGGACGCCACCGTGGCGTTCGACCAGCAGGGGCGCTTCGTTCATGACCCGAACGTACGGGTCGTCGGGCCACCCCGGTTGCCGTGCGCGCCAGCCGATTGTGGGAACGACCAACGGCCTGCGGGCCGCGCGGCGCGCGCCGCGCGCGTTCGCGACAGATTGCCCAGGATGCAGTACGTCCACCGCTTCGACGAGACCCCTGACAACGTCTCCCTGCTCGGTGGGAAGGGCGCGAGCCTCGCGCGCATGCGCGCACTCAACCTCCCGATCCCTCCCGGGTTCACCATCACGACAGCGGGCTGGCGGGCGTGGCGTGACGGCGGCGACGCCGTGCTCGAGCAGATCCGCGGCGAGGTGGCCGAGGCGATGGCCCACCTCGAGGCCGAGCTCGGCCGGCGCTTCGGCGATCCCGGCAACCCGCTGCTGATCTCCGTCCGCTCCGGTGCGCCGCGCTCGATGCCGGGGATGATGGACACGATCCTCAACCTCGGGCTGACCGACGCGACGGTCGCCGGCCTCGGGGCGCAGACCTCCGCGCCGTTCGCCGCCAGCCTCTACGCCCGGCTGCTGGCCATGTACGGGCGCATCGTGCGCGACGTCCCCGGCGACGCGGTGAGCGCCCTCGAGCGCCGCGGCGACGCCGCCGCGGTCGAGGAGCTCAAGGCCGTGATCGCGCGCGCCTCCGGCCGGGCGATGCCGCAGGACGCCGACGAGCAGCTCACCGAGGCGATTCAGGCCGTGTGGCGCTCGTGGGACAGCAAGCGCGCCAAGCGCTACCGCCGCTACGCCGGCATCCCCGACGACCTCGGCACCGCCGTGACCGTGCAGGCGATGGTCTTCGGCAACCGCGACCAGGAGTCGGGGACGGGCGTCGTCTTCACGCGCGACCCCGCCACCGGCTCGCCCGGCACGTACGGGGACTTCCTCGTCTGCGCCCAGGGGGAGGACGTGGTGGCCGGCGGCCGCAACACCGAGCCGCTGTCGGCCATGCGCTACGCGCTGCCCAAGGCGTTCGAGGCGCTCGAAGCGGCGCTGCCGCTGATCGAGGCCGAGTACCGCGACATGACCGACGTCGAGTTCACGGTCGAGACCGAGCGGCTGTGGATCCTGCAGGCGCGGCCGGGTCAGCGCAGCGGCCCCGCCGCGGTGCGCATCGCCGTGGACATGGTCGACGAGGGCTTCATCGAGGTCGACGAGGCGCTCACCCGTATCCCGATCGCAGCCATCGAGCAGCTGCAGGCGCCGGTGTTCGCGACGCGCGAGGACCTCGACGTCCTCGGCCGCGGCACGCCCGCCTCGCCCGGCGCGGCGGTCGGCGTCGCCGTCTTCGACTCCGAGCGCGCGCAGGAGCTCTCCGCCGACGGCGCAACCTCCGTGATCCTGCTCCGGCCCGAGACCTCCCCCGAGGACATCGGCGGCATGATCGCCGCCGCCGGCATCGTCACCGCCGTCGGCGGTCGCACGTCCCACGCGGCGGTTGTCGCCCGCGGCATCGGACGCCCGGCCGTGTGCGGCGTCGAGGGCCTGCGCATCGACCCGGCGACGCGGACGGCGGTCGCCCCGGACGGGCGCGCGCTGAGCGAGGGCGACCTCGTCGCCATCGACGGCAACGACGGCCTGCTCGTCCTCGGTGCGGTCAAGCTCGTCCCCGCGCAGCCCGGCCCCAACCTGGCCCGGCTGCTGGCCTGGTGCGACGAGCGGTCCAAGCTCCCGGTCGTCACCGCCGTGCCCGACGGGTACGGCGTCGTGCGCTCGCCCGAGGAGGCCGTGGCGTGCGGCGGTGCGCCCGTCGTCATCGAGGTGGAGTGGGAGGGGGCGTCGTCCTCCGTGCTGCTCGACAGGACCGTGGCCGCTGCGCGCGAGGCGGGCTGCGACGCGCTCGCCCTGCGCATCCCCGACACGCTCGCCGGCGCGGACATGGCGCCGCCCGATGCGCCGTGGACGCACCTGGTCGTCAGCGCGGGCAAGGAGTGGTGCGCGCGCCTCCTGGCCGCGCGCATCGCGCTGTCCCCGGCCGCCACCGTCTAGGTCACAGCGCCATGAAGCCGGCGGCCTCGCGCAGCAGCGCCGGGACGTCGTGCTCGAGCCGCTGCGCGTAGGGCGTGCTCAACCGCCCGTCGAGGTACTGCGCGTAGGCGCCCTCGACGATCATGGCCAGCTTGAAGAAGGCCAGCGCGCAGTACCAGTCGAGGTGCTCGACCGAGCGCCCGGAGCGCAGCGCGTAGCGCTCGGCCAGCTCCGCCCGGGTCGGCGTCCCGGGCACCCGGCTCACGCCCTGGACCCGCGGCATCGCCGGGCTCGCCTCGGACCGCTCGCCCCAGAAGGCGAGGAAGAGCCCGAGGTCGAGCAGCGGGTCGCCGATCGTCGCCATCTCCCAGTCGACGATGGCGGCGACGCGGATCGGCGCCGCCGGCGTGAGCAGGCAGTTGTCCAGGTGGAAGTCGCCGTGCAGGATCCCCGGCTCGAAGCTCGGCGGGCGCCCGGCCTCGAGGGCGTCGGTCAGCTCGTCGAGCCGAGGGAGAGCGCGTGTCTGGTAGCGGTCGAGCTGCTTGCGCCAGCGCGGCACCTGGCGCTCGAGGAAGCCGTCGGGCTTGCCGAAGCCGTCGAGCCCCGCCTCCCGGTAGGGGACGCTGTGCAGGTCGGCGAGCGCGTCGATCACGGCCGCGCCGATCTGCCGCGCCGCCTCGGTCGGCTCCGGGTAGCCGGCGGGCAGCGTGTCGGTGAGCGCGACGCCGTCGATGTGCTCCATCAGCAGCGCCGGCGTCTGGGGGACGCCCTCGGCGACCAGCACCCCGAGCGTCTTCGGGCTTGGCACCGGCTGATCCGAGAGCGCCGCCATGATCTGGTGCTCGCGCTCCATCGCGTGGGCGCCCGGGGCGAGGCTCGCCGAGGGTGGGCGGCGCAGGATCCAACGGCCCTGCGCGCTCGTCACCGCCACCGTCTCGTTGGAGTTCCCGCCGCTCAGCGGAGTCAGGGCGAACGGGCCGGGGACACCGAGCGTCTCGGTCAGCCAGCGCTTGAGCACGTCGTCGTCGGCCATCGCGGGGACATCATGTTGGAGATGTCTCCACGCCGCCCGCGCGCCGGGTCGGGCGCGCTGTGTGCTTCTCCATAGGTTGCGTCCCATGGCCTGGGATTTCTCGACTGAACCGGAGTTTCAAGAGAAGCTGGACTGGATGCGCGAGTTCGTGCGCGAGGAGGTCTACCCCCTTGAGGTCCTGGACTTCGACTGGCACCAGTTCCGCGAGATCATCCGGCCCCTGCAGGAGCAGGTCAAGGCGCAGGGCCTGTGGGCGGCGTACCTCGACCCAGAGCTCGGCGGCCAGGGCTACGGCCAGGTCAAGCTCGGCCTCATGCACGAGATCCTCGGCGCCTCCGAGCTGGCGCCGGCCGTCTTCGGCAACCAGGCGCCCGACTCCGGCAACGCGGAGCTGATCGCCATCGCGGGTACGCAGGAGCAGAAGGATCGCTGGATGCGGCCCGTCCTCGACGGCGAGGTCTACAGCGCCTTCTCGATGACCGAGTCGGGCACGGGATCGGACCCCAAGCAGTTCACGACCACCGCGGTCCGCGACGGGGACGAGTGGGTCGTCAACGGGACGAAGTTCCTGGTCGGCAACGCCGAGCGCTCCGCGTTCCACATCGTCATGTGCCGCACCGACACGTCGCCGGGCGCCGACCCGTACAAGACGATGTCGATGATCATCGTCCCCACGGACACGCCGGGGATCGAGATGCGCACCCTCGGCCTCATGCACGACACGCTCGGGGACGGCAAGCTGCACTCCCATTCCGAGGTGCACTACCGCGACGTGCGCGTCCCCGCCGAGAACCTGCTCGGCGAGGAGGGCTCAGCCTTCGTCATGGCCCAGAAGCGCCTCGGCCCGGGCCGCATCCACCACTGCATGCGCTGGATGGGCGTCTGCCGGCGCGCGTTCGACGCGATGTGCGAGCGCGCCGTCTCCAAGTCCGTGCACGGCTCGCTGCTGAGCGAGAAGCAGATGGTCCAGGACTGGATCGCCACCAGCGCCGCCACGATGGCCTCCACCCGCCTGCTCACCCTGCACGCCGCGTGGAAGATCGACACCGAGGGCGCCTTCGCGGCCCGCACCGAGATCGCGATGATCAAGTACCACGGCGCGACCGTGATGCACGACGTGCTCGACCGCGCGATCCAGATCCACGGCGCGCTCGGCTTCACCGACGACCTGCCGCTGTCGGAGATGTACAAGTGGTCGCGAGCCGCGCGCCTGTACGACGGCCCGGACGAAGTGCACAAGGTCACGGTCGCCAAGCGGATGCTGCGCAACTACGAGCCGCACGAGATCCCCTCCGACCACGTCCCGACCCGCCGGGAGGCGGCCATCGCCAAGTACGGGGACCTGCTCGACACGCTCGCGGTCGCGTGAGCCGCCGCTTCGACGCGCTGTTCGTCGACTTCGGCGGTGTGCTGACCTCGAACGTGTTCGACGCGTTCGGCGACGCCTGCGAGGCAGCCGGCCTGCCGCGCGACGCCTTCGCCCGCCTGCTGCGCACCGATCCGGCCGCCGCTCGGCTGCTCCGCGACGTCGAGACGGGGCACCTGTCCGAAGCCGACTTCGAGCGCCGCTTCGCGCCGATGCTGGCCGCCGGCACGGGCATCACGATCGAGCCCGCTGGGCTGATCCCGCGGCTGACCGCGACCCTGCGCGCCGACGAGCCGATGCTCGACGTCCTCGAGCGCATCCACGACACCGGCGTGACGACCGCGGTCGTCTCAAACTCGTTCGGCCACGGCGCCTACGACGGCTTCGACCTCGACCGGCGCGCGGACCACGTCGTCCTGTCGGGAGCGGTCGGTGTTCGCAAGCCGTCGCGCCGCATCTACGCGCTGGCCGCCGAGCTCGCCGGCGTCGACCCGGCCCGCTGCGTCTTCGTGGACGACCTCGAGCAGAACGTCACCGGAGCCGAGCGTGTCGGGATGACCGGCGTGCACCACACCGACGCCGCCGTGACCGTCCCGAAACTCGAGGAGCTGTTCGCATGAGCGACCGACGCGCCCTCGTCACCGGCGCCAGCCGCGGCATCGGCCGCGGCATTGCCGTCGCCCTCGCCGACGCCGGGCACAGCGTCGCCCTCGCCGCCCGCGACGAGGCCGGCCTGCGGGAGACGGCCGCCGCCGCCGGCGACGGCCCGGTCCTGCCGTCCGACCTCAGCGACCTGGACGCGTGCGCGGCGCTCCCGGCCCGGGCCGCCGAGGCGCTCGGCGGCCCGGTCGAGATCCTGGTGCACGTCGCCGGCATCGCCCGCAACGGCGCCGTCGGCGGCCTCACCCTGGCCGACTGGGACGAGTCCATGCGCGTGAACGTGACGTCGTTGTTCGTGATGGCCGGTGACGTCCTGCCGGCGATGAAAGCGGCCGGCTGGGGCCGCATCGTCTCCATCGGCTCGCTCTACTCGCGCTTCGGCGTGTCGCACACCGCCGCCTACACGACCTCCAAGCACGCGGTCCTCGGCCTCACCCGCGTCCTCTCCGCCGAGGGCGTCAAGCACGGCGTCACCGCCAACTGCCTCCTCCCCGGCTGGGTCGACACCGAGATGGTGCGCGGCGAGGCCCAGAAGGTCTCCGACGCCCGCGGCACCCCGCCCGACGAGGTCATCAGGAAGTTCCTGCGCAACCAGCCGCTCGGGCGGATGGTGTCCACCGCCGAGGTCGGCGCGCTGGCCAGGTTCCTCTGCTCCGACGACGCCGCGCCGATCACCGGCCAGGCCGTGAACATCGACGGCGGGTCCTTCCAGGGCTAGGGAGTGACGAGCACCTTCAGCGAGACCTGACGGTCGAGCTGGGTGCGGAAGGCTTCCTCGAAGTCGGCGAGCCCGAACTCGTGCGAGATGAAGATCGCGGGGTCGACGTCCCCGCGCTCGATGGCGTCGATGACCATCGGGAACTCGTCGTTGTAGGCGAACGACCCGCGGATGGTCAGCTCCTTCTCGACGATGCGCGAGGGGTTGACCTCGATCTTGGCGTTGTACATCGCGGTCATTGCCAGCGTGCCGCCGTGGCGGACCGACTTGAGACCTTCGGCGAACGCCGGCGCCGCACCCGCGCAGTCGATCACGACGTCGGCGCGGGCGCCCAACCCGTAGCCGCCCGGGCCGGTGATCTCCCGCACGGCGTCGGTGATCTTGGTGGCGAGCGGGTCGACGGTGACGTCGGCGCCGAGGGCCTGGGCGGCGGCGCGGCGGACCGGGGACGGGTCGGCGACGATCAGCGTGCCCGTCCCGCCCAGCTTGGCGAAGCGGGTGGCGGCGAGGCCGATCATGCCGGCGCCCAGCACCAGGGTGACGGTGCCCTCCAGCTCGCCCGCCTGACGGACGACACGGAGACCGACGGCGAGCGGCTCGACGAGGGCGCCGCCGCCGTCGGGGATCGAGTCGGGGAGGCGGAAGATCGTCTGGCCGGGGATCGCCCGCGGCACGAGGACGCGCTCGGCGAACGCGCCGCGCAGGCCGTAGCCGATGTTCATCGAGTGCCCGGCCTCGCACAGGTTGAGGCGGCCCTCCTGGCAGCGTGCGCACTGGCCGCACGGCAGCAGCGGGCGGACGGTGACGCGGTCCCCGACGGCGATGCCCTCGACGCCGGGCGCCTCGGTGACGCGCCCGGAGAACTCGTGGCCGAGGATCTGCCCGGGC
Organism: uncultured Solirubrobacteraceae bacterium; assembly: GCA_964242305.1. Taxonomy (GTDB): domain Bacteria; phylum Actinomycetota; class Thermoleophilia; order Solirubrobacterales; family Solirubrobacteraceae; genus DATLGB01. The sequence continues at coordinate 26,183 of CAXTBB010000018.1, forward strand.
TGGGCGGCGATGCCGTGCGAGTAGGAGTGCAGGTCGGAACCGCAGATGCCGCAGGTGGCCACCTCCACGACGACCTGGCCGTCTTCGGCGTGCGGCTCGTCGAGTTCGACGAGCTCGAGCGCCTCGGGTGCGTTGTACCGGACTGCTCTCATCAGACTCCTCCGAGTGCGGCCGAGAGGCCGCCGTCCACCGGCACGATCGCGCCGGTCATGTAGGGCGAAGCGGAGACCCAGCCGACGACCGCGGCGATCTCGGCGGCCTCGGCGGGGCGCCGCAGCGGGATGCGGGTGATGATCTTCTCCCGCGCGCGGTCGTCGAGCGCCCCGGTCATCTCGGTCTCGGTGAAGCCCGGGACGACGAGGTTGCAGGTGATCTTCCGGCGCGCGAGCTCGATGGCCAGCACGAGCGTCAGCCCGGCCAGCCCTGCCTTGGCGGAGCCGTAGGGGGCGTCGCCCGGGAACCCGCGGAAGCCGACGACGGCGCCGATGTTGACGATCGCCGCGCCCGCCTCCATCACCCGGACGGCCTCGCGGCAGATCCGGTACGGCGCAATCAGGTTGGCGTCGACCACGGCCTCGAAGTCGCCGTCGGGGAGCGTCTCGATGCGCCCGCCGCGGTGGATGGCGGCGTTGTTGACCAGAACGTCGAGCCCGCCGAGCCGCTCGACCGCGCCGGTGACCGCGGTGGCCGGGCCGTCGGGGGAAGCGAGGTCGACGCGCAGCCCGTGCGCGGCCGGGCCCAGATCCTCAGCGACCCGCTCGACCGCCTCGCCGCGGGCGACGAGCACGACGCTGTCGCCGCGCTCGATCGCGGTGGCGGCGATCGCGGCACCGATGCCCCGCGAGGCGCCGGTGACGAGCCAGCGACGCGCCATCTACGCGCGCACGTCGACGACGATGCGCGACCCGCCGGTGTCGCCGCGCGCGACGCGAGCGACACCATCGGCGACGTCCTCGATGCCGATGACGTCGCCGACCACGCGCGGCAGGTCCAGCCGACCGGTCGACATCAATCCGATGACGGCCTCGACCTCGGAGCGGTCGGCGCCGTAGGACCCGACCATCTCCCGCTCACGCAGGACGAAGGTCATGATGCGGCCGGCGGCGGCGGGCTCGTGGCCGACGCCGATGATGACCGCACGGCCGCCGTCGTCGAGCGAGCGCACGGCCCCTTCGACGGTCACGGACTTGCCGACGAACTCCAGCGACGTGTCGACGCCGCCGAGCTTGGTGATCTCGGCGAGGGCGTCGTCCGGGTGGTAGGCGGCGGTGGCGCCGGACTCCATCGCCCAGCCCCTCGCCTCCTCGCGGAGGTCGACGGCGACGACATCCGACGCGCCCAGCGCGGCGGCGATGCCGACGGCCGAGAGCCCGAGGCCGCCGGTGCCCCAGACCGCCACGCGCGAGCCCTCGCGCACGCGGCCCTGGGTGGCGACCGCGTGGTATGCGGTGGCCACGGAGTCGGTGGCGACGGCGACGAGCTCGTCCGACATGCCCTCCGGCGCCTCGATCAGCTGGGAGACCGGGACGGTGGTGAGGTCGGCCCACGCGCCGTGCGTGTCGGCGCCGATGCACAGCCGCGCCTTGCACAGCACCGACCGGCCGTTCAGGCAACGGTCGCAGACCCCGCAGGTGATCAGCGGGACGATGGCCACGCGGGTGCCGATCGGCGGGCCCTCCGTGTCGGGGCCGAGCGCCTCGACGTAGCCGCACGGCTCGTGGCCGAGCACGATCGGCATGAACGCCGTCCTGGCCGAGCCGTCGATGACGAAGTGGGTGTCGGAGCCGCAGATGCCGACCTTGGTGAGGGAGATCAAGGCCTCGCCGGGCCCCGGCTCGGGCTCGGGCCACTCGCGGACGGTCAGCCCGGACTCGTCGAGGACGGCAGCGCGCATCCGGCAGCTCCTAGGTGGTCCACGCGAAGAAGCGCGCGGGGTTGTCGATCAGCAGGCGGTCGGTGTCTTCGCGGGACACGCCCTCGGTCCACAGCCACGGCACGAAGCGCCACAGGATGTAGGTGAAGCCGGGACCGCCGCCGTAGGAGGTCAGGTAGGACTGGCGGGCGATGTCGCCGGCCAGCATCAGCTGGTCCCCGTAGCCCTCGTCGATCAGGCGCTTGATGAACGCGATGCGCGTCGCGTCCGGCCCGTAGTGCTCCTTGGAGATGCAGTCGTAGCCGATGCGCGCGCCCGTCTTGACGACGGCGAGGTGCTGATCGAAGTCGAGCTTGAGGTCCTGGTGGCCGATGCAGACCTTCTCGAGGTCGGCGCCCGCCTCCTCGAAGATGCGGATCTGCTCGAGCGGGATCGTCCCCTTCGTCGTGTGCGTGGTGATCGGCACGCCGAGGTCGCGCTGCACGATCGCAGCGGCCGTCAGCATCTTGACCTCGTCGGGATGGACCTGATCCTTGGACGTGCCGACCTTGATGACGCCGGCGCGGACGTCGGGCGCGTCGACGTAGCCCTCTGTCAGATCCTGCACCATCTCGTCGACCAGCGAGGCGACGGTGCGCTCGGAGAGGTCGAGGACCCCGCGCCAGTAGCCCTCCATGATGTGCCCGGTGGCGGCGATGACATTGACGCCGGTCCGCCGTGCGAGCTCGGCGAGGCCCGCGGCGTCACGGCCGTACTCGGAGCAGGTGACCTCGACGATGGTGCTCCCGCCCGCCTGCTTGAAGAGGTCCATCTCGGCGGCCGACTTGTCGATCGATCCGAGGATCATGTCCTCCGATCCCTTGAGCAGGTGCTCGCCCGGGTCGGTGAGCAGGTGCTCGTGCGCGTAGGTGACGCCGAGCGCGGACGGCTCGATCTCGCCGAGCACGGTGTGGACGCTGCCGGTCATTCGGAGCCTTCCTCGGCCCGGGTGCGCCCGAGGGTCAACAGGAAGTCCTCGTGGCACTCGAACCAGACGTTGTGGTAGCTGTCGACGCGGGGGGAGACGAAGTAGCGCGGGTCGTCCTCGATCTTCTCGAGGGCGCCGCCGAGCCGCCGCCCGTAGCCCGCGAAGCGCGGGACGACCTCGCCGGTCTGGGCCAGGGCGCGGTCGGCCAGCTCGTGCACGTCCTCGAGCCGTCCGAGCAGGTCGAAGCGGTCGTCGTCGGTGGCGGCGTGCTGCCAGCGCGCGGCCAGGCCCTTGACGTCGTTGTTGAGGGCGAGGAACCCGTCGTAGAGATCGGCGAGCGAGGCCCGGGTCTCCGGGGGATGGGCCGCCGCCAGGTCGGCGGCGTGGCGTTCGCGGCCCTCCTCGGAGAGCACCCAGCCGGGCCGCTTGCGCGAGGGCCGCTCGAAGGCGACGCCCTCGGCCTCGAGCTCGCGCAGATGCGCGAGGACCGCGCCGGCGTCCATCCCGACCGCCTCGCCGATCGCCTCCGGCGTCGCGATGCCCTTCACGCGCAGCGCGTGGAGCACGTCATCCATGGAGGGCCGCCCGCTCCGGGTTCAGCTCGCCCATGCGGGCCAGCCAGGCGATGGTGTCGCCGGCCATCTGCAGCGTCGCCTGCTCGACGCCCGCGTCGCGCATGCGGTCCAGCTCGCCGGCGACCTCGGAGGACGAGCCGACGAAGCAGACCTTGCGCATCGAGTCCGGGGTGACGAAGGGCTCCAGGTGCTCGGGGGTGAAGACGAGGTAACCCAGGAAGTTGTCGAAGTGGCGCGTCTGCTCGTCGAGGCTGGCGCGGTACTTGGAGTAGGCGCGGTAGCCGTCGCGGAACTCCGCGGGCACCTCGTCGGCCGACGCGTGGTTGGCGGTCAAGTAGCGCAGCCGCGAGACGACCAGCGGGCCGAGGGCCGCGCGGGCGGCGTCGGTGTCGAGCTCCGCGTCGGACTCGATCGGATAGACGGCGAAGACGACCCCGAGCTGCGGGCTCTCGCCGACGCGCGCGCGGACCTCGGCGACGCCGTCGGGACCCGTCCAGCGGACGAGCACGCCGTCGATCGGCGCGCCGGCCGCGCGCCGCTGGCCCTTGGGGCCGAAGACGGACAGCCACAGCGGCACGCCGGGCGCGAGCGACATCCAGCGGTCGTCGGGGTGCAGGAACCGGATCGGCCGCCCGTCGAGCGACACCGTCTCACCCGCGAGCAGGCCGTGCACGATCTCCAGATAGGCGAACAGCTCGTCCTGCGTGGCCGGGCGGGCGCCGAGCGAGTGGCGGGCGGAGTTCCCGCGTCCGAGTCCGAGGACCGCCCGCCCCGGCGCCATCCGGGACATCGTGGCGATCGCCTGCGCCGTAGCGTGAGCGGGCCGGGCGTGAGGGTACGTCACGCCCGGCCCGACCTTCAGGGAGGAGGTGGCCTGAAGGGCTTCGGCACACGCCATGTAGACGTCGCCGAAGACGAGGGGGCTGTCGTACATCCAGAGGTGGCTGAAGCCGGCCTCCTCGGCGGCGAGCGCGATCGGCCCGACGCCGGGATGGGCGTCCACGTACAGCCCGAGGTCCATTTACGCCGCCGCCTCGGCGGTCGCCGGCGCCCCTGCGCGCCAGGGCTGCTCGCCGGCCTCGGTCCGCGTGGCGTCGAGGTCGGCGCGCACCAACGAGGAGCCGCGGTCACGCAACAGCCGTGACGTCTCCTGCGTGTAGCGGTACATCGCGTCGACCTCGGGCTCGGCGTGGTGGTACTTGACCGTGTAGGCGTCGAAGTTGCGCCACGGGCCGTCGATCAGCGGTGACGTGAACGCCTTCGCCGCCGCGTTGAGCTCGTCCTCGGTGAGGCGCCCGGCGGTCGTCGAGAACGTGCTGGTCTTCGCCGGCAGGCTCCAGGTGCCGACGCAGTCCGACAGCCCGTTCGGGTTCACGCGCCGCGAGTAGTCGTGCTCGCCCAGCACGTGGCCCGGGATCATGTGCGCCCCGCGGCCGGGATGGGGCAGCGGGCCGGCGCCGCCGCTGCGCCGCCACGACCCGTAGAGGATCGGGTGCAGGTAGTACTCGTTGGACGAGCCGACCGAGCCGACCAGCGCCGCGAAGTTGTCCACGTAGGCGTCGTAGGCGTACTCCTCGTTGAACAGCGGCCACAGCCGCCGCGTGCGGTCGTCGACGAAGTCCCAGTCGGACTGCTTGTACTCGCCGGCCATCAGCAGCGCCTCCAGCGGCGCGCGCAGGTAGGTCTGGACGCCCGCCTCGGTCATCTGGTCGAACGTCATGTCGGCGAAGCGCGAGTAGAGCTTGCGCGTCGCCTGCGTGAGCTCGTCGGCCAGCGCCAGGAAGGTCTCGGTCAGCTCGCGCGCCGAGTCCATCCCGACCGGGACGTAGCGGTCCGACAGGAAGTCCGACGCGTAGAGGCCCACGCCGACGATCGAGTCCTGGTAGTCCTCGGGCGTGGTGTAGGGGGTGCCCCAGTCGGTGATGTCGATCGACACGCCGTCCGTGATGACGACGACGGTCAGGTTGGAGTGCGTGACGCCTTCGGCGACCCCGTCGAGCCAGGCCAGCCCGCACTCGCCCATGTTCAGGAAGTCGCGCGTGTGCATGAGCAGCCGGTCGCCGAGCGCGTAGGGCCCGGAGGCGGCGAGCCCGGTGCGGCTCTCGCAATGGACGAGGAAGTTGTACTGCGTCCCGACCGCCATGAACTTGGCGGCCGCGTGGCGCAGCGCCTCGTCGCACGCGAAGGCGTCCGCCTCGAACACCTGCAGCTGGCGCTCGTCGTCGTCGTGATTGATGTCCCCTGCGTCGAGGGCGTAGATGTGCCCGTCGTTGCGATGGAAGGCACCCGCCATCCGCTTGTACCAGTCGACCATGAAGCACAGGTCCTCGAGGTTGTCCTCGGGCCCGATCAGGCCGAGGCGCATGAGCAGCGAGCGGCCGTTGAGGTAGTAGTTCAGCGACGACCACGAGGTCAGCCGGGTGAGCGTCGTCGAGACGTTGCGGGTGCGGTGCCCGACGTCCTCGGGCGACACGACGGTGAGCGCCTTGCGGAGCAGATCCGGCCAGCGCCAGTACGTGTCGATCATGGTCATGTCGAGGTAGGGCAGGATCGGGAACAGCTTCGACTCCTGCGCGGTGCGCGTCACGCAGTTGTGCACGAGCACGTCGTCGGAGCGCTGGATGAGGACGTTGGCCGCGTGCAGTTGCTCCTCGGTGATCTTCCACTCGCTCATGCCGGCTCTCCGATCACGTTGCGGGAAACGTCTGACCACGGGTGTTCGCCGGCGGCGGTGCGGGCGGCGTCGATGTCCCGGCGCACCAGCGAGGCGCCCCGGTCGCGCAGGTTGCGCGAGTGCTCCTGCGTGTAGCGGTACATCGCGTCGATCTCCGGGTCGTCGTGGTGCCACTTGACGGTGGTCTCGTCGTGGTCACGCCAGTCGCCGGTGAACTTCGAGGTAAACGCCCGCGCGCGCGCGTTCATCTCGTCCTGCGTGAGCTTGCCCTCGCCGAACGTGTAGAGCCCGGACTTGGGCTCCATGGAGCTGTGGCCCTTCGCGTCGGACAGCCCGTTGGCGTTGACGCGCAGCGGATAGTCGTGGTCGGAGAGGATGTGCGCCGGCACGAGGACCGCGTTGCGGCCCGGGGTGGGGAGGTCGCCCGTCCCGCCCGCGCGCCGCCACACGTCGTAGGCGACGGGGTGCAGGTAGTAGTCGGTCGACGCGCCCTGGTGGCCGAGCATGACGGCGAACTGGTCGACGTAGGCGTCCATGCCGTACTCCTCGTTGGCGATCTCCCAGAAGCGCCGGGTGCGATCGTCCATGAAGAACCAGTCGCTCGTGTCGTAGGTGCCGGCCATGTGCGCCGCCTCGGAGGGCGCGTGGATGTAGCTGTAGACACCGCCCTCGACCATCTGCGCGAAGCTCATCGACGCGAAGCGGGAGTACAGCTGCCGGGTCGCCTGGGTGATCTCCTCGGTCAGCCCCTGCAGGGTCTCGACCAGCTCGCTGCGCGAGTCCATCCCGACCGGGACGTAGCGGTCGGTGAGGAAGTCGGACGTGTAGAGCCCGAAGCCGATGATCGAGCCCTGGTAGTCCTCGGGCTGCGTGTAGGCCGTGGCGAAGTCGGTGATGTCGATCGCGACGTCCTCGGTGATGACCACCGCGGTGAGGCTGTTGTGCGTCACGCCCGCGGCGACCCCGTCCAGCCACGGCAGGTCGCACTCGGCGAGGTTGATGAAGTCGCGCGTGTGCATGAGCTTGGAGCCGCCCATGCGGTAGGGGCCGGACGCGCTCAGGCCCATGCGGCTCTCGCAGTGGACGAGGAAGGAGTACTGCGTCCCGGCGGCCATGAACTTCGCGGCGGCGTGGCGCAGGGCGTCGTCGCACTCGAAGGCGTCGGCCTCGAAGACCTGGAGCACGCGCTCGTCGTGCTCCTGGGCGATGTCCTTGGCGTCGAGCGCCCAGGTGTGGGCGCCGTTGCGGTGGCTCGCCCGCGAGAAGCGCTGCCAGAAGTCGACCATGAAGACGAGGTCCTCGAGGTTGTCCTCGGCCCGCAGCAGCCCGGCCCGGATGAGCAGGGCGCGCCCGTTGAGGTAGAAGTTGATCGTCCCCCAGGCGTTGAGCTTGGTCAGGTGGGTCGTCGCGCTGCGCGACCGGTGCCCGATGTCCTCGGGGGAGATCTCCGCGGTCGCCTTGCGCAGCAGGTCCGGGAAGCGGTAGTACGCGTCCAGGAAGCAGAGGTACAGGTACGGCATCAGCGGGAACAGCTTCGACTCCTGCGCCGTCCGCGTCAGGCAGTTGTTGACGATCACGTCGTCGACGCGCTGGAGGAAGGTGTTGACCTCCAGCAGCTTCGGCTCGTCGATGCGCCAATCGCTCATGCGGAGCCCTCGAGCAGCGTCACCACGGCGCGCGGGTTGACCTCGTCGCCGAAGTAGGCGTCGACGTTCTGCGGGTCGGCGGAGTAGTGCACGCGGACGCGCTCGCCGGTCTGCAGCGGCCGCGCCGCGCGGACGTTCATGAGCACGGGCACGCCGAACTCGCGCGCGATGATCGCGAGGTGCGAGCGCACCGTCCCGGCCAGGCAGAGCACGCCCTCGAACTCCTCCAGGATCGGCGCGGTCATCGTGCCGCCGGCGTCGTCGATGACGCCGATCGTCCCCTCGGGCACGCCCTCGCGCATCAGCCGGTCGACCTCCTTGACCTCGCGGACGACGAGGACGGTGCCTTCGATGTCGTCGGCGCGGAAGGCGTTGTCGCCGTCGGCGATCGCACCCTCGGGCAGGTCGGCGACGGACTCCTGGGCGGCCATCGCGTCCGAGCGCAGCACGTAACGGTCGGGCTGCTCGCGCACGGCGACCTCGCAGCCGGCGTAGAGCTTGCGGCCCTCGGTCATCTGGAACTGCGTCCAGACGTCCTCGGCGATGCGCTCGGCGTCCTCCTTGGAGAGGAGATCCATCGTGCGGTCGTTGACGACGTCACCCCACGACACGCCGTCGTCGAGCGCGCCGAGATTCTTGGTGACGGTGGCGAAGACCGCTTCGCGCGTCAGCCTGCTGAGCGTCGTCGACTCGGGCAGAGTCCACTTGGGCTGTGCCGATGGGTGCTTCATGCCGACGGGACCTCCGGGGGATTGGTGGTGACTGGAGCGTGAAGGTGTTCGGCCGCCCAGGGGCGCAGCTCGCGCTTGAGGACCTTCCCCGACGGGGTGCGGGGGAGCGGCTCGGGATGGACTAGGACGGCCCGCGGGCACTTGTAGCTCGCGAGGCGCTCCCGGCAGGCGTCGAGCAGGGCGGGGGCGTCGAAGGCATCGGACCCGGGCACCACGACCGCGACGGCGACCTCGCCCCACGTGTCGTCCGGGACCCCGACGACGGCGGCCTCCGCCACCCCGTCGAGGCGGTAGATGACCTCCTCGACCTCCTTGGGGTACACGTTGAGGCCGCCGGAGATGATCATGTCCTTCTTGCGGCCGGTGATCTCGACGTAGCCGTGCTCGTCGAGGCGGCCGAGGTCGCCGGTGTGAAACCAGCCGTCGGCGAAGGCCGCCGCGGTCTCGTCCGGGCGGTTGTAGTAGCCGGTCATGGTCGCCGGCGTGCGCAGCAGGATCTCGCCGTCGCCGGTGTCGGCGATGGTGCCGTCGGCGAGCTGGATCGCCATCTGGGTGATCGAGCAGGCGCGGCCCGCGGAGCCGGCGTGGCTGACGGCGTCCTCGGGCTGCAGGATCGTCGCGACGGTCGGGAACTCCGACATGCCGTAGCCCTGCACGATCTGGCATCCCGGCAGGCCGGCTTGGAGGTCGTCGATGACGCTGCGCGGAACCGGCTCGGCGCCGGAGACGATCCATCGCAACCGCGTCTTGCCGATCCGCTCGAGGGCGTCCCGGTTGCCCAGCAGCTGCTTGAGCAGCGTGGGCACGAGCAGCGCGTGCGTCGCGCCGGACGTCTCGAAGGCGGTGGCGAGCCGCTCCGGGCTCATCCCGCCCGTCGGCAGCAGCGTGGAGCAGCCGCCGACGAAGAGGAGTGCGAGCACGAGGTCGTTGAAGCCGGCCGCCCACGAGAGCGACGGAAGGACCAGGTAGTGGTCGTCGCCGGTGAGGCGCAGGTCGGGGACCTGGTGGAGGGAGTTCCAGAGGACGCCGTCGTGCGTGTGGGCGGCAGCCTTGGGCAGTCCGGTCGTGCCGGAGCTGTAGTAGAGGATGCAGAGGTCGTTGAGCCCGGGCCCGGGCGGGACGGTGTCCGGTGCGCCGGCGATCAGGGTCTCGTACTCGTGCGCGGTCGTTCCCGCGGGAACGGTGACGTCGCCGACGCGGACGACGGTCGCGGGAAGGTTCCCGACGTCTGGCAGCAGGCGCTCGCCGAGGCCGTCGACGATCAGCAGCGTCGAGCCGCTGTCCTCGACCAGGTGCGCCACCTCGTCGGCGCGCAGGAGCACGTTGACGGGAACGCTGACGCCGCCCATGGCGGCCACGGCGAACAGGGTCTCCGGCCACTCGTGGCGGTTTCCGAGCAGGACCGCGACGCGATCCCCGGGGGCGACGCCGATCTCGAGCAGGCCGTTGGCGAGCCGCAGCGAGCGCTCTCGCAGCTCGGCGTACGTGCGCGTCTCACCCTCGAAGTGGAAGGCAGGCCGGTTCGCCCAGTGTGACCGGGCCGCCCGGTCGAGAAGCGTGAACAGGTTCCTCTCCAGACCCATGCCCACAGCCTCGCTCGTGGGGGCTAGGTGCGTCCCGCGGACCTCTCGGCGTCGTTGTGGATTTCTCCAGCCTCGCCGATCCGGTCCTGCAACCGAAGCACGAGCAGCGCCAGCTGCGCCGTCAGCTGGGCGTCGGCCTGGGTCGCGACGGGGAGGGCGATCGCCTCCTCGATGCGGCCGAGGCGGTAGCGGATCGTGTTCTCGTGGACGTCGAGCGCGGCGGCCGCGCGGCGGATGCTGCGGCCGTGGTCGAAGAACGCTGTGAGGGTGCTGATCAGGTCACCGCTCCCCTCGCTGCCGTCGAGCAGCGGACCGAGCGTCTCCCGCGCGAAGCGCTCCACCTCGGCGGTGTCCGCGGAGGCGAGCAGCAGCCGTCCGGCGCCGAGATCGTCCGCCGAGAGCACCCGGCGCGCGTCGGTCCCGAAGCGCTCGAGGCAGGACATCACCTGGGCGGCCTGGCCGTAGGCGTGCTCGTAGTCCGCCAGCTCCGAGCAGGCGGTGGACAGCGCGGCGCGCAGGCGGCCACACTGGTCGATGGCCTCGCAGGCGCGCCCGACCATCCCCTTCGCGTCGGCGACCGCGGCGACGACGGAGCTGTCCGTGGGCAGGTCGACGATCACCACGACGCCCTCCGCCACGGCGATCGCCAGCACGCCGGCCGCGCCGGCCTCGGTGAACCGCGCGGCGACGCTGCGGGCGTCGGGCAGCTGGACCGCCTGGCCCTCGACGGGCGTCACGAGGCAGACGACGCGGGGGACGTCGAGCCGGACGCCGAGGTAGTCGGCCCGATGGCGCAGCGACGGCTCGTCGGCGCCGCCGCGGATCATCTCGCCCGCGAGCGACGCGCGGGCGTTGTACTCGGCGGTCGCGGCGCGCCGCTCGGCGCTCATCTCGACCGCGACGTTCATTGCCGCCCGGCGGCACACGTGCATGTCCAGGGCACCGAAGCGCGACTGGTACTCCATCAGCACGAGCCGGCCCCAGGTGTCGTCGCGGACGATCACCGGCGCGATCATGAACCGGTGGTTCAACCCCGCCGAGGGGATCGGCTCGACGACGCCGCCGCGCGTGGAGTCGAGCGCCGCGACCGCGTCGGTCACGGCGGGCAGGTCGCGGAAGGCCGGTTCGAGGATCTTCGGGACCACGGTCTCCCCGAGGCCCGGCGGCATCTCCAGTGCGAGGCGCTCGAAGCGGGCGTCGTAGATGGCGCACGGCTTGGCCGTCAGCTGCGCGACGGCGCTCACGATCTCGCTGATGTCGCCGCCGTCGATGACCAGCTTGGTGAGCCGGTCCTCGATCGTCCCCGCCCGGCGCAGCAGCTGGTTCTGGCGCGCGACGGTCTCGAGGCTCGAGCGCAGCTTGCCGGTCAGCTGCGCCTGGTTGATGGCCACCGCGGCGAGGTCGGCGAAACCGGCGGCGATGTCCTCGTCGAGTGAGGTGAAGGCGTGCGGGCGGTCCTCGTCGTCGAGGAAGATGAGGCCCGTCACGTCGCCGCGGGCGATCATCGGGACGCCCATCATCGAGCGGATGTTCCACGCGCGCATCGTGGACTTCAGCGGGCGCGGATCCCCAAGCGCGTCCTGCAGGGTGACGGGCGCCTTCGTGCGCAGGATCTCGCCCGTGAAGTCGTCGCCGAGGACACCGGCGACCAGGCGCTTCACGCGCGCGTCGATGTCGTGGTCGGCGTGACCGACCTGGCCGCGGAAGAGGTCCGAGTCCGCGTCGCGCAGGTAGACGCTGCAGCGGTGCACGCCGACGAGGTCGCAGATGTGCCGGGCGATCAGGTGCAGGAGGTCGTCGATCTCCCGCACCTCGCCGATCGCAGCGGCGACGTCACCGAAGGCCCGGATCGCCTTCTGGTACGCCTCCTCCCGCGACACGGCCGGCCGGTCCTCCACAGGGTGGGCCTTGACCATCGTCACATCTCTCCTGCCGGCCACGCTACTGGACGCGCCACCGAACGCCAACACGCCAGTCATCGGCCCGAAAAAATGGCCGGGCGCTTCTCTCGGAACGCGGTCAGCGCTTCGGTCGAGTCCTCGGTGCGCGTGGCCAGCACCTGGGTCCGGTTCTCGAGCTCGACGGCGGCCTCGATGCCAGGGGCGTCGACGTTGCGCTCGAGCACCTTCTTGGTCATCCACACCCCGAAGGGCGAGTTGGCCGCGATGTCAGCGCCGAGCGCGAGTGCGGCGTCCTGGAGCTCGGCGGTCGGCACGACGCGGTTGACGAGGCCGATGCGCACGGCCTCCTCGGCGTCGACGGCCCGGCCGGTCATCATCAGCTCCGAGGCGAGCCCGAGCCCGACCAGGCGCGGGAGCGTGTACGAGACCCCGGCGTCGCAGGCCGACAGACCGATGCGCACGAAGGAGGCGTGAAACGACGCCTCCGGCGCGCACACGCGCATGTCGGCGGCAAGGGCGATCGCCAGGCCGCCGCCCGCGGCCGGCCCGTTGACGGCGGCGATCACCGGGTGGGGGATCGCCCGCAGGGCCGTGGCCAGCGCGCCGATCTTCTCCTGCCGGCGGTAGACCGTGAGGACGTCGTCGCCGCCGCCGAGCGCGTCGTCGCGCTGCTTGAGGTCCAGCCCCGCGCAGAACCCGCGGCCGGCGCCGGTGAGGATGAGCACGCGGACGGTCTCGTCCTCGCCGAGGGCGCGCACCACGGCGAGGTACTCGTCCACCATCGCCCACGAGAGCGCGTTGAGGCGGTCGGGCCGGTTGAAGGTCACGCGGGCGATCCCTTCCCGCGGTCGCTCGACGAGCATGAACTGGGGGTCCGCGGTCAGGGTCGGCATGCGCGTCACGATGGCGGCCGCGCCCGCCCGGCGAGACCCGGCTGGGGGCGGCGCTCGTAGAAACCGACAACGAGCGCGCGGGTTCGCGGCACGACCGCGCCCGGAGGCCGACAGGCTGCCTCCGTGTCCTCGACCGACCAATCGCCGGCGGTCGTCGTGGACGCCGGGGACGCGGCCGGGCTCGAGCGCCCGCCGCTGCTGATCCTGCGCCCGCTCGAGGCGTTCCTCGACGCCCACGGGGTCGGCGCCGGCGAGATCGAAGCGGAACCGATCGGCGACGGGCACTCGAACGTCACCTACCGCATCCGCCGCGGCGTCGAGCAGTGGGTGCTCCGGCGCCCGCCGCGCCCGCCGCTGCCGCCGTCGGCGCACAACGTCCTGCGCGAGTACCGCATTCTGGAGGCCTGCGCCGGCTCGCCGGTGCGGGTCCCGGCCCCGGTCGTCGCCTGCGAGGACGTCGGGGTGATCGGCGCGCCCTTCTACCTGATGACCCACGTGCCGGGCGAGGTCCTGTCGAGCGAGCTGCCGGCGGGGCTCGATCCCGTCGCCGACCCGCCCCGGATCGCGGACGAGCTCGTCGGCGCCCTGGCGGAGATCCACGCGCTGGACTGGCGGACGACTGAGCTCGCCGCGGCGGCGCCGTCGCCCGAGCAGTACCTGGAGCGCCAGCTGCGCCTGTTCGCGCGGCTGTGGGAGCACAACCGCACGCGGGAGCTGCCCGTGCTCGACCGCGTCACCGAGTGGCTCGCCGCCGCTCGTCCCGTCTCCCCGCCGGCCACGCTCGTCCACGGCGACTTCCGGCTCGGCAACACGCTGTTCTCCGCCGCCTCGCCGGCGCGCCTGGCGGCGGTGCTCGACTGGGAGATGGCCACCGTCGGCGATCCGCTGGCCGACGTCGGGTACCTGTCGGCCACGTGGGCGGTGCCGGGCGAGGACGGCGACCCGATCGTCCGGCTCGGCACCGTGACCGCCGGCGCGCACTTCCCCTCGCGGGCCGAGCTCGTCGCGCGGTACGCGGAGCGCACCGGGCGCGACCTCTCCGGGCTGGCGTGGTACGAGGTGCTCGCCCTGTGGAAGAGCGCCGTCTTCCTCGAGGGGTCCTACGCTCGCCTCTTGAGCGGGACCACCGATGATCCGTTCTTCGCGGGCCTTCGGGACGGCGTCCCGGAGTTGGCCGAGCGCGCGTGGCGGGTGGCCCGGCGCGCGCCTGCGTAGATGCTGGCCAACGCCCGCGACGTCGGAGGGCTGACCACGGACGACGGTCGCCGGGTGCGCGCCGGGGTGCTCTTTCGCAGCGACGCCCCGCATCCCGGCGACGCCGCCCCGCCGCTGACGCCCTGGCCACCGCAGTGGGTCATCGACCTCCGGTCGCCCGGCGAGGCCGGCGGCGCGGACCACCCGCTCGCAGCCACCGGCGCCGAGATCCGCCGGCTCCCGCTGCTCTCCGTGGCCGATCCGCTGCGCATGGCCGCGGCGATCGAGGAGGAGGGGGCGTCGCTGATGTCGATCTACGAGGAGGTGGTCCGCGCGGCCGCCCCGGTGGTCGCCGAGGTCGCGGCGATCGTGGCCGCGTCCGACGGTCCCGTGCTCGTTCACTGCACCGCCGGCAAGGACCGCACCGGCGTCGTCGTCGCGGCGCTGCTCGCGGCCGCCGGCGTCAGCGACGAGCAGATCGCCGCCGACTACGTCGCCACCGGGCCGAACATGGACGCCGTGGTCGAGCGGATCGGCGCGGCCTGGCCGGCGGACGTGCGCGCGGAGCGCCTGGCGCGCCTGCGGCAGGGGCACGGGGAGATCCTGACCGCTCCGCGGGCGGCGATCGACGCCGTCCTCGACAGCGTCCGCGCCCACGGGCTGGGGGAGGATGACGGGCGCGCGCTGCGCGCGCGCCTCCTCGACTGACGGCCGAGCCGTCAGAACCCGGCTCGGCTCACTTACCTGGCCAGCGCCGGGACGGACAGAAGGTCGAACTCGACGTCGTCAGGCACCCCGAGGACTCGAGCGCTCGAGTCCGGGTAGTTGTTGTCGTTGGCGATCAGGACCTTGCCGCCGGGCAATAGGGCGAGCGTCTCGAATGACTGGATCGGGAACGAGAACGGATCGCCGAGCCCGAACGCGCCGGCGGGCCCGGTCGCGGTGGAGAGACGCGCCGGGTCGCGCACGTGCAGCACGTCGAAGACGTGCCGGACCGGCTGGGTTCCGTCGCCGGCCGGTGCGTGGTCGAGGTCGATCTCGTCGACGTCCTTGAGCCTGGCTGCGGACCCCTCGAGGTCGTCGCGCTCGATGAACAGGATCCGCCGGCCGGCGACGACCTGCGCATCGCCGATCTGGGCGTCATCGGTGTCGGCGTGGAAGGTCCACTCGCGCCCGGTGTACGAGCGCGACGCGAGGTCGAACTCGTAGACGTGGCGTGTGGTCGGGTCCGGGTCCGTGGTCAGCGAGGCCTCGACGATCGGATACAGGGTGTGCCCGTCGCCGCTGAGTGCGACGGCCTCGAAGCCGCGCGAGCTCCGCACGGTCGGGACCTCGCCGGCGGCGAGCGTCGGATTCTGCGGGGCCTTGCGCCCGGGTAGCGGCACGGGTGCTTCCAGCACCTTGCCGGTTCGGTCGACGTGCAGCAGGAACGGCCCGAACTCGTCACCGATCCAGAAGGTTCCGTCGGGCGTGCGTTGCAGCGCCTCGATGTCGAAGTCGCCACCGGTCAACTCACGGCTCGTGGTGTTGTCGTGCACGATCGGGAACGGGATCCGATGGCCTGGATCGCGAAGCGTGATGAAGTTGCGCACGGCCAGGCGGCCGCTGCCGCCCTGCGCGGTGCGGAGGTTCGGCGCGAAGCGGTAGATGCGCAGCAGGAAGTCGGCCGAGTTGCCCTTGGCCCCGAAGCCGTTGTCGGGCTGACCCCAGAAGGTCCCATCGCGGTTGGCTACGGCGGCCGAGATGCCGGGGATCGGCTGCCCGGGGAACGGGGGCGTCTGCCCATTGGCGGGGTCCACGCCCACGTTGCCCGAGCTCGGGCCTGGCTGCAGGCGATCGGCGGCGTAGCGGGAGCGGCCGATCAGCGTCGGCTCCCCGGGGAAGCGGGCGAGCAACTCGTAGACGCGAGTGACCTGCGTCGCGCCGAAGTTGTCGTCGGACAAGAGCAGCAGCGAACGGCGGTCGCCGGCGCGCGGGCGGCCGAGCGCCATGCCCTCGACGTTGTCGAGCAGCGGGTTGGTCTGCGTGCCCGGGCTCGTCGCGCCGCCCGGCGGGCAGTCGGCGAGGTCCACGACCAGCCGCTTGCGCGCGAAGGCGACGGACGGGTCGGCGAGCGACGCAACGCTGCTGACATCGGAGGCGCCGTCGAGGAAGGCCTGGTAGACACGGACGGTGTTCCCGACGCCGGCGACGAAGCCGCGCTCGAGCACCGCGAGCCTGCCGTCCCCGACCACCTGCACTTCGCTGACGCCGAGGCCGGGGTCAGCCACGTACCCGACCTGACCGACGAGCGCAAACGTGCCGCCGGCGCGCTTGAAGTGGAGGATGCGCACCCGCCCGCGGCCAGCCGGCGTACTCCCGTCGCCGGTGAGCGGTCCCTCCATCGCGGCGAACAGGTCGTGTCCGTCCGGGCTCAGCCCAAGGCCCTCGAGCGTCAGGTTCCGCGTCGCCTCGCCGTCCGGGGCGACCCGGAAGCGAGCGGGCACCGGCAGGGTCCCGAGCTCGCGGCCCGACGCCGAGAAGTGGCGGATGGAGGGCTCGGTCTCCGAGGAGGCCAGCAGCGAGCCGTCCGGAAGCGACACCAGCCCCTCGCCGTCGAAATCGGCGCCCGTGTACGGGACGCCGTTGGATCGGGTGAGCGTGGTGACCCCGGTGACCGCCGGATGCAGCCCGTCGCCGCGACGGAGCGTCAGGTCGAAGAAGCGAGCCGCGGTTGTGCCCTGGTTGTCGGTGAGCGCGCGTGCGCGGTTGAGGCCCACTGGCGAGCGGAGCGCCAGTGCCGACAGGCCTCCGACCTCGGCGCCGGCGAACGTCGTCTTGTTCAGCTCGTCGCTGAAGGCGGCCAGGCGCGCGTCGGGCGAGCAGGCGCGGGGCAGCGCGAGCGCGGCGGGCGGCACAGCGAGCGCCAGCGCTGCGCCCAGGATCGGGATGACCAGACGTCGGGACATTGCGAAGCCTCCGGGAGGGAGAGGTCGGATGGTGGCGGCAGTCAATCTCCGCCAGGAGGCGCGCATGTGTCCATTCGGTGGCGGTCACCGCGCGTTGACACGCGGCGGGGCACGCGGGAGTTCAGTCCGGCCCATGACCCACACCGCACACCGACTGCGCCTGCTGGTCGGCGCCACCTTCCTGCTCATGCTCCTCACCGCCGCAAGCGCTCTCGCCGCCCCCGTCAAACCGACGATTTACGGCCATCGCGGCGCCGCCGGCTACCGGCCGGAGCACACGCTCGCCGCGTACCGGCTCGGCGCGCGGATGGGCGCGGACTACATCGAGCCTGACCTGGTCTCCACCAAGGACGGCGTGCTCGTCGCGCGCCACGAGCCGGCGATCGGCGCCACCACCGACGTCGCGGACCATCCCGAGTTCGCCGACCGCCGTACGACGAAGGTCATCGACGGCGTCACCTACGCCAACGACTGGTTCACCGACGACTTCACGCTCGCAGAGCTCAAGACGCTCTATGCCAAGGAGCGCCTCCCCGACGTGCGCCAGCGCAACACGATCTACAACAAGCGTTACCGGATCCCGACCTTCCAGGAGGTCATCGACGTGCGCACCCAGCTCTCAAAGGAGTTGCACCGCAAGGTCGGCCTGGTGCCTGAGCTCAAGCACTCGACGTACTTCAGCTCGGAGGGCCTCGGCCTCGAGGCGCCCTTCGTCAAGATGCTGCGCCGCAACAAGATCGCCAGCGCGCAGGGCAAGGTCACGGTGCAGTCCTTCGAGCTCTCCAACCTCAAGCTGCTCAACAAGCAGCTCTCTGGCGTGCCGCTCGTCCAGCTCCTCGACGCTCCCGGCCTCAGGCCGGGGGACGTGCTCGCCGCGGGCGGGACGCTCACCTACGGGCAGATGGCCACACCCGAGGGATTGCGCGCGATCCGCAGCTACGCCGACGTCGCCGCACCCTCGAAGGACTACATCGTCCCGCGTGACCCCACGACGGGAGTCTCCCTCGCGCCCACGTCGTTCATCGACGACGCGCACGCTGCGCACCTTCAGGTCGTCGCGTACACGTTCCGCAACGAGAACCAGTACCTCCCGGCTCAGCTGCGCTCGAGTGCCAACCCATTCGAGTACGGCGACGCCCTTGCGGAGTACCGGCTGTTCTTCGACCTCGGGATCGACGGGATCTTCTCCGACAACCCCGACACCGCCAAGATCGCGCGCGACGACGAGTAGCGCCGGGCGGTTGATGCGTGCCCGGGCGGCCGCCCGGGTACGCGCTCCTCCAGTCCTGAAGGAGGAGAGGGATGTACAAGCAGGTGCTGGATCCCGTCGGGGACTCGCTCGGCCTGTCCTCGTTGCTGGCTGTCGTGCCCCTGGTGGCACTGTTCGTGCTGCTCGGCGTCATCCGGATGAAGGCGCAGTGGGCGGCGATGATCGCGCTCGGGGTGGCGCTCGTCGTCGCCATCGCGATCTACGGGATGCCGGTCGGGCAGGCCGGCGACGCCGCGCTGGAGGGCGCGGTGTTCGGCCTCTTTCCGATCATCTGGATCGTCATCAACGCCCTGTGGATCTTCAACATGACGGAGGCGACGGGGCACTTCGCGACGCTGCGCCGGGCCTTCAGCTCCGTGTCGGACGACCAGCGCGTCCAGGTCGTGCTGATCGCGTTCTCCTTCGGCGCGCTGCTGGAGGCGCTGGCCGGCTTCGGGACGCCCGTCGCCATCTGCGGGTCCATCCTCGTCGGCCTCGGCTTCAAGCCGATGAAGGCGGCGGCGGTGGCGCTCGTGGCCGACACCGCCCCCGTTGCGTTCGGCGCGATCGCCATCCCGATCACCACCCTCGCCGAGGTCACCGGCCTCCCCAAGGACGACCTCAGCGCGATGGTCGGCCGCCAGTGCCCGCTGCTGGCGCTGATGATCCCCTTCGTGCTCATCTTCATGATCGACGGCCGGCGCGGGCTGAAGGCCGCCTGGCCCGCCGCGCTCACGGCCGGCCTCGCCTTCGCCGTCGTGCAGTTCGTGTCGTCGAACTACATCTCCGCGGAGCTGACCGACATCCTCGCGTCGCTCGCCTCCGCCGGCGCCCTGCTCGCGCTGGTGACCGTGTGGACGCCGGCCGACGTGGTCCGCACGGAGAAGGTGCAGGAGGACGAGGGTCCGCCCACGCGGGCGGAGACGATGACCGCTTTCCTGCCCTACGCCATCATCATCCTCGTCCTCGGCGTGTGCAGCCTGAGCGGAGTCATGACGCAGCTCGACAAAGCCACCCAGGAGTTCCAGTGGCCCGGCCTCAACGTGACCAACCCGGACGGTGACGCGCTCACCAGCCTGACCTTCAAGTTCAACATCCTCACGGCCGCCGGGACGCAGCTGTTCGTCTGCGGGTTCATCGTCGCCGCGGTGCTCCGGGTCGCCCCGCGCCGGGCATTGGCGATCTACGGCAGCACGCTGGCCAAGCTCGCCTCCGCCATCGTCACCGTGGCGTCCGTGCTCGGGCTCGCGTACGTGATGAACCTCTCCGGCCAGACGGTGACGCTGGGGACGTGGGCGGCCGGCGCGGGCGGGTTCTTCGCCTTCCTGTCGCCGCTGATCGGCTGGTTCGGGACGGCGGTGACCGGCTCGGACACGTCGACCAACTCGCTGTTCGGCGCGCTGCAGGTGGCGGCGGCCAAGAACGCCGACCTGTCCCCGACCCTGCTCGCCGCCGCCAACAGCTCGGGCGGCGTGCTGGCCAAGATGGTCTCCCCGCAGAACCTCGCCATCGGCGCCGCCGCCGTCGGGCTGGCCGGCCGCGAGGGCGACCTCTTCCGCAAGGTGGTCGGCTGGAGCCTCGCGCTCGTGCTGATCATGTGCGTGCTCGTCTACCTGCAGTCGACCGCCGTGCTGAGCTGGATGGTCCCCTAGGACGCGAAGGACTGCGTGACGACGACGGGCTCGCCGGCGGCGTCGGAGGCGTCGAGGTCGACGGTGGCCACGATCGCCCAGTCGTGGTGGCCCCCGGGGTCGTCGATGATCTGGCGCACGCGCCACGAGCGCGGGTCGGCGCGGTCGACGATGAGCAGTTCGGGCGACCGCGCCGCCGGGCCGTCGCCGAGCGTCTCGTGCTGGTCCCAGTAGGCGCCGAGGGCGGCCTCCCAGTCGATGCCGTCGTCGATCCGCTTGAGCTCCTCGAAGCGGTCGCGGGCGGCGAGCTTGACGCGCAGGAACATCGCGTTGCGGACCATGACGGCGAAGGCGCGCACGTTGCCGGTGACGGGGCGCTCGGGCGGTGCCTCGCCCGCGACCGCCCGCTCCACCGCCGCCGGATCGGTCAGCGCCGCCCACTCGTCCAGCAGCGACGAGTCGATCTGGCGCACCGTCTCCCCGAGCCACTCCTCGATGTCGTCGAGCTCGTCGGTCTTGACGCGGTCGGGGACGGTCTGGCGCAGCGCCCGGTAGGCGTCGCTGAGGTACCTGAGCACGAGGCCCTCCGAGCGCGCGATCCCGTAGAAGGCGATCAGCTCGGTGAACGTGCGCCCGCTCTCGTACATGTCGCGCACGACCGACTTGGGGGAGAGGTCGTCCTCCGAGACCCACGGGTGCTTCTCGCGGTACCGGCGCAGTGCCTGCATCAGGCCCTCGGCGAGCGGCTGCGGGTAGGTGACCTCCTCCAGCAGCTCCATCCGCTCCTCGTACTCGATGCCGTCGGCCTTCATCTCCGCCACCGCCTCGCCGCGCGCCGCGTGCCGCTGGGCCAGGAGCAGCGTCATCGGCGGGTCGAGCACCGCCTCGACCACCGAGACCACGTCCAGGGCGTACGTCGGCGCCTCCGGGTCGAGGACGTCGAACGCCGCCAGGGCGAAGTGGGCCAGCTCCTGGTTGAGCGCGAAGTCGTCGGGGAGGTCGACGGTCAGCACGTAGCGGCGGCCGAACAGGTCGACCTCGCCGAGCCGGGTCAGGATGCCGGACTCGAGCAGCTCTTCCGTCAGCGACACCGCCTGCTCGCCCAGCCGCCGGCGGCCGCGCTCGTCCTCGTGGTTGTCCTCCAGCAGCGCACGCAGCGTGGCCTCCGGATCGGCGCGCTGCTGGATGACGTTGAGCAGCATCGCGTGGTTGACGCGCATGCGCGAGACGAGCGCCTCCGGCGTCGCGTCGCGCAAGCGCGCGAACGTCTCCTCCGTCCAGGACACCTCGCCGTCCGCGGGCTTGACGCGCTGCACCCGCTTGCGCTTCTTCTCGTCGTCACCCGCCTTGGCGAGCCGGCGCGCGTTCTCGATCGCGTGCTCGGGCCCCTGCACGACGACGTAGCCGGCGGTGTCGAACCCGGCCCGCCCGGCGCGCCCCGCGATCTGGTGGAACTCGCGCACCTTGAGCAGCCGGTGCTTGGTCCCGTCGAACTTCGCCAGCCCGGTGAAGACGACGGTGCGGATGGGGACGTTGATGCCGACGCCGAGCGTGTCGGTCCCGCAGATCACCTTCAGCAGGCCGGTCTGGGCGAGCTGCTCGACGAGGCGCCGGTAGCGCGGCAGCATCCCCGCGTGGTGGACGCCGATGCCGGCGCGCACGAGCCGGGACAGCGTCCTGCCGAAGCCGGCGCTGAAGCGGAAGCCGCCGATGGCGTCGGCGATCGCGTCACGCTCCTCGCGCGAGCAGAACTTCGCGCTCAGCAGCGACTGCGCGCGCTCCAAGGCCGACGCCTGCGTGAAGTGGACGACGTAGGCCGGCGCCCGGTCGACCGCGACGAGCTCCTCCAGCAGCTCGTGCAGCGGCTGCAGTGACCACGAGAACAGCAGCGGGACGGGCCGCTCGGCGTCGTCGACGACCGCGGTCTCGCGCCCCGTGCGCCCGGTCAGGTCGTCGCCCAGCGACCGGACGTCGCCGAGCGTGGCCGACATGAGCAGGAACTGGGCCTGGGGCAGCATCAGGATCGGGACCTGCCAGGCCCAGCCGCGGTCGGGCTCGGCGTAGAAGTGGAACTCGTCCATGACCACCTGGCCGAGGTCGGCGCCCGCCCCCTCACGCAGGGCGACGTTGGCCAGCACCTCGGCGGTGCAGCACACGATCGGCGCGTCCGCGTTGACCGACGCGTCGCCCGTCACCATCCCCACGTTGGTCGCTCCGAAGATCGCGCACAGGGCGAAGAACTTCTCCGACACGAGCGCCTTGATCGGCGCCGTGTAGTAGGTGCGGCGCCCGTCGGCGAGGGCGGCGAAGTGAGCGGCGACGGCGACCATGGACTTGCCGGACCCGGTCGGCGTGGCCAGGATCACGTTGGCCCCGCTGAACAGCTCGATCGCGGCCTCCTCCTGGTGCGGGTAGAGCGCGAGGCCCTGCTCCTCCGCCCAGCCCAGGAACGCCTCGTAGACCGAGTCGGCGGTCGACTCCCCCGGAAGGACGTCCATGAGGCTCACCGGGGAAGCGTACGCCTCGCTACCGGCATCGCTCAGCGGGCCACCTGCCGGCAATCCGCACCGTCCGGGTCACGAGCACACGGCGTCACTAGGCGATACGGTCGGCCGGCATGGGCGATGCTCGCGTCGACGCCTTCATCGCCGGGCTGCCCGGCTGGCAGCAGGCCGTCTGCCGGCGCGTCCGCGCGCTCGTGCACGAGGCCGACCCCGAGATGGAGGAGACGATCAAGCGGACCGACCGCCCGTACTTCGTCCTGCGCGGCAACGTCGCCGCCCTGCAGGCGACCAAGGACCACGTCAACGTGTTCCTCTACGACCCCGGCGTCGAGGACCCGGCCGGCATCATCAACCGGGGCCACGACGCGAAGACGGGCCGCCAGATCGCCGTCTACGAGGGCGACACGCTCGACGAGGACGCGTTCCGCGCGATCATCCGGCAGATCGCCGATCGCAACCGCGCGGGGGGCTGGCGCAGGCTCTAAGCCGGGAGGCCGATGCGGCGGTCGAAGCCGGCCGGCGCGTGCACGTTGAGCATGCGGACCGGCTCGTCGCCGTCGTTGCGGAAGCCGTGGAGAACGCCCGGTGGCACGAGCACGAACGTCCCCGGCGGGGCGAGCACGTCCTCATCGCCCAGCGTGAACGTCATCGTGCCCGCGAGCATGAAGAAGGCGTCGTCCTCCTCGGCGTGGACGTGCGCCTCCAGCACCCGGCCCGGCACGATGTCGATGATGCCGAGCGTGAAGCGGGGGGTGTCCGCGGTCCGGGCCAGGAACTCGACGTTGCCGATGCGGTGGCCCTCCCCGGGTGGGATGACGATCGCGGACGGGTGTTGGTTCGACGGGGTCATCAGCGGTAGGGCGCGGGAGCGTATTCTGGCGGCCATGAACCTCAGAGAGACGGTCGGGCTCGCGGTGGTCCAGCTGCACCGCGGGATCTACAACCTCAGCGGCGGGCGCCTGCTCTCCAACGTCATGGGCATGACCGTCCTCGAGCTCACGACGACCGGGGCGAAGAGCGGCAAGCCGCGGACGGCGATGCTGACCGCGCCGATCCGCCACGACGGCAACCTCGTGATCGTGGCCTCACGCGGCGGCGACGTCCGCCACCCCGCCTGGTACCACAACCTCAAGGCCAACCCGCAGGTCAAGGTGAAGGTCAAGGGCTCCGAGCAGACGATGACCGCCCGCGTCCTGCCGCGCGAGGAGCGCGACCGGCTGTGGCCGGAGGTCACGAAGTCCTACAAGGGCTACGCGGGCTACGCGGAGAAGACCGACCGCGTCATCCCACTCGTCGTGCTGGAGCCCTGACCACAAGCGATCAGGATCGGAGAAACGATCGGCGCGGATCGCACCTAGCATCGCGGCGCATGAAGACAATGACGTGCCGGCAGCTCGGCGGACCGTGCGACCACGCACATCGCGGCGAGGACGCCAACGAGGTCATCAAGGCCCAGGACGCGCACCTCAAGGAGCGCGTCGCCGCGGGCGACGAGGCCCATCGGGAGGCGCACGACGAGATGCGCGGCCGGTGGAAGCATCCGGTCGCCGGCATGGGCTGGTACCGGACCGCGAAGAAGACCTTCGCGAGCCTTCCGGACGAGTGACCCGGCGACTCAGCCGACGCGTCGCGGGCGCAGGCCCATCGTGCGCACGCGCGGTGGGAGCGTGTCGAGGTCGTGATGGTCGAGGGCGGCGTACGCCGTCGGCGCCTGACCGACGATCTCCGCGAAGCGCGTGCTGAACGAGCCCAGTGACGTGTAGCCGACGGCCCGGCAGGCGTCGGAGACCGACGCTCCCGCGCGCAGGTACACCAGATCGGCCACGGCCTCGGGCGTCATGCCCGGGCGATGCGCACGAGGTTGCCGGACGGGTCGCGGACCGCGCAGTCACGGACCCCCCCAGAACCGGTCCTCCGGCTCGGACAGCACCTCGGCGCCCGACGCCTTCAGCGCAGCGAACGTCGCGTCGAGGTCGTCACTGCGGAAGATGGCCGCCTGCAGCGATCCCTGGGTGACGATGGCCAGCAGGGCGTCGCCCTCCTTCGGAGAGCGCCCGCCGTGAGGATGCGAGAGGACGATGCCGACGTCCCGCCCCGGCGCGCCGACGGTCACCCAGCGATAGCCGTTCGACGAGACGTCGTTGCGCACCTCCAGCCCCAGCGCGTCCCGGAGAAGGCCAGCGCCGCCTCCGGATCGTGCACGGACATGAACATCGTCGCGACGGTCACGGACATGCGCCCGGAACCTAAGCCGCCGCCCAGCCGCCCATCACGTCGGCCTCCTGGCGGCCGAGAACGGGGTGGAACTCGATCGCCGGGGAGTTGCGGCTCGCCGGGGTGACACGGCCCAGCGCCTCGGCCATCGCGCGGACGTGGTGGGGGCCACCGCCGCAGCAGATGCCGATGTAGTCGACGCCGAGGTCGCTTGCGTGCTCGGCGAACGCCGCCATCTCGTAGCGCGAGCAGGCGAAGCACTCGAGCTCGATCGGGAAGGCGCGGCGCCCGTCCTCGTGGGTGAGCGACTCGAAGGCCGGGACTGCGGTCGAGGTCCGGTACGGGACGGGCTGGGTCGCGACCGCGCAGTCGACGGCGCCGCGGACCTGCGCGAGCAGCGGCAGCATCGTCTCCGGGCCGCGTGAGCAGTTGAGGCCGACGATCGTCGCGCCCGCGTCGGCGAGCATCTTGCACGCCGTGACGTAGTCGTAGCCGTCGTAGGTGTGCGTCGGGTGCACGCTGGCGAACGTGACCATCGCGTCGAGGCCGAAGGACTGGCAGACCTCGAGGCCGATCAGCGCCTCCTCGGCGAAGTCGTTCGTCTCGGCGACGACGAAGTCGACCCCCTCCTCGACCGCCCAGCCGAGCTGCTCCTCGTACTGCGCGCGGACGATCGCACCTGTGCGCTTGGCGTCCTGCGGGTCGTAGGACCACGTGTTGCAGATGTTGGCCGCGACGAGCGCGCCGCCCTCGGCCGCGACGGTGTTGGCCATGCGGACCGCGGAGCGGTTCATCTCCTCCAGGTCACCCGCGCGGCCGACGACGGCGAGCTTGTCCCGGTGCGCGTAGTAGGTCAGCGCGACCATCACGTCCGACCCCGCGTTCAGGAACTCGCGGTGCAACTGCAGGACGGCCTCGGGCGCGTCGAGGAGCACCTCGGGCACGAACGGGCCGGCCTTGACGTAGCCGCGGCGCTCGAGCTCGAAGATGTAGCCCTCGGCGCCGAGGACGATGCCGTCAGAGAGACGTTGCTGCAGGGTCCGGGACGACGGTCGAGTCATGGCCCGCACCTCCTTTCGCGAAACGGACGGGGTCGAAGCGGTCGATGTCGTAGACGGTGCCGTCCTGGAGGGCGAGCTCGGAGAGCACGCGGCCCACCCAGGGCGCGAACTTGTAGCCGGTGCCGCGCCAGCCGACGCCGACGTAGGCGTTGGCGAAGCCGGGGATGGCGCCCAGCACGAAGTCGTCGTCGGCGACGAGGTCGTAGTCGCAGCCGTCCGTGTCGGTGACGGCGTCGGAGGGCGCGTTGCGCAGGCCCGGCATGCACAGCTCGACGAAGCGGTCGATGCCGTCGATCTCCGTGGTCGTGCGGGGCAGGTCGGGCGGGTGGTAGTAGCCGATCTTGATCTTGTCGATGAGCCCGTCGACGATCGGATGGCAGTAGATGCCGGCGTCGAGGTAGGCGATCACCGGCATGACGTCGGAGGTGAAGGGCGACGGATCGGCGGGGGAGAAGTAGCGCGCCTCCACCGGGCGGTCCTTCGTGATCGGGACGTCGAGGTCGGCGCCCTCCATGCGGTCGAGGATCTCGTTGGTGCCGTGCCCGGCGGTGACGACGAGCGCCCGCGCGGTGAACTGGTCGCCGTCGGTGACGACGCGGATGGCGCCGCCGTCCTGGACGACGTAGCGGATTTCGAGGCCTTCGTGAATGCGGACGCCGCGTTCGTGCAGGGTGCGCGTGAGCGCCGCGGTCACCGCGCGCAGGTCGACCACGCCGCCGTCGACGTCGTTGTGGGCGAGGTCGGCGTCGAGGTAGGGGAAGCGCTCGGTGAGCGCGTCTCCCTCGAAGGACTCCGTCGGCAGGCCGAGCGCGACGAGCGTCTCGAAGGAGAGCTGCGCGTAGGTCCCGGCGAGGTCGGGCGTCACCGAGCGCTTGGCGATGTTCATGCACCCGCAGCGGACGAGCGCCTTGGTGCCGGTCGCCGCCTCGAAGTCGCCCCACAGCCGGTAGGCCTCACGGGCGAAGCGGGCGTACGTCGAGTCGAGGTAGTCGTGTCGGTAGGAGCGGGTGCGGCCGAAGGAGGCGGTCATCGGGTCGCCGATCCGGCCGCGCTCGAGCACGACGACGTCCGGGAAGCGCTCCGAGGCGTGGTAGGCCGTCATCAGCCCCATCACGCCGCCGCCGATCACGATCAGGTCGCCGGTCACGCCAGGGCCTCCTCGAGCGGGCGGAGCTCGTCCGCGTAGGAGACCGATTGCCGGTGCAGCGCGCCCGCGGCGTCGAGGGAGTACTGACCAAGGCGCCACAGCGGCGGCGAGTAGGCGTGGATGGAGACGGCGGTGCCGGTCTCGCAGGTGATGCGGTGGATGCGCGTCGGGTCGAAGGTGAAGCCGGCCCCGGCCGCGTGCTCGCGGCGGCGCTCGGGGCGGTTGACGCAGAGCGCACGTTCGACGAGCGCCCCGGAGACGACGTGGACCGCTCCCGACGAGGTGTCGTGGTCGTGCCAGCCGGTGTCGTTGCCGGGCCGCCAGAAGATCGCCCAGACATCGACGCTGGCGTCGCGGTGCAGCGAGGCGTAGGTGCGGGTCGCGGCGTCGGGATCGATGTGGGGCTCCCACAGCTCCCCGCGCGCGGCGACGTTGGCGACGAGGCGCTCCAGCTCGGGTTCGCTCAGCGGGCGTCCTTCGAGGTCGGGGATCGCGTAGGTCAAGCGGGCACCTCCTCCAGGACGCCGGCGAAGAGGCGATCCGGGTTGCTGGAACCGATGGCGTGCGCGGCGGCTTCGTCGATGATCAGCGGCGCCGGGGTGGCGTAGGGGCGGTCGGAGCCGTGACAGACGACGTCGATCCCGAGGACGCGGATGACGGCGTCGACGGCCTGCGTCCCGTACGTCGAGGTCTCGACGAAGGTGAGCGGGTCGACGGGCGACGTGTGGCCGCCGCGGGCGCGGAAGCGCTCGCCGTGGAGCGGGCCGAGACCGGCGAGCGCGCCGAAGCAGACGGGCAGATCCGGGAAGCGGGCCCGGCCGCCGTCGGCCCATGCCCACCAGGCCGCGTGCAGCTGGCTGACGTACGGGACGACGGGCGCCCACCAGTCCAGCCGCGGGGCGCCGGAGAAGGGACCGGGGTGGACGAGCAGCGGGCGATCGCCGAGGGTCTCCAGCAGCGGGGCGAGGCGCTCGAACGAGCCGGGGGCGGAGAGGAGGTCGGCGGCCAGCTCGAGGCCGACGGCGCCGGCGTCGAGCGCCTCTTTGAGCGCGACTGGGTCACGCCCGGTCGCCCACACGCGGAAGGGCAGGCCGAGTGCGAGCGCTCCCTCGTGCCAGGCGGCGGCGAGCGCCGCCGCCTCGGTCTCGGGGAGGCGGTCGATGCCCAGGGCGGCGGACGCGGCGATGGCGATCAGGTCATGGCCCTCGGCCGCGCGCGTGTCCGGGTCGTGGTCGGCCGGGTCGATGACGAACGACTCGCCGGCGAGGTGCAGCACCCAGCCGTCCATGCACGGCGGCTCGGAGCGCGCGCGCAGCGCGGCGAGGAAGGGGGCGGGCCAGAGGTGTTGGTGGACGTCGGAGGTCATGAAGGGTGAAGCGGTTCACTGAAGCGATTCAGTGAACCGTTTCAACTGTACAGCAGAGTTGGGACCGGATCCATTGGACACTTGGCGAGAATCAAGCCGCTACGGTTCGCCCACGTGGCCTCGCGCCGACGCGTCACCCTCAAGGACGTCGCTGCGGCAACGGACCTCTCGCCCGCCGCGGTGTCCTATGCCCTGCGCGGGGTGCAGACATCGGCGGAGACGCAGGTGCGCGTCAAGGCGGCCGCCGATCAGCTCGGCTACACGGGCAACGCCGTCGCTCGCGCGCTCTCCCGCGGTCGCACCGGGCTCGTCGGCGTCATGGCCGCCTCGCTGCAGGACCTCGGCGAGCAGTCGTTCGTGGCTGCGATCGGCCAGGCCCTCGAGCGACAGGACCTGCACATGGTCCTCGTCGATTCCGGCGGCGACCCGGAGCGCGAGCGCACGCTCGCCGCTCAGCTGGCCGACCTGATGGTGGACGGTCTCGTGGTGTCGCCGCTCGACCCGTCCGACGAGTCGTGGGAGGCGGTCGGGTCTGCGCTCCCGATCGTCACGGTCGGCGACGCGCTGTCGGGGCCGACCGTCGGTGAGGTGCTGTTCGACAATCGCGCGGGCGTCTCGCTGGTCCTCACCCACCTGGCCGAGCTCGGACACACGCGCGTCGCCGTGCTCACCCCGAGCCGTCCCTCCACGCCGGAGCGGCCCGCCGAGCAGGTCATCGGTGCCGTGTGCAGACGGCTCGGCCTCGAGCCGACCCTGGTCAACTCGTCGCATTCGATCGCGGAAGCGACCGACGCCGCTCGAACCGTGCTCGAAGCCGATCCCCGGCCGACCGCCGTCTTCTGCCTGTCCGACTCGATCGCCTGCGGGGTCTACGCCGCGGCGACGCAGCTCGGGCTGTCGATCCCGGACGACGTCTCGGTGGCCGGCTACGACGACCACCCGATCGCAACCGTCCTCGCGCCGACGCTCACCACCGTGCTGTGGAACATGGAGGAGCTGGCGAAGTCGGCCAGCGCGCTGCTCGCCGCAGCGGTCGCGGGCAAGCCGCGCCGCGGCGCGCGCGCGAAGGTGCGCGTCGAGCCCGAACTCGTGCGGCGCGGATCAACCGCCGCGATATAGGACGCGGCCGCCGCCGATCGTGGCGGCGACGAGCGGGACGCCCGGGCGGTAGACGAGGTGAGCGTGGCTCGGAGCCTCGAGGATGACGGCGTCGGCGCGGGCGCCGGGGGAGAGGTGGCCGACGTCCGTGCGCCGCAGCGCTCTCGCCCCGCCGCGCGTCGCAGCCTGCAATGCCTCGTCGGCGGTCATCTTGAGGTCACGCACGGCGAGCGCGAGGCAGAAGCCCATCGACGTCGTGTAGCTCGACCCGGGGTTGCAGTTGGTGGCGACGGCGACGGTCGCACCGGCGTCGATGACCCGCCGGGCGTCGGGATAGGGCTGGCGGGTCGAGAAGTCGGTGGCGGGGAGGAAGGTGGCGACGGTGTCTGAGTCCGCGAGCGCCTCGACGTCCGCGTCGGTCAGGTAGGTGCAGTGGTCGACGGACGCGGCGCCCATCTCGACCGCGAGCTGAACGCCCGGACCGGGACCGAGCTGGTTGCCGTGGACGCGCAGCCCGAGGCCCGCTTTGGCGCCGGCGGTGAGCACGGCGCGCGACTGGCCTTCGTCGAAGGCGCCCGTCTCGCAGAACACGTCGATCCACTTCGCGGGCGGCGCGCAGGCCGCCAGCATCTCGGTGCAGACGAGGTCGACGTAGTCGTCCGCGCGCCCCTCGTACTCCTCCGGGAGCGCGTGGGCGCCGAGGAAGGTGACGTCGTCGGTGAGCTCGGCGGCCACCGCGCACAGCCGCGCCTCGGTCGCCACGTCGAGCCCGTAGCCCGACTTGATCTCCAGGTGGGTGATGCCGGCCCGGATCGCCTCTTCGCGACGCCGGGCGGCGAGCGCCCTCAGCTCCTCGTGCGTCGCCGCGCGGGTCGCGGCGGTGGTGACGCGGATGCCGCCGGCGCCGTAGGGCTGTCCGGCCATGCGTGCGGCGAACTCGTCCCCGCGGTCACCCGCGAAGACGAGGTGCGTATGACTGTCCACGAAGCCCGGGATCACCGCGCGCCCTTCGGCGTCCAGGTGCTCGTCCCCCGCCGCCCCCGCGCGCTCGACGGCGGCGACCACTCCATCTTCGAGCACCAGCGCCGCGTCCGTCACGATCCCGAGCGGCCCCGCCCCGAGCGCCGGGTCGTTGGTGACCAGCCGGCCGATGTTGTCGATGACGAGCGCAGTCACGTTCGAAGGATCGCCGTGTGGCTCATGGCTCGTTCAGGCTAGGTGCGGGGGGCGTCCCTGGGGCTGGGCTCGCCGCCTGTCGGAATTTCATTGAGGGAAAGCGTGGGCGCCGGCTTCCCCGCCCAGGCGCCCCGCGTCGGTACGGGCTGCTGCTTTCAGGCTCGCGGAGCAGGCCGGCTGGCGCCGGTTGGGTCGCTAGGGCGACCCTTCGGTCTCACGCTGTACCCCGTTCTTCACTCGGGGTCCATAGTCGGGCTTCCGCCTCAAAGGGGTAACGAGCGCGCGCGCCGTCGTGATCGCGGGCGCGGGACGACGGCAGGGACGCTGCGGCAGTAGGCGTCATACGATGCGCCGTACCGGGACCGCAGGGTTGGCTGCTCGTAGACGATCACAAAGACGGTCACGGCGACGGTGAAGAGCGCGAGCCAGAGCCCGAGGGCGAGGCTGCGGAAGACGAGGCACTGGCCAGCGATGGCCAGGCCGACACCGAGGTACATCGGATTGCGCACATACCGGTAGAGGCCACCGATGACCAGCTCCTCCGTCGGCGCGGTCGGCGCCGGTGTCCCTCGGCCCTCACGAACGAAGCGCACAAAGCAGTCGGCCACCATCGCCAGCCCGGCGAGCCCGACCAGCACACCAAGCAGGTCAATGGCGTCCCAGCCTGGTGGGGAACCCTCCCAGCTCGTCGCCAGCCACGGCACCAGCCCGGCCGTCGAGCCGGGGGCGGCGACGAAGAAGACGACGGTCCCCAGCGCCGGATGTCGCATGCCGACACCGTAACGTCGCACGGCCGGTCAAGCCCACGACCCACTCTTGGTGGCGCGACCCGTTCGCCGAAGTCGGCTCCTGGCTTTGCCTCGACGCAGCAGGAGCGTCACTCGCGAAGGGGCCGCCGCGCGGCCGTAGCTACCCTTTCTGGCGAGGTCGCGCGTCCGCCGGCCAACACCATGCCCAGCGGCGTCGGCGTCGTGCGAAGTTGCACCGCGTTCCGCCTGCACGACCTGGAGGCCAACCTTGGGTGGCAAGAAGAAGACGACGTTCGCGAAGCTGAACCGCGAAGCGAAGGTACGCGAAAAGCGCCAAGAGAGGGGCATCCGCAAGGAGCAGCGGCTTCGCGCGGCTGACGCCGGCGATGAGACGCAGCACGAGGCGGAGGACCTCAGTCACCTCGACGTGCCCTTCGTCGCGGGCGTCGAGCCCGAAGTCACCGTCAAGCGGTAACCGCACGTCGTAGCCGTAGACCCGCTCCCGAGACGTCAAATCCCTGCCGCTCCAAACTCAGGAGTGGCAGCGACTTCTCCCGCGCTGCTGAGACGGGTGCGTCACGTGCGGCCACCGCGACCCGGGATCCGTCAACACCGCCGGCGCGAGACGAGCTTGGCGATGTCGTAGTCCGGACGCGGATGACCTTCGTCACAGCGCGGCTCGGAGAGCGGCCGGGACGTCGACGGACGTGTGGAGGCGGTCGCGGACGATCCAGCGGCCGCCGACCATGACGTCGCGGACGTCGGCGGCGGTGGCGACGAAGACGGCGGCTGCGACCGGGTCGGTGGTGCCGGCGGTGCGGACGGTGTGAAGGTCGAGGACGGCGAGGTCGGCGGGGGCGCCGGGGGCGATGCGTCCCGCCTCGGGCCAGCCGATGGCGGCGTGGCCGTCCACGGTCGCCGCGTTCAACAATGCCGCGGCCGTGTGGACGCCGCGGACGCCGGAGGCGAGGCGCTCGTCGAGCTCGATCGCGCGCGCCTCCTCAAAGGGGTCGATCACCGCTTGAGAATCGCTGCCGGTGGCCAGGCGCGCGCCCGCGTCGGCCAGGACCCGCGCCCGCCCGATGCCGTCCGCCAGGTCGCGTTCCGTGGTGGGGCAGAGGCAGATCGTCGCGCCGCTCAGCAGCGCGACATCCGCATCGGTCAGGTGCGTGGCGTGGACGGCGGTGAAGTGCCCGTCGAGCGCGCCGGCGTCGGCCAGCACCTGGGTCGGGGTGCGGCCGTGTTCGGCGAGGCACCACTCGTTCTCGCCCGGCTGTTCGGAGACGTGGGCGTGCAACGGCCCGTCGAAGCGGGCGACCAGAGCGGCGCTCACGGGATCGACCGCGCGGACGCTGTGGATGGCGGCGCCGAGGCGGGCGGCGCCGGGCTCGATCGCCGCGACCCGCTCGGCCCAGGCCTCGACGCTCGTGTCCCGGAAGCGAGCGATGCCGCCGTGCAGGTAGCACGCGTCGATGAGCGTCAGCCGCACGCCCGCCTCAGCGGCTCCGGCGATCACGGCGTGCCCGAGATCGTTGGCCCCGTCGTGCAGGTAGTGGAACTCGCCCACGGCGGTGATGCCGGCGAGCGCCATCTCGGCGAACGTCGCGCGGGCGAGCGCCAAGACGCGGTCGGGATCGAGCGCCTCCGCAAGCGCGTACATCTGCTCGCGCCACGTCCAGAACGACCCCGTCCCGGCGTGGGTGCGGCCGCGCAGCGCGCGCTGGAAGGCGTGCGAGTGCGCGTTGGCGAGGCCGGGCAGCGTGAGGCCGGCGAGGCGCTCCCCGCTCGCCTCGGCGCCCGGGGCGACGGTCACGATGACGCCGTCCTCGATCTCGAGCAGCACGCCGGCCATCGCGTCATCGCCACCGAGCCACGCCTGCTCGCACCACAGCGTCGTCACGACGGAAGATCCTTGATGCGCTCGAGGAACGCCGCCTTCCCGCTGCGCTCCCACTCCTCCCAGGTCGCGAGCGAGCGCGGGTCGGCCCGGTCGAGGAAGAGGACGCCGTCGAGGTGATCGACCTCGTGTTGGAACGTCCCCGCGCTGAGCCCCCGGACCACCTGTTCCTGCTGGGCGCCGTGACGGTCGAGGTAGCGCACGCGCACGGTCACGGCACGTTCGACGTCCCCGCGCAGGGCGGGCACGGACAGACAGCCTTCGTTGACGAGCATCACCTCGTCGTCGATGCGTTCCACGACGGGGTTGATCAACACCGTCAGCGGCAGCTCCGGCTTATATGGGTAGCGCGGGTGGTCCGGACGCACTTCGGCGACCGCGACCCGGCGAAGATCGCCGACCTGGTTGGCGGCCAGGCCCGCTCCGTTCGCCGTTCGCATCGTTTCGATGAGGTCGTCGATCAGCGTCTGGACGTCCGCGACGTCCTCGACCTCCTGCGCGCGCTGACGCAACACCGGGTGGCCGACCTGCACGATGTCGAGGACCGTCATTCGGTCATCGGGATGCGTACGCCGCGCTCGCGGGCGACGTCGATGGCGCGGTCGTAGCCGGCGTCGGCGTGGCGGATGACGCCCATGCCCGGGTCGGCCGTCAACACGCGTTCGAGCTTCTGGTCCGCCATCTCGGTCCCGTCGGCGACGCACACCATCCCGGCGTGGATCGACCGGCCGATGCCGACCCCGCCGCCGTGGTGGATGCTCACCCACGAGGCGCCCGCCGACGTGTTGACGAGCGCGTTGAGCAGCGGCCAGTCGGCGATCGCGTCGGACTCGTCGAGCATGCCCTCCGTCTCGCGATACGGCGAGGCGACCGAGCCCGAGTCGAGGTGGTCGCGGCCGATCACGATCGGCGCCTTGAGCTCGCCCTCGCGGACCATCCGGTTGAAGCGCAACCCCAACCGATGCCGCTCGCCGTAGCCCAGCCAGCAGATGCGGGCGGGGAGACCCTGGAAGGCGACGCGCTCGCCAGCGGCCTTGATCCAGCGCGCGAGCAGCTCGTCCTCGGGGAACTCCTGGAGCACCGCCCGGTCGGTGGCGGCGATGTCCTCGGGATCGCCCGACAGCGCGACCCAGCGGAAGGGGCCCCTGCCCTCGCAGAACAGCGGGCGCACGTAGGCGGGGACGAAGCCCGGATAGTCGAAGGCGCGCTCGAAGCCGCCGAGCTTTGCCTCCGCGCGCAGGCTGTTGCCGTAGTCGAAGACCTCGGCGCCGCGGTCCTTGAAGCCGACCATCGCCGAGCAGTGGGCGGCCATCGCCTGGCGGGAGCGGACCACGTAGCCCTCGGGGTCGGAGGCCCGCAGCGCGTCCGCCTCGGCGAGCGACATGCGGTCGGGGACGTAGCCGACGAGCGGGTCGTGTGCGCTCGTCTGGTCCGTGACGATGTCCGCCTCGAAGCCCTGCGCGAGCAGCGCCTGCAGGACGTCGGCGGCGTTGCCCTCGAGGCCGACGCTCAGCGCGACGCCGTCCGCCTTGGCCTGCCGGCAGCGGGCGATCGCGTCCTCCATGTCGTCGGCCTTCACGTCGAGGTAGCGGGTCTCGATGCGGCGGCGGATGCGGTCGGGATCGACCTCCACGCACAGCGCGACGCCGTCATTCAAAGTGACCGCGAGCGGCTGCGCGCCGCCCATCCCGCCGAGCCCCGCGGTCAGGGTGATCGTGCCCTTGAGCGAGCCGCCGTACTGTCGCCGCGCGATCTCGGCGAAGCACTCGTAGGTCCCCTGCAGGATGCCCTGGGTGCCGATGTAGATCCACGACCCCGCGGTCATCTGACCGTACATCGTCAGCCCCATGTCCTCGAGGCGGCGGAACTCGTCCCACGTCGCCCAGTCGGGGACGAGGTTCGAGTTGGCGATGAGGACGCGCGGCGCCCACTCGTGCGTGCGCATCACGCCGACAGGCTTGCCGGACTGGACGAGCAGCGTCTCGTCGGCGGCCAGTGTCTGCAGCGAGCGGACGATCGCGTCGTAGGCCTCCCACGACCGCGCGGCGCGACCCGTGCCGCCGTAGACGACGAGGTCCTCCGGACGCTCGGCCACCTCCGGGTCGAGGTTGTTCATCAGCATCCGCATCGCGGCTTCCTGCGGCCAGCCCCGGCACGACAGCTCGGTGCCGCGCGGCGCTCTCACTAAGCGGCTCATGCCAGCTCCCCGATGGTGGATTCGACGACTTCCAGGACGGCGCCGGAAGCGATCAGCGCCTCGACGGACGCGAGCTCCGGCGCCAGCCAGCGGTCCGGGCCGGGTCCGTCGACCTGCTCGCGGACCAGCGCCAGCACCGCGGCCGTCGCCGCGCCGGGCTCGAGCGGCGCGCGCAGGTCGAGGCCCCGTGCCGCGCAGGTCAGCTCGACGGCGAGGATGCGGCGCAGGTTGCCGATCGCCGTGCGCAGCTTGCGCGCCGCCGACCAGCCCATGGAGACGTGGTCCTCCTGCATCGCGCTCGTGGGCAGCGAGCCGACGCTCGCGGGCGCGGCCAGCCGGCGGTTCTCGGCGACCAGCCCGGCCTGCGTGTACTGGGCGATCATCAGCCCGGAGTTGACGCCCGCGTCGGGCGCCAGGAACGGCGGCAGCCCGGCGGAGCGGGAGGGGTCGAGCAGCCGGTCGGTGCGGCGCTCGGCGATGCCGCCCACCTCGGCGACCGCGATCGCGAGGAAGTCCATCGCGAAGCCGAGCGGCGCGCCGTGGAAGTTGCCGCACGACTCGACGCGGCCGTCCGAAAGGACCATCGGGTTGTCGATCGCCGACCGCAGCTCGTTCGCGGCGACCCCGCGCGCGTGGGTGACCGTGTCGCGCGCGGCGCCGATCACCTGCGGCGCGCAGCGCAGCGAGTAGGCGTCCTGGACGCGGTCGTCGCCGTGGCGGTGGCTGGCGACGATCGCCGAGCCCGCGAGCAGGCGGTGCAGGTTGGCGGCGCTGTCCTGCTGGCCGGGCTGGGGGCGGAGCCCGACGAGGTCGGCGGCGAAGGCGCGGTCGGTGCCGAGCAGCGCCTCGACCGACACCGCGGCGGCGACGTCCGCCACGCGGAGCAGGTGGTCGAGGTCGGCGAGCGCGAGGACGAGCATGCCGAGCATCCCGTCCGTGCCGTTGATGAGCGCGAGCCCTTCCTTGGCCTCCAGCGTGAGCGGTTCGAGGTCCGCGGCGGCCAGCGCGGCGGCGGCGTCGCCGCCCCCGAGCACCTCACCCTCGCCGAGCAACACCAACGCGCAGTGCGCGAGCGGCGCGAGGTCCCCGCTCGCGCCGAGCGACCCGTACTCGGGCACGACCGGGGTGATGCCGGCGTTGAGCAGCGCGATCAGACCCTCGGCGACCAGGGGCCGCGCGCCGGAGCTGCCCATGGCCAGCGTGCGCGCGCGCAGCAGCATCATCGCGCGGACCACCTCGCGCTCCACGGCCGGACCCATCCCAGCGGCGTGCGAGCGGACCAGCGCGCCCTGCAGCTCGGTCCGGCGATCGGCCGGGATCGCGACGTTCGCGAGCGACCCGAAGCCGGTGGACACGCCGTAGGCCGGCTCGACCGCGTCGACCAGCCCGCTGACCACCCCGGCGCTGCGCTCCATCGCCGCCCGCGCCTCGGCGCCGAGCGTCACCCGGGCATCCCGCCGGGCGACCTCGATCACGTCCTCGGCGGAGAGTCCGGTGGGGTGGAGCTCGACCAACGCTCCCGACCCTACCGGCCGGCGCGCCCGTTCTAGAGACCGGTCACGTGGCGGGTGCGGAAGCCGCGCCGGTGGCCGATCAGCGGTCGCCAGCGCGGGCCGCTCCCGCCGCGCGGATCACCCACGGCGCTGGTGTCCAGGCGCAGGCCGGCGACCTCCAGGTACACGTGACCGGCGTTGGCGTACACGCTGACCCAGCGACCGGTGCCCTTGCTGCCCCAGCGGGCGAAGCTGCCGCTGACGAGCGGGGACTGGAGCAGCCCGGCCTTGATCAGGGCGTAGGAGACGGTGCCCGAGCAGTCGTAGCCGCGGTCCTCGAGCTTGGCGTGGCCGCCGCCCCACTTGTAGGGCTTGCCGACGATGCGGTTGGCCGCCGCGATGATCGCGCGGACCGACTTGGGCGCGCCGGTCGGGATGGCGGCCGTGCCGTCGGTGCGCAGCCTGGCGACGGTGCCGCTCACGGTGGGGGTGGTGACGAGCTCGGGGTCCGGTGCGACCGTCGGCGCGGGCATCACCGGGGTGGTCGGCGCGGGCGCCGGTGCGGGGGTGGTCTCCGGCGGCGGGGCGTCGTCGCCGTAGTCCCACCCGTCGCCGTCCCAGCCGGGCGGCGGCGTGTTGCCGTACGTGTTCTGGGCGGCGGCGGGGGCGGCGCACACGGTGAGCGCGAGCAGCGCGAGGAGGAGGAAGCGGCCGGCGGAAGCCATCCCCGCGCTTATCGGCAGCCGGCGCACCGGGATGAATCCCGGTGCGTCAGTGCCTGGACGGGGGTCCTAGCTCGTCGGCTGCGGGACGATGCGGATGTAGGGCTTGGGCTCTTCCCACTCGCCGAAGATCTCCTTGGCCTGCTCGTTGTTGACGGAGCCGGCGATGATCACGTCGTCGCCCTGCTGCCACTGGGCCGGCGTGGCGACCTTGTGATTGGCCGTGAGCTGCAGCGAGTCGATGACGCGCAGCACCTCGTCGAAGTTGCGGCCCGTCGTCATGGGATAGACGAGCAGCAGCTTGACCTTCTTGTCCGGCCCGATGACGAAGACGTTGCGGACCGTCTGGTTCTGCGCGGGTGTGCGCTCCGTCGGCTCGCCCTCGACGTCGGCCGGCAGCATCCCGTAGGCCTTGGCGACGGCGAAGTCCTTGTCCCCGATGATCGGGTAGTTGGGCGCCGTGCCCTGCGTCTCCTCGATGTCGGCGGCCCACTTGTCGTTGTTGTCGATGGGGTCGACGGAGATCCCGATGATCTTCACGCCGCGCTTGTCGAACTCGGGCTTGATGGAGGCCATGTAGCCGAGCTCGGTCGTGCAGACCGGCGTGAAGGCACGCGGGTGGGAGAAGAGGACGCCCCACGAGTCGCCCAGCCATTCGTGGAACTTGATCGTGCCCTCGGTGGTCTCCGCCTCGAAGTCGGGCGCGTCGGAACCGATCGTCAAAGCCATGTGCTCTCCTTTGTCAAACGTGTAAATCCTGATTGGAATTTAGCGCTTAGGTTGTGGGCAGCGCCATCGGCGTCCGAAGCGGGATGATTGCGGGACACCACGCGACGAGGGGGTTCAGCAATGGCGCAGCGCAAGGCGGCAGCGGAGTTCATCGGGACGTTCATGCTCGTGTTCGGAGGCGTCGGGTCGGCGGTCATCGCGGGAGACGCCATCGGCGCCTACGGCGTCGCCTTCGCGTTCGGGATCTCGCTGCTGGCGATGGCCTACGCGATCGGGCCGATCTCCGGTTGCCACATCAACCCGGCCGTCACCTTCGGGCTGCTGCTCGAGCGGCGCATCGACCGCGACGAGGCGGTCCGCTACTGGATCGCCCAGGTGCTCGGCGGCATCGCGGCCGCCATCGTCCTGGTCATCGTCGTCAAAGCGCGCAAGGGCGGCTACGACCTCAGCGAGGGCGGCCTGGGCGCCAACGGCTTCGGCGACCACTCGCCCGGCGGGTACAACCTGCTCGCGACCATCATCGTCGAGGTGATCCTGACCGCGCTGTTGGTCTTCACGGTCCTGTCGGCCACCGCCCGGATCGCCAACGTCGCCTTCGCGGGCATCCCCATCGGCCTCGTGCTGACCCTCATCCACCTCGTCGGGATCCCCGTCGACAACCTGTCCGTGAACCCGGCCCGCAGCATCGGCCCGGCCATCTTCGCGGGCGGCTGGGCGCTCGGGCAGCTGATCGTCTTCATCCTCGCGCCGATGGCGGGCGCGTTCGTCGGCTCGGCCGTGCACCGCTTCCTCTTCGAGGGCTCGGAGCAGATCTCGCCGGAGGAGTCCGCCGTCGCGGCGATCTGACTACAGCCCGACGGCGTCCTTGGCCTTGGCGATGAGGTTGAAGTGCAGGACGGCCCAGATGACGGCGGCGGCGAGGACGAGGCCTCCTCCCGTGATGATCGCCGACTGGACCGGCTTGCGCTTGGCCGCCGCCCACGCCTCGTCGAACTGCGCCTTGGCGCGGTCGAAGAGGCGCTCGGCGAAGGTGAACTCCTTCGACCAGATGTAGAGGCCGAGGACGATCGGGGGGATGGTCAGCGGGCCGGGGAGGACGACGAGGGCGAAGCCGGCCAGGATGCAGATGAGCCCGGCGACGAAGACGAGCACGCGTCGGGGGGTTCTCGCCATCGCGGAAGTCCTACCCGGATGGCCTCAGCGCTACCGAAAGCGGCGCGCGCCCACGTAGTGCTCGCCCCAGTAGACGCCGGAGATGGAGTGCTCGCGGACGCCGTGGGTGGTGGCGGAGACGGCGGCGTCGGGGCCGACGACGATGCCGACGTCGGACGGGCCGGGGCCGTTGGTGTCGAAGAAGACGAGATCGCCGGGCGCGAGCTCGGCCTGGGCCACGGCGAAGCCGGTCTTGTACTGGAGGAAGCTCGAGCGGGGCATGTCGATCCCGGCCGCGGCGGCGGCCCAGACGACGAGGCCGGAGCAGTCGAACGCGTCCGGCCCGGCGGCGCCTTCCTCGTACGGGCGGCCGATGGCGGCGCGGACGGCGTCGGGCATGGAGTCCGGCACACGGGTGCCGCCGTTGGTCACCGCCGGGGGCGGCGCGTCGAGGCCCAGAGCGGTCTTCGTCTCCGCGTTGACGCGGCCGGTGACGGTGAGCTGGTGGGAGCGCTGGAAGCGGCGCACCGCGCGCGCCGTCGCGCGCCCGTAGATGCCGTCGGCGGGCAGGCCGAGGCGCTGCTGCACGGCCTTGACCCCCGTGCCGCGGCTGCCGAGCTTGAGGGCCGCGTGCGCGGGCGCGGCGGCGAGGAGGGCGACGGCGATGGCGAGGGAGGCGAGGCGCTTCACCCCTCCTGATTCGCGGCGCCCGCCCCAACTCCTATCGCCAGGTCCAGAAAGGCGCGCGCGGCGGGCGCGTGATGGCGCGTGCGGCGCCACACCAGGGTCACGTCGCGCTGCAGCGGTTCCTCCAGCGCGATCACCGCGACCTCAGGACCGGGGGCGGCGGCGTCGGAGGCGGGGATGACGGCGACGCCGAGTCCACGGGCGGCCAGTGCCCGGCCGCGCAGCGAGTTGTTGGTCTCGAAGGCCACCTGGGGCTCGAAGCCCGCCGCCCGCGCCGCAGCGACCAGGATCCGCCGCAGGCCCGCCCCCTCGCGGTAGGTGACGAAGCGCTCGTCGCGCAGGTCGGCCAGGCGCGCGCGCCGCCGGCCGGCCAGTGGGTGGTCGGTGGCGACGACCGCGACGAGCGGCTCGACGAGCAGCGTCTGCGCCTCCAGCGCGGCGCGGTCGAAGTCGGCGGCCAGCGACAGGAAGGCGAGGTCGACCGCGTCGTGGGCGAGCATCTCCAGCAGCGGGTCCGACACCTCCTCGCGGATGGTCAGCTCGACCCCGGGATGGCGCGCGAAGAACTGGCTGACCAGGCCGGAGAGGTCGAACGGGCCCAGCGACTGCATCGCCCCGATGACGACGCGCCCGGCGCGGACGCCGACGAGGTCGTCCAGCTCGGCGCGGGCCGCGTCGACCTCGGCGAGCGCCCGGCGGGCGCGCCGCACGAGCGCCTCACCCGCCTCGGTCAGCTCGACGTGGCGGGTGGTCCGGTGCACGAGCGGGACGCCGACCTCGGCCTCGAGCCGCCGCAGCTGCTGGCTCAGCGCCGGCTGGGCGACGTTCTCGCGCGCGGCCGCGCGAGTGAAGTGCCGCTCGTCGGCGATCGCGACCAGATAGCGCAGCTGGCGCAGCTCCATGCGTAATGCTTATCACTGATATGCCGACTATGTCTTGGACATATCAGTCCCGATGGCCGAGTATGTCCCTACCGAGACCTCATATCCCGTCTCGCTCTCGACTCAGGCCGCCCTCCTCCTCTCCTCCCCGGCGGCCTGAGTCATTTAAGGACCCAGGACCCGTTCGAGGAACGCCACCTGGTCGGCGACGTTGCGCTCGAAGACCTCCCCGACGTAGATGTCGAAGTGCCGGCAGTCGTGGCGGCGGACCTCGGCGTGGGGTGCGCGCGCCGCCGCCTTGAGCAGCGCGCCCGGCGGGGTGATGGTGTCCCGATCGGCGACGACGACCAGCCACGGGCAGCGGATCTGGGCCGCCTTGGTGCCCGGCCGGTAGGTGGCGATACGCAGGCCGACCCGGGCCGCGCTCTCGTTGCGCCAGTGCCCGTCCACGAGCGCCGTGTAGCCCGGCTCGGCGTCCGGTGTGTTCATGGTCGCGACGCTGCCGGGCGGACCGACGATGGGGATGTAGTGCGGAGAGCGCCCCGCCAGCGCGCGCGCCTCGTCGAGCAGCCCGTGCCAGGTCAGCAGCGCGCTGTTGCGCACCCCGAAGCCCGCCAGCGTGGCCAGGCCGTCCGCGAACGCGCCCTGGGAGATGGCGGCGGCGATCTGCGGATCCTCCGCGGCCAGCACCATGACGTGGCCGCCCGAGAAGGACGTGCCCCACACGACGACGCGCTCGATCTCCTCCTGCGTGCGTGCGAACGCGATCGCCTGGCGCCACTCGGCCAGCTGGGCGCCGATGTCGACGACCTGGCGCGGCTCGCCGGCGCTGTCGCCGAAGCTGCGGTAGTCGAAGACGAGCGCGCTGAAGCCGGCGGCGTGGAAGCGCTCGGCGAACGCGTCGAGGCGGGCGGTGCGCGTCCCGCCGAAGCCGTGCGCCATCACGACGCACACCGGTCCGCCCGGATAGAACCAGGCCGCGTTGCCGTTTCCGAACGTGACGTCGCGCCTCATCCGTTGAACTGTGGCACGACCTCCGCCTTGAAGGTCTCGAAGAAGGCCTCGTTGTCCGGACCGATCTGCTGGACGAACAGCTCGTCGACGCCCGCGTCGGCGAACTCCTGGAAGTGCGCGACGTGCTTGCCGACGTCCGGCCCGCACACGCGGCTCCCGGCGATCATGTCCTTGGTGACCAGCTCGGAGGCCTGCTCGAAGTGCGCGGGCGTGGGCAGGATCTGGGGCAACTCGCCCGGCAGTCCCTCGTTGCGCCAGATCCGGAAGACGGTGTCCAGGCAGGCCTGCTCGTCGGCACCGAAGCAGACCTTCGTGCCGGCGTGGACGACCTTGCCCTTCCCGCCCGCGTCCTGGAACTGCTTGATCGCGTCCGCGTCGGGCTCGACCGTGCAGAAGCCGTCGCCGATGCGGCCGGCCAGCTCGATCGCCTTCGGCCCGAAGCCGGAGATGAGGACGGGCGGCGGCTCGTCGGGCAGCGAGTACAGGCGCGCGTTCTCGACCAGGTAATGACCGCCGTCGTGGCTGAACTGCCCGCCCTTCCACATCTCGCGCATGATGTGGATGGCCTCCTCGAGCATCTCCAGGCGCACGTCCGCCTCCGGCCAGTGGTCGCCGAGGACATGCTCGTTGAGCGCCTCGCCGGTCCCGACGCCGAGGTTGAAGCGCCCCGGCCCGAGCAGCGCCGCCGACGTCGCGGCGGCCTGGGCGATGATCGCCGGGTGGATGCGGATCGTGGGGCAGGTGACGCCGGTGGTGACCGGCAGGTCGGTCGCCTCCGCGAGCGCGCCGATCACCGACCACACGAAGGGCGAGTTGCCCTGCTCGTCGTTCCAGGGGTGGAAGTGGTCGGAGATCCACAGGCCGTGGAAGCCCGCGTCCTCCGCGAGCTTGGCCTGGCGGACGAGCTCGCGGGGACCGAACTCCTCGCTGGACAGGAAGTAACCGAGTTTCATACGGACGCCGCTACCCGCTGCGGCGTCCATTGGTGCTCGGCGGCGTCAAAGCGGCGCAGGGCCGCGGCGTAGCGGAACGTGTAGTCGGGCCACAGCGTCGTGTTGCGGCCCTCGTCGTCGAGGTACCAGGAGGCGCACCCGCCCCCCAGCCAGACGGTCCCCTGCGATTGGCGCTGGACCTCCTCGGTCCAGGCGTCCTGCGCGGCGACGGTCGGCTCCAGCGCGGCGTCGCCGCGGCAGTCGAGCTCGCCCAGCGCGTCGAGCACGTAGTCGGCCTGCGTCTCGGCCATGAAGACGACGCTCATGTGCCCGGTGCCCGTGTTGGGGCCGAGCAGGAAGAACAGGTTCGGGAAGCCGGCCACGGTGGTGCCGCGGTGCGCCGTCATCGAGCCGCCCCAGTGGGCGTCGAGGGTGGTGCCGCCGGCGTTGCGGATGTGGCGGGCGACGGGCGGGCGGGTGACCTCGAAGCCGGTGCCGAAGATGATCACGTCGACCTCGGCCTCGGACCCGTCGGCGCCGACCACCGTGTTGCCGCGCACCTCGGTCATGCCCGTGGCGACGACGTCGACGTGCTCGCGGGCCAGCGCCGGGTAGTAGGCGTTGGAGAGCAGCAGGCGCTTGCAGCCGGGCTCGTACTCGGGCGTCACCTTCGCGCGCAGCGCGGCGTCGGCGATCTGGCGGCGGATGTGGGCCTTGCCGAGCGCGGCGAT
The DNA here is from genome assembly GCA_964242305.1 of uncultured Solirubrobacteraceae bacterium. Lineage (GTDB taxonomy): Bacteria > Actinomycetota > Thermoleophilia > Solirubrobacterales > Solirubrobacteraceae > DATLGB01. The sequence goes on from CAXTBB010000018.1 coordinate 69,798, forward strand.
GACGCTGGGCTTGCGCGGGTGCACCAGCGGCGTGCCCGAGCCGAGGTCGCGCAGCCAGAAGATGCCCTTGCGGACCGCGTCCTGCGCGGCGGGCACGCGCTTGAAGAGCTCGCGCTCGACGCGGGTGATCGGGCGCTCCGTGCGCGGCAGCACCCACGGCGCGGTGCGCTGGAAGACGGTCATGTGGCCGACCTGGTCGGCGATCTCGGGGATGAACTGGATCGCGGACGCGCCGGTGCCGACGACGGCGACGCGCTTGCCGGTCAAGTCGACGTCGTGGTCCCAGCGGGCGGAGTGGAAGACGTCGCCCTCGAAGTCGACCAGGCCGGGGACCGCCGGGAGCTTGGGCTCGACCAGCGGGCCGGCGGCGGCGACCACGGCGCGGGCGCGGAACGGGCCGCTGGACGTGTCGACCGCCCAGTGGTCGCCCTGCCACTGCGCGTCGAGCAGCTCCGTGTCGAAGCGGATGTGGGGGAGGAGGCCCTCGTCGCGGGCGACGCCCTGCAGGTAGCGGTGGATCTCGGGCTGGTGCGAGTAGGTCCGGCTCCAGCGCGGGTTCTGCGCGAAGCTCAGCGAGTACATGTGGCTGGGGACGTCGCAGGCGGCCCCCGGATACGTGTTGTCGCGCCACACGCCGCCGACGTCGCTCGCCCGCTCGACGATGACGAAGTTCGTGCGTCCGGCCCGCTTGAGCTTGGCCGCCATGGCGATGCCGCTGAAGCCGGCGCCAACGATGAGTACGTCCGTGGTCTCTCCCATGGGTGTTACATTGCCGTAAGTTACGAGTTCGTAACATGACGTGCATCACACGTCGACGGGTGGGTAGCGTCGAACCCATGCCCTGGTGGCCAGAAGAGGAGTGGGCCGAGAAGCGTCGCGGCGCGGGGTGCTTCCTGTGCGCGCACGCCCATCACTCCAACGACGAGGGGGACCTCGTGGAGGCGACCGAGTTCAGCTTCGTCCACCTCAAGCGCAACCAGTCGCATCCCGGCCACGCGTGCGTGATCTTCCGCCGCCACGAGCCCGAGCTGCACGACCTGAGCCCCGAGGAGCTGCGGGGCTTCACGACGGACGTGGCCCGCGTGTCCCGGGCGATCGAGGCGGCGTTCAACCCCAAGAAGGTCGACCAGCTGATCATCGGCCACCTCTCCCCGCACCTGCACTGCCATGTCTTCCCGCAGTACGAGTCCGACGACCCGCGGGCGACGCCGAACATCCACGACTCCGTGCTCGTCCTGGACGAGGCGGAGCAGCGCGCGCGGGTCGAGCTGCTGCAGCGCCACCTATGACGCGCCTGTCCGCACCCGAGCGCCGCGAGCAGCTGCTGGACGCCACGAAGGCGATCGTCGCCGCCGACGGCTTCCACGCCGTCTCCGTCGAGGCGATCGCCCGCAGCGCCGGCATCACCCGCCCGATCGTCTACCACCACTTCGACGGGCTCGACGACGTGCTGGTGGCGCTGGTCGAGCGCGAGACCTCGCGCGCCCTCGAGCAGCTCGCCGGCATGGTGTCGGGGAAGGGCCTGCTCGCGTCCTTCGAGACGTACCTCGCCGCCGTCGAGGCCGACCCCGTCACCTGGCGGCTCGTGCTGATACCGCCGGAGGGCCTGCCCGCCGTGCTGCGGGAGCAGATCGGACAGTGGCGCGCGTCCTTCGCGGCCGCCATCGCCGCGGGGCCGTCCTCGCCCGATCCGGAGCTGACCGGCATGACGCTGCAGGCGCTCGCCGACGAGGGCGCGCGCCTGCTCCTGGCCGGCTACGACCGCGAGCGCATCCTCACGCACGCGCGCTGGGTGCTCGCTGCCCTGAACGGGTAGCGCAGGCCCACCATCAAACGAAAGGTGGCCCCCATGGCCGCAGCACTCGCAGCACTGGCAGCGCCCCCGACTGCCGCCCTCGGAATGGGCATCGTCGGGCTGATCATCGTGATCCTGGTCGTGGTCTTCATCGTCACCCGCGTCCTCTAGGGAGACCGGTCCCCGTCCGCTGGAAGTCCAGCAGGCGGTCGTTCTCGTAGCCGACTCGCGCGGCCGTCCGGTCGAGGTCGCGGAACATCTGCTTGAGGACGCGGACGTCGCCGAGGCCCTGCGCGAGGTCGAGCGCGCGCGCCTCGGCGGCGTCGGCGCGCACGGCGTCGTGCAGGAAGCCGGCGGCGAGCGCCTCGTCGGCGCCGATGACCCGGCCGGTCAGGACCCAGTCCTTGGCGCGGCTGACCCCGATCAGCGGCGCGAGCCGGGCCGGGCCGACCGGGACGCCGTGGCGCGCGCCGGCCCAGGTGAGCTTGAGGTTGTCGCCGCCGATGCGCAGGTCGCACCCGGCGGCGAGCTCGGCGCCCGCGCCCACGCAGTTGCCGACGCAGACGCCGACGGTCGGCGCCGGGTGCGCCTCGACCGCCGCGTAGAGCTGGGTGAACAGCTCCATGCGGGTGACGCCGCCCTCTGCGTCGAGGTTCTCGCCGACGTCCGCGCCGGCCGACAGCGCGGCCACGTCCGTCGTCGAGATGACGACCGCCTGCGCGTCGTGCGCGTCGCGCAGTGCGGCGAGCAGGTCGTGCAGCAGCGCGGTGTCCATCGCGTTGCGGCGCTCGGGCCGGTCGAGGCGGACGACGGCGACGTCGCCGACCGCCTCCGTCACGACGCTCACCCGGTGTACTTCCGCATCTCCTGGCGGGCGATGGTCAGCTTGTGCAACTCGTCGTTGCGGGCCTGCCGGTCGGCGAACAGGTGCCCGGCGACGTCGATGGTCGACTGGTCCAGGGCACCGCTGGCGTCGAACAGGGTCAGATCCACCGCCTCGGGCCGGATGTCCAGCCCGATCCGCT
>CAXTBB010000018.1:72627-72853 GCA_964242305.1 uncultured Solirubrobacteraceae bacterium
GATGGTCAGCTTGTGCACCTCGTCGGGGCCGTCGGCGAGCCGCAGCGTGCGCACGTGTGCGTACATCGCCGCCAGCGGGAAGTCCTGGGAGACGCCGCCGCCGCCGTGGACCTGGATCGCGCGGTCGATGATCTCCAGCGCGACGTTCGGCGCGGCGACCTTGATGGCGGCGATCTCCGTGCGCGAGTGCTTGTTGCCGACGGTGTCCATCAGCCAGGCGGTCTTG
>CAXTBB010000019.1:0-8711 GCA_964242305.1 uncultured Solirubrobacteraceae bacterium
ATCGGCGCCGCCCCCGGCGTCGCCAGACTAAACGACGGATTCTCAGGCGTCGGCGCGCTGTCGGGGCGGCGCACCTTGGTGCGCGGTTCGGTTTCGCGGTGGTGTCGGACAGTGCGGAGCGAGGCCGCGAGGTCGGGGACCGTGCCCGACGCCCCGCCGGGCCGGCGCTGCCGCGTCGGCTGCGTCCCCTGGGCCACGCCGTGCAGCGCGCCGGCGTCGTCAGGCGTTGCCGGTGACGGCGTCGCGGCCGGAGGCGCGGTGGCGGTCGGCGTGGCCGTCGCGGAAGGGGTCACCTCGGTCACGCCGAGGATGGGTCCGGTGACGCCGGGGAACTGGATCTGGTCCGCGGGCGTCCCGGGCGGTACGTCGACGGTGACGGTGACCTGGGCGCCCCCCGCCAGCGTCAGCACGAAGGTGCGCAGGTCGGCGTGCGCGGGCGCGGCCGCCAGACCGCCGAGCAGCACCGACGCCGCCCCGGCCGTCACCAGGCGTCGCTTCCTGCGCCCACTCACTGCCCTGCTCGCCACCGCGCTCCCCCTCGTTCCAAATGCCTCGCTGCTCGAACAGGGCCTCGCTGCTCGGACAGCATGTCCAGTCAAGTCGTACGATAACCGTCCGGGCAGCCTGTCGCAACCTCCGTACACTCAACCGCCGCCATGGCGTCGGTCACCCGCAAGCCTCAGCCCCGTCGCGCCCAGCGCCGCGAGCAGATCGTCGAGCAGCTGCTCGTCGCCGTCGAGCGCCTCCTCGACGAGGGCGAGAGCTTCACCGAGCTGAGCGTCGAGCGCCTCGTCACCGAGGCCGGCATCTCCCGCTCGACGTTCTACGTGTACTTCGAGGACAAGGGCGATCTGCTGCTCGCCCTCACCGAGGACGTCGTCCGGCGCCTGGTGGACGCGGCCGCCGCCTGGTGGTCGCTGCCGCCCGACGCGTCCAAGGACGACCTGGCGGCGGCGCTGCGCGGTGTCATAGACGCTTACACGCCGCACCAGCTGCTGTGGGGTGCGGTGGTGGACGCGTCCTCGTACGACCTCCGCGTGCGCGAGCGCTTCGGTCAGGTGGTCGACGCGGCCGCCGTGGCCGTCGCCAAGCACATCCGCGCCGGGCAGAAGTCGGGCACCGTCCGGGCCGACCTCGACCCCAAGCGCACCGGCGGGTGGCTGACCTGGATGGCCGAGCGGGGCCTGCACCAGCTCATCCGCGGAGCCACGCCGGCCGAGATCGACAAGCTGTGCCGCGCGCAGACCGACATCGTCTGGTACACGCTGTACAACGGCGTCAAGACGCCCGACGGCCGTCAGCGCTAGCTCGCCGCGACGCCCATCCCGCCCGACACGCCGAGCTGCTCGCCGGTGACGAACGCGGCCTCCTCCGAGGCGAGGTAGGCGACCGCGGCGGCGACCTCCTCCGGGTCACCGAGCCGGCGCACCAGCGTCAGGTCCCGCATGGCCGCCACCATCTTCTCGCCGATGTCCGGCGTCGCCCGCGCCTTCTCGAGCAGCGGCGTCTGCACCGGACCGACCGCGATGGTGTTGACCGTGATGCCGTCGCGAGCGGTCTCGCGGGCGAGCGACTTGGTGAACGCGTGAACGGCGCCCTTCGTCGCGGCGTAGACCGCGTTGCCGTAGGAGCCCAGGCGCGCGGCCTCGGACCCGATGTTGACGATCCTCCCGTAGCCGGCCGCCCGCATGGCCGGCAGCGCCGCGTGCGTGCAGGCGAGCACGCCCTCGAGGTTGACGGCGATCAGCCGCCGCCACTGCTCCGGCTCCGTGTCGCCGAAGAACACGAACGTATCGTCGAAGCCGGCGTTGTTGACGAGGACGTCCAGCGTGCCGGCCCCGGCCACGGCCGCCCGCGCGGCATCCGCGTCGGCGACGTCGACCGCCACCGCCGTCCCGCCGATCTCGTCGGCCAGCGCCTGCGCCGGCGCGAGCGTCCGCGACGCGATGACGACCTCGGCGCCCTCCTGCGCCAGCCGTCGCGCGATGGCGGCGCCGATCCCGCGGCCGCCACCGGTCACGAGCGCGCGGCGCCCAGAGAACCGCCCGGTCGCGCTCATAACCCCTTGAAGGCGGGCGCGCGGCGCTCGAGGACCGCGGCCAGCCCCTCCCGGGCGTCGGCCGTGCCGCTGAGCTCGGCGACGGTGCGCGCCTCGTCGGGGAAGGCCTGCTCGACCGAGCGCCCGATGCCGTCCCACAGCATCCGCTTGGCCTGCGACAGTGCCAGCGGCGCGCCCGCGGCCAGATCGGCAGCCACCTGGCCCGCCGTCGCCGCGAGCTCGGCGTCGGGGACGACCTGCGTGAGCAACCCGACGTCGAGGGCCTCGGCCGCCGTCAGCGTCGGGTTGCGCAGGACGATGTCCATCGCCCGGCGGAAGCCCACGATGCGTGCGAGCGTGACGCTGACCCCGCCGTCCGGCGCCATCCCCACCCGGGTGGCGCCGGGGAGGAACTTCGCGGACTCCCCAGCGATGACGAGATCCGACGAGCACACGAGCCCAAAGCCGCCGCCCCCAGCCGCGAAGCCGTGCACGGCGGCGACCACCGGGGCGCTCAGCCGGGTCAGTGCCGCCATGGAGACCTGCAGCCACGCGGTCGCCTCGCGCAGGTAGTCCGGCAGCGCCTCGCCCTTGGCCGCGAAGGTCTTGACGTCCCCGCCGGCGCAGAAGTTCGGGCCGGCCCCCGTGATCAGCACGGCGCGGACGCCCGGCTCGCCGTGCGCGCGCATGATCGCGTCGTACAGCGCGCGCAGGAACGGCACGTCCATCCCGTTCGAGGCGTCCGGCCGGTTGAGGGTCAGGTGCGCGACGCCGGTGTCGTCGAGCTCGAGCAGCACGGGTCCTTCGGTGATCATGCGGTCTCCTTCGTGTCGCGCCCACGCGTGTCGTGGAACGAGGCGATGCCGGCGGCGGCACCGGCACCCGAGAGGTGATCGAGCACCCCGTCGCGCTCCAGCCGCAGGCCGTCGGCGAGCGGCCGCTCGAGGCCGGCGTGGATGAGCGCCTTGGTCCGGGCGAGGGCGGCTCGGTCGTGACCGGCGAGGCGGGCGGCGAAGCCCGCCACGCCGGCGTCGAAGTCCGCCGGCGCGAACGCACGGTAGGCGAGCCCCCAGGCAACGGCCTCGGTCCCGGAGAGCCGCTCGCCGCTGAGGATGAGGCCGAGCGCGCGCTGGCGGCCCACCAGTCGTGGCAGCCGCTGGGTGCTGCCCCCGCCCGGGACCTGCGCGAAGTTGGCGTGGTTGTCAGCCAGCCGCGCGTCGGTGCGCACGAGCGCGATGTCGCACGCCTGCATGAGCTCGAAGCCGCCGGCCATGGCGTAGCCCTCGACGGCGGCCACCACGGGCACCGGCAGCGTCGCGATCGACGCGCACGCCTCCCGGAAGGCGTCGAAGAGCGCGGCCATCGCGTCCCGCCCCTGGCGACGCAGCCGCTCCAGCTCGTCGAAGTCGCCGCCGACGCAGAAGTGCCCACCGGCGCCACGGACGACGACGACGTCGGCGCGCTCGGCGCCGGCGGCCAGTGCCGCCGTCAGCGCCTCGCCGAGGTCGACCGTGATGGCGTTCATGGCCTCGGGTCGGTTGAGCGTCACGCACGCGACATCGCCGCGCACCTCTGTCAGGACAAGTTGGCTGGACATCTCGTACGAGCGCACTATAAGCTGCGGCGGTGCCGTCCGTCACCCGCAAACGTCAGGGCAGTCGCGCGAAGCGCCGTGACGAGCTGCGCCGCCGCCTGCTGGACATCGTCGAGCGGCTGCTGGACGACGGTGAGACCTACGCGGACGTCAGCGTGGAGCAGCTGGTCAACGAGGCCAAGGTGTCGCGCTCGACGTTCTACGTCTACTTCGAGGACAAGGCGGACCTCCTGCGAGGCTGGTTCACCGACATCACCGACGAGCTCGCGGACGCCGCCTCCGACTGGTGGGCGCTGGACGAGCGCGCGACGCACGCGGACCTTCGCGATGCCCTGGCGCGGGTCGTCAAGGCCTACCAGCCGCACACCACGCTGATGGCCGCCACCTACGACGCCGCGGATCGCGATCCGGCCGTCCGCGAGCTGGTCGACGCGATGATGGATCGCAACGCCGCGGGCCTGCGCAAGCACATCCGGACGGGCCAGAAGGCCGGGTTCGTCGATCCGTCGCTGCTGCCCAACCAGACGGCGGCGTGGCTGACCTGGATGGCGGAGCGCGGCCTGCATCAGCTCGTCCGCACCGCCGGGCCCGCCGAGCTCGAACGGCTGATCGACGCCTACGCGGGCATCGTCTGGAACACGCTCTACGCGCGCGCGGTCAGTCCCGCCCGCGCCCGTACAGCAGCTTGACCGCCCGCAGCGACAGGCTCGACATGCGAGCGTTGTAGGGGAACATGTGCAGGTCGCGCTTGAGCGGCCGGCGGTTCACGGTGACGGTCTGGGTCGTGCAGTACTTGCGGATCCCGTTGGCCCCGTGACGGCCGCCGACCCCTGAGCTCTTGTGGCCCGCCATCGGCGCGCCGAACGCCATGAAGTTGAGCATCGCGTCGTTGACGGTGCACACGCCGGCGTCGATCTGCGTCGCCAGCTGCGCTCCGCGCTGCGCGTCCCGGGTCCAGACGGAGGACTGCAGCCCGTACGGGGAGTCGTTGGCGAGCCGCACCGCCTCGTCGCTGTCACGCACCCGCATGACCGGGACGACGGGGCCGAAGGTCTCCTCCGTCATGACGTCCATCGAGTGGTCGACGTCGGCGAGCACGGTCGGCGCGTAGAACAGCCCCGGGCCGTCGCCACGGCGACCACCGGTCACGACCCGCGCGCCCTTCGCCACCGCGTCGGCGACGTGCGCCTCCACGCGCTCGAGCTGCTCGGGCGTCGTCATCGACCCGATCTCGACCGAGCCCGGGCCACCTGGAACGCCCTGCCGCAGCGCGCCGACCACACCGGTCAGCTTGGTCAGGAAGGCATCGTGGACGGGGGCCTCGACGTAGACGCGCTCGACGGAGATGCAGACCTGACCCGCGTTGAGCAGGCCGTAGTAGGCGGCGCCGTGCGCGGCGCGGTCGAGATCGGCGTCCGCCAGCACGATCATCGGGTCCTTGCCGCCGAGCTCGAGGGAGACGGGCGTCAGGCGCTGGGCGGCGCGCTCCATGACCTTCCGCCCCGTGGCCACCGAGCCGGTGAACATCACGAAGTCGACGGCGTCGACCACCTCCGGCCCATCGCAGCACACGACCGACAGCACGCCGCCTGGCAGCCCGCAGTCGGCCAGCAGCTCGGCGACCAGCAGCGAGGTGAGGGGCGTCGCCGGCGCGGGCTTGAGCAGCACTGCGTTGCCCGCCATCAGCGCCGGGATGGCGTCACCGAAGCTGTTGACGAGCGGGTAGTTCCACGGGCCGATGACGCCGACCAGCCCGACCGGGTCGTAGCGGACCCGGACCGACCGGCCGAGCAGCAGGGGGCCGCCCCCGCGCACGCGCTCGTCCGCGAGGTAGCGCGGGCCCTGCTTGGCCCAGAAGCCAAGCGCCTGGGCGGCCGCCGCGAGCTCGATCTGCGCATCCTCGTGCGTCTTGCCCGTCTCCGCCTTGATCGTGCCCAGGACGCGATCGCTCTCACGCAGCAGCCTGCGTTGCAGGCGGCGAAGCACCTGCGCGCGCGCGCCGAACCCGGCCGCGTGCCACGCGGGTTGGACGGCGCGGGCGCGCGCGGCGATCGCCGTCACCGCGTCGGCGTCGTGCGCGGGCACCGAGGCGATCGCCTCCCCCGTCGCCGGGTTGGTCACCACCAGGGTGGGCTCGGGCACGGTGACGGTCGCGGCCATGATTTGATCGTACAACATGTCCGGGCAGCATGTCGGGTATTGTGCGGCCGATGTCGACCACCACCCCCGCGGACGTCGAGCTCGACGGGCTCGAGCTCTTCGACAACGAGGCCCTCTACGCGGAAGGGCCGCCCCACGAGCTGTTCGCGCGGATGCGCGCGCAAGCGCCCATCCACAAGACGCCCAACCCGCACGGCGGCCACGTGTGGTCGCTCTTCAAGCACCGCGACGTGGTGGCCGTCTCGAAGGACCCCGAGACGTTCTCGTCGGCCAAGGGGGGCATCTTCCTCCAGGAGGACCAGGTCGCGCCGCTCGACCTGGTGCGCAACGTGATCCTCTACAAGGATCCTCCGGAGCACAACAAGTACCGCGCCGTCCTGCAGCCGTTCTTCTCCCCGAAGGCCATCAAGCGCCTGGAGGAGATGGTCGACGAGGTCGTCACCCGCACCATCGACGAGGTCATCGAGTCGGGTGAGTGCGACTTCTACAAGGACATCGCCGTGCAGATCCCGCTGCGCGTGCTCATGAACCTGATGGGCGTGCCGGAGGAGGACACGGGCAAGTTCTACGACTGGACCGCCGACATCGAGAAGGCCCAGCGCTCGAAGGAGCCCAACGCGGCCGTCGACACCTTCGGCGAGATGGCCGGGTACCTGTTCGAGGCCATCCAGCAGCAGCTCGGGAAGGAGGAGGACACGCTGGTCAAGCGCCTCAGCCAGGCCGAGGTCGACGGCGAGTCGCTCGACGAGGGCGAGCTGATGACCTTCTTCGCGCTGCTCGGCTTCGCCGGCAACGACACGACGCGCAACACGTGCGCGACGGGCATGTACGAGCTGCTGCGCCACCCGGACGCGCTCGAGGCGCTCAAGGCGGACCCGGACGGCATCCCCGCGGCGGTCGAGGAGATCCTGCGCTACACGAACGTCGTCCAGTGGTTCGGACGCGTCGCGACCAAGGACGCCGAGATCGGCGGCCAGAAGATCGCGGCGGGCGACCGGATCATCATGTGGTACTCGTCCGCCTCGCGCGACGAGGACATCTTCGACGACCCGGACGCGTTCGACATCACGCGGTCAAAACCCGATCACAAGGCCTTCGGCGGCGGCGGCAAGCACATGTGCCTCGGCAACCAGGTCGCGCGCCTGGAGCTGCGCACGATCTACCGCGAGGTGCTCCGGCGGATGCCCGACATCGAGCTGGCCGGGAACGTCGAGTACCTCGGCTCGTCCTGGGCACACGCCATCCTGACCCTGCCGGTGACCTTCACGCCCGGGGAGAAGGAGGGCTAGCCGCTCGAGCTCAGCGCCTGGGTGAGCCTGCGGCGGTACTCCATCCAGGTCTTGTTCTTGTTGAAGGTCACCGCACCGACGAGGTCGTCGTCGCGGTGGCCCTCGACGACGAGCGCGCCGTCCTCGTCGTGGACCACCTCGCGGGTGTCGGCGCGGTGGAAGAGCCCGGCGGACTTGATCTTGACGTCGTACTGGTCCGACCAGAAGGTGGGCACCGCGTCGTAGGGGGTGCGGTCGCCGGGGTCGGCGAGCAGGCTCTTCGCGGCGGCGCGACCCATGTCGGACGCGTGCGTCCAGTGCTCGATGGAGACAGTGTCGCCGGCGGCGTGCGGATGGGGCCAGGCGGCGCAGTCGCCCGCCACGACCACGTTGTCTGCGCCCTCGGCGACGCAGAAGACGTCGGCGACGACGGCGCCACCGGCGTCGAGCTCGAGCCCGGAGCCAAGCAGCCACTCCGTGTTGGGCACGGAGCCGAGCGCGAGCAGCACGACGTCAGCGTCGATCTCCTCGCCGTCCTCGAGGATCACCCGCTCGACGTGGCCCTCACCGGCGAAGGACGCCACCTTGGCGTTGACGCGCACGTCGACGCCGTGGTCCGCGTGGACCGCCTGGGCGCGCTCCCCGGCCTCCGGGCCCAGCGGCAGGAGCGGATGAGGACCGGCCTCGAGCAGCGTCACGGACGCGGTCCCGCCCGTGCGCAGGGTGGCGGCGACCTCGCAGCCGATGAAGCCGGCGCCCACGATGACCACCCTGCTGTCCTCGGACACCGCCTCCCGCAGCGCCTTGGCGTCGTCGAGCGAGCGTAGCGTGAAGAAGCCGTCGAGGTCGGGGAGGTCCGGCCACTCGCGGGCGCGCCGGCCCGTGGCGATGACGAGGCCGTCGTAGTCCAAGGCGTCGCCGCCGGCGAGCTCCAGGCGCCCGGCGTCGACGTCGAGGCCGACCGCTCGCGCGCCGAGCCGCCAGTCCGCGTCCTCGAGCCGATCGGACTTGATCGCGCACTCGCCGTCGGTCATCTCCCCTGCCAGCAGCTGCTTGGACAGGGGCGGTCGCGTGTAGGGCCCGTGCTCCTCGTCCCCGACGATCGTCAGCCTGCCCTCGTAGCCGTCCTTGCGGAGCTGGTCCGCGGCGCGGGCGCCGGCCAGGCCGGCGCCGACGACGACGATGTGCTCCATCAGCCTTCGATGGTGATGGCGGACGTCGGGCAGACGCTGGCGGCCTGCTCGGCGGCGTCGCGGCGGTCGTCGTCGGGCGACGAGTCGAGCACCCTGACCTTCTCGTCGTCGTCATCGAGCCCGAACAGGTCCTCGGCGGCGAACACGCACTCCCCGTACGCCTCGCACTTGTCCATGTCCACCTTGATCTTCATCCCGCCTCCCTCGTGACGATGTGTCCAGACATAGTGTACGGTCAATCGTATCGTAGATGACGCCCCCGATCCCGGAGAGGTGACCAAGGCGGTCGGCGTCGCCGAGCTCGAGCGTCGCCGCCGGCTCGCCGAGGACCGCCCGGTCGCGCGAGCGCGGGTGACGGCGCTGGTCGATCCCGGCTCGTTCGTCGAACTCGGGATGCTCGCACACTCCGATCGCCCGGAGGTCGGCGAGCGCGCGCCCGCGGACGCCGTCGTCACGGG
>CAXTBB010000019.1:8721-70246 GCA_964242305.1 uncultured Solirubrobacteraceae bacterium
ATCGACGGTCGCAAGGTGTGCGTGATCGCCAACGATCCCACCGTGCTGGCCGGCACGACCGGCCGCGTCGGTGCGCGCAAGCAGGGCCAGCTGATGAGCCTCGCGGCGCGCAAGGGCTATCCGCTCGTGATGCTCGGCGACGCCAACGGCGGCCGCCTCCCCGATCTGCTCGGCTCGGACTTCGGCGCACCCGTCGGCTCCGACGAGGGCGAGCACTTCCTCGGCCTGCGCGTCATGGAGGACCGCATCCCGCGCGTGACCGCCATCCTCGGCAACGCGTACGGGGACCCGGTGTTCTGGGCGGGATCGAGTGACCTCGTGGTGATGGCCGAGGACGCCTCGCTGGCCCTCAGCGGGCCGTCGCTGGTCGCGTCCGCCACCGGCGCCCAGACGACCCACGAGGAGCTCGGGGGCCCGGCGATGACGGAGCGCGCCACGGGAGTGGTCGGGCGTGTCGAGGCCACGCCGGAGGACGTCTTCGCGACCGTCCGGCGCTTCCTCGGCTACCTGCCCTCGAACGCCACGCTGGCGGCGCCGCAGGCACCGCCAGCCGCGCCGGCCGTCACCGGCGAGCAGGTCGCCGCCGCCGTTCCCGACCGCGGGCGGCGCGGCTACGACATCCACCGGGTGATCGACGGCGTCGTCGACGCCGGGTCGTTCCTCGAGCTCCACCCGCGCTTCGGGCGCTCGGTCTGCGTGGGCCTTGGCCGGATCGAGGGCGCGCCGGTCGGCATCGCCGCCAACCAGCCCAAGGTCCGGGGCGGGACCCTCGACGCGGACGCCATCGTCAAGCTCACGAGGCTGGTCGACGTCTGCGACGGCTTCGGGCTGCCGCTCGTGTTCCTGCAGGACCTGCCGGGTGTCCTGATCGGCCTGGAGGCGGAGCGCACCGCCGTCGCGCCCAAGCTGATAGCGCTCTACACGGCGATCGCGCGCTCGGCGGTGCCGAAGGTCACGGTCGTACTGCGCAAGGCGTTCGGGTTCGGCTACATCGCCATGGGCGGCGCGCCGCTGGGCGTCGACTACGTGGTGGCCTGGCCCAACGCGGAGATCGGCTTCATGTCGGCGCGCAACGCCGTCGAGGTCATGCACGCGCGGCGCCTGCGCGAGGCCGAGGACCGCGACGCCCTGTTCGCGGAGCTCGAGCTGGAGATGCACAGCGCGTTCGCCCCATGGCGAGCCGCCTCGCAGTCCTTCATCCACGACGTCATCCGGCCGCAGGACACGCGACAGGCGGTGGTCAACGGGTTGTCGATCGGACGGGGGTACCGGTGATCATCGGGGTGATCGGAGCCGGGACGATGGGGGCAGGCATCGCCCAGCTCGCCGCGGCGTCCGGCGCGACCACGCGCCTGTACGATCCGGACCCGGCGGCGCTCGAGGCCGGCCTGGCCAAGGTCGCCAAGCGGCTCGAAGAGGCGGCGATGGCGCGCGTGCAGCCCGCCACGGAGCTGGCGGCGCTGGCCGACTGCGAGCTGGTGGTGGAGGCGGCCCCGGAGCGCCTCGCCCTCAAGCTCGAGCTCTTCGGGGCGCTCGCCGAGCACGTGGATGGCGCCTGCGTGCTGGCCACCAACACGTCGTCGCTGTCCGTGACGGAGATCGCCGCCGGCGTCCCGGGTCCCGAGCGGGTCGTCGGGCTGCACTTCTTCAACCCGGCGCCGGTGATGAAGCTGGTCGAAGTCGTCGCGGGCGCACAGTCGTCCTCGCGCGCGCTCACGCTCGCGCGCCAGGTCGGGGCGGCAATGGGCAAGACGGTGGTCGACGCCGCCGACGTCGCCGGGTTCCTCGTCAACCGCGTCAACCGGCCGTTCTCGCTGGAGGCGCTCAAGCTGCTCGAGGAACGGGTCGCCTCCGTCGAGGCCATCGACCGGATCCTGCGCCTGGGCGGGGGCTTCCGGATGGGGCCGTTCGAGCTGATGGACCTGATCGGCATCGAGACCAACCACGCCGTCGCGGAGTCCTTCCGGCGCGCCTCCTACGGCGAGCCGCGCTACCGGCCGTCGCCACTGGCGGCGCGCATGGTCGCGGCGGGGACGCTGGGACGCAAGACCGACCGGGGCTGGTACGCGTACCCCCGGGGCCGGCCGGAGGACCCCGAGCCGCCCGCGCCCGGCGATGGTTCCGGGCGGGTCGTGCGCGTGCTCGGCGACGAGCCGCTCGCGGGCGAGCTCGCGGCCGCCCTCGCCGGCGCCGGCTATGCGTCGGACGGCGCCGAGCCGTGGCTCACCGTCACCTTCGGACCGGACGCCGAGGGCCCGGTGCTGCGGCTCGTGCGCGACGACTTCCTCCACGTGCGCGATCCGGAGGCGGCGGGCTTTCACTGCGTCGCCCCGTTCGACGCGGTGCGGCTCGTGGAGCTGACCTCGACCGCGCGGACGGACCCGGCGGCGTCGGCGCGCGCCCGCGAGCTGTTCGGTGTCCTCGGCCGGCTCACGGAGGACGTCGACGACGCTCCCGGCCTCGTCACGGGCCGGGTGGTCGCACAGCTGATCAACGAGGCCGCCTTCCTGCTCGGCGAGGGCCACGGCAGCGCGGAGGACGTCGACGCCGGCCTCACCCTCGGCCTCAACCATCCGCGCGGCCCCGTGGCGTGGTCCGAGGCGATCGGACTGCCCGCCGTCGTCGCGACCCTCGACGGGCTCCAGCGTGCGCTCGGCGAGTCGCGCTATCGCGTCGCGCCGCTGCTGCGCAAGCGCGCGGCGATCGGCGCCGGCCTGCGTTAGCGCGCGCCGCGCCTAGCCGGCTGCGGCGCCGACGATCGAGATGAACGAGACGCACGTGCCCGGCCGGCCGCCGAGGTTGTGGGTCATGCCCAGCGTCGGGTTCTCGAGCTGGCGCTCCCCGGCCGCCCCGCGGAACTGCTGCCAGCACTCGAACAGCATCCGAAGCCCGCTCGCGCCGACCGGATGGCCGAAGGACTTCAGGCCGCCGTCCGGGTTGATCGGCAGCCGCCCGTCGAGGTCGAAGTGGCCGTCCAGCGAGTCCCGCCAGGCCTGCCCCCGATCGGAGAACCCCATGTCCTCCATCAGCACCAGCTCGGTCGGCGTGAAGCAGTCGTGCACCTCCGCCAGCGAGATCTCCGTGCGCGGATCGGTGACGCCGGCCTGCGCGTAGGCGTCCTTCGCGCACGCCACGACCTCGTGGAAGGTGGTGTAGTCGTAGTCGGAGTCGATCGGTCCGCTGGCCGGGCCGGCGGTCATGGCCAGCGCCTTCACGAACATCGGGTTGTCGGTGTAGCGATGCGCGTCCTCGGCGCGCACGATCAGCGCGGCGGCCGCGCCGTCGGAGACCCCCGAGCAGTCGAAGACGCCCAGGCGGCCCGCCACGACCGGCGACGCGGCGATCTTCTCCTTCGGGACCTCTTTGCGGAACTGCGCGCGCTCGTTGCGAGCCCCGTTGACGTGGTTCTTCCAGGCCACGTGCGTCATCGCGTCGCGCATGTCCTGCGGGTCGACACCGTACTTGCGGCAGTAGGCCGGATCGAGCAGCGAGAACGCCGCCGGAGCGGTGATGGTGAGCTCGGGGGCGGTGCCGTCCCCGGCGACGTTGGACCGCACCAGCCCCGAGTACCCGGAGTCCTTGAGCTTTTCGACCCCGACCGCCATCACGCGGTCGTACGCGCCGCTCGCGACGGCGTAGCAGGCGTTGCGGAACGCCTCCGATCCGGTCGCGCACATGTTCTCGACCCGCGTGACCGGCTTGTAGTCGACGTTGATGGCCTTGGAGAGCACCGTGCCCGACTGGCCGGAGCTCATCGTTCCGAACCAGTACGCGTCGACGTCGGCCTGCGGGATCGCCGGTGTCGACGCGAACGCCTGCTGCGTCGCGTCGACGAGCATGTCCTCCGTCGACTGGTCCCAGTGCTCGCCGAAGCGCGTGCAGCCCATCCCGACGATGGCGACCCTGTCCTTGATCCCGTTAGACGCCATGCGCTGGCCTCACCTTCCAGAAGTAGTTGTGCACGCCGTCCACCGTGTACAGCTTGCGGAACGTCAGCTCCAGTGGCGTGCCGATGTCGACCTCCTCCGGGCCGGCGTCCGCGACCTCGAGCGTGTAACGGCCGCCGCCCTCGAAGTCCACCACCGCGTCGATGATCGGCGGCGCCGGCGAGAAGGCGAGCCGGTCGACGGTGTAGGTGGCGACGGTCCCGGCCCGACCGGCCAGGCCGACGCGTTCCATCCGGTCGACGGCGCCGCAGCGCGAGCACACCCGCCGGGGCGGGACGTGGACCTGGCCGCACGCCTCGCAGCGGCCACCGACGAAGCCGAACTTCCACGCCTCCGAGCGGTACGTGGGCGGCGCCGCCGGGCGCTCAGGCTCGGGCCGGCGCGGCGGCTCGCGGTGCAGCAGCCCGCGCCAGGTCAGGTAGGTCGCGTAGTTGATCGCGCGCCCGTGGCCGTTGAGCTGCGCGCGGACGGGCTCGGGACGGCCGGCCGTCAGGCCGGCACACGTGCGCAGGACGATGGCGTCGCAGCCGTCGGCGGCCACCACGAGCAGGACGCTCTGGCCGGGCTCGGCGCGATCGAGCACGGCGGCGAGCTGCACGCCGGGGTCGGCGGCGCCGCTGTAGCCGATCGCGGGCGGGTCGGGGGCGACGCGGCCGGCGTGCTCGCGCACCGCCGCCGAAGCGGCGCGGCTGTGCGGACAGGAGACGACGACGTGGTCGGCCTGCTCGAGGCCCGCCCCGGCGAGCGCTCGGGCGACCGCGTCGCGGATCAGCGGCAGGTAGGCGTCCTGGCCGAAGCGCTCCTCCCACGAGCGGCTCGCCGACTCGCCGGGGACGCGCCAGCGGTCCAGGAACTCGCCGGTGGCCGAGGCCTGGGCGACGACCTCGGCCAGCGGCTCGCCGTCGCCGAAGAACAGCGCCGCGGCGGCGTCGGCGCTCCCCGCCTCGTCGGCGGACCCGGGGCGGCCCGTGCGCAGGTCGCTGAGGACGGCGAGGCCACCGGTGGCCGCGGCCGAGCGGATCGCCGCGACGGCTGAGCGCGGTGAGCCGGCCAGGTCGGCGGCGAACCCCTCGTGCCCGAGGTCGAGCGCGGCGTGGATCGCCGTGGCGTTGGTCTTGTCCAGGTACGGCGGGGAGGTCGTGGCGAAGAGGATGCTGCCGGGCCGGGCGCCGGCCGGCAGCGCGCGCCGCGCCGCCTCCACCCCCATCGTCGTCGCGTCCTCGTCGAAGGACGCCACCACGCGCTCGCCCGTGCTCCCACCGCTGCCCAGGGAGTCGCGGATGGCCGCGCGAGACAGCCGGTGGCGGGGGACGTAGACCCCGTATCCAGTCAACGGACGCATTGTCTGGACACATAGTACAGTGCCGCCCATGAGCGACGTCCTCTCCAAGCGAGACGGTGGCGTGGCCCGTCTCACCCTCAACCGCCCGGACGTCCTCAACGCGTGGACCCCCGAGCTCGGCCGGGCACTGCTCGCCGCGCTGCGCGAGGCTGCCGCCGACCCCGGTATCCGGGCCGTGCTGATCACGGGCGCCGGCCGCGCGTTCTCCGCGGGCGCCGACGTCAAGCACCGGCGCGAGCGTCTCGACGACGGCACGCCCGACCTGTCAACCCGGCTGCGGGAGATCTACAACCCGCTCGTCATGACCATCCGCGAGGCGCCCAAGCCGGTCGTCGCTGCGGTCAACGGCCCCGCCGCTGGCCTGGGCGCGTCGCTGGCGCTGGCGTGCGACTTCGTGCTTGCCGCCGAGTCGGCCTACCTGCTGCTGGCGTTCGTCCACATCGGCGTGATGCCCGACGCCGGCGCCACCTTCTTCCTGACCGAGCGCGTCGGCTCGCTGCGCGCGACGGAGCTGGCCATGCTAGGCGAGCGTCTGTCCGCCACCCGCGCGCTGGAGTGGGGCGCGGTCAACGCCGTCCACCCCGACGCGGAGCTGCTCGACGCGGCGTCAGCGCTCGCGCGGCGGCTCGCCGAGGCGCCCACCGTCGCGCTGGCGAGCATGAAGCGGGCCATCGGTGCCGCCGCCCAGGCGCGGCTCGCCGACCACCTCGAGCTGGAGGCCGGCCTGCAGCAGCGCCACGCCGCCACGGCGGACTACGCGGAGGGCGTGGCGGCCTTCAGCGAGAAGCGCCGGCCACGCTTTGCGGGGCGCTGAACCTCAGATGAGGAACGCGAGCGTGTTGAGCGCCCGGTCGTTGTCGACGAGCACGACCTTCTTGCGGGCCATGCGCAGGCCGCCGTCCTGGAGGCGCAGCGTGTACTCGGACCGGCCGGCCCAGGTCGTCAGCCCGCGTTCGCGCGACTCGTAGACGACGAAGTTCGCGCCGGCGCGCAGCTCGTCGCCCTCCTCCCCCAGCACCTCCACGTTGGCTACGAGGTGGCGGATGCGCGACGGCGGCGTCTGAGAGTGCCGCTTGCCCGTGTGCAGCTGCTTGACCCGGGTGGCGATCCGGGAGCGGTTGTCATAGACCACCGACATCGTGGTCTCCGGGTCGGGGTCGTCGCCGTTGGCGGGGATCCAGTAGATCGCGTCGTCGGTCCACAGCGCCTCCCACTCGTCGTAGGCGTGCTCGTCCTGCAGGCGCACCTCGCGGTAGATGAACTGCTCCACGTCCGCGAGCGCGGTCATGGCGTCTCCATCAGCTCCTGCCAGTGGCGCCAGATCGCCCGCTGAGGCACCTCGTCGGTCGCGTCCCCGACCAGCAGCCCGTCCTCGTCGAGTCGCTCGCGGTGCACGCCACGGCGGAGGACGAGCCACTCCGGCTTGCGCGCCGCCACGCCGCGCTGATTGCGCTCGTACATCTCGGAGTCGTCGGCGAGCAGGAAGCCGGCCGGCCCGACGGAGCCGATCGTCTGCTGCAGCATCCGGCGGTTGATGTCCGGCGCGCCCCGGAACTGCAGGGCGGTCACGTGCTGGACGGTGTGATCGACGGCCAGCGGCTGGATGACGAACATCTGGATCTCGGCGATGAAGAGGTTGGGAAAGATCATCACGTGCGGCGTGCCGTCGATGAGGATCTCCTCGGCGGCGTCGCCGTGCGCGGCCCGCATCTTGGCGGCGTAGTCGGGCAGCTTCTCGGGCGTCGAGCCGAACCAGCCCAGCGGCTGGCCGAGGCGGCGGAACTCCGGGCGCAGGTCGTTCTCGGTATGCCCGTGGCCGAGGTCGCGCGCCACGGCGGTCGACCGTTCGCCGTACAGGGCACCGATGCCCGACTTGGCGACGCTGAAGATCGACGCATGGACGAACTGCGGGTGGTAGCCGTCCGTCTCGTTCTCGACGAGCATCTTCCAGTTGGCCTTGACCTTGTGCTTGAGCCAGCCCGCCGTGATCTCGATCTCGTTCTCCGGGGAGAAGCGGACGAGGCGGTCGAGGCAGTCGCGCGCCGGCCCGAGGTACTCGAGCAGGCTCGGTCCCTCCTCGGCGAAGGAGCCGAACACGAAGCCGTGCAGCGACTCGACGCGCGTCACGCGGCCGAGTCCGAACCCGGCCTTGGCCGTCGTCCCGCCGTAGCCGGAGTTGAACGGATAGCCGAGCAGCTTGCCCGTGTTCGAGAAGGTCCAGCCGTGGTAGGGACAGCGGAAGGCGCTCGAGTTGCCCCGCTCCGCGTCGCAGACCACGTTGGCGCGGTGGGTGCAGCGGTTGACGAGCAAGTGGATCTCGCCCTGCTTGTCCCGGGTCATGATCACGGGCGTCGGGCCGATCGACTTGAGGACGTAGTCGTTGGCCTCGGGAACCTCGGACGCGTGCCCGACGTACACCCACGTCCGGTAGAAGATCCGCTCCATTTCCGCGGCGAAGACGTCCGGATCGGTGTAGAGCGACCCGTGGACGCGGTCGGCTTCGATCAGGCCGTCCCAGCGCGGGACCTCGACCGTGCTCATGCCGACGGCGCCTCCGAGCGCCAGCGGTGCAGGGAGGGGTCGAGCAGGCCGTGCATGCCGCCGTCGGGCAGCCAGCACAGGGTCTCGAGCTCGAGCGCGTCGAGGAACCCGACGTGCCCCGTGCGCAGGTCCTCGATGCGCAGGCGCGGCCCGTTCCCCGCGTCGTCGACGCTCAGCGACACCGCCGCGAACTCACTGACAACTTGTCCTAACACTGTGTCCATTGCCGGGTGAAGCCTAGCGTGGGAACGGTCGCAACGCATGTTCGGTCACTATATCCGTACACTCTGTCCGATGAAGCGAGTCCTCCACGATCTGCGCGCCGTGGTCGGAACGGCGTCCGCGGTCGCCGGCATGAACGCCGGCCTCGCCCTCGCGCTCGGGCTGCGCCTCGCCTCGGGCGACCGGCGCGCGGGGGCCAACGCCTCCGCCCCGGCCTTCGACCTGGCGCTGGCCTGCGCAGGGGTGTCGCTGCGCGTGCACGGGCTCGACCGCCTGCGGGCGCCGCGACCCGCGGTCTACGTCTTCAACCACCAGAGCAACCTCGATCCGATCGTCGTCTGCTCACTGATCCGCACGGACTACACGGCGACGGGCAAGGCCGAGGCGCAGAAGGACCCCGCGGGTGCTCTGGCGGGCATCGTCCTCGACGCGGTATTCCTCGATCGCGACGACACGGACGCGGCCAAACGCAGCCTGCGGCGCGTCGTGGACCGGGTGCGCGGCGGTGAATCGGTCACGATCGCCCCGGAAGGGACCCGCCGCTCCGAGCTCGGCCCGTTCAAGCACGGCGCGTTTCACGTCGCGGCCGAGGCGGGCGTGCCGGTCGTCCCGATCGTGCTGCGCAACACGAAGGAGCGGATGGGGCGCGGCTCGAAGCTGATCCGCCCGGGGGTCGTCGACGTCGCGGTGCTCGAACCGGTCGCGGCGGATCGCTACGAGGACGCCGCAGCGGCGGCCGAGGCGGTCCATGACCGTGTCGCCGAGACGCTCGACCGCTGGCCGGGCGCATGACCTACGTGATCGCCGGGAGCTGCGTGAAGGACGACGCCTGCCTCGACGTCTGTCCCGCGGATTGCATCCACCCGCGGCGCGATGCGCCCGACTTCGACGCCGTCGAGCAGCTCTACATCGACCCGGTCGAGTGCGTGGAGTGTGACGCGTGCGTGGAGGCGTGTCCCGTGGAGGCGATCTACGCGCCGGGCCGCGTGCCGGAGCGCTGGGGTCACGCGACCGAGCTCAACCAGCTCTTCTTCGGGCAGCGATGAGGCCGCGCGTCGCCATCGTCGGGGCGGGGCCCGCCGGCGCGTACACGGCAGCGGCCCTGCTGCGCAGCCGGCATCGCGTGCTGGTCGACCTGTTCGAGCGCCTGCCGACGCCGTGGGGTCTCCTCCGGGGCGGGGTCGCACCCGACCACCAGGAGATCAAGACGCTCGCAGGGCTGTTCTCCGAGGAGGTCATGCGGCCGGGCTGCCGCTTCTTCGGCGATGTCGAAGTCGGGAAGGACGTCCGCCACGACGACCTCGCGGCGCACTACACGGCGATCGTCTACGCCGTCGGCGCCCAGGCCGACCGGACGCTCGGCGTCCCGCGCGAGGATCTGCCGGGGTCCCTGCCCGCCACCGCCTTCGTCGGCTGGTACAACGGCCATCCCGACCGGGCCGACCTCGCTGTCGACCTCGACTGCGAGCGCGCAGTGGTGATCGGCAACGGCAACGTCGCCGCCGACGTCGCGCGCGTGCTCGCGCGGGACCCGGAGTCGCTTGCCCGCACGGACATCGCCGATCCGGCCCTGGCCGCGTTGCGCGCCTCCCGGGTGCGCGAGGTCGTCGTCGTCGGCCGGCGCGGGCCTGCCCAGGCGGCCTTCACCAGCGCCGAGCTGCGTGAGCTCGGCCACCTCACCGGGGTCGACGTCTTCGTGGAGGCCGGCGAGGCGAGGACCGACCACGAGCCCGCCTCGTTCACCGCCGCCACCAACGTCGCCCTGGTACGGGCGTTCGCCGACCGGCCTGCCACGGGCGCGGCCCGCCGGATCGTCCTGCGGTTCCGGCGCGCGCCGGTGCGCATCCTGGGCGACGAGCGGGTCACCGGCATCGAGCTGGCCCGGACCGAGTTGTCGGAGGACGGGAGCCGGGCAACCCCCACCGACGACGTCGAGACGATCGACTGCGGCCTGGTCCTGCGGTCCGTCGGCTATCGCCCCGTCCCGATCCCGGGGGTCCCCTTCGACGAGGCCGACCACGTGCTGCCCAACGAGGCCGGGCGGGTTGCGCCGGGCGTCTACGCGGTCGGGTGGATCAAGCGCGGGCCGACGGGGATCCTGGGCACCAACAAGCGCGACGCGGCGGAGACGGTCCGCTCGCTGCTGGCCGACTGGGAGGCGGGCGCGCTCGACGGCCGGCGCGCCGACGGCGTCGTCCCGGCCGGCCACGTCTCCTTCGACGGGTGGCGCGCCATCGACGGCCACGAGGTCGCCGCCGGGCTCGCCGCGGGCCGCCCGCGGGTCAAGCGCAGCACGCGCTCGGCGCTGCTGGCCGCCGCGCGCGGCGCCGTCTGATCACAACCCCAGGGTCTTGCCGATGATGTCGCGCTGGACCTCGGAGGCGCCGCCGTAGATGGTGGCGGCCAGCGTGGTGCGCACGTGGCGCTCCATCCCGTACTCGGAGGCGTAGCCGTAGCCGCCCATCATCTGCATCCCCTCGAGGGCGACGCGACGAGCGGTCTCGGTGACCTTGAGCTTGACCATCGAGGCCTCGCGCGGGAGGACGCGGTCGGGCTCGGCCTCCGTGCGCCGGGCGATGTCGTAGACGAGCAGGCGGCAGCACTCGAGCTCCGTGGCGAGATCGGCGAAGCGGTGCTTGATGGCCTGGAAGGAGCCGATCGAGCGGCCGAACTGCTCGCGCTCCTTGACGTAGGCGAGCGCGTCGTCGAAGGCGCGGCGACCGTGGCCCAGGAAGATCGCGCCGATCAGCAGCCGTTCGGCGTTGAGGCCCGCGCGCAGCTGGTCCCAGCCTTCGTTCTCGGTGCCGATCAGGCGCTCCTGCGGCACGAAGACGTCGGTGAAGAAGACGTCGTTGACCTCCTTGCCGCCGAGCGAGTCGATGCCCCGGACCTCGATCCCCTCGGTGTCCATCGGCACCGTCAGCATGCTGATGCCCTTGTGGCGCGAGCCCGGCGCGCCCGTGCGCACCATGAGCAGGACGTGGTCCCCGAAGTGGGCGTTGGTGGTCCAGGTCTTCTGGCCGTTGACGACGTACCCCCCGTCCGTCGGGGTGGCGCGGCAGCGCAGGGCGGCGAGGTCGGACCCCGCCTCGGGCTCGGAGAACCCGAGGACGTGCGTGTCGCCGGCGCAGATGGAGCGCAGCAGCTCGTCCTTGAGGTCGCCCTCCGCCCAGCGCTCGACCGTCTCCGCCACGGTCAGCGACGTGTACAGGCCGGTGACCGGGACCTGCGCGTAGAACAGCTCCTCCACGAGCAGGCAGGTGTCGACGATGGTCCCGCCGCCCCCGCCGTGGTCCTCGGAGATCCCGACGCCGATGTAGCCGAGCTCGCCCAGCTGGCGGCACAGCGCGACGTTGTGGGAGACCTCGTGGTGGTTGGTGAGCTCTTGCAGCCGGTCCGGGGTGCCCGCCTCACCCGCGGCGAACGACCGGACGGCGTCGACGAACGCCTGGCGGTCATCGGTGAGGTCGGCGATGGATACCGTCATTATCGGACAGACTGTACAGACACTACGTTTAGAGTGTGGACCGGCACCGCAACGGGAACGCCAGAGGCATGGCTGAGACCGCCGCGCCCGACACGGGCTGGGGAGCCGGATGGGAGATGCCCGCGATGGACGCGCTCATGTGGCGCGTCGAGGCCGACCCCCGGCTGCGCTCCACCATGTGCGCGGTCGAGGTGCTGGACCGCGCGCCGGACTGGGACCGCGTCTTCGCGGCCGCCGACTGGGCGACCCGGATGGTCCCGCGCCTGCGCATGCGCGTGATCCAGCCCGCCTTCGGGCTCGTCGCGCCGCAATGGGTCGTCGACGAGAACTTCGACCTCGCCTACCACGTCCGTCGCACGCGGCTGCCCGAAGGAGCCGGCGAGCCCGACCTCTTCACGCTCGCCGCCCATGCGACCATGAGCCCGCTCGACAAGGCCCGGCCGCCGTGGGAGGCGCTCGTGGTCGAAGGCCTGCCCGGCGGCAAGGCGGCCTTCCTGGTCAAGCTCCACCATGCCTCGACGGACGGCATCGGCGCCACGCATCTGCTCAACGCGCTGCACTCTCGCCAGCGCAAGCGCACGTCCGACAAACCCCAGCCGTCCGCCCCCGCGCCCGACTCGATCGGGACCGCCGGGGCGTTCGCCCGCCAGGCTGCGCGCGACGCGCGCGGCATCGCAGAGGTGGCGCAGAACCTGGCCGGGCGGGTCGCGCATCCGCGCGAGGCGCTCGCCGCCGGGGTCGAGTACGCCGCCTCGCTGCGACGGATGGCCGCCAGTCACGGCGCCGACCCCTCGCCCCTGCTCGCCGGGCGGAGCCTGACCTGGCGCTTCCTCGGCCTCGATCTCCCGTTCCAGGCGCTCCGCGCCGCCGGCAAGTCCGTGGGCGGCTCGGTCAACGACGCCTACCTCGCCGCGCTGCTCGGGGCCTTCACGCGCTACCACGAGCAGCTCGACGCTCCCGTCAGCGCCATCCCGATGGCCATCCCGATCTCCGTTCGCAAGCCCGGCAAGGACGGCGGCAACCAGATCTCGTTCGCCCGGCTCGCCGGGCCGCTGGACGTCGCCGACCCCGAGGCGCGGATCCAGGCGATCGGCCGGATGGTGCGCGCCGCGCGCGACGAGGCGGCGCTGGAGGGCCCCGCGCTGTTCGCGCCCCTGCTGGCGCGCCTGCCCGGCCCGCTCAGCGCGCAGATCGGCGGCGGCCTGACGATGGGCAACGACCTGCAGGCGTCCAACGTCCCCGGGATCCAGGAGGACGTCTTCCTGGCCGGGGCGAAGATCGAGCGGGTCTATCCGTACGCCCCGCTGCCCGGGTGCGCGGCGATGATCACGCTCGTGTCCCATCAGGACCTCGCCTGCATCGGGGCGAACCTCGATCCCGCCGCCGTCACCGAGCCCGAACGCTTCGCCGCCTGCCTGCAGGCCGGCTTCGAGGAGATCCTGGCGCTCGGACCGGAGCCAGCCCAGGTCTCCATCCGCTCGTAGCTCGCGCGCAGGCGCGGCCTCGTCTATGCTGGTCGGACACTCTGTCCGTACACGGCGATCGAGGAGAGGGACGAAATGGCGGTCGAGACGCAGGAGCTGCCGGAGGCCGCGCAGGCTGCTCCGGACGCGACCACGATGTGCGAGGCCTTCCAGGCCACCGCGGCGCGCGACCCCGACGCGGTCGCCCTGCGCAACGAGGACGGCTCGGTGGAGGTCACGTGGAAGGGCTACGCGGATCGGGTCCGCGCGATCGCCGCCGGCCTCGCCGCGCTCGGCGTCGGTCGCGGCGACACAGTCGCGCTGTACCTCTCCAACCGTCCCGAGTTCCATCTGGTCGACACGGCGGCCATCCACCTCGGCGCCGTTCCGTTCTCCATCTATGCGACGTCGGCGCCCGGCCAGGTGGCGCACCTGTTCGAGAACGCCGGCTGCGGCGTGGTCGTCGCCGAGCAGCAGTTCCTCGAGAAGATCGAGGCCGCGCGGGAGAAGTGCGACGGTGAGGGGCCGGGCACGATCGTGCTGATCGACGGCGAGGCCGACGGCGCGATCACCCTCGACGAGCTCGAGGCCGGGGCCGCCGACGACTTCGACTTCGAGGCGGCCTGGGCGGCGGTCGAGCCCGAGGACGTCCTCACGCTGATCTACACCTCGGGGACGACCGGGCCGCCCAAGGGCGTGCAGCTCACCCATCAGGGGATGCTCGCCCAGTGCCGCGACATGGGCGAGGTGCTGCCCTTCCGGCCCGGCGCCCGCATCACGTCCTACCTGCCCTCCGCGCACATCGCCGACCGCTGGTCCTCGCACTACTCGTCGATGGTGTGGGGCATCCAGATCACTGACGTGGCCGATCAGCGCGCCGTCGCGAAGGTCCTGCCCGCGCTGCGGCCGACGATCTGGGGCGGCGTCCCGCGGGTCTTCGAGAAGCTGTCGGCCGCGCTCAAGGCCGGCCTCGCCGCCGAGGAGGATGACGGGCGCAGGCGCGCCGTGCAAGGGGCCATCGACATCGGGATGGAGCGGGCCCGCAAGCGCTCGGACCGCGAGGCAGTGCCCGACGACCTCGAGGAGCGCTACCGCCAGGCCGACGAGCAGGTCCTCTCCAAGCTGCGCGTCAAGCTCGGCCTCGACCAGGCGGAGTGGATCATCTGCGGCGCGGCGCCGCTGTCGCCCGAGGTCCAGCTGTTCCTCGTGGGGATCGGCCTGCCGCTGATCGAGCTCTACGGGATGAGCGAGGCATCGTGCTGCGTCTCCTGCGCGAAGCCGGGCGACGGCAAGATCGGCTCCGTCGGCCCGATCATGCCGTCGCTGGAGCACAAGCTCACCGACGACGGCGAGCTGTGCATCAAGGGCCCGACGGTGATGGTCGGCTACCGCGGCGACGAGGAGAAGACGAAGGAGGCCATCGACGAGGACGGCTGGCTGCACTCCGGCGACATCGTGGAGATCGACGACGACGGCTTCGTCACGATCGTCGACCGCAAGAAGGAGCTGATCGTCAACGCGGGTGGCAAGAACATGTCGCCGGCCAACATCGAGCAGCACATCAAGGACGCCTCGCCGCTGATCGGACAGGCGATCGCCATCGGCGACAAGCGCCCCTACAACGTCGCGCTCATCGTCCTCGACCCGGACGCCGCACCGCCCTTCGAGGACAAGCACGGACGCGAGGCCGTCGAGCGGGCCGTCGCCGGGGCGGTCGAGTCGGCCAACCGGGAGCTGGCCCGCGTCGAGCAGATCAAGCGCTACGAGCTCCTCGACGAGGAGTGGGAGGCCGGCGGCGACGAGTTGACGCCGACCCTGAAGCTCAAGCGCAAGCCGATCGCCGAGAAGTACGCGGACGTCATCGAGGCGCTCTACGCCCGCGCCGAGTAGTTCGATCGGCGAGCGCCGGGCGGCGCTCGCGGCGCGGCGCCCGGAGTGGACGCCGGCGACCCTGCCCGCGTTCCTCGAGGCGTGCGCCGCCGAGTACGGCCACCGGCCGCTCGTGATCACCGACGAGCGGACGCTGACCTACGCGCAGACCGCAGCCTGGGCGCGGCGGCTCGGCGACGGCCTGCGGGCGCTCGGGATCGGGCCGGGCGACCGGGTCGGACTGCTGATGGCCAACCGTCTCGAGTTCACGCCGCTGAAGTTCGCGATCGCGTACGCCGGCGCGGCGGCCATCCCCTTCAACTTCCTCTACCGGCGCGCGGAGCTCGAGCACGTCCTGCGCCAGTCGCGCTGCCGGGCGCTGATCGCCATGGAGTCGTTCGGCGATCAGGACTTCGTCGCGATGCTGGAGGCGATCGGGCCGCTGCCCGACCTCGAGCACGTCCTCTTCGGCACCGGCTTCGAGGCGGCCGGCGCACCGCCCGCGGAGGTCGACCCCGACGACGTGGGCGACATCCTCTACACCAGCGGCACGACGGGTGCGCCCAAGGGCGTGATGGTCACCCACGACGCCGTCCTGCGGACCGCCTACGCCAGCGCACTGACGCGCGCGTTCGAGGACGGCAGGCGCATCCTCTTCTCGCTCCCGTGCTACCACATGTTCGGCTACGTCGAGGGACTGCTGGCGGCGATGATGGTGGGCGGCGCGATCATCCCGCGACTGACGTTCGACCCCGCCGATCACTTCGCCGCGGTCGCCCGCCACCGCGCCTCGGAGGTGCTGTGCGTGCCCACGATGACCATCGCGCTGCTCGAGCACCCGGCGCGCAGCGAGCACGACCTGTCCTCCCTGTTCGCGCTGCTCTCCGGATCGGCCGCGGGACCGGTGTGGCTGTGGGAGCGCCTCCCGGCCGAGCTCGGCGTCACCGAGATCACGACGGGCTACGGGATGACGGAGACGGGCGGAGCGATGACGCTCACGCTCCCCGAGGACGCGCCCGAGCGTCACAGCCAGACGGTCGGCCGGCCCAAGCTGGCCGGCGCGGCCGGGCTGGCGGGCGGTGCGCTGTGCGAGTACGCCACCGCAGACCCGCAGACCGGCGCGCGGCTCCCCGCCGGCACCGAGGGAGAGCTCGTCTCCCGCGGCCCGACGCACATGCGCGGGTTCTGGGACAAGCCCGTGGAGACCGCGGAGGCACTGCGAGGCGGCTGGGTGCACTCGGGCGACCTCGGCTGCGTCGACGACGACGGCTACCTGCGCCTGACCGGCCGCAGCAAGGAGCTCTACAAGTCCGGCGGCGAGCTGGTCATGCCCAAGGAGGTCGAGGCCGTGATCGCCACGCTGCCCGGCGTCAGCCAGGTCTACGCGGTCGGCGTCCCCGACGAGCGCTGGGGCGAGGTCGGCTGCGCGTGGGTCGTGCCTGAGCCCGGCGCGACGGTCGAGGCCGCCGGCGTGCTGACCCATTGCCGCTCGCACCTGGCCCGCTTCAAGGTGCCCAGGCACGTCCTGCTCATCGGCGCGGACGAGCTGCCGCTCACGCCGACGGGGAAGGTGCAGAAGTTCGTGCTCGGCCGCCTCGCGGCCGAGCGTCTCAGCGGCTAGGCGTCCATGCCGAGCGGCCCGTCCGGTGAGCCGGCGAGGAACTGGCGCACGAACTCCGGGTCGGAGTCGAACCTGTGCGCGGAGAACCCCTCCTCGTGCACCTCGCCCTGCCAGACCGCTTGTGCCGCGCCCTGCCGTCGGTTCCCGTCGCGCTGGTGCGGGGCACCCGGGAGGCGACGGCCGTTCGCCGGCCCGCGAAGGCGCCGGCGCAGGTGCCACCCGATCAGGCCGGCGGCCCTCAAGTCGGCGAGTCCAAGCGTCGATGCACCACGCCCACGCGCTCGAACGAGTCGTGGCCGCGCTGGCCGCTCCGTCATGCGGAGGCGGTTGCGCGCCACCGATATCGTCGGCGCGTCTGGGCGGCGACGAGTTCGCGGTGCTCCTACCGCACACCTCGGGCGCTGCCGCAGCCCAGGTGGCCGAGGGGCTAAAGAGAGAACTCCTCACCCATCCTGTCGAGATCGGTGAGGCGTCGATCGGCACACGAGTCAGCATCGGCGTAACCCAGTCGGACACCGCGCCCGACGTCGAGGGCGCGCTCCGCGTCGCTGACCGACTGATGTACCTCGACAAGCGCCGCCGGTTGCCTGACGATCCAACCAAGCTGGAGCACGGCCTCCGACCCAGTCTTCGGACTAAGGCTCTCCGAAGGTCGTTCCCGCCTGTCCTCGCGGGAACTCTCGTTCCGTCCGCGCGCTCGTCACGCGCTGACCGTGGCGAGGAACCGCTCGACGCGCACCCATGAGTCCGCGGCGGCGTGCGCGTCGTACCCCGGACGGCCCACGGAGCAGAAGCGGTGCCCGACCCCCGGGAACGTGACGACCTCCGCCTCGGGGTGCCAGGCGCGCAGCGCGGCAACGTCGGCCGCGGGAACCACCGGGTCGGCGTCGCCGACGACGACCAGCATCCGGCCGGCGAAGGGGAGACTCCCCGTCGGCTCCGGCCGCGACGCGGGGATCGCCGTGCCGGCGAGCCAGCCCGCATAGAGGGCGACGCAGGCCCGCAGGCCCAGTCGGGCGGCGGCCAGGACGGCGACGTGGCCGCCGAACGACATCCCGACGGCGACGGGGACCACGGCCGGGTCGGCCTCCGGGCGCGCGGCCGCGGCGTCGAGCGCGTCGCGGACGTCGCTGAGCAGTTCGACGCGGGTCAGCGCGTCGATCAGCGCCAGCCCGCGGGCTCGGCCCGCGTCGTCCTCGGGCAGCGGGCCGCCGGGTGCCCGGCGGTGCAGCAGGTCCGGCGCGATCGCGAGGTGGCCGATCTGCGCCACGCGCTCGGCGGCGTCCCGCTGGACGTCGGTGAGCCCGAAGAGCTCACCCAGCACGACCGCGACCGGCCACGGGCCGGCGCCGTCGGGCCAGGCGACCACCACCGTCATCGGACTGCCGTCGAGTGTGGTGACCGTGGATGTCTCGGTGGGCACGACCCGCACGGTACGTCATGCCTGGTGCGACTCTTAGGACCACCTAGCATGCCGGGACGGAATGCTCGACTGCTCTGCGCAGGACCTGCTCGTACTGCGCGCAGTCGCGCAGCACGGCTCGTTCACCGCAGCGGCAGCCGAGCTCGGCTACACCCAGTCCGCGGTGTCCAAGCGGGTCGCGGCGCTCGAGGCGTCTGCAGGGCGGCACCTGTTCGCGCGCGGGCGGAACGGCGTGCGGCTCTCGCCCTCCGGGGAGGTGCTCCTGCGCCACGCCGGCACGGTCCTGGGCGCACTGGAAGCCGCCGAGCGCGAGCTGGCAGGCCCGCCGGACGCGCGCCTGGCGCCGGTGCGCCTGGGCGCCTTCGCCAGCGCGATGGCGACTGTGGTGCCGGCCGCGCTCGGCGGCCTGCCGCCCGACGCCGCGGTCATGCTCCGCGAAGGCACGAGCGCCACGCTCGTCCGCGCCCTCCGCGCGGCAACGCTCGACCTCGCGCTGCTCGCCGCTGTGCCGCCCTTCCATCCTCCCGATCAGCGCGATCCGCCGCTGCGGACTGAGGTGCTCGCGGAGGGCGACCTCCGGCTCGCGGTCGGCACCGGCCACCGCCTCGCCGGCCGCGCGACCGTGGACGTCATCGAGCTCGAGGGCGAGCGCTGGGTCGTCGCCCGGTCCAGCGGCGACGAGCACCGGCTCGGCAGCTGGCCGGGCGCGGCGGGCGCCCCCGACGCGCCCTACGTCGCCCGGGACTGGCTGAGCAAGCTCCGGCTGGTCGCCAGCGGTGCGGCCGTCACCACGGTGCCCGACGTCCTGCTGCCGGCGCTGCCGC
Organism: uncultured Solirubrobacteraceae bacterium; assembly: GCA_964242305.1. Classification (GTDB taxonomy): domain Bacteria; phylum Actinomycetota; class Thermoleophilia; order Solirubrobacterales; family Solirubrobacteraceae; genus DATLGB01. The sequence goes on from CAXTBB010000019.1 coordinate 27,461, forward strand.
CCGACGTGCAGGCGCTCCGGGTGACTGGCGGCAGCCGCGAGCGCCGGCGCCTCATCCTCGCCCGCGGACCCGCCCCCAGCCGCCCGGGGGTTGACGTCGTCGCGGCCGCGCTGCGCCACGGCGCGCTCCAAGGACGCCCGACGCGTCCGTAGCCTCCGCGAACTCGGCATCGGCGAGCAATGTGCCGAGATTGCACCCCAAATCTGGACCCACGGGAGCGCCGTCAGCGCCGTGCCGCCTGCTGGGCGATGAGCTGGCGGTCGCGCCAGGTGACGCGGTCCTCCCAGTCCTCCAGCGCGAGGAGCGCCCGTCGCTGCGCGACGACCGACGCGACCAGGTCAGGCGTCCACGGGTCGTCCTGGCCGCGCTCGGCGCCCATGCGCGCGTACGACGCACCCATCTTCGTCACATGCGATGCGATGCCGCCCCGCGCATTGAGATCAGACGTCTCGAAAGGGCCAACCACGGCCCACCTGCGTCCGAGGCCTTCCCGCATGATGCGATCGAGCCCCTCGACGTCGACCACGCCGTCGCGTACCAGCGCGTACGCCTCGCGGAGCACTGCCCCCTGCAGCCGATTGAGCACGAAGCCCTCGATCTCCCGTTGAACGCGAACCGGCGTCATCCCGACGGCCTCGAGCAGACGTTCGGCGCGATCGACCCACGCCGGCCCGGTCGACTTACCGGGGACGACCTCGACGACGGGCAGCAGGTGCGGCGGGTTGACGGGATGGACCACGAGGCAGCGGTGTCCAGCACTGAGCCCGACGAACAGCCGCGAGGGCATGATCGCCGACGTGGAACTCGCAAGGACGGTCGCTTCTGAAGTCAACTCTGCCAGGAGGGCGAAGAGGTCGCGCTTCAGATCCAGGCGCTCCGGCGCGTTCTCCTGCACGTAGACCGTGCCGCGCACCGCGGCGCCTAGGTCGGCAACTGGTGTGACTCGACCGGCGACATCCCCAGCAGGTTCCTCGAGCAACTCCGCGGCGGCCAGTTCGTCGAGCTTGACTCGCACCTCGCGCGGCGCCGCGGCCAACCGTTCCGCGTCAGGGTCATGCAAGGCAACCGCGCGTCCGGCGCGGGCGAACACGATCGCCCAGGAGACGCCGATCGACCCTGCGCCGATGACCGCGACGCGCTCAGGCAACGGTGCCGACCGTCGCGAACCGTGGCAGGTCAGCGATCAGCTGCTTCGTGTATGGGTGCGACGGAGCACCGAGGACATCATCCGTCGGTCCGTGCTCGACCACCGTCCCGCGCTCGAGGACAAGCACCTCTTGGGCGATGCTGCGCACGACGGACAGGTTGTGCGTGATGAACACCGACGTCAGCCCACGCTCGTGCTGGAGGCTGCGCAGCTGCTCGACGAGCAGCGCCTGCACGGAGACGTCGAGCGCCGAGGTGACCTCGTCGCAGATGAGCAGCTCGGGTTCGACGATCAGGGCTCGGCCGACCGCGACCCGCTGACGCTCGCCACCCGACAGCTGTCCGGGCATGCGGTTGGCGAAATCCCGCCCGAGGGCGACGAGGTCGAGCGTTTCGGCGACCTTTGCCCGCCGTTCACGCCAGCCGAGCTTTTCGAAATGGCGCAGCGGCTCCTCGATGTTCTCACCGACCGTCATGCGCGGGTTCAGCGAGGCGTGTGGGTTCTGGAAGACGTACTGGACCAGTCGCCGCTGCTCATCGGTGCGCTTGCGGGCCGGCGCGGCGATCGGCTGGCCATCGACCTTCGCGTCCCCCGTCCAGTCCTCGTGCAAGCCGATCAGACAGCGCGCCAGCGTGGTCTTGCCGGAACCGGACTCACCGACCACCGCCAGGCACTTGCCCGGAGCCACGGTCAGGTCGATGTCGTGGAGCACCTCGACGTGTCCGTAGTTCGCGACCAAGCCCTTCACGGTCAGGCTGCCGCGGCCCTCCGACGTTGCGTGTGCGACGGCGGCCGTCGGCGTAGCGGCTGCGTGATCGCCGTCAGCGAGGGGATGGATGCAGCGGACGATTCGCCCGTCGGGACCGGGAGCGAGCGGCGGTTCGTGCGCGCGACATTCGTCGGTGACCCGAGAACACCGGTCGGCGAATGTGCATCCGCCGGGCCATTGGCCTGGGCGCGGCGGGTGGCCCTCGATGCCGACGAGCACGGTCGCGCGATCCGGGGTCGGCGCCGCGTCGAGCAGCCCCCGCGTGTAGGGATGTCGCGGAAACGCGAAGAGGTCAGTGGCCTTCGCATGCTCGATCAGTCGCCCGGCGTACATGACCGCGGTGTCGTCCGCGATACCGGCCACCACCGGGAGGTCGTGGCTGACGTAGACCGCGGTGGTGTGGTGGCTGTGGGCAAGACGACGGACGGTGTCCAGAACGTGACGCTGCGTTGTCACGTCGAGACCGGTCGTCGGCTCGTCGAGGACCACGAGGCGGGGCCGGCACGCGAACGCCATGGCGATGCCGATGCGCTGCTGCTGACCGCCGGAGGTCTGGTGGGGGTAGCTGCGCAAGAACGCCTTGGCCGTCGGGAGGTCGACGTCCTCGAGGAGGCGCATCGCCCGCTCCTCCACAGTCTCGCCGTCGTCCAGGACGCCGTCGTGGATCGCGATCGCCTCGCGCAGTTGCGTGCCGAGTCGCATCGCCGGGTTCAATCCGCTGGCCGGATCCTGCGGGACATAGGAGAACAGGCGCCCGCGCGATCCTCGCAGCGCCGCGCCCTTGAGCTCGAGCACCTCACATTCGCCCAGCCGGACCTGGCCGCCCGCGATCTCAAGGCCCTGACGGCAGTACCCGAGGAGCGCGAGGCCGACCGTGCTCTTGCCCGAGCCCGACTCGCCCACCAGCCCCATCACGTCGCCCGCAGCGACGTCGAAGGACACGTCGGCGACGACAGGAATGCGGCTGCGGCGCATGACGACGGTGAGGTCGCGGACTCGCAGCGCAGTACCCACGGCTTCCTGGGCGTTCCCGGTGGCAGTCGCGCTCATGCCGTGGACCCCGTCCCGCCGGCGGAGGCGACGACCGCCTGCTCGCTGCGGTTCTCTCCGAGGTTCGCGCGGGCGATCGCGTCGGCGAACATGTTGGTGCCCACGGAGAGCAGGGCCAGCAGGATCGACGGGGCAAGCACGCCCCAGTAGTTGCTGGCCAGGCCGAGGCGGTTCTCGTTGATCATGACGCCCCAATCGGGAGCCGGGGGCTGCGTGCCGAGCCCGAGGAAGCTCAAGCCCGCGATGAGGATGATGGAGTAGCTCAGGCGCAGCCCGGTCTCCACCATGATCGGCGTGATCAGGCTGGGAAGCACGTGTCGGGTCATCACCTTGCGAGGCGGCACGCCCCACACGGCGACCGCCTTCACGAAGTCACGCTCGCAGACGTCTTGGGCGGCGGCGTAGATGACGCGCGCCGACTGCGGCGCCTGGGACAGGCCCACGCTGAGCACTAACAGCCAGCGCTTCGGACCGACGACACTGAGCATGAGCAGGACGAAAACGAGCTGAGGCATGGCGAGCACGACGTCGACGCCGCGCATGGTGACGCCCTCCCACAGTCCCCGGCGGTAGGCAGCGGTGATACCGAGGAGAGCACCGACGACGATCGTGAGCAGCGTCGCGAGCACCGCGAGGATCATCAGGATCCAGCCGCCGCTCAACACGCGCGAGAGCACGTCGCGGCCGAGCCCGTCTGCGCCCAGCAGTCCGGCGGCGCCGACGCCCGGCTGCGTGAACGGCGGCGCGCTGAACGCGGTCGGGCTGCCGTGCGGGATGATCGCGCCCAGGAACGCCACACCCAGGACGAGCAGCGCGAGCGCCGCGCCGATCTGCCCGCGGCGCGTCCGGATCGCCTCCCCGAGCACCCGGCGGACGGTGCCCGCGCCGCGGCGCTCGGGTGCGGCGACGGGGAGGCCGGCGAAGTCGTCCACCGTGGTCATCGTGGAGCCCTCCGCCGCGGGGTGGCGAGCAGCACGACGAGATCGGTGAGGATGTTCAGCAGCACGTAGAAGATGGCCAACAGCACGACCGTGAACTGGATGACGGGAACGTCGCGGTTCTCGATCGCCGACACGAGCGCCAACCCGATCCCTGGGTACTGGAACACCGTCTCGACGAGCACGATGCCGCCGGCGAGATAGAGGACGTTGAGGCCGAACACCTGCACGGCCGGAGCGAACGCGTTCGGCAGCGCGTGCCGGAACAGGAGGCGTCGCGTGCTCACACCCTTCAGCCGCGCCACCTCCGCGTAGTCGCTCTGCAGAGCCTCGATCGTCGCCGCCCTCACCATCCGGAACATGTACGGCGCCGTGACGATCACCAACGTGACGACCGGGAGGACCAGTTTGGTGAGGTCGTTCCAGATCCGCTGGTCGGGCGGGATGATCGACACGGCTGGGAACCAGTCGAACACCCCCAGGGAGAAGACGAGGATCACCAGCACACCGACCACGAACTCGGGCAGCGCCGAAGCGACCAGTGCGAGCGTGGAGGTGACGTCGTCGAACCACTTGTCGCGCTGGTGGGCCGCGATGACGCCCGCCACCGCCCCGATGACCGTTGACAGGATCGCCACGACGACCAGCAGGACCATCGAGTTCGCCAGCCGCGGCCCGATGATCTCTGACACGGGGCGGTGCTGGATGAGCGAGTTGCCGAAGTCGCCGGAGACAAGGCCACCGAGCCAGTCGAACAGTCCGCCGACGACGCTCCGATCCAGCCCGAGTTCCTGTCGCACCGCCGCCAAGCGCTCTGGCGTAGCGCTCTGGCCGAGGATGGACGAGGCGGCATCCCCAGGGAGCACCTGGGTCGCCAGATAGGTGAGGACGGCCACCAGGAACACGCTCAGCACACCGAGCGGCAGGCGCCACATCAGCAGACGCTGAACTGGCCCGCCGCGCTTGGCGCGGCGTGCCTCGGTCCGCGTCGCCATGACGCCGGTACTGGGCGCGTCCCCGGTGGTCACCGACATGGGATCAGGATTCCATCCAGATGTTCGCGAAGTCGAACCCGCCGAGCGCGACGCCCGTGACTCCCGACTTGACGCCCTTCACCTGCTGACCCACCGCGTCGATGACGGGGAAGTAGTACGGGATGATGTTGCCGCCCTTTTCGTGGTCGAACTTCAGCATCTCGGCAATGATCTCGTTGCGCTTGCCGTCGTCGACCTGGCTGGTCGCCTGCTGATAGAGCTTGTCGTAGCCCGGGTCGGCCTGATGCGTGGCACTGAACGGAGCCCCCTTCACGACGGCCTGGCCCGTCGCCACCAGGTACGGCTGGTACGGCCAGTAGTCGATCGCGAAGTCGCCCTTGAGGTAGGTGTTGGCGAAGAACGTGGTCGTTGTCTGCTTGTTGACCTTCACCGTGACGCCTGCCTCCTTGGCCTGTGTGGCGAAGACCTCCGCGCTCTCGACCTCGCCAGGGGTGATCGGGGTCGCGAACAACTCAAGGCGCAGGTCCGACTGACCTGCCTGCTTGAGGAGCGACTTCGCCTGCTCGATGTCCTGCTCTCGCTGCTCCAGGCCCGCGCCTTTGAAGGCAGGATCGAAGATGCCCCAGACGTCGTTCCCGATGCCGCCGTTGCCGGCGAAGACCTGCTCGAGCATCTGCTTGCGGTCGACGACCAGGCGGAGTGCCTGACGCACCTTCACATCGGTGAAGGGAGGACGGTCGACACGCATGGTGAGCGGGCCCCACGCTCCGGTCTTGGAGATGATCACGTTGGCGCCTGCGCCCTTCGCCGCCTCGATCGACTTCGACGACAGGTAGTCGACCGCGTCAACCTGACCCGACTGCAGCGCGTTGATCTGCGACGTCTCATCGGAGATGTTCGTGATCACCAACTTGTCGAGGTACGGCTTGCCCTCGTCCCAGTACTCCTCGTGACGGGCGAAGCTCGTCTCACGACCGGGCGTGAAGGACACGTACTTGAAGGGGCCGGTGCCGTTTGGCTTCTTGGGATCGAAGCCGCGCGGGACCATCACGCTCTGGGCGAGCGCGAGTCCCTGGTCGAAGATCGCGTAGGGCCTGGCGAACGGGATGCGCAACGTCTGGGCATCCATGATCTTGGCGCCCTTGAGGTTGATGGGACCGAACGAGATCGCGCCCGGGTACTTCTTCTCCTGGATGCGCCGCAGCGAGTACAGGACGTCGGCGGCCTCATACGGCTTGCCGTCATGGGTCTTGATGTTCGGCCGCAGCCGGATCGTCCACTCCGTGCCGTCCTTGTTGGGCTCGAGCGACTCGGCCAGGACCGGGACGACCTCACCCTTGTCGTTGACCTTGGTGAGCGGGTCGAAAAGCGCGTAGGCGATCGCGAAATCGACATTGGACAGGGCGTTCTGGCCATCGAGCGTGTCGTTGTCGCCGCCACCCGAAGCGCCCAGGCGCAACGTGCCGCCCCGCTTTGGCGTGCCGCCGGTCGTCGCACCGCTGCCGCCCGTCGAGGAGCCCGAGTTCGGATTACCGCCGCCACAGGCGGCGAGCCAGCCAGCACCGCCAACAACGACTAGACCCGTCCCGCCCTTCTGCAGCAGACTGCGGCGGGTGATGCCGGGCCATCCGATCCCTGTCTCGTCTCGTCGATCTCTCATGCCTTCTCCTGTGGCTGGGTGTCTCGGGTCCGTGGGTCTGCAAGTGATGAGGCGAAGTCTGTGCGGTCACCGGCGGGCGAACAAGGTCCCGTGTGCGAAAGGCCACACCAGCACTTGCACACACTGCGCAACGCGACCCGGGGCATCAGATCGCGGTCCGCCCGCCGTCAACGACGAGGGTGTGGCCGACCACCATGCTCGCGCTCTCCGAGACGAGAAAGAGCAGCGCACCGACGAGCTCGCGCGGCTCGGCGACGCGTCCGGCCGGGACCGCTTGCCGGACCCAGTCCTGGTAGTCCGGGCGGGCCATCAGCTCGCTGATCATCGGCGTGTCGAACTCTCCAGGGGCGATGGCGTTGACGTGGACGCCCGACTTGATCCACTCGACGGCTAGGGATCGAGTGAGTTGGATAACGGCGCCCTTGCTCGCCGTGTAGGCGGACGCTTCGGGAACGCCGACCACCCCGTCCGTCGAGGCGAAGTTGACGATCCAGCCACGCCCACGTGCGAGCATCGGCCGGCCAAAGGCCTGGCACATCCGCACGGTGGCGAACACGTTGACGTCGAAGGCGCGCTGCCAGTCGGCCAGGCTCGCGTCAGCCGCAGGCCCGCCGCCCGCATCGATTCCGGCCGCGTTGAGGAGCGTGTCGACGACCGGGTGGGCGGCGAGCACGGCAGCCTTCACGCGCTCCACCTCGTCGTCGTCGGTGACATCGGCCAGCTGCAGCTCAGCCGTACCGCCGTCCGCGCGGATGCGGTCGACGACGTGGGTCCCGCGGCCCTCGTCACGACCGATGATGATGACCGTCGCCCCGGCTGCGGCAAGGCCCTCGGCCGCGGCGGCCCCCAGCCCGCTGGTGCCTCCTGAGACCACCGCGGTTCGACCTCGAAGACCGAAGAGGCCTTCGAGGTAGGTCGCGCCCGGAGGGGGGCCGGCTACGTCGGTCAAGACGGCGCCACCAGTGCCTCGACGAGCTCGGCGAAGGCCTCCGTGTGCCGGTCGGCGTCCGCCTCTGTGTGTGCCGGCGACATGAGCGCCATGTTGTGGAAGGGCGTCATCAGGACCCCCCGGTTCAGGCAGCCCAGGTGCAGGTACCGGTCGAGGTCGGCGTCGATCTCCGCCGCCGCCTCGAGCCCTGTGCGTGGGGGCTCAGGGCGGAAGCGATACTCGCCGCGGCATCCCATCTGCACGACGTGCCAGGGCAGTTTGGCGCGATCGATGACCTCGTCGACACCCTCGCGCCATCGATCGGCGACAGCGGTCATCCCGATGAAGGCGTCCTCGGTCAGCACATGCTCGAGCGTGGCTCGCATGGCCGCCAGCGACAGCGCGTTCCCGGCCACGGTGCCCCCGACCCCGGTGGGCCCGCGCAGCGGGCCGGGCAGGGTGTCCATCACCCGGTCGGCCAAGTCGGCGCTCATGCCCAGCGCGCCGCCCGGGACGCCGCTCCCGAGCCACTTGCCCATGACGACCATGTCCGGCTCGAGGCCATACTCGCGCGTGGCCCCGCCGGCACCCGCGCACATCGTGTGCGTCTCGTCGATGATGAGCGGGACGCCGTGCTGACGAGTCAGCTTCCGGATGGTCTCGTGAAAGCCCGGCTCGGGCAGGACGATGCCGATGTTCGTGAGCGCCGGCTCCGTCAGCACACAGGCCACATCGCCGGCCTCGAGCTCACGTGCGAGTGCCTCCGCGTCGTTGAACTCGACGACACGGGACTTCTCGGCAGCGTCGCCGACCGCGCCGAGCGTCCAGCGCTTGGGACGGACCTCGCCGTCGGTGAGGCTGACCAGGGCCTCCTCCACTGTGCCGTGGTAGGCAAAGTTGAACACGAGCACCTTCGCGCGTCGCGTGACATGTCGGGCGTAGCGAATCGCGTTGCGGTTGGCGTCGGTTGCCGACAGCGTGAACTGCCAGCTCTCGAGCCCGAAGCGACGCGTCAGCTCTTCCCCCACCCAGGCGCTGTCCTCCGTCGGGAGCATCGCGGCGATCCCGCTCGCGGCCCGGCGGCTGACGGCCTCCGCCACAGGTCGCGGCGAGTGGCCCGGCATCGCGGCGCTGTCGCCCAGGCAGAAGTCGATGTACTCGTGGCCGTCGATGTCGGTGAGTCGCGCGCCCTGCGCTTCGTCGACATAGATCGGGAAGTCGCCCGGCCAGGTCAGCATCCACGGCATCGGAACACCACCGAAGAGGCTCCCCTTGGCACGCGCGAACAGCGCCCGCGACCGCGGTCGTTCGCGGGCGTACCGCTCGACCTCCGCCGCCAGGAGGGCGTGCACACGCGCCTCCTCGTAGTGCGAAGGCGTCGAGCTGATCAGGCTGTCGCTCATAGATCGCGACAGTACCCAACTCTGGACGCCGTGTCTAGTTTTTGGGTCCTGTCGCGGTCTCGGCCGTGGGTTTGACGTGCAACGCCCGGCCGCTGTATGGCCCGAGGTCCACGGCGAAGCTGTTCAGATTGTCCACGGTGGCGCAGGCATCGTCGCGTTCGAACATGTCGTGCAGTTGCGCGCCGACGATGAGCTGCTCGGACCGCACGGTTCCCGTGATCTCGTCCGGGGAGAAGTTGAGCACCGTGATCTGCTGAGTCGCGTCGGCGAGCTCGTGGACCAGGACGAGCATGCCTGCATGAGACACCTCGGGGACATCGAGTTGGCGCGCGGTGGCGATCCCGAACTTGCGCCGGACATCGATGATGCGGCTCAACCGGTTCGCGAACGACCCCGGGTCGGCCATCTGCTCGGGCAGTGAGCCGTAGAGGCTGCGGGCACGCGGCATCTGACCCATGCGCTTCGGCGCGTCGGCCCCGACCCCGAGGAGATCGTGCGCGCCGCGGTTGATCCAGCGCGTGTCTCCTTCGGCGACAAGGTCCTCAACCGCGGAGCGCTCGACGGTGAGCATCCCGGCGAGGTCCCAGCCCGACAGGGCGAACACGCCTGGCTGGAGCGCGTTGAACATGGCGAGCAGGAGGTGCACCTGTTTGACGCTCTCGATGTCCTCCTGCGTCATCCGGCTCGGATCGGTGATGCCCAGGACAGCGGTAATGACCGAACCGGTCGTGCACGCGATGCCGTTCTGGGTGAAGGGCAGGTTGTACGGCGCCGCTTCGCCGGTCAGGCCCGAGGTCAGCTCGCTGCGGATGGTCGCGGCGAGGTCCTCGCCGCGCATCTCCGTGCCGCGGAAGGCGAACGGCTCGTCCCAGTGCCCCGACGCGAAGTGCACGAGCTCGTGGGTGAGCTCGTCGTGATTCTGCAGACCGTGTACGAGCGCCACGGGCTCGATCCCGGCCCCGAGCGCAAGTCGCATCGTCAGACGCAGGAACTCGGTGTCGGCCGTGACCAACGCGTGGTGGTACGCCGGCCGCGTGATGAAGTCATAGGAGAGGTCCGCACCCGCCTCCGACATCGTCTTGATGTCGTCGATGGTCAGGTTGAGTTCCTGGAAGGAGAAGCCACCGACTTTGCGGATCATGCTCGCGATGAGCTGGTTAGCGGCCTCCGAAAGCGGGTGTCCCTCCGACCATGCCGGCGAGCCGGAGCGCTTCTCGACGCCCAGGAACCCGTTGGCATCGAGGCGCAGCGCGCCCGAGCCGAGGTCGACCAGCGCGTGCAGCGCGTCCCCGATGACCAGACGCATCCCGGCAAACGACGGGTCGAGCCAGTCGATGGACGGCTGCCCGTCCTTGAAGTAATGCAGGTACACCCAGCGGCGGTCGACCCCATCGATGCCCTTGACCGTGCGCGTCGCGGACCAGTTGGTCTCCTTGACGCCGGGCTCGAAGAAGATGACCCTCTGGAGCTGGCCGATGATGTAGCCCTCGCGCTCGAGTTCGGCCTCGACGTCGGGGGCGATGTTCACGCTGTCGCGGCCCGGGGGGACCTCGGGGAGGATGTGCCAGTCCTCCGGCTCGATCGCGACCATGTGGTAGATGCCGGGGTAGTCGCCGAAGCCCAGTTCGGCCAGGCGGTAGTCGGCACCCTTGCCCGTATGTCCCGGGACGATGTCGTCGATGATCACGCTGCCATTGGCCTCGGCCGTCGCGCACAACTCCCGGAACTCGGCTTCGGTCCCGAAGGCCGGGTCCACCTGCATGCTGATGCGATCGAAGTGCCCGTCCACCGACGGAGTCTGCCGCCAGCCGAGGAGACCCCCGGCCTGCTTGACCGGGCCGGTGTGCACCGCGTCGATACCGATCTGCCTGAAGGCGCGCCACAGCTCGGGGTCGGCCAGGCCGGCGATGTACGTCTGCCCCGGCCGGGTCACGAATGACATCGGGTAGGCGGTGAACCACACCGCCGCACGCTCGACCGCCGCGCGCGGATCCGGATCAGCGAACGGGTTCTGCCACATGCTGCCCTGTCCGGAGAGCTGGCTCGCCAGGTGGTTGGCGTCGCTCAGCATGGATTCGTTGACGAGCCAGCGCACGTACTCCGGGTTGCCGGCCTCGGCGGCGCCGCGAGCGTCCTCAGGCCGGACCGGCCGCTCTGCGCGGGTGGCCAAGGGGCGCAGCCGTCGCGGCCGGGCTGGGTAGAACTGCTCGTCGAAGGTCGGCTCGCTGTGCCCGGCCTCGGGCTCCTCCGGCGGCGGCTCGGTGTCGGGGACGATCGTCATTGGCTTCAATGACTACCCGATCGGCAGTCGGGCAGCGGAGAATCGTGCGTGGCGCGCTTCTTCAGCGATCTCGAACAGGCGCAACATCCGGCGGACGGACATCTCGTCGCCAGGCAGGAGGCGGCTGTCGGCAGTGTCGAGATAGCCGATGAGAACTGCTGCTGCACCGTTGTCGCCGAACGGTTCGGAGAGGTGCCGGCGCAGCGATGTCATCAGTGCGGCGAGGTCGGCCAAAGGAGAACGCAGCGCCCGTCGTTGAGGCGCGGGCTCCTCCGTGCGTCCCTGCCAGCCGGTCACACGCCACCCGCCGTCAAAGACCACGTTGTCAAGCGTCAGGTCCCCGTGGCGAGTTATGGCGAGCCCACCACTTAGGCCCTCCGCCAGAGCTCGGACCTCGGCGCGCTTACCGGACGCCTCCAGGACGCCGCGGCTCACGGCGAGTCGCTCGTCGATCGTGGCAGCGAGAAGCGCGATGTGGAGCCGATCGATCGGCCGCGGCGGGCTGCCGACGTCTGCCAGATCGCGGTGGACGCTCGCGATGGTCTCGCCGAGTCCGCGCAGGACCGCGAGCGCCTGGTGGGGAGCCTCCTGCTGCAGGTGACCGATGTGCCGCCGGGCGGCCACGGCGGCCGGCTCTCGATCGAACACCGCGCACGATGTGGTGTGGAGGTCGTCGCATTCGAGATCGGCCCAGGCCAGCAGTGGATAGGTGCGCCGGGACCCGAGCCGTGTGAGCTCACGCAGGATCTCCACCTCGCGGTTGGGCCCAGCATCCAGGCGCCGATAGATGGCGATGTCCTGCTGTGACGTGGTCACATCGTCCCAGAGGTCGGCCAACGCCATCTCCGGTGTGACGGCATCCCGGTGCTCACCCTCGGGCGGGAACCACTGGTAGTAGCGGCGGCGGCCGGACCGCAGGACGACGCGAAGCACGACGACGGGTACGGCCCCGTCGATCGGCTGCGTGGGCACCGCCTCGATGCGCAGGATCGCCGTCGCCGGCGTGTCGAACCAGCGCGCGAGGAGCGCAGGGTGGCGAGCGTTCTCGGCGCCGGGCACGGGCTCAGTTCAGCAGAGCGGCGTCGGGTTTCCCCCGACGCCGCGTCGTGCTGATGAGGAGGAGGCGCTGCACCGCTACGGGATCGGCGCGCTGGTGGACTGCGCACCGTCTACGACGACCGTCTGGCCGGTGAGGAACGCGGGCGCCCGCGTCGCAAGGTAGGTGGCGACGGAGGCGATCTCCTCGAGCTGTCCGAAGCGGGCGAGCGGATTGACGACGCGCATCTGTTCCGTCGTAGCCGTGGCGACGAAGTCCGCGCTCATCGGCGTGTCCACGAACCCCGGGGCCACGGTGTTGACGCTCACGCCAAATCCGGCGAGGTCGAGCGCTGCGGACTTCGCAAACGACACCGCGCCGGCCTTCGCTGCGCTGTAGGCGGCGGTCTCCGGCTCCGACGCGTAGGCGCGTCGATGACCAACTCGGTGCCGGTCGCGCAGGACGCCTCGTCGGAGCGAGAAAGAGGACGCCGGGGGAGATCTCACCGGCCTGGGCACCGCGGCCCATCGGGGTGAGCGCCGCCACGGCCGCCTCGACCTCTGGACCCTCGTCGTCGGAGCATCGCCGGTCTGGAGGCACGCATTCCGTAGAAGACGCCCGTCTGATTGATGGCGATGACCTGGTCCCACGCCGCGACCCTAGCTAACTTTAGACAGTATGTCCAGAATTAGGGAGCGGGTGGAGAGGGGTCCTGGATGAGTTCGACGGCGTTCCCATCGGGGTCGCGCAGGTAGACCCAGACGACACCGAACACGTCCTCGTGCGGGTCAGAGATGAACGTGATGCCGTCAGCGCTGAGCTCCGCGTGGGCCGCGCGGACGTCGTCGACGGCGAAGCAGAGGTGCGCGGCACCGACGCGCGAGTTGTGCGCAGACCGGTTTGCCTCGTGGTGCTGGTAGCGGATCAGCTCGAGCATCGGCCCACCGAGTGGGTGCTTGAGCCAGCGGATCTGCATGTCGGCATGCTCCGTGCCGGCACCGTCGTCGACCTCCGCGCCGGCGGATTCGTAGGCCCGATGAGGCTCCCAGCCGAATCGCCCGTAGAACGCGCTCGATCGGTCCAGGTCACCGACGGTGAAGGACATGTGGTCGACGCGCTCGACCTTCACGCAGCCTCCTTCGATGGCGCTCTGCCGGCAGACACGAGCTGGCCCGCGGCCGCGACGCGAAGGGCGACAGCGGCGATGGTCAGCGCCGGATTCACAGCAGCGGAAGAGGGGAAGACGGACGCATCAACGATCCAGAGGTTCTCGACGTCATGCGACCGGCACAGCGGGTCGACCACGCTCGAGCCGGGGTCGATGCCCATGCGGGCCGTCCCGCACTGATGTGACGTGGCCTCGACACCGAGCTGCTGCTTGAAGATGAAGGGGTACCCGGCCCGTTGCAGCGCACGGCTCATGCGCCGGACGAGCTCGGCGTGCGCGCCGGCGTTGGTCGGGGACCAGTGCAGATGAATGCGGCCCGCCGCGTCGACCTCCACCCGGTTCTCTGGCAGCGGCAGGTCCTCCGATTCCACGAAGAAGTCGATGCTGCGTGCGGTGATCCAGGCCAACAGTCCGAGCGGCACCCACCGGCGCGCCGCTTTGATCGTCTCGCCGTAGAGCTTGCCGAGCCCCTGCACGTTGCCCAGCGGATACGGCGTCTTGGGTCCCGCGAAGTACCAGTCGTTGATTCCGAGCGTCTTCTGGAACTGCATGTGATGCGCGCGGCCCGGGCGGGCACCGACCACGAACGAGGAGACGTGCGCCATGTAGTTGCGACCGACCTGGCCCGACGCGTTGGCGACGCCCTCTGGAGCGGCCGGGCTGCGCGACCGAAGGAGCAGCGCGGCGCTCTGGACTGCCCCGGCCGCCAGGACGTAGCGGCTCGCGGTGATCGTGATCTCCCGATCGCCGCGCCGAACGGCGAGCCCGGTTACCCGCGCACCGTCGCCATCGGTGAGGACCTGGTCGACCCGTGCCCGGGTGAGCAGCCGCACGTCCGGCGACTCGAGCGCAGGGCGCATGGCGGCGACGTCGGCGTCAGCCTTCGCGTCCACGAGGCACGGATAGGAGTCGCACGTCTTGCACAGGATGCAGCGACCGCCGCTGCGCCAGTCGACCGCCTGGGGAAGCGTGAACGGCCGCAGGCCCTGGCGGCGCAGGCGCCCGGCCAGCCGGGCCATCGGCGGTTCGTGCGGAAGACCCGGAAACGGGAATGCCCCCGAGCGCGGCGGTTCGGTGGGATCGCCGCCGTCGCCGTGGACCCAGTAGAGCCGCTCCGCCTCCGCGTAGTGAGGCTCAAGCGTCGCGTAGTCGAACGGCCACGCCGGGGACACGCCGTCCTCGAGCTGGAGCTCGCCGAAGTCGGCTTCGCGGAAGCGCGGCATCGTGGCTCCGTAGAACTTGCTCGAGCCGCCGACATAGTGATAGTTGCCCGGCACGAACTCAGCGGTGCTGTCGCCGTCGATCCAGGCGTCGGAGTTCTTGTAGCGCCCGTCGACGTGAACGTCACGCGGTGACCAGTTCTCACGCTCGCGCGGGAGAAAGTCCCCCTGTTCGACGACCAGCACGCGCACGCCCGACTCGCGGAGGGCCCAGGCAAGCGTTGCCCCGCCGATACCCGCACCGACGATCGCGATGTCACAATCGATGTCCCGCTCCGACTCCGCCGGCACCACCTTGGGCGTGCCTGGCCCGAAGACCTCAGGCACTGCGGGCGGCCCAATCCAGCCCTTGACGGATGAGGCGCTCGGACGCCGGAATGCGGAGCTCGTCCGGGACATGGCCAGGCGAGGCGTAGAACACGCGGCCTTCGCCCCATCGGTGCGTGTAGACGGCCGGCATGACGACGCCGTCCACCCACGGCCAGTGCTCGCCGCTGAACGTGCTGGTCGCGAGCACGTGCGCGGACGGGTCGACGTGCATGTAGTACTGCTCGGAGGCGATCTCGAACGAGTCGACGCCCTGCGTGACCGGGTGGTCGCGGTCGACGATGTCGATCGTGTAGGGGACCTCGACGCCCTCCCCTCCGGGATGGTCGAGAAACGATGCCCCCGCGATCAGCGAGAACTGCAGACTCGAGCGGAACGAGGCCGCCATCCCGTGCCACCCGGCGAGTCCGGTCCCACGCCGAACGGCCTCGTGCAGTCGCGCCTCGGCCCTTTCCGTCAGGTCCTCCGTGGTCATCGCCTGGGTCCAACCGACCGCGATCAGGTCGTAGACGGTGAGGTCCTGTTCAAGGACGTGCGGGTCGTTGGTGTCGTCGACGTCGAAGCCCAGCCCGCCCATCACGCCGTGCGCCCAGTCGGCGACGTCGTAGGGCAGGTGGCCCGGCCACCCTCCATAGAGGAACAACACTCGTGTCATGGACCCCAGCCTGTCAGCGCCGGCCGGCGCGGGCAAGCGGCGATGTGTGCAGTCTCCTGCCCACACTCTGCACGTCAGGCCCCCCGAGGCGCATGTGTGCCGAGAAGTTCGCGGGCGCGGAGCGCCACATAGAGACGGGCACGCCGGTCGGGCGGGTCGATCGAATGCCCGAGGATCTGCTCGAGGCGCTCGAGCCGGTAGTACACGGAGCGCCGTCTCAGATGCAGCAGCGTCGCGGTCGCGATCTTGGAGCCGTTCGCCTGGAGGTAGGCGTCGAGGGTCCTGACCAGGTCGGCGTTGTGCTCGGCGTCGTAGTCGATCAAGGCCCCGAGCTCGCTCTGGACGAACCCCGCCAGCTCCGGGCCGTTGACCAGCGGGGCGAGGAGGCGGTGCAGGACGAGCTCGTCGTACATCTGCACCGAGCTGTCCTCGGCGGTGGGAGCGAACCGCTGCGCGACGCGTGCCTCGCTCAGCGCGCGGGGCAGCGCGGCCGCGCGACAGCTTCGACTGACGCCTACCGACCGCAGCTCGGGAGCCCGCGCCGAGAGGTCGGCCATGAGCGCTGCCGCCGCGGCCTCCAGCCCCGGACGCGGGGATGCCGTCGCCACGGCGACGATGGCACCCTCCGCCGTTCCCACGACGCTGGACCATCGCAACCTCGCCAACGCCGCCCGCACGACAGGCGCCAGTGCCTCGGGCGACGCCGGTTCGGACTGGCTGGCGCGCGTCTTCGGGGCCGGCGCGAGCGACAACATCACAAGGTCGCCCTCCAGGTCGATCCCCAGGCCCGTGGCGCGGTCGACGAACGCCTGCCCGTCGAAGTCCTGCTCGAGCGCGAGGCCGCGGACGAGCGTCTCCTCCGCCGCGTCGGAGAGGTAGGCGTCGCGTTCGCTCATCAGGTGCAGCGCGATGGTCGACGCCATCCGCCCGAGCACCAGGTTCGTCACGTCGTCGAGCGGACCGCCCGCCGCCAGCACATGCAGGCGGCCCCACCGCTCGCCGCGCAGCATCACCTCGGTCCAGGCGCAGGGCGGGTCCGCCTCGTTGGACACCATCGGCCCCGCGCGGTCGCCGCGGTGCGCTGAGCGCGAATGCTCGCGCCAGCGACGCAGGACGGGCGCGATCGCGCCGGTCGCACGGCCGTACGCGACCACGCGATGCGACGCGTCCTCAAGGATGACGGGGTTGTTCAGATGCTCCGAGAGCGTCTCGAGCATCGCGGGGAGCGTGGCGCCGTCCACGATCATGCGTCCGAGCTCGTCCTCTATGTCGGTCGCCCGCAGCAGCGTCGCGTGCGCCGAGCTGATGAGTGCCGTGTGCACGAGGTGGGTGACCGCGACGAAGGGCACCTCCGAGTCCAGCGACGCGAGCACGAAGGCGCCGCGCTCGGCTTCCTGGATCATCTCGGCCGGGATGGCCTTCAGGCCCCGGCCAAGCTCGATGATGACCCCGGCGGCGCCCACCTCGACCAGCTCGCGGATGTAGCGGCGATGGTCGGCGGGTGTCCGCTCGAGTCCGGTCGCCGCCGTCAGTAACACCTCGCCGCCCGTCAGGAACCGAGCGATGTCGGCGATCTCTCCGGTGTGCACCCAGCGAACGTCCTGGCCGAGGTGCTCACGCCCCGCGACGACGGTGACGCCGCCATTGCGCAGCAGGTCGAGGTCGAGGAGATCGCCGACGTTCACCCGGGGCAAGCTAGTCCGAACTGTGCAGAGGCGTCGTCAGCTCTTCGCACATTGTGCCTTGCTCAGATCCGGCTGGGACCCACACACTCCCTCGCGTGATCCGTTACCTCAAGCGCGCCGAGCGGACGCCCCTGGCCCGAGACCCACAGATCGTCGAAGTCGTGAGCGCGATCCTGCTCGACGTCGAGCGGCGGGGTATCGATGCCGTCCGGGAGTACAGCGAGCGCTTCGATGGCTGGTCGCCCGAGCGCTTCACGCTCACCGACGCCGACATCGACCGTGCGATCGCGGCCGTGCCGGACGATCTGCGGGGACACATCGACTTCGCCGCCGAGCAGATCGGCGCCTTCGCGTCAGCGCAGCGCGACACGCTCACCGACCTCGAGCTGCCGACGCTGCCGGGCATCACGCTCGGTCATCGGCACGTCCCCGTCTCCTCCGTCGGCTCGTATGCGCCGGGCGGTCGCTATCCGCTGATCGCGTCGTCGCTCATGACGACGGTGGTCCCTCGTCGGGCCGGCGTCGAGCGCATCATCTGTGCCGCTCCGCCCATCGACGGCACGGGGATCGCTCCGGCCATGCTCTACGCGATGTCCATCGGGACGGCGGACAGCATCGTCTGCGTCGGCGGCGCCCACGGCCTGGCCGCGCTGGTGTTCGGCATCGAGGACATCGAGCCCGTCGACATGATCGTCGGGGCGGGCAACGCCTACGTCGCCGAGGCCAAGCGCCAGCTCTTCGGCCACGTCGGCATCGACCTGCTCGCCGGACCGAGCGAGGTCTCGGTGATCGTCGACGAGACCAGCGACCCCGAGCTTGCCGCCGCCGACATCGCCGGGCAACTGGAGCACGGCGTGACCTCGGTCGGATGGCTCATCAGCACCTCGCGGGAGATCGCCGACAGGACCGTCGCGGCCATCGAGCGGCGCATCGGGGCACTGTCGACCGGGGAGGTGGCGGCCGATGCCTGGCGCGATTACGGGGAGGTCATCCTCTGCGACACGCCCGAAGAGGCCGTCGAGGCCTCCGACCTCACCGCCAGCGAGCACATCGAGGTCCATACGGCTGATCCCGACTGGTTCCTGGACCGCCTGCGCAACTACGGCTCGATCTTCCTGGGGAGGCAGACCGCCGTCCCCTACGGCGACAAGGGCATCGGCACCAACCACGTCCTGCCGACCGCCGGGGCCGCCCGCTACACCGGCGGCCTCTGGGTCGGCAAGTTCCTCAAGACCCTGACCTATCAGCGCGCGACGCAAGCCGGCAGCGCCGCCATCGCCCCGACGATCGTCGCGATCTCCGAAGCCGAACGCCTCCCCGGTCACGCCCAGAGCGCGCGTGAGCGATTGAACCCAACCACCTCGAGTGCCTGAGACTGCATCTGATCACCTGCGTCAACGAACTCCCCCTTTCCGACCTGAGGAGAACCAGTGCCCACACTGACCGGCGGCGAGATCATCGCCCGAACCCTGACCAACTACGGAGTGGAGCACGCTGCGGGCATCCCTGGCCACGGGGTGTGGTCGCTGCTGGACGGCTTTCTGCGCGACGGCAGCGACATCAAGCTCACGCAGGTCTTCCACGAGCAGAGCGCGGTGCACATGGCCGACGGCTACTGGCGCGCATCCGGCAAGCCGATGGTGGCTTTGACCTCAGTCGGCCCCGGCGCCGTCAACACCCTGATGGGCCTGGCCACGGCCTACGCCGACTCGACCAGTCTGCTGACCATCACCGGCGCGCCGCCGACGCACATGCGCGGCCACGGCACCATGCAGGAGCTCGACCGCGTCAGGGCCAACAACTTCCCGCAGATGGTCGGGCCCGCCGTTAAGCGCCAGTTCGAGGCCAACACGGTCGCCGAGCTGCCGTTCGTTCTGCACCGGGCCTTCAACGCGATGCTGACCGGGCGTCCCGGCCCGGTGCACATCGAGGTGCCGATGGACGTGCAGGCCGAGGACGCCGACGTCGACCTGCACGACCTCGAGCGCCGCATCCCCCAGGGTGTCGTCCACCCCGACCCGTCCGCGATCGAGGCGGCGGCCCGCGTGCTCGAGGCAGCGGAGCGCCCGGTCATCGTCGTCGGCGGGGGCCTCGTCACCGCGAACGCGACCGCGGAGCTGATCGAGCTGGCCGAGAAGGTCCAGGCTGCGGTCGTGACGACGTGGAACGGCAAGAGCGGGTTCCCGGAGGACCACCGCCTGTTCGCGGGCGCCGTCGGCCAGACGGGCACGACGGCCGGCAACGGGATGGCCGCCAACGCGGACGTCGTCCTCTCCGTGGGCTGCCGGTTCACCGACTGGTCGGCGTCCAGCTACCGCAAGGGCGTCACGTTCTCCCTGCCGCCCGGCAAGCTCCTGCAGATCGACATCGATCCCTACGAGATCGGCAAGAACTACCCGGCCGAGGTGGGCATCGTCGCCGACGCCAAGCCGGCCCTCGCCGACCTCACGGCCGCCGTCGGGCCGCGCTCGGAGGGCGATGCCGCCGATCACCTGCGCACGCTGGAAGGCCTGAAGGCGAAGTGGGCCGACCAGATCGCGGGGCGCACCAACTCCGACGAGGTCCCCTTCACCTCCCAGCGCCCGCTGCGCGACCTGCGGTCGGTGCTGGACCGCGACGGCATCGTCGTGGCCGGCTCGGGCAACCCGCAGGGGGCTGTGAAGCAGTCGTTCCCGGTCTACGAGCCCCGGACGCACATGACGGCCGGCGGCTACTCCTCCATGGGGTGGGCGGTGCCGGCCGCCATCGGGGCGAAGCTGGCCCAGCCCGAGCGTCAAGTCGTGTGCCTGGTCGGCGACGGCGACTTCCTGATGTCCGTGCAGGAGCTCGGCGTCGTGGCTCAGCACAACATCCCGGTCTGCTTCGTGATCCCCAACAACGAGGGCTACATGTCCATCCGCGGCGGCCAGCGCAAGATCACCGACCGGCATGTGATCAGCGAGTGGAGCAGGACCGACGGGACGCCCTACGGCGTCGAACTGGCCGAGGTGGCGAAGGGCTTCGGCGTGAAGAGCTGGCACGTCGATGCCGCCGCCGACCTCGAATCGACGCTGAAGACGGCACTGGAGACGGACGGCCCGACGCTTGTCGAGGTGCCGACGGCCCGCGACGCCGCTGGCCCCTGGGTGCCGGGCTGGTGGGACTTCCCGGTCCCCGCCTACATCAAGGACCAGCGCCAGGCGGACTACTGGGCTGAGCGAGCAGAGGAACAGCACCTGTAGGGCGCACGAAACGACTGAGGCCGATCACGGCGACAAGCAGGACGACGACGACCCCGAGGGCGAGGCCGAGCTCCGTGAGCTCGGCGATGCCCCCGACGATCGGAGGGCCGAGGAACAGGCCGAGGTAGGCCATGGTCGACACGCGGGCGAGTGCCCAGGCGGGCGGGACGCCCGGCGCCGACCCGGCAAGTGTGAAGCAGATCGGCACGATGGGCGCGACCCCGAGGCCAAGCACGGCGTAGCCGGCGACCGCGACGGGTGGGCTCGGCGCGAGGATCGCAAGCAGCATGCCGGCCGCCCCGATCGCCGCCGCGCGCGGAAGGACGGCGGCGCGCCCCAGCCGCGCGATCAACGGATCGGCGGCGAAGCGCCCGGCAGTGATGCCGACACCGAACGCGGCCGCGCCCAGCGGCGCGAAGCCGAGCGTCGCGTCCTGGACCTCGTGGAGGTAGACGCCGCTCCAATCGGCCACCGCTCCCTCGGCCAGGAAGCAACAGAACCCGATCGCCCCGACGAGGATCAGGAACGGGTGCCCGCGTAGCGATACGTCCGCGCCGGTGTCCTCGCCGGAGGCGGTCACGTCGGCCTCGGGGCCTACGAGGCCCGGCGTCAACGCCACGTCGAGCGCCAGCAGGACGGCGGCGGCGAGCGCGAAGTGCGCCGCAGGCGAGAGCTCCGCCGACGCCGCCGCCGCACCCGCCCATGCCGCGAGGACGAAGCCGATGCCGTAGACGCCGTGGAGGGTCGACATGAACGGCCGATCCAGGCGGCGCTCGAGTCCGACGCCCTGCGTGTTCATCGCCACGTCGAGGGCCCCGAGAGCCATCCCGAGCGCCACCAGCGCGAGGCACAGCGCGGTGAGCCCACCGGCCAGCCCCGTCAGGGGCAGGCAGGCCGCGACGGCGATCAGCGACGCCTGCAGCAACCACGCGCTCGAGCGGCGGGCGACGACGCGAGCCGCGAAGCGCATGGCCAGGATCAGCCCGAGCGGCATGCCGAGCAGCGCCACGCTCAACTCTCCGGCCGACAGATCGAGATCAGCCTTGATCGATGGCACGCGCGCCGCGAACGTCGCGACGGTCACGCCGTAGGCCGCGAACGCGCCGGCCAGTCCGAAACGGCGGCGCACCCGTCAGGCCGGCCTCAAGGCGCGGGCGGCGCTTCTACTGGGTCGAGCGCGCGGGCGTCCGGATCGCTGCCGGACAAGGTCTCGCGGAACCCGCGCAGCCCCTCGCCCAGCGACCGTCCGGCGGCGGGCAGGCGCCGTGGCCCCAGCACCAGCAGCACGACGATGAGCACGACGGCCATCTCCATGGGTCCGATGTTCGGCATGCTCAGACCATCCCAGGCGCGCTCCGATCAGGCAAGGCCCGGCGCGTGCAGCAACGGACTCGGGATGACACGCGACGTGCAAGCGCTCACAGGCTCCGCAGGACCCTCGTGCGATCGACGGCCGCCCGGCGCGTGACGTCCGCGTCTGGCGCGATCAGCTCGAAGTCGTGCGGCACGCCGGGACGGACGATCAGCTCGACCTCGACGCCTGCCTGCGACAACCGTCGCGCGTACTCGACGTCCTCGTCACGGAAGGCGTCGAGCTGGCCGACTTCGATATAGGCAGCCGGCAGGCCGGCGAGGTCTTCCGCGCGTGCCGGCGCCGCGTAGGCCGGCACGTCGCCGCTACCCGCCCGGTCGCCGAGCAGGCACGCCCACCCGGTGGCGTTGTCGTCATAGTCCCAGGCCAGGAACGGCTCGAGCAGCGGGTCGGAATCCGTCGTGCGGTCGTCCAGCATCGGATAGATGAGGATCTGTCGCGCGAGCGCCGGGCCGCGGCGATCGCGGGCCATCAGCGCCACGCCCGCGGCCATGCCGCCGCCCGCGCTGTCGCCCATGATCGCGATGCGGTCACGGTCGCCACCGAGCTCCGCGGCATGCCCGGCGACCCAGGTCAGCGCGGCGTAGACGTCCTCGACCGCGGTCGGATACGGGTGCTCAGGCGCGAACCGGTAGTCGACAGAGACGACCGTCACCCCCGACGTGGCCGCGTAGACACGGCAGCTCGGGTCGCTCGCCTCCAGGTCGCAGCAGAAGTGACCGCCGCCGTGTAGGTAGACCACGAGCCCGCCCGTCGGCGGGGACGGCGGCCGGTAGACCCGTAAGCGGACGGGCACACCGTCTGCGCCTGCGGTCTCCGCGTCGTGGGCGACGACGTCCGTGGGTGGGCTCAGCCGCGCGTTCAGCGCGACGGTCATGGCGTCGAAGTAGGCGCGCCGTCCGCGCCAGTCCCCGCGCGGGAACGCCGGCGGGTCGGGCGGCAGCGTCTTGAGCGCCGCTGCGATCTCCGGGTCGAAGGCGAACGTCATCCGAGCACTCCTCCAGGGGAGGCCGAGCACCCGGCGGCGGGCCGTCCCGTAGCGCAGCGCGCGCGGGCCTCCGGCCTGTCCGGTTCGACGATCACGTCCTGCCGGCCAACCGCGCCGCGCAGGTCCTCGATCAGCGACGTAATACTAGACATGGTGTCCAAAGTTTGGCATGGTAACGCCCGTGGCCATTGTGACGACCTCCGACCTCCAGGCACAGGCTCAGCGCCATCTCTGGATGCACTTCGCACGTCCATCGGCCTACGGCCCCGCCCGCGAGGTGCCCGTCATCGTCCGCGGCGAAGGCTGCCACGTCTGGGACGAGCACGGCAAGCGCTACTTCGACGGGCTCAGCGCGCTGTTCTGCGTCAACGTCGGCCACGGACGCGCCGACATCGCTCGCGCGGCGGTGGACCAGGCCGCCGAACTGGGGTTCTTCACCACGTGGTCGTTCGCTCACCCTCCGGCCATCGAGCTGGCGACGAAGATCGCCTCCCTCGCGCCGGGTGATCTCAACCGCGTCTTCTTCACGAGCGGCGGCAGCGAGGCGGTCGAGACGGCGATCAAGCTCTCCCGCCAGTTCCACAAACTCAACGGCCAGCCGGGCAAGACGAAGATCATCGCGCGCGAGTCCGCGTATCACGGCACGTCGATGGGCGCCCTGAGCGCGACGGGAATCGCCGCCTTCCGCAACCAGTTCGAGCCGCTGATGCCGGGCGGCTGCCACGTCCCCAACACCAACCTGTACCGGATGGCCCAGGGCACGGGCGCAGAGACGCTCGCCGAGGCGATCGCCGAGCGGATCGTGTTCGAGGGCCCCGACAGTGTCGCGGCCGTGATTCTCGAGCCGGTCCAGAACGCCGGCGGATGCTTCGTCCCGCCGCCGGGCTACTTCGAGCGCGTCCGCCAGATCTGCGACGAGCACGACGTCCTCCTCATCTCCGACGAGGTCATCTGCTCGTGGGGCCGGCTGGGCAGGTGGTTCGGGGCGCAGCGCTACGGCTACCAGCCCGACATCATCACGACCGCCAAGGGCATCACCAGCGCCTACGCCCCGCTGGGCGCCGCGATCGCCTCCGACCGGCTGATGGACGCCTTCATCGCCGCCGACGCGCCCTTCTCCCACGGCTTCACGTTCGGCGGGCACCCGATGAGCGCCGCGGTCGCACTCGCCAACATCGCTGTGATGGAAGACGAGCACATCCTCGCTCACGTCCGCCGTCACGAGCCCGACTTCCGGGCGATGCTCGACTCCCTTCGCGACATCCCGATCGTCGGCGACGTCCGCGGGGCCGGCTACTTCCAGGCCATCGAACTCGTCAAGGACCCAGCCACCAAGCAGCGCTTCACTCCAGATGAGTGCGACCGTCTGCTCCGTGGCTATCTCGCCGACGAACTCCATCGGCGCGGGCTCATCTGCCGCGCTGACAACCGCCTCGATCCCGTCGTCCAGCTCAGCCCGCCACTCATCTCCGGTCCCGCCGAGTTCGCCGAGATGGAGAGCGTTCTGCGCCCTGCCCTCGAGGGCGCCGCCCGCCACCTGGGCCTGTTCAGCTGAGCCCGAGCAGCTCCCGTGCTTGGTCGGGGGACGCGACCGGACGCTCGAGCTCGGCGGCGAGGCGGACGATGCGCTGCACGAGCGTTGCGTTCGTCGCGCGCTCGCCCCGGCTGAACCAGAGGTTGTCCTCGAGCCCGGTGCGGACGTGCCCGCCGGCGATCAGGCAGTAGGCGTTCAGACGCAGCTGGGCGCGGCCCAGCCCGCATACGGACCACAGCGTCCCCTCGGGGAGCTGGCGGCGGAGGTGCTCGACCATCTCGATCGAGGCGGGGACGCCGCTGCCAGGGACGCCGAGCACGAACTGCACCACGAGCGGATCAGAAAGCAGGCCTTCGTCGCGGAGCTGTCGGGCCAGACCGACGAAACCCGTGTCGAAGCACTCGAGCTCCGGGCGGACCCCACGGTCCAGGAACGCCTGCGCCATGCGCCGTAGGAACGGAAGATCGCCCTCGAAGATGCGGTCTCCGAAGTTGATCGTCCCGCAGTCGAGCGAGGCCATCTCGGGCTCGAGGCTCAGCGGCCCGAGGCGGTCGTCACGCAGCGAACGGCCCCCGGCGCTCCCACACGAGAGGTTCAGGATCGCCCGGCAGCCCGCGTCGTGGATGCGGTCCACGAGCATGCGGTAGCGCTCGGTGTCTTGCGTCGGCGTTCCGTCCTCCTCGCGCGCGTGGAGGTGGAGCACCGCCGCACCGGCATCGGCCGCCGCGAGCGCCTCGCTCACGATCTCGTCCGTCGTCACCGGGAGGTTGGGGTGCTTGTCCTTATCGACGCCGATCGAGCCGGTGATGGCGCACTGGATGATCACGGGATCCGTCGGAGTCATGAGCCGAACCTATCGTGAGATTAGACACGTTGTCAAAAGTCACGTAAGCTCGTAACACCCGAGCGGAGGAGCAGCGATGGAGATGTTCGTGGCCGGCGAATGGCGTCAAGAGGCGAAGCGGCTGGCGGTGCGCAGCCCGTTCAGCGGAGACGTCATCGACGAGGTCCCCGACGCCTCCGAGGGAGGCGTCGCCGACGCCCTGGCCGCAGCCGAGGCCGGAGCCGTCGCGATGGCCGCGTTGCCTGCCCATCGCCGCGCGGCGCTCCTGGAGGCCTCTGCGGATGTCGTTGCGAGCCAGGTCGACGAACTGGCCGACCTCATCACCCGCGAACAGGGCAAGACGAGGACGGAGGCCGCGGGCGAGGCCGGCCGCATCGCGCCGATCCTGCGTGCGTGCGCCGCGGAGGCGGTGCGACGCACGGGAGAGGTGCTCGCGATGGACGCCGCCCCAGCCGGAGAAGGACGCCTCGGGTTCACGCTTCCCGAACCCTGCGGCGTCGTCCTCGCCATCACCCCGTTCAACTACCCCGCGCTCCTCGTGCTCCACAAGGTCGGCCCAGCGCTGGCAGCGGGCAACGCGGTCTTGCTCAAGCCAGCGGTGACGACGCCCCTCACCGCACTCTGGCTCACCCGCGCACTGCTGAAAGCCGGCTGGCCCGACGGGGCGCTGCAGTGCATCACGGGCTCGGGCTCCCGGCTGGGGCCGCTGCTTTGCGCCAGCCCACGGGTCCGGAAGATCTCCTTCACCGGAAGCGTCGGGGTGGGCGACGCCATCGCTCGAGCCGCCGGCGCGAAGCGACTGACCTGCGAGCTGGGCTCCAACGCCGCCGTCGTCGTCCTCGCCGATGCCGATGTCGTCCATGCGGCGAAGGAGATCGTCCGCAGCGGCTTCGTCAATGCGGGCCAGGTTTGCATCTCGGCGCAGCGGGTGCTGGTAGCTCCGGACGTGCGGGACGAGCTGGTGAAAGCGGTGCTCGAGGGCGTCGACGCGTTGCGCCCCGGCGACCCCGCGGACCCGGCGACGACGCTGGGGCCCCTGATCACCGCCGGCGAGGCCGAACGCGTCGTCGGGGTGATCAACGACGCTCGCGAGGCCGGCGCGACGATTCTGCGAGGCGGCGGTTCTTCCTCGTCGCTGGTCGAGCCGTCCGTGGTGCTGGATCCGAGTGAGGACAGCGCGGTCTGGGACGAGGAGCTCTTCGGGCCGGCAGTCGCCATCCGCGCGAGCACGGCGAAGGAGGCCCTGGCAGCGGCGAACCGCAGCCGCTACGGACTGTCGATGAGCGTCTTCACCCAGGACGTCGATCGCGCGCTGGCGTTCGCGCGCGGGGTCCGCAGCGGGATGGTGCACATCAACTCAGGCCCCCTGTTCCGGATCGACTCGATGCCCTACGGCGGCGTGCGCGACAGCGGGTTCGGCAAAGAGGGCCTGCGCTACGCGATGGACGAGATGACCGAGCACAAGCTCGTCGTCGTGCACCCGGGCGCCAACGCGTAGGGTTCCGACGCGCATGCCAGTCGTCAACCGGGCGTTACGAGCCGACAGTGAACGCACGCGCCGGCAGATCCTCGACACCGCGCGCGAGATGTGCCGGCGTGAAGGCTACGAGAACATAAGGATGGCCGACATCGCCGACAAGGTCGGCCGGACCCGTGCCACCGTCTACAACCACTTCGCGACTCGCGACGATCTTCTACAGGCGCTGTGCGAGGAGTACCTCGACGGGTTCCTCGACCTCTTCGATGGCATCCGGGCGTGGTTGCGCGACGAGCACAGCGTCTTCGAGGTGCTCCGCGAAACGGTCGCCTCCGAGTTGCGCTGGCGGGTCTCCCACGCTGAGCTGCGCGGAGCGCTCGACAGCGCGCGCCGCCTTCGCGCGCCGTTCTACATCCGGGGCGAAGAGCGCATCGATGAGGCCGTCCGGCTCTGGTTCGCGGCGATCTACGCCGCCGCGAAGGAACGGGGTGAGCTGCGCGCCGACCTTGACGTGGACTTCGCCAGCCGCCCGATCTACGCCATGGTCGACTCGGTCGTACGCGGGTTTTCCGTGCGCGTGTCGGCGCGCGAGGTCGAGCGCTCGGCCGATCAGGTGGCCCGACTGCAGTGGCATGCGCTGTTCGCCGCCGATCCCGAGGACTCACCGCCGTTCTCCGCGCTCGCGATCGACCTCGACGAGATCGGTCGCGCCTGGCAGCGCCGGTAGTCGTCAGTCGAGGTTCGTCCAGACAGACTTGACCTCGGAGTAGAGGCGAAGGGCCTCCTCCCCGATCTCGCGCCCCCAGCCCGGCGGCGACGCGATGCGCGCGCCCGACGTCGCGCGTCCAGACGCCGGCGGCGAGCCCGTAGTCGGTCGTGTTCGCAGCGCGGATCACCTCGTCCTCGTCGGCGAAGGGCATGACGACGACGACGGGCCCGAAGATCTCCTCGCGGGCGACGCTCATGTCCGGCCCCACGTCGGCGAGGACGGTCGGCTGCACGAACCCGGCCCGGACCGACCCTCAGCTCCTTCGCACCGCGCGCCGGTCCTCGAGCGTCTCGTCGTAGATCGAGCGCTCGACGAACAGCCGTGACCCGGCGGTGCAGTCCTGGCCCATGGTGGCGAAGATGCCCCAGAGCGCCCCGTCCCGGCGCTGCTCCGGGTCAGCGTCCGCAAAGACGACGTTCGGTGATTTCCCGCCCAGCTCGAGCGAGACACGCTTGAGCTGGGCGGTCGCACGATTGCTTTGCCCACCGTGGTGCTGCCGGTGAAGCCGACCTTGTCGACCCGGGGGTGATCCACGAGGGCGTGGCCGGTGACCTCGCCCGTTCCGTTGAGGACGCTGAGCGCCCCGGGCGGAAGGCCGGCCTCTGCCGTCAGCTCCGCGAGGCGCAGCGCGCTCAACGGCGTCGGTTCGGCGGGTTGAGGATCACGGACGGGGATCTGCTTGCCGTCGAGCTTGTCGCACCAGCCGGCGTAGTACCGGAACCAGGCGGCGGACAGCGGCACGTCCTCGGCGCGCGCATTGGCCACGGGCTTGAGGGTGCGCCAGCGCTCCTCCGGTGAGCACGCTCCCAGGTCCCCTCCATCGCCCTCCGCGCCGAGCGCACGGCCCGGTCATGCCGCGATCGTATTCAAAACTGGACACTCTGTCCAAAGTCCTCTAGGGTTCCGCATTCCGAGCCAGTCCGCGAAAGGATCCCTCCCATGACTCAATCCGCGATCGACCTGGGTGCACTGCTGCCATCCGGTCTTGCGCCCGGCGCGGAGCTCATCGCAGAGGGCCGGCGGCTTTCACGCGAGGAGGTCGAGATGGGGACGACGCTCTACCTCGAGGAGAAGGGCGTCAGGTCGGAGATCGAGTACCGCAACCGTGCCGCGACCGAGGGGATCCCGTGCACGACGGTGAATGTCGGCATGAACACCTGGCGGGAGACCAAGGAAGCGCTGGAGTACATCTACGCCAACGCGCTCGAGCGCGGCGTCCGGCCTCCCGACCGCTTCAACCTGCTCGCCGAGCGCCGCATGGGCCTCCCACCCGAACTGCGAGCGGATGCGCCCGCGGAGACGGGCCCGTGCCTGTGGACAGAGCAGGATTGGTTCGAGCTCGGCAACACCGTGCCGATCCATCCCGAGTGCGGCGACAACATGATCGGTGGCCCGGGCTCGGTCACCAACGCGATCATGGCGCTCCGCGCGGGCTCGACGACAGTGGGTGTCGCGAGCCAATTCGTGTGGCGCTGGCCCTACTGGGACGACGAGGCGGCGCAGATGGCCGCCGTCGTCACCGCCGCCGCGGTGCTGGCCGAGAAGCGCGACCATGGCGCCGTCCTCAACGGCTACATCGACGACGGCTACTGCGGCGTGTTCAGCGACTACGCGACCCTCGTCGGCTGGGCGATGCTCGAGCGATACGTGTTCGAAGAGCTGATCGGCGTCCCGTATTCCGTCTCGTGGGGCGGCCTCACCGCCGACCCACACCACAAGGCGGCCGTGACCATGGCGCTGGACGCGGTCAACCCGAACAACACCCATCCGGCGTATATCAACGGCGACACGATCAGCCATACCGAGGACTTCAACGGCAACTTCGCGGGCGTGTCGATCGACCTGCTGGTGCAGAAGACGGTGTGTGTCAAGTACGGCATTGCCGCCGGCCTCATCGCCGTCCCGGTCACGGAGACGACGCGAATTCCCTCGATGGAGGAGATCGCCGACGTCCACGCCGTCAATCGGCGCCTCGAGGCCTACATCCCGTCCATGGAGCAGATGATCGACTGGCGGGCACTCGAGGCCCAGCGCGACCGGCTGGTCGCGGGCGGCAACAAGGTGTTCGACTCCTGCATCGAAACCATGCGCGCGACGGGCGTCGACGTGAGGGATCCGCTGCAGGTCCTGCTCGTGCTCAAACGCATCGGCAGCGACACGTTCGAGCGGCTCTTCGGCGCGGGTGAGGCAGACGAGGACGAGCTCAGCGGACGCGCGCCGGTCCTGCGGACGGACCTCGTCGGAAAGACCATGCTCTTGCGCAACGAGGCGCTCGCCCTCGTTCGCGAGCAGATGGGAGCTGACGCGCTCGAGGGCCGCAGCATCGTCGTGGCGTCGAGCGACGTGCACCACTTCGCCCTGTTCATGCTCAAGTCGGTGCTCGAGCAGGCGGGGGCGAAGGTCATCGACGTCGGGGTCAGCCGTGACCCGGAGGACATCGTCAAGGTCGTCATCGAGACCGCGGCCGACGCCGTTGCCGTCACGACCCACAACGGGGTCGCACGGTCGTTCGGCATGGCCCTCGCCGATCAGCTGACCGAGGCCGGCGTGGCCGCGCCCGTCTTCATGGGCGGGGTCCTCAACGAGGACATCCCAGAATCCCCCACGCCGATCGACGTCCGCCCTCAGCTCTGGGAGCATGGCATCCGGACGCCCGACGACATGCCGACGCTCATCAGCGAGCTCCAGGCCGTGTAGCCCTTGCCGGTCTACACCCTCGCGGACTTCGGCAGCACATTCACCAAGGTCGCCCTCGTCGACGGTGACGAAGGACGGCTCCTGGCCACCGCGCAGCATCCGACCACGGTCGAGTCTGATGTCATCGAGGGCTTTCGGGCTGCCGAGGCAGAGGCATTGGCCGCAGCCGGGCTGAGAGCTTCGGATCGTGCGCTCGCCGCCTCCAGTGCGGCCGGCGGTCTTCGGATGGTCGCCGTCGGGCTGGTCGACGACCTCACCGCGGCGGCGGCCCAGCGCTCGGCCCTCGGCGCAGGCGCCAAAGTGGCGGCGGTGTATTCGGGTGTGCTCGAGGAGGCCCAGGTCGCCGGCATCCGCGCCGACGCGCCGGACGTCCTCCTGTTCGCGGGAGGGACGGACGGCGGGGAGCGCCAGCGCGTGTTGGCCAACGCCGAGCGCGTCGCCGCTGCGGGCATCGAGACCGCCGTCGTGGTGGCCTGCAATCGGGACGTCGCGAATGACGTCGCCGCGCTCTTCGATGGAGCGGGTCACGAGACCGTCGTGGTGGACAACGTCCTGCCCGATATCCAACGCGAGAACAGCGAGCCGGCGCGGATCGCCATTCGAGAGTTGTTCATCTCGCGGGTCGTGCGCGCGAAGGGCCTGTCACGTACATCGGACTTCTTCGCCTCGGTGCTGATGCCAACGCCGGCCGCGGTGCTCACCTGCGCCGAGTTGCTCGCGGACGGCACCACCGGGCACCCGGGACTCGTCTCCGTCGTCGTCGTCGACCTCGGAGGCGCGACCACCGACATCCATTCGGTCGTGCCGCCATCGCCGGATCACGAGCGCATCGCCCGTGCCGGCCCGAGCCCGCTCCCTGCCGTCCGCACCGTCGAAGGAGACCTCGGCATGCGCTGGAGCGCCGGATCTGTACTCGAGCTCGACGAAGCGTGGCTCCTGCAGCAGCTGCAGATGGACCCCCACTCACTGCGGCAGGAGATCGAAACGCGCACCCGCCAGCCCTCCTTCGTCCCCACGACCCACGAGGAGCGCACGATCGACCGGGCGATCGCAGCCAGCTGCATCACGGTGGCCCTGGGACGCCACGTCGGCAGAGTCTCCACCCAGTACGTGGTCGGCGAGGGCGCCGAGGTCGTGGTCAAGGGTCGCGATCTCCGCGAGACCTCAGCGATGGTCCTCACCGGAGGGGCGCTGGTACGCGACCCCGGGAACGCCGAGTCGGTCGCCACCACGGCGCTGACTCGAATGGAGGACACCCAACCGGGGCCTCGCGATCCTCGCCTCCTAATCGATGCGGACTACGTCGTCGCCGCCGCCGGGCTCCTTGCAACGGTCGACAGGACATCCGCGGCCAGGCTCCTCGACGCACAGCTTCTCAGACGGATCACCGTGAACCAATAGGTCTCTTGGCGGCCTCCAGCCGTGGCCCGACAGGATCAAGTGGACGAAGAAGGGCATCGGCGGCGGCGGCAACCTCGTCACCCAGGTGCCTTACAACGTCTCACACCCGCTGCCGGGCGTTTCCGGCCGACGCTCAAAACGAGCATCACCTTCACAGCGACGGTGGGGCCTTTTTCAGGTCCCCGTTGTTCGTTTGACACGGTCGCGAGACGATTCACCATCGAGGCCAAACCTGCCGATGAACCGTTGGTGGGTGCACGAGTGGAAACCGAGCGAGCCGCGGAGGGAGGCGTCGCCGGCAGGCGCGCGTCGTTACGCGATCGCCTCCGCCGACCCACGGTCGGTGATCTCACCGGGGATGACGACGAACGCCGCCTGCTTGCGGCCAAGGTGGGGCTCTACACGTACCTGGGCGGTGGCCTGCTGGGGTCTGTCGGCACGCTCGCGGCAGCCTCGCGGTATCCGGTCGACGCCGTCCAGATCATCGGTCTCGCCGTAGCGTTCCTCATGGCTGGGCTGATCCTCGTTCTCTTCGATCGCTTCGCGTGGTGGATGGCGCACACCTCGACTGTGGTGAGCACAGTCATCGTCGCCTGCACGTTGGCAACTCGGCCCGGTGGCGCTCTTGATCCCTCGCATCTCTTCCTGTTGTGGAATGCGATGTTCGCGTTTTTCTTCTACTCGCGTCGTGCAGCCTGGGCTCACCTCCTGGCGATTGGTGTTGCACTCGTAGTCGTGCTGCGCTTGGCCCCTGGTGACGCTGACCCCGTCGGTACTTGGATCGTGCTGATGGGAACCTTCGCCGGCGCCGGCCTGCTCGTCCAGGCCCAGCAGGCCCGGCTGATCTTGCTCACCGAGCGCGAGGCCAACCACGCTCGCACCGATTATCTAACGGCGCTGCCGAACCGTCGCGCGTTTGTCGAAACGCTCGAGCGCGTCGCGGCTGCATCTCGTCGAGACGGCGTGCCCTTCGCCCTGCTGCTCGGGGACATCGATCATTTCAAACAGCTCAACGATCGACTCGGCCACCTCGAAGGCGACGCGGCGCTGTGCCGCGTAGCAAGCGTCCTGTCAAGAACCGCGCGAGCGGGTGACATGGTGGCACGCTGGGGTGGAGAGGAGTTCGCGGTGGTCGCCAGCGTGGCCGACCGCGACGAGGCATGGACCACCGCGGAGCGCCTGCGGGTTGCCGTCGCCACCCTAGATCCCTTCGCGCCGATCACGATGTCGTTTGGCGTCGCCGTGTTCGGACTCGATGGCCAAGACCCAGCAGAACTCGAGCGCAGTGCTGACACTGCGCTCTATCACGCCAAGCGTACGGGCCGCAATCGCACCCACATCGCGCAGGGCCTCGACCTCGAACCGCCGCCAACGGCGCTTGCAGCCTGACGTCCCTCTGGGCCGCCGATGTGCCCTCGGCTGGCACGATCGTTCGGTGGTCGAGTATCTCCCGCGCTACCACCTGGAGTTCGCCGGCGTCTAGGCGCGAACGTTACGGCCGCAACCCCATCCATGTATGCCAGCCGCCAGCCGAGCAGTACCGCGTGGCGCGCGGTCAACGGCGCTGGTCATCCCCCGGAGGCGGGCGCCTTTTTAGTGCCGGCCGACTCGGGCGTCGTGATCTCTCGCTTGAGGATCTTGCCGGTCGGGCCTTTGGGGAGCTCGTCGACGATCCACACGACGCGCGGGTACTTGTAGGCGGCCACGCGGTCCTTGACGAACGCGCGCAGCTCGTCAGGCTCCACCGACTCGCCCTCCTTGAGCGCGACGGCGGCGCCGACCTCCTCGCCGAGCTCCTCGTGAGGGATGCCGAGGACGGCAGCCTCCAATACGGCTGGGTGCTCGTAGAGCTGCTCCTCGATTTCGCGGGGATAGACGTTGTATCCGCCGCGGATGATGAGGTCTTTTTTGCGGTCGACGATGAAGTAGTAGCCCTGCTCGTCGACGGTCGCGATGTCGCCTGTGTGGAGCCAGCCGCCGCGCATGACTTCCGCGGTGGCTTCGTCCCGGTCCCAGTAGCCGGACATGACGAACGGCCCGCGCATGACCAGCTCGCCGGGCTCGCCCGCGGCGACGTCGGTGTCGTCGCCGTCGACCAGGCGGATCTCGGTGCCGCCGACGGGCTGGCCGATCGAGCCGGGCTTGCGCTCGCGGTCGCGCTGGTTGAAGGTTCCCATGCCCGTCGTCTCCGACAGGCCGTAGCCCTCGAGGACCTTCGCGCCGAACGCCTCGTCGAAGCCGCGCAGGACCTCGACGGGCAGCGCAGACCCGCCTGAGACGCACAGCTCGACGGTCGCGGTGTCGAAAGACTCGCGCTCGGGATGGTTGAGCAGCGCGGTGTACATCGTCGGGACGCCGGCGAACGAGGTGACCTTGTCGCGCGCGATGATCTCCAGCGCCTTGCCCGGCTCGAAGCGCGGCAGCAGGGTCAGCAGCCCGCGCGCGAGCACGGTGACGTTCATGACCGAGTTCATGCCGAAGACGTGGAACAGGGGCAGCGTCGCCAGTCCGACGTGGTCAGGCCCGGCGTCGACCAGATCGCGAGCGACGGCCGCGCCCGCCGCCAGGTTGGCGTGCGTGAGCGCAGCGCCCTTCGGCGTGCCCGTCGTCCCCGACGTGTAGATGATCACGGCAGCGTCGTCGTCGGCGCGGTCGACGGCCTCGTCCACGGGCTCGCTCTCTGCCAGCAGCGCGTCGAAGGCGCCCGGCGCTCACCCACGGCGAGTTCATCGACTACTGGACTCAGAAGCACACGCCGATGCTGGCCGACCTCCCCGGCGACGAGGTTGCGGTGCAGCGCTACGTCCAGCTGCAGCCGACCGGCGACTCCATCCCGGGCGTTCAGACCGCTGAGGCAGATGGGGTCGCCGAGCTGTGGGCCGACAGCGTCGGCGACGCGGCTAGGTGGTTCACGTCTGACACCTACACGACCACCGTCGCAGACGACGAGGAGAACGTCCTCGACCGTTCCAAGACGCCTTCCTCTACGCCACCGAGCAAGTGATCTTCGGCTGATCATGCCGTTTACACGACCTGACGACATTCACTCGGCCTTCGCGAAGGCGCTGAAGGCCGAAGACGTGGACGCGCTACTCGGCCTCTACGAGCCGAAGGCGATAAACGCCCTTCCCGACGGGTCCGGCGCGGCAACGATGGGCACGCAGCGCGTCGCGCTGGTGGCCGACGACATCGCTCTGACCTCGACTGAGTACCTGCTTGAGGACAAAGATGCTGGCGGGAAGCAGACGAGGGTCATCACCGCCGAGGTCTCGCGCCGGCAACCTGGCGGCACCTGGTGCGTCGTCATCGACGCTCCGGCGTTCGCCTCTGCCTACGCAGAGGACTTCGCCACGATGCTGACCCGCCTGATCAGGCGAGGCGTTCGTCCACACGCATCCGATCACCTGCTGCACTGGGCCTTGTACCTGTGGGACAGCGACGGCATAGGCGTCGAAATCGCTTTGAGACCGCCGATCGATTCGACCACGTCGTCTCGAGCGATCCCCCGATGCTGGCGCGAACCGATGGACGTCAGCAGAGCCCAGTGGAGCCTCAGGATGTCGGAGCGATTCTCGGGGCCTTCCCGGGCTTGGCCAGCGACCGACCCATGCCGGCCGGCACTCGAATCGGACCCAATCACCTCCATGTCGGAGACCTGGCTCCCGCCGCTGGCTTCTACGAGCGGCTCGGGTTCATCGCCAACCCGACCGCAGGCCTGCACCACCTGCAGCTGCATTACGCCGACGGCGCGCACCTCCAGCGGGTGCTCGCCGCGCTCTCGTCGCACGGGATCGCCACGCAGGAACTGGACGGGCGAGCCGGAGCGGCACTGGCTGATCCATCCGGCAACGCCATCGAGCTGACTTGGGCCGGCGTGATGGAGATCGCGCGCCTGCTGCCGCCCAAGCACAACCGCGAGATGATGACCAGCAACAGCCTGAGCCTGACCCTGCTCAGCCTGCTTGGCCGCTTGGAGGCGCGCGACGGACCGGCACTGCAGGCCCGTGACCTCGCCGTTGACCTGGGCATCAGTCCCGGGAAGGTCTCGCGACACCTGAACACCCTTCAGGCCATGGGCCTGCTGACTCGGCGCCACAACTCCGACGACGGGCGCGCCCTACTTCCTCCGCCTACTCACCAAGACGGAGATGGCGACGTTGGCTCGGATCGCCATCAAGATCCTTCGAGCTGCTGACGAGCCGGCTGCTTCGCCCCCCACGGTGCGCCCCGATCCTTGATCGACCGGGGCGCACCGGGCCTGAGCGCGAGGAGGACTCGCTCAAGATGCGTTCTGCGGGCTGGTCGCCACCACCGATTCACGGAGCGCGGCGAAGACCCCGGGAGCGGCAGCAATGACCAGGTCATCCTGCTCGTCGGTGAACGACTCGATGCGCGCACCGGCCTCGGTGGCGATGAGCATGCCGGCCGCACGGTCCCACACGGCCGTGTCGGCCTGGTAGTAGGCGTCCAACCGTGCGCAGGCGAGCCAGCTCAACTCCAGCGCCGTGGAGCCCGGGCATCGCAGGTCACGGGCGCGCGCAACGACCCGGTGAGCGATCGCACCCTGGCGCTCACGCACCTCGGGCCGATAGGAGAACCCGGTGCCGACCATCGCCTGCGCGAGTTCCGTGCAGTCGGACACGCCGATGCGCTCGCCGTCGCGCGTGGCGCCGCCGTTGAGATGGGCCGAGAACAACTCGCCGGTGCACACGTCGAGCACCACGCCTGCGACCACGACGCCGTCGACCGCGGCCGCGATGCTCACCGCGTAGCTCCGTAACCCGTAGAGCAGGTTCACCGTGCCGTCGACCGGATCGATCACCCACCGCAGGCGGGCTCCGGAATCGGTCAGGCCGCACTCCTCCCCGAGGATGCCCGCCCATGGCGTTGCCTGCTGCAACCGGTCGCGGATGTGCATCTCGGCATCGATGTCGATCTGCGTGACGACATCGGTGCGCGATGTCTTGACGGCGATGCTCGTTGGCGCGGCGGCCGCGGTGATCACGGCCGCAGCGGTCAGCGCCACTTCGGAGGCGATGCGTTCGAGGTCCGCCGGACCGGGTGGCTCAGACACGGTGCATGGTCATGCCGTGCTCTGAGAGCACCTGGACCGCATCCTCCTCGACGCGGGTGTCGGTGATCAGGACGTCGACCTGCTCGAGTGGAGCGAAGCTGAACATCTGCAGGTTCCCGAACTTCGAGGCGTCCACCATCGCGACCAACCGGTCCGCCCGTTCGATCATGGTGCGCTTGAGTTCCTGCTCCGCGCGATAGGGAGTCGTCAGCCCGCGCTTGGACGAGAGGCCATCGCAGCTCATGAAGACGACGTTGACGGTCATGTTCTGCAACTGCGAGGACGCCGTCTCGTCGACCATCGCCAGCGTGTTGGTCCGCACGCTGCCGCCCAGAACCGTGAGGTCTCGCAGGCCCCGCCGGCTCAACACGGTTGCGATCGCGAGCGAGTTGGTCACGACGTGAACGTCGCGATCGATCGGGAACACGTTCGCGAACTGTTGGGTCGTCGAACCCGAGTCGATGATGACCGAGCCGCGATCGGGCACCTCGAGCACCGCCTGCCTGGCGATGCGCAACTTCTCGTCCGCGTCGACACGATCACGCGCATCAAGCATCGGCTCGTGGCTCATGCGCTCGGACAGGACGGCGCCGCCGTGCACTCGGCGCAGCAACCCGCGGGCCTGCATGTCGGTCAGGTCGCGGCGGATCGTCTCCGTGGTGACGTTGTACCGGGTGGCGAGATCGCTGACGTCGACGGAGCCCTGCCCGACGGCCAGCACGTAGATCGCCTCCTGGCGCTCGAGCGGCAGCATCTGGCTTTGGCGCGTGACGGTCATGGCTGGTCGGCGGGGGCGCGCGCGGCCCGTCGCATGGCCGCGGCCGCGCCCTCCTCCGCCACGGCACGGTATCCAGCGACGAACGCGTCGCGGAAGCGTTCCGACTCGCGGAGTACTGGAGGGAAGACGGTATCGAGCTCGAGGAAGGCAAGGGGATCTGCGAGCGCGGCGCGGGCACACGCGCGTGACCTCTCCCCGTGCGCGTCAAGCGCCTGTTCGGTCTCGGTGACCGTGCCCAGGTAGCGCGCCCAGCCGGCCAGCGCCGTCGCGGCACGGTCCACGGGTCCGCTGCGCTCGAGCTGCGCCGCCACGGTCGGGATCAAGAACGTCGGGAACTTGGCGGTGCCGTCGATGCACAGACGCGCGATGGTGTCGCCCACGCCTGGGTTGGCAAACCGCTCGAGGACGGTGGCGATGTAGTCCTCTCGCGAGTGCCCGGGGATCTCGGTCACCGTCGGTAGCGCCTCCTCGCACAGCAGGCCGGTGACGAACGCGTGGAC
Source organism: uncultured Solirubrobacteraceae bacterium (assembly GCA_964242305.1). GTDB lineage: Bacteria > Actinomycetota > Thermoleophilia > Solirubrobacterales > Solirubrobacteraceae > DATLGB01. The sequence goes on from CAXTBB010000019.1 coordinate 65,378, forward strand.
GTCGGGGTCCGCCATCGCCTCGTGCACGAACTCGATGCCCGTGAGCGCGCAGAGGTAGGCGAGGCCGGAGTGGCCGGCGTTGAGGAAGCGGAGCTTGTAGCGCTCCCAATCCTCCACGCGGTTCGTGAAGAGCGCGCCGACGTCTTCGAAGGGCGGGCGCCCCGCGGCGAAGTCGTCCTCGACGACCCACTGGCGAAACGGCTCGGCGACGACGGGCCAGCGGTCTTCGACGCCGCGCGAGCGCAGCCACTCGCGGTCAGCGTCGGCGGTCACGGGCGTGATGCGGTCGACCATCGCATTGGGGAACGTGCAGTGCTCGGCGACCCACGCGCGGAGCTCGTCGCTGACGCGCGCGGCGGCGTTGAGGGTGGCGACCCGGGCGGCATCGCCGTTGCCGGGCAGGTTGTCGCAGCTAAGGATCGTCATGGAGCCGGCGCCGTTGTCGCGCCGCCGTAGGAGGCCTGCCGCGACGCGGTCGAAGGTGGTCGCCTCACCAGCTTCAGGTTCGGCGTAGCCGGCTTCGGTGACCGTAAGCGAAAGGATCGCCGTGGACCTGGCGGCGACCAGCTCCGTGGCTGCGTCATCCGCACCTGGCGGTGCGTGGACGAACCCGCAGAGCGAGCCGATCACCTGGGCCGTCGGTTCCCCGGCGCCCTTCTCCACAAGCGTGTAGAGGTGATCCTGCGCGCGCAGCGCCTCCGCGATGCGGGCGTCCTGGTCGAGCAGGCCGAGCCCCACGATCCCCCAGTCCCCGCCTGCCGCCGCCAACTCGTGCACATACGCGGCGAGGTGCGCGCGGTGGAACCCGCCCACGCCGATGTGGACGATCCGCGGTTGCAGCTCGTCACGCTCGTAGGCAGGGACTGGGATCCCCAGGGCGGCCACATCGCGCAGGTGGCCCGATTCCAAGGTGATGGGCGCCACGATGCCGGGACTATAAACACAGCTTTTCGCAGATGACAAGCCTTTGTTTGATCGTGATACGGCTTGACATCCAACATAAGTCAACGGTATACGTCCGGGTTGCGACCGGATTCGCTGGCCGCAACGCAGTCTTTCAACGAGGAGGAGAGGATGAGAAGCACTGCACGGCTGGCTTCGGTCGCCGGGGTGACTGCTGCGGCGGCTGTTGTCGCCATCGGGTGTGGCGGAGGTGACTCCGGGTCAGGTGGCGGTGGCGCCAAGACCCTCAACGTCGCGATCGTCGACAACCCGCAGATGAAGGACATCGCCAAGCTCACGCCGGAGCTCTTCACCAAGAAGACCGGCATCAAAGTCAAGTTCACGGTCCTCGACGAGGGCACCCTGCGTGAGGTCACCACCCGCGATGTGGCGGCGGGCGGCAAGCAGTTCGACGTCGCCATGATCGGTATGTACGAGGCGCCGCAGTTCGGGAAGAACGGCTCGCTCGTGGACCTGACGCCCCAGGCGCGGAAGACCAAGGGGTACAACCTCGACGACATCCTGCCGACCGTCCGCAACGGCCTCTCGTACGACGGCAAGCTCTACGCGGCGCCGTTCTACGCGGAGTCCTCGTTCCTCATGTACCGCAAGGACGTGATGGACAAGGCGGGGATCACCATCCCGCCGAACCCGACCTGGGACGAGGTCGCCGCGGCGGCGCGCAAGGTCAACTCGGACAAGATGGCGGGCATCTGCCTGCGCGGCAAGCCGGGCTGGGGTGACCTCGGCGCGTCGTTCACCACCGTGCTGAACACCTTCGGCGGCACCTGGTGGTCGGCCAACTCGGACGGCTCGATCGGCAAGGCGCAGATCACCCAGCCGCAGTTCAAGGAGGCGCTCGACTTCTACAGCGGCCTGGTCAAGGACGCGGGCGAGAAGGACGCGGCGAATTCGTCCTTCAACGAGTGCCTGTCGCAATACAAGGACGGGAAGGTCGCCATGTGGTACGACGCCACGGTGGCCGCGGGCCTGCTCGAAGCCGACGACTCGCCCGTGAAGGGCAAGAACGGCTACGCCGCCGCGCCGGTGAAGGAGACCAAGTCCTCCAACTGGCTATGGAGCTGGTCGCTGGCGATCCCGAAGACCACGCAGAAGGAGGCGGACGCCTGGAAGTTCGTCTCGTTCGCCACGGGCCCGCAGTACCTCAAGGAGGCTGGGACCAAGGTCGACGGCGGCTGGCCGGCGATCCCCCCGGGCACCCGCAAGTCGACCTACCAGATCCCGGAGTACGTGAAGGCGTCGAAGGCATTCGGTCCCCCGACGGTCAAGGCCATCGAGAACGCGCCCATCGACAACCCGGGGACGAGCAAGCGTCCGGGCACGCCCGGCGTCCAGTATGTCGGCGTGCCTGAGTTCCAGGACGTCGGCAACCAGTGCACCGAGGAGTTCTCGGCGGTGATCGCCGGGCGCGAGTCGTCCGACAAGGCGATCGCGAACTGCCAGAAGATCGCCTCCGGAGCCGCCGGCTAGTCACATGGCGACCGCCGGCGCCATTCGCCGCCCGTCGGGTGCCACGCCTCGCGCAGGGCTGAGCGAGGCGTGGCGCCGGCGGTTGCCCCTGCTGCCCGCGCTCATCATCACGATCCTGCTCACGCAGGTACCGTTCGTGATGAGCATCTACTACTCCCTGACGGACTGGAAGATCGTCCCGCCGGGTCCGCGCAACTTCATCGGCCTCGACAACTACGGGGACCTGCTCCACGACTCGTTCTTCGGGGACGCGATCATGACGTCCATCCAGACGACGGTGGTGCCCGTGCTGGGGGCGCTGGCGCTCGGGTCGGCGTTCGCGATCCTGCTCGATCGCAAGTTCCTCGGTCAGGGCCTGGTCCGCACACTGCTGATCACGCCCTTCCTGCTCATGCCGGTCGTCGTCGGGCTGATCTGGAAGAACTCGATGTTCAACGGCCTCTACGGGGTCCTGAACTTCATAATCGACAAGCTCGGCGGCGAACCGGTGCAGTTCGTCTCCGCCCACCCCACGTCGTCGATCATCATCGTGCTGATCTGGCAGTGGACGCCGTTCATGATGCTGATCATGCTGGCCGGTCTGTCGAGCCAGCCCACCGACGTGCTCGAGGCCGCCAAGGTCGACGGCGCCACGGCGTGGGGCACGTTCCGCCAGCTCACCCTCGGGCACCTGCGGCCCTACATGGAGCTGGGCATCCTGCTCGGCACCATCTACCTGATTCAGGTCTACGACCAGGTCGCGGTGATGACGGGCGGGGGGCCCGGCTCCACCAACGTCCCGTACTTCGTCTACAAGCGTTCCATCGGCGGCGGCTGGCAGTTCGGCGACGCCTCGTCGTACTCCATCGTCGTCGTCATCGCATCCATCGCCATCGCGACCTTCGCGCTGCGCGTGCTGTCAGGACTGCTCAAGGGGGAGGAGATCGCGTAATGGCAGAAGAAGCGCCAACCGTGCGTGTCGTCGGTGAGAGTGCGTGGGTCAACCGCGGCCTGGGCGTGTTCGCCTGGATCGTCGGGCTCGTCTACTTCTTCCCCGTGCTGTGGATGGTCCTCAACGCGTTCAAGTCCGAGGACGCCGCCAACACGAGCCCCAATCTCCACTTGGAGGGCTTCGGCCGCTTCCACGACGTCACCGAGAGCACGACTGGCCTGCTCTCGTTCGGCACCGCATTCACCAACTCGGCCATCGTCGTCCTGATCTCGACGGCGATCGTTCTGGCCCTGGCCATCCCGGCCGCCTACGCGCTCGCCATCAAGCCGGTGCACAAGTGGCGCGACGTGCTGTTCTTCTTCATCTCCACGAAGTTCCTGCCCATCGTCGCCGCGATCCTGCCGATCTGGATCCTCGCCCGCCAGTTCGGGATCCTGAACACGCAGCTCGTCCTGATCATCCTCTACACGGGAATGAACCTGCCCCTGGCGGTGTGGATGCTCCGCTCGTTCTTCCAGGAGGTCCCGCGCGAGCTCATTGAGGCGGCGGAGATCGACGGCGCCAGCCTCCGCGGCCAGCTGACGTCGATCATCTTGCCACTGGCCGCGCCCGGCATCGCCGCCACCGGACTGCTGTGCATCATCTTCGCCTGGAACGAGTTCTTCTACGCCGTCCAACTCAACCCGACCAATGGTTCCACGGTGCCGGTGTGGGTCACCACCACGATCTCCACCCGCGGCAACTTCCTGGCGAAGCTGTCGGCGGCATCGACGCTGGCCTGCATCCCAGTGGTCATCGCCGGCTGGATCGCCCAGAAACGCATGATCCGAGGACTCGCGATGGGAGCCATCAAATGACCGCGGTCACCTACGACAAGGCCACCCGCGTCTACGAGGGCTCCGACGAGCCGGCCGTCGATGCCCTCGACCTCGAGATTGCCGACGGCGAGCTGCTCGTGCTCGTCGGCCCGTCCGGCTCGGGCAAGTCGACGGCGTTGCGGATGCTGGCCGGCCTGGAGCCGCTTGACGGCGGCGCGATCCGAATCGGCGACCGGGACGTGTCGAACGTGCGTCCGCGCGATCGCGACATCGCCATGGTCTTCCAGAACTACGCGCTGTACCCGCAGCTCACCGTCGCGGAGAACATGGGCTTCGCGCTCAAGCAGCAGGGCATGCCCAAGGAAGCACGGTCCAAGGCGGTCAAGGAGGCCGCGCGCATCCTCGACCTCGAGCCCTACCTGGACCGCAAGCCCAAGAACCTCTCCGGCGGCCAGCGCCAGCGGGTGGCGATGGGTCGCGCCATCGTGCGTCGGCCAGCTGTCTACCTCATGGATGAACCGCTCTCCAACCTCGACGCCAAGCTACGCGTGCAGACCCGTACGGAGGTCGTCGACCTGCAGAACCGGCTCGGGGTGACCACGGTCTACGTCACCCACGACCAGGTCGAGGCGATGACGATGGGCGACCGCGTCGCCGTGCTCAAGGACGGCCTGCTGCAGCAGTGCG
>CAXTBB010000020.1:0-69609 GCA_964242305.1 uncultured Solirubrobacteraceae bacterium
GCGCCTCCGTGGCGCCGTGGGCCTTCGTCGTCAGCGTGTCGCCGACGGCCAGCAGGGTGACGTCCTTGACGCCCGTGATCAGGTAGCCGACCTCCCCCACGCTGAGCGACTTGACCGCGACCATCGCCGGGGTGAAGAAGCCGATGTCGTCGATCTCGGCCTCCGTGCCGTTGGCCATCGCGCGGATCGCGTCACCCTTGGTGAACGTCCCGTCGACGACGCGGATGTAGGCGATCACGCCGCGGTACTGGTCGAACTCGGAGTCGAAGATCAGCGCGCGCGGCGGGGCGTCCGCGTCGCCGTCGGGCGCGGGCACCTTCTCCACGAGCTCGTCGAGGATGTCGAGCACGCCGTCCCCCGTCTTGGCCGAGATGCGGCGGACGTCACCGGGGTCGCCGCCGAGCAGGTCGGCGACCTCCTCCGCGACGCGCTCGGGCTCGGCCCCGGGCAGGTCGATCTTGTTCAGGCAGGGGATGATCTCAAGGCCGCCCTCGACCGCCAGGTAGGTGTTGGCCAGCGTCTGGGCCTCGACGCCCTGGGACGCGTCGACCACCAGCAGCGCGCCCTCGCAGGCGGCGAGGGAGCGGCTGACCTCGTACGTGAAGTCCACGTGGCCGGGCGTGTCGATGAGGTGCAGCTGGTAGGTCTCGCCGTCGCGCGCCGTGTACTGGACGCGCACCGCCTGGGCCTTGATGGTGATGCCGCGCTCGCGCTCGAGGTCCATGCTGTCGAGCAGCTGAGCGCGCATCGCGCGCGGGTCGACGGTCTGGGTCATCTCGAGGATGCGGTCGGCCAGCGTCGACTTGCCGTGGTCGATGTGGGCGATGATCGAGAAGTTGCGGATGCGGCTCTGCACGGGGTTACGACGTTAGGCGGCGCATCAGGCTCGTGGCCTCGGGCACGCGGGCGAGCAGGACGAGCCCGAGATAGGCCGCGAACCCGGCCGCGATGGCCAGCCCGACGGTCACGATCTGGGCCAGCAGCGCCTCCCCGATGGCGTCGTCGAGCAGCCGGTGGACGAGGTAGGCGAGCACGCCCGCGACCGCCGCGGCCGCCGTCATCCCGGCCAGGCCCTTCAGCGTGCGGACGATCTCGAACCCCTGCAGCTGGCGGCGCAGGTAGACGACCTGCTGGAGCGTCATGACCAGGCTGGAGATCGCCGTCGCCGCCACGACGCCGGCGATGCCGAAGGGCCCGTAGAGGACCAGCGACAGGACGGCGTTGACGACCAGGCTGGCGCCGGCCAGCGCGGTCGGCAGCCACGGCCGCTGCAGGGCGAAGAAGGTCCGCGTGAGCATCAGGTTCGCGCCCGCGAAGGGCAGGCTGAAGGCGAACCAGAACAGGGCGGTGGACACGTCCTCGGTGGCCGCGTTCCCGAACGCGCCGCGCTCGTAGACGAGCTGGGTGATGGGTTCGCTCAGCGCCAGCAGGAGCGCCGCGCACGGGATCAGCGCGAGGAAGATCGTCCGCATCCCCTCCCCGCTCCAGCGCCGCAGGCCGGGCAGGTCGCGGCGGGTGGCGAGGCGGCTGAGCTGGGGGAACAGGACGGTCGCCACCGCCACGGAGAACATCCCCTGCGGGAGCATGTAGATGCGGAAGGCGGCGTCGATCGCGCGCGGGGCGCCGTCGCTGATCAGCGTGCCGATGCTCGAGTTGATGACCAGGTCGACGTTGATGACGCCGAGGCCGAGGGAGACGGGGAGCATCAGCGTGAGGACGCGCTTGAGGCGCGGGTCGCTCCAGTCGAACGAGATGCGCAGCGGGAAGCCGACCCGCTTGAGGACGGGTAGGACCATGGCCAGCTGGACCGCCGTGGCGACGAGCACGCCGATCGCGTACGCGTAGATCTGGTAGCGCTCGGCGAACAGGCCGCGCAGCCCGACCATCCCGGCGATGATCACGACGTTCCAGACCAGCGGGGCGATCGCCGGGAGGCTGAAGTGGTCGTAGGCGGCCAGGATCCCGACCACGAGGCCGTTGACCCCCAGCAGGACGACGATCGGGAACAGCACGCGGCTGAGCCCGACGAGCAGGTCGACGTCGAACGGGCTCAGCTCGTCCCCGGCGAAGAGCGGCATGACCACGCCGGCGGCGAGGACGAAGAGCGCGCTGATGGCGCCGACGGCGACCAGGATGAGACCGAGCAGCGACGCGGCCAGCGCGTGCGCCTCGCGTTTGCGGTCCTGCTCGAGCAGCTCGGTGAAGACGGGGACGAAGGCGCTGGAGAGCGCGGCGTCGGCGACCAGCGCGCGGATCAGGTTGGGGACCTGGAAGGCGAGCGTGAAGGCCGACGCGGGCCCCGTGACGCCGAAGTAGTAGGCCGCCGCGATCTCGCGGACGAGCCCGGCGACCCGCGACAGCCCCGTGAAGACGGAGAAGATCGCGGTGTTGCGGACGACCCGGCTCTGGCCCACGGCCGCGCTACAGTACGCGGCTGCCTATGGCCAACATCGCGTCACAGAAGAAGCGCATCCTCCGCACCGAGCGGGAGCGTCTGGAGAACCGCCGCTACACGTCGGCGATCAAGACCTACTTCCGCCGGCTCGAGGCTGCCGTCGCCGCCGGCGACGACGCGGTGGCCGCCACGGAGCACCTCGCGCTGATCAAGGCCATCGACAAGGCGGTCAAGACGGGCGCCCTACATCGCAACACCGGCGCTCGCAAGAAGTCCCGCGCGGCACGGACGCGCGCCGCCGTCTCCGCCTAGAGGCCCGGCGGGTGGCGGGCCTCGAAGCCCGCGTTGGTTCGCAGCGCGTTCTGCCAGCGGCTGAAGTGGTTCTCCGTGCTCGCCGCGCTGGTGTCGAAGCGGATGCCGGCGACGGTCATGTACACGTGGCCGCCGTTGGCGTAGATGGTGATCCACTTGCCGGGGCCGGGCTTGCCGTAGGCCATCAGGTCGCCTGAGGTGTGCGGGCCGTCGATCAGGCCGGCGAAGTAGAGCGCGTAGGAGACGGAGCCGCTGCAGTCGTAGCCGTTGTCCTTGAACCGGCCGTGGCCCCCGCCCCACTTGTACGGGGTGCGGGCGATGATGTTGCCGGCGCGGATGACGTCGAGGACGGCGTCGGGCGCCTCCAGGGGCGGGAGCGCGACGCCGTTGGCCAGCGCGGTCGCCTTCTTCGCGCTCAGGTCCTTCGCGTTGGGGTCCGTGCTGCGGCCGGTGGTGGTGTCGGTGGCCGGCCCGGTCGGCTTGGGCAGGCTGGTGTCGTCGGCGGACGCGGTGCCGGCGTCGGCGGGCAGCGAGTCGGCGGCGGTGGACGTCGTCTTGCCGGCCTCGGGCGTGACGAGCTTCGGCCGCGCCTTCGGGAGCGGCGCCATCGCCTCCGGCTTGCCCTTGGCGGCGGTGCCGGCCGGCGCGGACGCGGTCCGCTCCGTCTCGCTGCCGCACCCCGCGAGCGCGGCCAGGGTGAGGAGGATCGCCGCCGGGCGGATCATGGCGGCCATGGTAGACCGGCCCTCGGGACGTGCGACGCTCATCCGTTCCTCTTCGGCACGAGCGGGCGGGCGGGCGAGTCAGCCGGCGATCGCGGTGAGGACGCGGACGGCGGTGGTCTCCTCGTCGAGCTCGCCGCCGGTGCCGCCGCGCGACGCGTACTCGAGGTCGGCGAGCAGCTCCAGCGCGTGCGCGAACACCTCGGGATCCTTGCCCCGCACCTCCGCGATCAGGTTGTCGGCGGCGAACGGCGGCATCCGCAGCCGGCCCTTGATCTGGCTCGCGCTCTCGCCGCGGTCGAGGCCGACGGCGATCGTGTGGGCGTCCCGCACGCGCCGGACGATGGCGAACAGCAGGCCGGGAACGCGATCGCCCTGGCCGCGCAGCTCGACGAACGCGCGCATCGCCGCGCGGCGGTCCCCGGCCACGACGGCGTCGGCGAGCGTCCAGTTCTTGCGCTCGGAGCTGCCCGCGACGATGGCGTCGACCTCCTCGGCGGACGGCTCCGCGCCGGGTCCGAGGTCCAGCGCCAGCTTCTCCAGCTCGCGCAGGAGGCGCTGCTGGCGCTCGCCGGTGCGCGCGATCAGCGCGCGGGCCGCGTGGAAGTCGAGCGTGAGGCCGAGCTCCTGGGCGCGAGCCTGGACCCAGCGCGGCAGGTCGCGGCCCTTCACGGTCGCCTCGTTCTGCACCACGCCGCCGGCGGCGGTCACGGCCTTGTGCAGCGTCGCGGGCGTCTTGGAGCGGCCCTCCTCGCGGGCGAAGAAGGCGACCGTGAGCGTCTCGGGATCGAGCGTCTTGAGCGCGGCGATCACGGGTTCGGTGTCGGCGTCCTTCCAGCGCTCGACGCCGTCGGCGATCACGAACCGTCGCCCGACGGCGAAGGTCATCGCATTCAGCGCCGCCGCGACCTGGTCCGGCGTGCTCGCCTCGCCCTCGAAGACCTCGACGCCGGCGCTGCCGCTCTCGGCCTCCGCGACCGCCCGCAGCCGGGACCGGCGCTCGGCGATGCGGCCGTGGTCGTCCCCGTGAATCAGATAGGCGGCCTTGAAGGTCGGCACGGCGGCGGACGCTAGCGCTCGGTCGTGGCGCTGGGGTGAAGGAGGGGGACCGCGCCCGACCAGCCGTCGCGCAGGAGCGCGAGGAGGGTGGGCGGGGTGATCACCTGCGCTCGGCCGCGCGGACGCGGCGTCGCCTCCCGGTAGCCGCGCGGGGTCCAGGACCGCAGCGCGTCGCCGACGACGAGGTGCGGCTCGTCGTCGTGCACGACGAAGGCGCCGGTCGGGAGGTCGGCGAAGTCGGCCTGATGGACGCGACCGCGTTCCGCGGCGAGCCGGGCGTCGATCGCGTCCGCTCTCCCCCAGCGCGCCTTGACCCGGTCGAAGTCGCGGCGGCGGCATTCGGCGCACGGCCGGTGGCCGGCGGCGAACGCGGTCGCCTCGTCGAGGAAGAACAGGCCCGTGTAGCGGCCGGGCGGCATCGCCTCGCGGTGGCGGCCCCTGAACTCGAGCCGGCAGGCGATCCACCGGCGTGTGGCCTGCCGGCGGACGATCGCACCGTCCGCATCGTGCAGGCAGCCGCGGTTGCCGAACACGAGCCCGCGGGCGGGAACGGCGATCAGCTCGCCCATGGGTGTGACGCGATTGCGACGGGCCATGACCAGACTGTGAAGGATCGCTAGCCGTGGCGGATGCGGGTGGTCCACATCCGCTCGCCGGTGACGTGGAGCTGGACGGTGCCGTCCTGGTCGGTGCGGTAGACGTGCGGGACGGTCCGCAGCGCCTTCAGCGTCTCCGGTGTGGGGTGGCCGTAGGTGTTGCGGCGGCCGACCTCGATGGCGGCGACCTGCGGTCGCAGCGTCTCCAACTCCGCCGGGAGGCCGGGGTCGGCGCTGCCGTGATGGGCGACCTTGAGCGCCTCGACCTGCGGCAGGTCGAGGGAGCCGGTGACGTCGGACTCGGCGTCGGCGGTCAGCAGCAGGTCGAAGCTGCCGCTGGTCACCTGCGCGACCAGCGCGCGGTTGTTGGGATCGCCCACCGGCGGGAGCCGCTCGGCCTCCGCGGTCGGGGACAGGAAGCGGATGGTGAGCGTGCCCAGGCGCAGGGTGTCGCCGGCGGCGAGGTCGGTGAGCCGTGCGCCCGCCGATCGAGCGGCCGCGGGATAGGCGCGCTGGACGGCGGTCGACCACCCCCGGCCACCGTCGACGATCACGCGCGGGTGGAAGCGATCCACGACGGGGATCGCCATCCCCTCGTGGTCGGCCTGGGCGTGGGTGGTGACCAGGGTGTCCAGGCGTTCGACGCCGAGCTCGCGGAGGCGGCTCACGATCGGCCCGCCCGGCGGGCCGGTGTCGAACAGCACCGCGCGTCCGTCGCGCTGGATCAGCGTGGCGTCGCCCTGGCCGATGTCGAGGAAGCTGACGACGGTCTCTCCGGGCTTCGGCGGCGGGAGCCCGCCGGAGCCGCGCGCGACGAGGAAGACGATGGCCAGCGCGACGACGACGAGCGCTGGTCTCGGGGCGCGCCACACGAGCGCGAGCGCGGCATACCCGGCCAGCGCACCGAGCGCACCCGGCAGCCGCAGGGTGAGGACGCCGTGCGGGACGGCGGCCGCCGTGTTCGCCGCTCCGTCGACGAAACCGACGAGCGGACCGTTGATCGCGTTCAGCGGCGCCGCCAGGGCCGGGTCGATCTGGGCGAGCGCCGCCGCGATCATCCCCAGCCACATGATCGGCGCCACGACCGGCGCGACGATCACGTTGGCCGGCAGCGAGGCGAGCGACACCCGCCCGAAGTGGACGGCGAGCAGCGGAGCGGTGGCGATCGTGGCCGCGGCCGTCAGCGAGGCGGCCTCCGCCAGCGCCGGCGGCCACCGGCGCAGGCGCACCCGCAGCGCCGGCGCCAGCGCCATCAGACCGACCACCGCCGCGAACGACAGCTGCCAGCCGACGTCGCCGGCCGCGTAGGGGTTCAGCGCGAGCGTGACCGCCGCCGCCAGCCCGAGGGCGTACACCCGCGACGCGGGGCGCCCCGCGAGCGCCGCGATGAGCCCGGCGGCGCCCATCACCCCCGCCCGCTGGATCGACGCTCCCGCGCCGGTCAAGGGCACGTAGAGGGCGATGAGCACGATGGCCGCCGTCAGCCGCGGTCGCAGCGGCACCCCGACGAACCCGCCGACCGCCAGCGCCAGCGTGGCCAAGAGCAGCACGTTCGTGCCCGAGACCGCGAGCAGGTGCGCGAGCCCGGACGCCTGGAACGCCGCCTTCGTCTCCGCGTCGATGCGATCGTCGCCGCCGAGCACCATCCCGTCGAGCAGGGCGGCGTCCTGGCGAGGCAGTCCAACCGCCAGCCCGCGCTCGGCCCGCCGCCGCACCCCGTCGAGGACGCCGAGCAGCCCGCCGCGGCGATCGCCCGTCGGCCGAGCCTCGTCGACGATGACTCCCGCGAGCGCACCCCGGCGCCGCTGCACCTCGTCGAAGTCGTCCAGGGCCTCCAGCCGCCCCCGCACGTCGAGCACGTCGCCCGCCCCCAGGCGACCCGACGCGCCGGGGCGGGCGGCGCCGGCCTTTGCCGCGGCGGTGAGGCGGGAGCGGTCGGGGAGCTTGAGCAGCAGCGGCTCGCTGCGGATCTCCGCGCGCGCGACCACCTCTCCGGACGCGCGCTCGCGCAGCGGCTCGAGCAGGGTCGCGCGCACGTGCACCGCCGTGCCCAGCGCGCCCGGCAGGCGCCCGGTGTCGATCGCCGCCCGCCGCGCGTCCGCAGCCATCGCCCCGCCGAGGACCGCCACGACGACCAGCGCCGCGACGGGCGGCCGCGCCGCGATCCACGCGCCCGCAAGCGCTACCGGTGCCGCCAGCCACGGCGCCCGACCGCCGCAGAGGAGGCCGGCCACCAGCGCGAACAGGACGAGGTGGCGGACGTGCAGCCGCGCCACCGCCAGCCACTCGGCGGCGGCGACGGCGAAACGCGGGCCGGGGGCGCCGCCGGTCACACGGTGACCTTGTCGCGGAGGGAGGTCATCGTGGCTTCGCCGATACCGGGGACCTGGTCGAGCTCCTCGACGTTGCCGTAGCCGCCATGGGCCTCCCGGTAGTCGAGGATCTGCTGCGCGGTGACCGGGCCGATGCCCTGCAGGGCGTCCAGCTGCTCGAGCGTCGCCGTGTTGAGGTTGATCGGGCCGGCCGGGGTGACGGACGTGGCCACGCCTCCGGCAGCGGCGGTGACCGGGGGCGCGCGGGCCGGCACGATGATCTGCCGGCCGTCCTCGACCTTCTGGGCCAGGTTGACCTGCGTCAGGTCCGCCCGCCGGCGGGCGCCGCCGGCGCGGCGCACCGCGTCGTCGACCCGCGCGCCGGCCCGCATTCGGTACACGCCCGGCCGCAGCACCGCGCCCGCCACGTGCACGACCACCCGTCCCCCGCCGCTGCGACCGTCGCCCGACCCCGAGCCGCCGCCGCGCTGCACGGCGATCGGCTCCGCCGCGCCCGCGCCCTCCTCCTTGCGCGCCGACGCGACCTCGCGGACCCCGAACGCCAGCACCGCGAGCGCCGCGAGCGCATAGGCGACGAGGTGGCTGCGCGGGAGGTCGGGCACCCGCTCCACACTGCCGCGAGGGAGGTGACCGATCTAGGCGCAGGTGTGAAAAAGGCCCGTCATGACTGCACCGTTTTCGCGCGATGGCACGACCTGGCCGTGACCGCGGACCGGCGACAGGCGGTGAGCCGGTCGTTCTGCTCGTCAGACGAGCGCAACGACTGGGTCACCGGCGGTGCGAGCGCGGCTAGCGGACGACGAGGTTGACGAGCTTGTCCGGGACGACGATGACCTTGACGACCTCGAGGCCGTCGGTGTGCTGGGCGGCGTTGGGGAGGGCGCGGGCGTCGGCCTCCAGCTCGTCGCGGGAGCGGCCGGCGGGGGTCTCGAAGCGATCGCGCACCTTGCCGTTGACCTGCACGATGACGGTGACCGTGTCCTGCTCCAGGAACGTCGGATCGGCGGCCGGCCACGGCTCCTCCCAGATCCGCTCGCCGGTCAGCTTGAAGTACGCGTCCGCGCCCGTATGGGGAGCGAAGGGGAAGATCAGCGACGCGGCCGTGGAGGCGGCGAAGTGCAGCGCGTCGACAGCGGCGCCGCGGTGCCGGTAGCACTCGTTGACGAGCTCCATGACCGCGGCTATGGCCGTGTTGAAGGCGAAGCGGCCCGACATGTCGTGGGTGACCTTGTCGATCGCCCAGTGGGCCTTGCGCACCACGACCAGGTCGTCCCCCGACAGCTCACCGCGCACCTCCGGCTCGCGCGCCCCGGACTCGTCGGCGACCTCGGCACACAGCCGCCACAGCCGCGACAGGAAGCGGTGGACGCCCTCGACGCCGTCGTCGCGCCAGTCGATGTCCTGGTCGGGCGGCCCGATGAACATCGTGTAACAGCGGGCGGTGTCCGACCCGTAGCGGTCCATGTACGTCTGTGGGGAGATCATGTTCCCCTTGGACTTGGACATCTTCGCCCCGTCGCGGGTGATCATGCCCTGGGTGAACAGCCGGGCGAAGGGCTCGTCGAAGCCGAGCAGCCCGAGGTCGTGCAGCGCCTTGACGAAGAAGCGCGCGTACATCAGGTGCAGGATCGCGTGCTCGACGCCGCCGATGTACTGGTCGACCGGCGCCCACTCGGCGACCACCGCGGGGTCCCATGCGGCGTCGTCGTTGAGCGCGTCGCAGTAGCGCAGGAAGTACCAGGACGAGTCGACGAACGTGTCCATCGTGTCGGTCTCCCGGCGGGCGGGGCCGTCGCACGACGGACAGGTCGTGTGCACCCACGCCTCAGCCGTGGCCAGCGGCGAGCGCCCCTGCGGCGCGTAGTCCTCGACGTCGGGCAGGATCACGGGAAGCTGAGCCTCCGGCACCGGCTGCATGCCGCACCGCTCGCAGTAGACGATCGGGATCGGGCAGCCCCAGTAGCGCTGCCTCGAGAGCAGCCAGTCGCGCAGCCGGTAGTTGACCGAGCGGTGGCCCTTGCCCTCCGTGTCCAGCCAGTCGACGATCGCCTCCAGCGCCTCGCGGTTGTGCGTCCCGTCGAAGCGTGGATCGGAGTCGATCAGCGGCCCGTCGCCCGTGTAGGGCAACTCGCCGTCGTCGGGTGGCTGGGAGGCAATCACCCGCTTGATCGGCAGCTCGAACCGCTCCGCGAAGGCATGGTCGCGCTCGTCGTGTCCCGGCACGGCCATGATCGCGCCGGTGCCGTACTCCATCAGCACGTAGTCGGCGACGTACATGGGGATCTCCTCGCCGCTGACCGGGTTGGTGACCGTGCGACCCAGCGGCACGCCCGTCTTCTCACGGTCCGCGTCCCCGCGCTCCTCGGCCGACTCGCGCGCGGCGGCGTTCACGTACGCATGGACGTCGGCCTCGTGCGGGGTTCCGGCCGCCAACTTGAAGACGTCCGGATGCTCCGGCGACATGACGAAGAAGGTCGCCCCGAACAGCGTGTCGGGCCGCGTGGTGAAGACGGGGTAGTCGGTGCCCAGCGCGTCGCAGCGGAAGGTGACCTCGGCGCCGTAGGAGCGACCGATCCAGTTGCGCTGCATCGTCTTGACGTGCTCGGGCCATTCGATGCCGTCGAGATCGTCGACCAGCCGGTCCGCGTAGTCGGTGATGCGGAAGAACCACTGCTCGAGCTGACGGATCTCGACCGGCGTCCCGCAGCGCTCGCAGCGCCCGTCGATGACCTGCTCGTTGGCGAGCACGGTCGCGTCCTTCGGGCACCAGTTGACGGCGGCGTCCTTGCGGTAGGCGAGGCCGCGCTCGAACAGCTGCAGGAAGATCCACTGCGTCCAGCGGTAGTAGCGCGGCTCGTGGGTGCCGAACTCACGCGTCCAGTCGATCGAGATCCCCCACGTGCGGAACTGGCGCTGAAAGGAGGCGATCGACTTCGCGGTGCTGTCGCGCGGGTGCTCGCCCGTGCGGATGGCGTGGTTCTCCGCCGGCAGGCCGAACGCGTCGTAGCCCATCGGGTGCAGGACGCGCTTGCCCGTGCGCCGGTGGAAGTGCGCCACCGCGTCCCCGATCGAGTAGTTCTTCAGGTGCCCCATGTGCGGCTCGCCGCTCGGGTACGGGAGCATCTCCAGCACGTAGGAGGTCTCGGCGCCGCCGACGTCGTCGTTGGAGACCGTCCAGGTCTGCTCGCGCTCCCAGACGTCCTGCCAGCGCGGCTCGATGGCCTTGGGGTCGTAGCGGCGATCGTCGCTCATCGTGGACCGGCGACGATAGAAGGGACTCGCCGCCCGTTCTCGTATTCCCAAGGGATGGCTGACGGGCGCCCCCACATCGAGGCGAGCCGCCGCGTGGCGTCGATCATGCGCGCCGCGGAGGACACCGCCAACGAGATCCGCGCGGAGGCTGAGCGCCGCGCCGACCAGCGCATCGCCGAGGCCGCCCGCGCCGGCGACCTCCGCGTCGCCGCCGCCGAGGAGGAGGCCGCCGAGCTGCTCGCCGAGGCCCGCGCGGAGGCCGCAACCGTCACCGACACCGCCTTCACCGACGCGACCCGCCTGCGCGAGGACGCCCGCTCCGAGTCCAGCCGCATCGTGGGCGAGGCGCGCGCGGAGGCCGAGGAGGTCCAGCGCATCGCCGAGGTCTTCGCGACCCAGACCCGCGAGGACGCCGAGCAGTCGGCGCGCAAGCAGCTCGGCCGCGCGCGCGAGCTCGCCGCCGAGGTCCTCCAGGACGGCGAGGAGATGAGCACGCAGCTGAGCCAGCTCTCCGAGTCCCTTCGCCGCAACGCCGAGCTGCTGCTGCGCGACGTCAGCGCCGCCCACCGCTCCATGAGCGAGCGGCTCGACGATGCCGGCGTCGACCTCGGCGAGACCCGTCCGGCCCGCCGGCCCCGCCCCGCCGCGATCGAGGACGTCCCCGAGTTCGTCCCCCGCTCGCCGCGCTAGCGCGCCGGGGTCGCCACCACGGCGTTGGGCGCGCGCAGCACGCAGACGACCGGCGTGCGCTCGATGGACGATCGAGCCGCGCCACTATCGGCAGGCCACGGGGCGGTACGAAGGTCGGGACGAGGCGGCTATCTGCCGACAGAGCGAGCGTGCGGCAGAGCCAGACCGACGTGCGGGTCGATCCGCCGCGAACTGGTCAGCGCGCCTCGCTAAACTGCGCTGCGCAGTAGGCCTTGGGGCTGTAGCTCAGCTGGAAGAGCGTCGCGCTGGCAGCGCGAAGGTCAGGGGTTCGAGCCCCCTCAGCTCCACTAGGACTCGCTCCGCGCCTCGACCCGCAGCTTCGCTGTGGCGGCTCCGGACGGGAGGCCGATCAGCGTCGTCGTGCCGCGCAGGTAGACGTCCGTCTCGTTCCCCAAGTCGTGATCGGGATCGAGCACCGTCGGGGGAGCGAACGCGACCATCGAGCCGTCCGTGCTCAAGACGGGCTGGCTCGGGGTTCAACTGCCGGTCGACGACGCCACGTGCTTGGGAGCTTCACCCCACAGCTGCTCGAGCCGGTAGTACTCGCGAGCGTCCGGCGTGAACAGGTGGACGACGACGTCGAGGTAGTCCATCAGGATCCAGTGGGCCTCGGGCAGGCCCTCGACGCGGCGCGGGTTGGTGCCGTGGTCCTTCTTCATCCCCTCGAGGATGCCGTCGTGGATCGCCTTGACCTGCCGGTCGGTGTTGCCGGTGGCGATGACGAAGTGGTCGGTGTAGCCCAGCAGCTCGCCGACGTCGAGGCGGACGACGTCGATCGCCTTCTTGTCGGCCGCGTACTCCTCGATGTCCTCGACAAGCGTCATGCGTACAACCCGTCGGCGGCGATGCGGTCGGCGACGGCGGCGGGGACGAGGTGGCGGATCGGGCGGCCGGCGGCCACGCGGGCGCGGATCGCGGACGAGGAGATGTCGAGGCGAGGCATGTCGAAGAAGGTGATGCGCTGGAAGCCGACCAGGCCGGAGCACCGGTCGAGGATGTCCTGCTGCGCGGTGTCGCCCCGTTTGGCGACGGCGATCCGGGCCATGGACAGCACCGTCTCGGGCTCGCGCCAGTCCGGCAGGCCGAGAGCCTGGTCGGCACCGACGATGAAGGTCAGCTCGTCTCCGGCAGCATGCAGGCCTCTCAGGGTATCGACGGTGTACGACGGCCCGGCCCGGCGCACCTCGTCGCGCAGGACCTCGAGGCCCGGCTCCTCGGCGGCGGCGAGCTCGCACAGCTCCACGCGGACGGCCGCGGGTGGCTGGGACGGGTCGATGGGCTTGTGCGGCGGCGTCCCCGCCGGCACCAGCTTCACCGCGTCGAGCCCGAGCTGGTCGCGGGCCTCCATCGCGCAGACGAGGTGGGCCAGGTGCGGCGGGTTGAACGTCCCGCCCAGCAGTCCGATCGCACCCACGTCAGGGGCGGCTGTGACCGGTGCCCTCGACCAGCCACCGGTAGGTGCAGAGCTCGGTGAGGCCGATCGGCCCGCGGGCGTGCAGCTTCTGGGTCGAGTTGGCGATCTCGGCGCCCATGCCGAACTCGCCGCCGTCGGTGAAGCGCGTGGAGGCGTTGACGTAGACGCAAGCGGCGTCGACGCCGAGCTGGAACGCGCGCGCGGAGGACGTGGACTCGGTGAGGATCGCCTCCGAGTGGCCGGAGCCGTAGCGGGCGATGTGCTCCATCGCCTCCTCGAGTGAGTCGACCACGCCGACGGCGAGCTCCAGCGCGAGGTACTCCGCCGCCCAGTCCGCCTCCGTCGCGGCGCGGTCGCCCGGCTCGCCGGCCAGCGCCGAGGCGCGCTCGTCCAGGGCCAGGGTGACGCCCGCGGCGCGAAGCTCCGGGAGCGCGCGGGCCAGGTACGCCCCCGCCACGTCGGCGTGCACGAGCAGGGTCTCCATGGCGTTGCACGCGCTCGGGCGCTGCGCCTTGGCGTTGACCGCGATCCGCACGGCGGCATCGAGGTCGGCGCTGGCGTCCACGAAGGTGTGGCAGACCCCCGCGGCGGCGTAGATGACCGGCACGGTGGCGACGTCCATGAGCGCCTTCTTCAGGCCCTCGCCGCCGCGCGGGATGATCAGGTCCACGAACTCGCGCTGGGTGGCCAGCTCGCCGAGCTCGGCGCGGCCACCCCCGCCGACCAGCGACACCGCCGCGGCGGGCAGGCCGGCCGCCTCGACCGCGTCGCGGACGATCTCGGTGAGGACGGCGTTGGAGTGCAGGGCGCTGGAGGACCCGCGCAGGACGATCGCGTTGCCCGACTTCAGGCACAGGGCGGCGCAGTCGATCGTCACGTTCGGGCGCGACTCGTAGACGACGGCGATGACGCCGAGCGGGACGCGCACGCGGCGCAGCTCGAGGCCGTTGGGCAGCCGCTTGCCGCCGAGCACCTCGCCGACGGGGTCCGGCAGCGTGGCGACCGCGCGGGCGCCGGCGGCGATGCCGGAGATCCGCGCGTCGTCCAGCATCAGGCGGTCCAGGAGCGCGTCCGAGAGCCCGGTCTCGCGGCCGTTGGCGAGGTCGCGGGCGTTGGCCTCGAGGATCTCGGGCGTGCGGGCGATCAGCGCGTCGGCGATCGCGTGCAGGGCGGCGTCCTTGCGCGCGGTGTCCACCTGCGCGAGGACCCGCGCCGCGGCCGCGGCGGCGCGGCAGATCTCGGTGACGGATTCGGTGGCGAGCGCCATGCCCTAGAGGCTAATCCAGGACGAAGTAGTCGCGGTGCACGGCTTCCTCCGTCGCCCGCGGCAGCACCTCGCGGACCGCGATCGACTTCAGGCCGCGGACCTGCATCAGCTCCGCCGCCGAGTAGTTGCAGATCCCCTTGCCGATGCGCCCGTCGGTGCCGAACACCTCGACCGCGTCCCCCGGCGCGAAGTCCCCCTCCACCGCGGTGATGCCGACAGGAAGCAGGGAGGTCCCGCCCTCGCGCAGCGCGCGGGCGGCGCCGCCGTCGACGTCGATGCGCCCGTGCGAGGGCTTGGCGTAGCGCAGCCACAGCTTGAAGGACGAGATGCCCAGCGCGCGCGGCGGGCAGCGGGTCCCGACCGGCGCGCCCGCCGCGGCGGCGGTGAGCGTCGCCGGCTCGAACCCGCTGGCGATCACGGTCTCGATCCCGGCGGCGGTGGCCATCTCGGCGGCGACCACCTTGGAGCGCATGCCGCCGCTGCCCAGCACCCCCGGGCGGTGCGAGACGCCTTCGAGCGCCTCGAAGTCGGTGATCTCGCCGACGACGGTGGCGGCCGGGTCGGTGCGCGGGTCCGCTGAGAACACGCCGGGCGTGTTGGTGAGCAGGACGAGCAGACGGGCCTGGAGCAGGACGGCGACCTGCGCGGCCAGGAAGTCGTTGTCCCCGAAGGAGATCTCGTCCGTGGTCGTCGTGTCGTTCTCGTTGATCACGGGGACGATCCGCCAGGCCAGCAGCGCCTGGAGCGTGCGGCGCGCGTTGAGGTAGTGGGTGCGCGCGCTCATGTCGAAGAAGGTCAGCAGGACCTGGGCGGTGGTCAGCCCGTGCCCGCTGAGCAGCTCGTCGTAGGTCCGGTAGAGGCGGCCCTGGCCGACCGCGGAGGCGGCCTGGAGCTGGTCGATCGACGCCGGCCGCGCGCCCAGGCCCAGCAGGTGCATCCCGCGCGCGATCGCCCCGCTGGTGACGACGACGACGTCGGTGCCCGTCGCGTGCAGCTCGGCGACCTGGCCGCAGATGCGCTCGAGCGTCTCCAGGCGCAGCTCGCCGCTGTCCTCCGCCACCACGGAGGAGCCAAGTTTGACGACGACGATGGCCACTCCGCGTGAGCGTACGATCTTGGCTATGAGCGCCTCGTCCGCCCCCTCCGTCCCGACGCAGCACACCGAAGGTCATCTCGACGGCGCCGAGGGCAAGCAGATCTACTGGCAGGCCTGGCTGCCCGAGGGCGAGCCCAAGGCGGTCGTGGTCATCGCCCACGGCGTGTCCGAGCACAGCGGTCGCTACCGCTACGTGGTCGAGCGCCTCGTCCCGGACGGGTACGCGGTCTACGCGCTCGACCACCGCGGCCACGGCCGCTCCGAGGGCACGCGCGCGCAGATCGACCGGGTCAAGTTCGTCGTGTCCGACCTCGATCAGCTCGTCGACCTCGCCCACGGCGCGCATCCGGGGCTCAAGCTGTTCCTGCTCGGCCACAGCATGGGCGGCTGCATCGGCATCACCTACGCGATCGTCCACCAGGAGAAGCTCGACGGGCTCGCGCTCTCCGCACCCCTGGCGGCGGTGGAGGCCGCGCCGCTCCCGCTGCGGATGATCGCCAAGGTGCTGAGCTCCGTGCGACCCGACGCCGGGCTGCTCGACCTCGACGGCGGGCTGGTCAGCCGCGATCCCGCCGAGGTCAAGGCCTACGACGAGGACCCGCTCAACTACCGCGGCAAGCTGCGCGCCCGCACCTTGCAGGAGCTGGCCGACGCGGTCGGTCGCTTCGAGGCCGACAGCCCCAAGCTGACCCTGCCCCTCCTGGTCATGGTCGGAAGTGCCGATGGACTCGTACCCCCTGCAGGCGCGAAGATGGTCCATGACCGCGCGCAGTCGACCGACAAGACGTTCCACACCTACGACGGCTTCTACCACGAGATCTTCAACGAGCCCGCGGGCGACCGCGACCGGCCCCTGAACGACCTCGCCGGCTGGCTGTCGGCCCACACCACCTCCTCCTGACGGACAACGCTCCCATCTCCTCGCGGCTGCGGCGCACGACGCGCCTCGGCAGCCTCGTCGCCGCCCAGGGCGGCCGGATCGCCGGCGGCCGGGCGCTGGACCGCGTGCGCTCCGACGAGGCCCGCGAGCGCGCGCAGGCCAAGCGCACCGCCGACGTCGTCGAGCAGATCGTCGTCCAGCTCGGGAAGATGAAGGGCGCGGCCATGAAGGTCGGCCAGGTGCTCTCCACCATCGAGTTCCCGGGCATGGAGGAGGAGGGCGCCGACCGCATCCAGCGGCGCATGGCCGAGCTGCGCGACAACGCGCCGTCCGTGCCCTGGTCGCAGCTGGAGAAGCTGATGACCAAGGAGTGGGGCCAGCCCGTCGCCAAGGTGCTCGCCGACATCGAGCCGGACGCGATGGCGGCCGCCTCCATCGGCCAGGTGCACCGAGCGACGACCCACGAGGGTGTCGAGGTCGCGGTCAAGGTCCAGTACCCCGGCATCGCCGAGGCGGTCGACGCCGACCTGCGCAACCTCTCCTTCCTGATGCCGCTGCTGGCCCGCCTCGCGCCCGGGCTGGACACCAAGGCGCTCGCCGACGAGCTGCGCGAGCGCATCTCCGAGGAGCTCGACTACGAGCTCGAGTCCGCGTCGCACCGCCGGGTGTGGCGGATCTGGCGCGACCATCCGCACGTGCTCATCCCGCGCGTGGACACCGAGCTCTCGACGCGCCGCATCCTGGTCACCGAGCGCCACGAGGGCATGCGCTTCGACGACCTCAAGGGGGCGTCGGATGAGCGGAGAGACCGCGTCGCGGAGATCGTCCACCGCTTCTACTACAAGACCGCCGGCGACTACGGCATCGCGCTCGGCGACCCGCATCCGGGCAACTGGCAGTCGTTGGAAGACGGCCGCGTCGTCATCTTCGACTTCGGGATGCTGCGCGACGTCCCCAAGGGGCTCGTCCTGCGCGAGGGCCCGGCGGTGTGCGCTGTCCACGACCAGGACGCCGACCTGCTCTTCGACACCATGCTCGACCTCGGCTACCTCGGCGACGGCTCGAAGTTCACCGACCGCAAGGACCTGCTGCTCGCCCACATGACCGTCGCAGCCGCCTGGCTGATCGAGGACCAGCCCTTCCGCCTCTCCCCCGACGTCCAGCGCGAGATGGGCCAGCAGCTGTTCAAGCTCGGCCCCGAGTGGCGCGCGATGGTCCGCGAGTTCTCGCTCCCGCGCGAGTCCGTCCTCCTGCGCCGGATGGCGGACCTCCTCTTCACTGGCTTCTGCCAGCTGCGCGCCTCCGCCGACTGGTGGGCGCTCGCCCAGGAGCTGCAGATCGACGGGGAGCCCCGCACCGCGCTCGCCCACGAGCACGCCACCTGGGCTTCCTAAAGGTGTCGGGTCCCGGCATCGGACACGTGTCCGATGCCGGGACCTGACCCCTTTAGGTTGGGTCGAGTTCGAAGACGATGCCGCCGATCTCGACGTCGTCGCCCGGCTCGAAGCCCGCGCGCTGGAGCGCGGCGATGACGCCCATGCGCTGCAGGCGGCGCTCGACGAGGGCCTGCGCCTCCTCGTTCTCGAGGTCGAAGCGGGCGATCAGGCGCTCGACGGAGTCGCCGGTGACGCGGAACTCGCCCGCCCCGGTCTTCTCGACGTCGTAGGCGCGGCCGGCGGCCGGCTTGAAGACGGCGAACTCGGCGACGTCGCTCTCCCGGACTGCCTCGACCGGCCTCGGCGGGACCGCCTCCAGCAACCGGCGGCGGAGGTCGGGCAGGCCGGCGCCCGTCGCCGACGAGATCGCCAGGGCCTCCGGCCACACCGCGAAGCCAGGGTCGAGGTCGATCTTGGAGAGGCAGACGACGCGGGGGAGCGCGGCCAGCTCGGGGGAGTGCGCGGCGAGCTCCCCCTCGATGAGGGCGTAGTTGTCGTGCGGCGAGCTGTCGTCCAGCGGCGCCACCTCCACGAGGTGCACGAGGACGCGGCAGCGCTCGACGTGGGCGAGGAAGTCGTGGCCGAGCCCGGCGCCCGAGGAGGCGCCCTCGATCAATCCCGGGATGTCGGCGATGACGATCTGGCGGTCGTCGGCCTCGATCGTGCCCAGGTTCGGCTCCAGCGTCGTGAACGGATAGTCGGCCACCTTCGGCTTCGCCCGCGTGAGACGCGCGATCAGCGAGGACTTGCCCGCGTTGGGCAGGCCGATCAGCCCCACGTCGGCGAGCAGGCGCAGCTGCAGCGCGACCTCGCCCTCCTCCCCGGGCAGCCCCTTCTCGGCCAGCCGCGGCGCCTGCCGGGTCGCCGTCGCGAACGTCTTGTTGCCCCGCCCGCCGGCGCCGCCGCGCGCGACGCGCACCTCCTGGCCCGGCGTGACGAGGTCGAAACGCGCACCGTCCCAGCGCGTCACCTCCGTCCCCGGCGGGACCCGGACGACCAGCGCGTCGCCGTCGGCGCCGTGCTTGAGCGCGCCCATCCCGTGCCCGCCCCGCTGCGCCCGGAAGTGCCCGGTGCGCTTGAAGAACTGCAGGTCGCGGAGGTTGTCGTCGCACCGCAGCACGACGTCGCCGCCACGGCCCCCGTCGCCTCCGTCAGGCCCGCCCTTGGGCACGTGCGCCTCCCGACGGAAGGACACGGAGCCGTCGCCCCCCGCGCCGCCTCTCACCTCGATCCGTGCCTTGTCCGCGAGCATGGGTAGCAGCGAGCATATGAAGACCCTCGTGGTCGCCGCCTCCCTCCTTGAGAAGGGGGCCGGCGGCATCGACTCGAGGACTCTACTCACGGCAGCCGGTGCCGTTGAGCTCCTGGCGCAGCGACTCGGCCCATGAGGCGCAGGACATCGCCAACGCGGTGAGGTACGCCGTCTCGCAATCGGCCCACGTCGACGCCAACGAGATCCTCAGCCGACCGGCGGCCCAGGATAATTGACCCATGCGCCGCGTCCTGCTCCTCGTCGTCGGTCTCGCGACGGCAGCGGCGCTCCTCCAGGCCCGCCACCTGATCGGCTTCCGGTGGGACTGGGTCGACGGCGAGACGATCAACGCCTTCTTCGCCCGGCGGCTGGCCAACGGCGGCGATCTGTACACGCTGCCCAGCCCCGGCCGGGAGGCGTTCCCGATCTACACGCCGGGGTACTACTGGGCGATCACGCCGCTGCAGGCGATCTGGCCCCGCGCGCTGTGGCCCGAGCACCTGCTCTCGCTCGCGTCGATGGCCGTCGCGGCCGTATCGGCGGCCGGCATCGCGCGCCGCCTAGGGGCAGACCGGCTGCTCGCCGCGGCGTCGGGTCTCGCGCTCTTCACGTTCCTGTCGGTCTTCGTCCTGGAGACGCTCGGCCGGCCCGACCCGCTCGCCCTCGCCTGCGGCGGCCTCGCCCTGTGGTCTGCCACCGCGTGGGAGGACGATCGCACCGCGCGCCTCCTGTGGCTCTCGGCGGCCGCCACCGTGGCGATGGTCCTGGTCAAGCACAACTTCGTGCTGCTCGGCGGCGCGCTGCTGCTGGCCATCGCATTCCGGGACCGCGGCGCGGCGCTCCGCTGGACCCTGGGAGCAGCCGGCCTGGTCGTCGTGCTCCTCGCGGTCGCGCAGGTCGCCTCCTCCGGGGCGATGCTCCACGACCTCCGCGAGTTCAGCACCAGCGGATACTCCCTGTCCGCGCTCCGCGGCGTGGCCGAAGGCGTGCTGCTGCCGTATCCCAATCCCATCCTGGCGGTCGGCGCGATCGCCGCGGTCCCGCTGTTACGAGAGCGGCGCGCGGTGGGCTTCGCATGGCTCGCAGGGCTCGGCGTCGCGCTATCGGCCGTCAAGGTCGGCTCCTCCGTCAACTACTTCGTCCTGCTGGACTTCGTCAGCGCCGCGCTGCTCGGCGCCGGCCTTCGGCGGATGCCCGCGGAAGCCATGATCGCCGTCGCGCTGCTCCTGCTTCCCAACGCCGTCAAGGCCGTCGACGTCTCCCGCACGACCGGCGCGCGCGTCGAGGCGCTCGACGCGGTCAACGCGCAGGCGGTGGCCGCCATCCGCGCGACGCCTGGGTCCAAGCTCATCACCCGTCCCGATCTCGCGGTGCGAGCCGGCATCGACCCGACCTACGACCCGGCGGTGGTCGCGCAGCGCGCCGCCGCGGGGACCTTCGATCCTGCTCCCTACGTCGAACGCCTGCGGCGCGGTGACTACGCGCTGCTCGTCACCAGCTTCGACGTCAAGGGCGTCGTGCCGGACTACCAGGGGATCCCGACCATGCCGCCGGCCATGGCGCGGGCGGCAGCGGCCCGCTACTGCCCCGCCGGGGGTGGCGAGGGCGCCTTCCTCTATCGACCGTGCTAGGCCGCGTCGTCAGGGACGGGGGCGACCGAGATCCAGCGCTTGCCGCCGCGGCCCGTGCGGAACTGCACGCGAGCAGGGGCCACTGCAGCGCGACCTCGCCCTCCTCCCCGGGCAACCCGTCTCGTCCAGCGGCGCCGTGCTTGAGCGCGCCCATCCCGCACCCGCCCCGCTGGCGCCCGGAAGTGCCCGGTGCGCTTGAAGAACTGCAGGTCGCGGAGGTTGCCCCCGCGCCGCCTCTCACCTCGATCGAAGCCTTGTCCGCGAGCATCCGCGTCCAACGCGAGAACCGGCGGCGCGACGGGGGCGATGGACCCGCCTCAGCTGAACGTGATGGCGATGTGGTCCGTCCCGTTGCCGGTGACGACGGCGACGCCCGACTTGCCCGCGTAGTCGCCCGTGCCGCCCGTCACCGCGTAGCTGTCCGTGTTGCCGGCGAACGTGGAGAAGCCGGCGAGGGTCAGCGAGCCGTGCGCGAGCCGGACGGTGCCCTGGCACTCGCTGCCGACCTTTCCGGTGACCGTGCAGACCAGGTTGGTGGTGCCGGTGTCGTCGCCCGTGACCTTGCCGACGATCACGAACACGTCACCCGGCGAGAGCTTCTTGAGGCCCTTCTTCGGCGGCGCGTCCACGTAGGACAGCTTGGCCGGTCCCTCGGTGAGCTTGAGGGTGGTGGGGGCCGACTGCCCGTGGGCGGTGGCGACGAAGGCGACGGCCGCGACGGCGGCGGCGGGGATGAATGGCTTCATGCCAGGAAGGCTGTCGGCCGCCGGCCGCCGTGGCGTCGGCCCGCGGGCTCGATCCGCGTGCGACCACGGTCGCGTCCGGACGATCCCGCGGGATGACGCGCGCGGCCCGTCGCCCGTCTAGCTTCCCACTCGTGAAGCGCCTCCGCCCCCGTGCCGACTGGATCGAGTACCTGCTCGCCGCGCTCCTGCTCGCATACGCCGTGGCCGAGTTCCGCCAGCACGGCGAGGCGCGCCGGTACCGCTGGATGGCGCCCGTGCCACTCTCGTTCGCCTTCACCGCGGTCGGCTTCGGCGCGCTCGCGATGCTGCGCCGCCGTCCCGGCGTCGCGCCCCTCGCGCTCGGTGCGCCCACGCTCTACGCGCTGATCTGGGGTACCCCGGAGTCGGCGCCCGCCGTGCTCTCGCTGGTGTGGATCGGGTTCGACGCGGGTGTCTACAGCGGTCCGCGCCTGAAGTGGCTGCTGGCCGGACTGGTGGTGGTCGCCGTCTGCACCGACGCGCGGATGCCGGGGGACATGGCACCCACCGACCCGCTCTTCGTCGCCGGGCTGCTCGCCCTCCCCTTCGCTGCGGGACGCGTCGTCCTGCACCGCCAGCGTCTGGCGGAGGAGCTCGAGGCCGCCCAGCCCCTGATCGCCCAGGCCGCCGTCGTGGACGAGCGGGCGCGGATCGCCCGTGAGCTGCACGACGTCGTCGCCCACAGCGTCTCCGTGATGGTGATCCAGTCCGTGGCCGGGCGCAGCCTGCTCCGCCGCGACCCCGACCGCGCCGAGGAGACCCTGCGCACCATCGAGGCCACCGGCAAGGACGCGCTCGGGGAGCTCCGCCGCCTGCTCGGGGTCCTGCGGGTGGACGACGACGCCACCGGCACCGCGCCGCAGCCGGGCCTCGGCGACCTCGACGGGCTGATCGCCCGCGCCGCCGACAGCGGCGTCCGGGTCGACGTCGAGACGACCGGCCCGCCGCAGGAGCTCACCCCCGGCGTCGACCTCGCCGCCTACCGCATCGTCCAGGAGGCGCTCACCAACGTGATCCGCCACGCCGGGGCCGACCGGGCGCAGGTCCGCATCACCCACGCCGCCCGGGCACTGACGCTGGAGGTGCTCGACGCCGGCGCCGGCGGCGTCACGCACAACGGCCACGGCGGCGGCCACGGCCTGGCCGGCATGCGCGAGCGCGCCGCCCTCTACGGCGGGACGGTCGACGCCGGTCCGCGCCCCGAGGGCGGCTACGCCGTCACGGCCACGCTGCCGACGTGAATCGTGTAACTCCGACCCCCGATTCACCTACCTGGTGATCCGCGTCCTGATCGCCGACGACCAGGCCCTGGTCCGCACCGGCTTCCGCTTCATCCTCGAGGCCGAGCCCGACCTCGAGGTGGTCGGCGAGGCGCCCGACGGCGAGCACGCCGTCGCCCTCGCCCGCCGCGTCAAGCCCGACGTCGTGCTCATGGACGTCCGCATGCCCGGCGTCGACGGCATCGAGGCGACGCGGCGGCTGATGACCTTCGACGCCCCGCCGCGGGTGGTCATGCTGACCACGTTCGACTTCGACGAGTACGTGCTCGACGCGCTGCGCGCCGGCGCGTCGGGCTTCCTGCTCAAGGACACCTCCGCGGGCGACCTGGGCGCCGCCGTCCGCGTGGTCGCGGGCGGCGACGCGTTGCTGGCGCCGCGAGTGACCCGCCGCCTGATCGAGCGCTTCGAGGGCCTGCCCGGCACCGCCGCGCCGCCGGCTGGCTGGGCCGAGCTGACCGAGCGCGAGCGCGAGGTCTTCGCGCTCGTCGCCGAGGGGCAGTCCAACGGCGAGATCGCGAGCGCGCTGTTCTTGAGCGAGCCGACGGTCAAGACCCACGTCGGCCGGCTGCTGCGCAAGCTGGACGCGCGCGATCGCGTCCAGCTCGTCGTGCTCGCGTACCGCTGCGGGCTGGTGCGCTAAGCGGCGTCGTCAGGGACGGCGGCGACCGAGATCCAGCGCTTGCCGCCGCGGCCCGTGCGGAACTGCACGGTGCCGGCGTCCTTGGCGAAGATCGTGTGGTCGCGGCCGAGGCCGACGCCGGGACCGGGATGGAAGCGCGTGCCGCGCTGACGGACGATGATCTCGCCGCCGGTCACTTCCTGGCCGGCGAAGACCTTCACGCCGAGGAACTTGGGCTTGGAGTCCCGGCCGTTGCGGCTGGAGCCGAGGCCCTTCTTGTGTGCCATTAGGAGATCGCCTCCACGCGGATGCGGGTGAGCTCCTGGCGGTGCCCCTGGCGCCGCTTGTAGCCCCGCTTGGGCTTGTACTTGAAGATGCGGATCTTCGGGCCACGCTCGTGACCGACGATCGTGGCGCGCACCGCCTTGAGGTCGCCGCCGAACTTCGCCTCCGAGCCGCCGCCGGCGGTCAGCAGCGTCTCCAGCTCCACCGTGGAGTCGACGTCGCCGGGCAGGCGCTCGATCAGCAGGGTGTCGCCTGGGGCGACGCGGTACTGCTTGCCGCCCGTCTTGATGATGGCGTAGGAGTCGGTGAGGGTCTCAGGCATCGGTGCTTTCCTTTGCTGCGCGCGAACGCCGGCGTCCACCCCTGCGGCCGCGCCGGCGAGGCTTGGAGTCTAGCTCGTCGGTTTCCGTGTCTCCTGCGGGCCCGGTGGAGGCCTTGACCTCCTCCTCGGGCGGCGGCTCGAGCTGCGCCTCCACCCGGGCGGCGGCCCTCGGCTTGGCCTTCGCCTTCGCCCGGGGCGCCCGCGGCTTGGCCGGCCGGGGGGCGCGAGCGGCGCGTTTCTTGGCCGTCGCGATGCGCTCCTCCTCCTCCGGCGTGACGTCGATGAGGACGGCGGAGGCGGCGGTGCGGCCGGCCTCCTCGATGCGCACGAGCCGCTTGGAGCCCACGAACGGCCCGGCCCCCTTGACGGAGATGATGTAGCCGTCGATCTTGGCGACGGCGTCGTCGACCTCGTACATGTGCGGCTCGACGATGTCGACGTGGACCTCGTCGCCGTCGGAGAACGGGACGGCGGCGGTCAGGACCTCCTCGCGCGACCCCTCCAGCGTGACGCGGAAGTGGTCGATCGGCAGCCCGTCGGAGCCCTCGAAGGAGAACCAGTGGCCGGTGTCGGCCTCCAGCGCGTGCAGCATGCGCGCGTTCTCGCCGATGAAGCGCGCCGTCACCTTCGGGTTGATGCGGACCAGGTAGGCCTCGGGGCCGTCCTTCGGCGCCTGCTTGACCAGCTCGCGCAACTTGCGATCGACCTCGATGGCGACCGTCTCCTCCGACTTGACCACGCCCTCCCCGTCGCAGGTCGGGCAGCCCTTGGTCATGATCTCGCGCACGCCCTCCGTGACGTTCTGGCGCGTCATCTCGACCAGGCCGAGCGGCGAGATCTCGACCACGAAGGTCTTCGTGCGGTCCTCGTCCAACGCCTTGCGCAGCGTCTTGAGCACGGCGTCGCGGTTGCGCGCCCGGGCCATGTCGATGAAGTCGATGACGATGATGCCGCCGATGTCGCGCAGCCGCAGCTGGTTGACGACCTCCTCGGCCGCCTCCAGGTTCGTCTTGGTGATCGTGTCCTCCAGGCGGGCGGACTTGCCGCGCCCGATGAACGACCCCGTGTTGACGTCGACGACCGTGAACGCCTCGGCGTACTCGATCAGCAGGTAGCCGCCCGACGGCAGGTCGACGCGCTTCTCGAGCATCCCCGAGATGACCTCCTCGACGCCGTAGGCCTCGAAGACGGGCTCGTCGGACTCCCACAGCTCGACCCGCTCGACCAGCTCAGGCGCGGTGCGGGTGAAGAAGGAGACCAGGCGCTGGTGCTGCTTGGGGTCGTCGACCACCGCGCGCTCGAAGTGCGCGGAGAAGATGTCGCGGACGACGCGGACCGAAAGGTCCGCCTCCTGGAAGACGAGGTCCGGCGCGCGCACCTCGCTGACGCGCTTCTCGACGACCTCGTTGAGCTTGAACAGGTACTGCAGCTCGCGTTCGAAGTCCTCGCGCCTGGCGCCGTGCGCCGCGGTGCGGACGATCGCGCCGCCGCCGCCGAGGTCGAGCTTGGCGGTCTCCTTGCGCAGGCGCGTGCGCTCCTTGTCCTCCAGGCGCCGGGACACGCCCACGCCCTCGCCCGTGGGCGCGTAGACCATGTAGCGGCCGGCGATGGTCAGCTCCATGCTCAACCGCGCGCCCTTGGTCTTCAGCGGGTCCTTGACGACCTGGCAGACGACCTCCTGGCCCGGCTTGAGCAGGTCGGCGATCCCGGGGCCCTTGGTGCCCCGCCCGCGCTGGACCTTCTCCACGCCGGGCAGGACGATCTCGTCGACGTGCAGGAAGCCGTTCTTGTCCAGGCCGATGTCGACGAAGGCCGCCTCCAGGCCGGGCAGCACGTTGTCGACGACGCCCTTGTAGATGTTGCCGACGATGGAGCGGTTGCCACGGCGCTCGAGGTAGACCTCGGCGGCGCGGTAGCCCTTGGCGAGCTCAGGCCCGCCGCGGCGACGGCGGCCCCGCCGCCCGGTGTCGGTGGACGCGTCCTTCGATTCGGCCTCCAGGATGGCGACGCGAGTCTCCTCGCGGTCCACGGTGACCAGCACTTGCTTTTGCAAAACGAGTCGTTCCTCTCATGCGACGATCCCCATCCTCGTCTTCAACGCTCCCGCCTCTTTGGCCTGCGCGGCGATGCTCTGCAGCAGGCCGAGGGCGAGGAACGTGACGAGCATCGACGATCCGCCGTAGCTCAACAACGGTGCCGGGATGCCCGTGATGGGCATGATCCCGACCGTCATCCCGACGTTGACGAAGATCTGGAAGAGCAGCATCACGGTGATGCCGCCGGCGATCAGCGCGCCGAACAGGTTCTTCGCCTGCGTGAGGATGTGCAACCCGCGCCATAACAACAGCGCGTACAGGGACAGCACTACCGCGGCTCCGGCGAACCCGTAGGTCTCGCCGACCACCGCGAAGATGAAGTCGGTGTGGTGCTCGGGCAGGAAGTTCAGCCCGGTCTGGGTGGCGTGGGCGACGCCGCGCCCCGTCTTCTCGCCCGCACCGATGGCGATCTTGGACTGCTGCTGCTGGTAGCCCTCCTTGCCCCCCACGTCCGACGGGTGCAGGAACGACGTCAGGCGATCCACCTGGTACTGCTTGAGCGGGTGGACGCCGACCGCCGGGAGCGCGACCAGGGTCAGCGCGATGGCGATCGCCCCGAGGGCGCCGAGCGCGGCGAAGTGCCGCCACGGCAGCCCGGCCACGAACAGCAGGCCGAGCGTCCCGGCGATGTAGACCAGCGCCGACCCGAGGTCGGGCTGGGCCATGACCAGCATGGCCGGGAACAGCCCCAGCAGCATCACCCGCGCCGTGGTCTGGCGACTGGCCGGCCCGCGCAGGCGGTCGACCAGGAACGCCGAGATGCAGACCACCAGCAGGACCTTGCCCAGCTCGGACGGCTGCAGGTTGAAGACGGGCGTGTGGATCCAGCGCTTGGAGCCCTTCGTCGCCGTCCCCAGCAGGTAGACGACGACGATGCTGGCCAGCATGAAGCCGTAGAGCGGATAGCGCAGCTCGCGCAGGCGCGAGTAGTCCAGCCGCGAGCAGCCGTACATGAGCACCAGCCCGACGGCGGCGAAGCCGATCTGGCGGTAGACGTAGTAGTACGGCGAGCCGGCGATGTCGTCCGCCGTGGCGCCCTTGATCGCGATCACGGAGCAGATGACGAGCCCGATCGCGGCCAGCATGAGCAGCGGGTCGACACGCAGGCGCAGCTGGCGCGGCACGAGCGGCGGCGGCGGCTCGGACGCCGGGCGGATGGGAGTGGTCGGGCTCAAAAGGTCGTGGATTCGCCGGGCTTGCAGGCGCGCGGGTCCTTGTCGTACCAGGTCTGCATGATGGCGCACACCGTCGGGGCCGCTGCCTCGGCGCCGAAGCCGCCCCGCTCGATGGTCGCCGCGACCACGATCGGCCGCGACGGGTTGGGCACGAAGCCGACGTACCAGGACTGGTCGCCGTCGTTGCCGCGCTCGGCCGTGCCGGTCTTGCCGTAGATGTCGAGGTCGGTGTTCTTGAAGACGGGCTCGGACGTGCCGCCGGGCGAGGTCGCCGCCTCCTTGAGGCCCTGCAGGATCGTCGCGCGGGTCGTCTCGGAGAGGTCGATCTTGCGGCGGGCGGGGGCGCGCAGCTTCTGCTGGAGGCGGCCCTGGCCGTCCTGGACCTCGCGGCCGAGGTGCGGGCGGACGATCGTGCCGCCGTTCTCCATCGCCGCGTAGGCGACCGCCATCTGCAGCGGCGTGGCCTGCAGGTAGCCCTGGCCGACGGCGAGGTTGACGTTGTTGCCCAGCGTCCACGGGTCCTCGAAGCCGCCGCAGGTGAACAGCGCTTGGGTGGTGTGCGGCGTGATGTTCGCGCGCTTGGTGCACCGGACGTACTTCGCGTTCTCACGGTTGACGTAGGCGCGGTCGGGCACGAGGCCGCCGTACTCGCCGGGCAGGTCGATCTTCGTCGTGTGGCCGAGGCCGAGGCGCTTGGCCCAGGTCTGCAGCACCTGCCCCTTGAGGCCGTTCATCCGGGCGCCGAGCGTGTAGAAGAACACGTCGGAGGACACCTTCAGCGCCTGGACGATGTTGATGGTCCCGTTGCGGGCGTCGCCGGCGTTCTTGAACGTAGTGGAGCCGTACGTCACGAAGCCGGGGTCGGTGATGGTGTCGGAGGGGGTGATGAGGCCGCTCTGGAGCGCTGCCGTGGCCGTGATCAGCTTGAAGGTCGAGCCGGTCGGATAGAGGCCGTCGATGGCGCGGTTGAGCAGCGGCTTGCCCGCCTCGTCGGAGTTGAGCTCGTCGTACTTCTCCTGGCTGATCGGCTTGGCGAACAGGTTCGCGTCGAAGCTCGGGTAGGAGCCGAGCGCGAGGATCTCGCCGGTGCGCGGGTCCATCGCCACGAACGCGCCCGGCTTGCCGCCGCCGTACTGCTCGATCGCCTCCGTCGCCTTCTTCTGGAGGTCGTAGTCGATCGTCAGCTCGAGCTGCTGGCCCTGCTGGGGCTTGACCTCGCGGACGCGGCAGCGGACGGGGTCGTCGCAGGGCTGGCCGAGCGAGTCGACGACCTGGCGGTAGTAGCCGTCCTGCCCGCGCAGGAACTGGTCGTAGGTCTCCTCGACGCCGTCCTTGCCGATCCGCTCGCCCTCCTTGACGTTGCGGTAGCGCTTCTCCTTGAGCTCCTGCGGCGAGATCTCGCGCAGCGTCCCGAACAGATGGGCGCCGATGTCCTTGTGCGGGTAGTCGCGCAGGTACTGGAGCTCCGGCTTGACGCCGGGGAACTCGTCCTGGCGCTCGAGCAGGTAGTTGTAGGCCGGCTTGCCGATGTCGGTCTTGACGGTGACCGCGGCGTACGGCGTCAGCGCGACCTGCTGGATGACGCGGCGGTGGATCGTGCGCGGCGACTCGTCGAGCACGCGCCCCAGGCGCCGGTACAGGCTGCGCACCTTCCGGTCGGCGGGCAGCGGTGGCACCGCCACCGGCCGGATCTTGTTGGCGGCGCGCTTCAGGCGCCTGCGCTCGCGCTTCTGGGACGGCGTCAGCCGGCGCGCCTGGCCCTTGCGCCGCAGCGCCCGGAAGCGGTCGGCGGCCCCAAGGCGAACGCGCTCGGCGGCCGACAGGCGCCTCCCGTAGGCCTGGGCCAGGGTCAGCTCCGCCTGCGGCAGCTCGCCAGGCAGGATCTGCGCGACGGCCGCCTGGCGGGTCTTGACCAGCGTGATGCCGTTGCGGTCCACGATGTTCCCGCGCGGCGCGTCGATGCGGATCTTGCGGACGCGGTTCTGCGCGGCCTGGGAGACGTAGCTCTCGCCCGACAGGACCTCCAGGAACCACAGCCGGAAGAAGAGCGCGGCGAACAGGACGAACGCGGTGCCGCCGAGGATGGCGACACGGCGCGCCAGCTGCGGCGACATCGTCGGGCGGCGTTCCTCGAGCTGCGGGGGCATCAGGAGCGCGTGAGCGGCGAGAGGCCGCCGGTGGTGTACGCGCGGCGCCGGCGGCGGCGCGGGTCGTCGGGCAGGAACGGGAGCAGGACGCGGCGCACGGCGGCGTGCACGGGCAGCGCCAGCAGCGTCCCCAGGACGATGCCGAGCAGGATGTCGCGCAGCAGCAGCAGGCTCATGGGGACGTCGACGCCGAGCAGGAACTGCAGGACCGCGAAGCCGAAGGTGGCCACGGCGGCGGCGGCGGCGCCGACGGCCATGGGCACGAGGCCGTGGGCGGGGTCGCGCAGCTCGCGCAGGCGGCCGGCGCCGTAGCCGATCGACACCAGCAGCAGCGAGGAGACGCCCAGGGTCTGCAGCAGCGCGAGGTCGAGCAGCAGCCCGACCGCGAAGCCGAACGCCGCGCCGGTCAGCGAGCCGCACAGCAGGCCGACCGCGGCGACCATCAGCGGCGTCAGGTCGGGCGAGACGCCGAAGACCTCGATCTGCGAGAGGGCGGCGACCTGGAGCACGACGCCGGCCAGCACGAGGCCGGCCAGCCGGGCGTAGAGGGCTGGCTCGGGGGTCACGGCGTCAGGTCCGTGCTGGCCACAGTGGTCGGCGCCTGGCGCTTGGTCAGGACCTCGACCCACTCGAGCGTGCCCAGGTCCACCGCCGGCTTGACCTCGATGCGGCTGTCGAGGTTGCCGTCCCCCGCCTGGATCTTGGAGACGGTGCCGACGAGCTGGTCGCGGGGGTAGAACGACGGCAGCTTGAGGTTGTTGGACCCGGAGGTGACGACGCGATCGCCGCGGCTGATGTTGCCCGCGTTCTGCACGAAGCGCAGCTGCAGCTGGCCGGGGCGGTTGGGGTCCGGGCCGACGAAGGTCTGCTGGCCCGACCCGAGCACCTTCACGCCGGTCCCGAAGGACTCGTCGGTGATCAGGGTGACCTGCGAGGCGCCGCGGGTGACGTTGGAGACGCGGCCGACGAGGCCGTCGCCGTTGATGACCGGCTGATTGAGCCGGACGCCGGCGCTCGAGCCCTTGTCGATGATCACGTGGGAGCCGTACAGCGTCGCGCTGCGCGAGATCACCAGCGCGGGCACGGGAGCGAGGTCGTCCGTGCCGGACTCGTTGATCTGGAGCAGGCCCTTGAGCTGCTTGTTGGTCGTGCTCTCCGACTGCAGCTCGGTGACCTGCTTGGTCAGCGTCTGGTTCTCCTTCTTGAGCTTGTCGCGCTCCTTCTTGGCGTCGAAGGTGTCGCCGACCCAGCCGAACAGGTCGCGGACCGGCTTGAGCGCGCGGTGGGCGCCCTCCTGGACGGGCCCCAGGAAGCTCAGGGTGCCGCGCTGGGCGGAGTGCAGCCCGCCGCCGGAGCCCTCGCCGAAGTAGACGGTCAGCAGCAGCAGCGACGCGATGACGAACGCCGCCAGGGTCAGGCGCCGTCGGCGGACCTGCTTGTCGTACATGGCGGCCTACCGGCGACCGGCGGTCTGGCGCCGCTGGCTGCGGCCGTTGGAGCCGCGGTTGGACCGGTGGATCGCCTCGAACTCCTCCAGCGAGCGCCCGGAGCCGACCGCGACGCACGTCAGCGGCGACTCGGCGCGGTGCGCGGGCATCTGGGTCTCCTCGCGCAGGCGCTCGTCCAGGTTCTGCAGCAGCGATCCGCCACCCGCGAGCATGATGCCGCGGTCCATGATGTCCGAGGCCAGCTCGGGCGGCGTGCGATCCAGGGTCTCCTTGATGGCGTCGATGATCTGCACGAGCGGCTCCTCGAGCGCGGCGCGGACCTCCTCCGAGGTCAGCACGACGGTCTTGGGCAGCCCGGAGACGAGGTCACGACCCCGGATCTCCGCCTGGACCTCCTCCTGGAGGGGGTAGGCGGAACCGATCTCCAGTTTCACTTCCTCGGCCGTCTGCTGGCCGATCAGGAGCTTGTACTCCCGCTTGACGTAGTTGATGATCGACTCGTCCAGCTCGTCTCCGCCGATGCGGATGGACTGGCTGACGACGATGCCGCCGAGGCTGATGACGGCGACCTCGGAGGTGCCGCCGCCGATGTCGACGACCATGTTGCCCGTGGGCTCCCCGACCGGCAGGCCGGCGCCGATGGCCGCGGCCATCGGCTCCTCGATCAGGTAGGCCTGGCGCGCGCCGGCGCTCAGGCACGCCTCTTCCACCGCGCGCTTCTCCACGCCGGTCACGCCGGACGGCACGCAGACCACCACGCGCGGGTGCGCCCAGCGGTTCTGGTGCACCTTCTGGATGAAGTGCCGGAGCATCTCCTCGGTGACGTCGAAGTCGGCGATGACCCCGTCCTTGAGCGGCCGGATGGCCTGGATCGTCCCCGGGGTGCGGCCGAGCATGCGCTTGGCCTCGATGCCGACGGCGTGGACCTCGCCCGTGCGGCTGTCGATGGCGACCACGGACGGCTCGGACAGCACGATGCCGCGCCCGCGCACATAGACGAGCGTGTTGGCCGTGCCGAGGTCGACCGCCATGTCGCGGCCGCCCATGCCCGTGAGGTACCCGAGGAAGCCCATACGTGATTGCGCGGCTTCCGATGACGGTCCCCGCGTGGCGCCGAGTCTAGCGTTCGGTCAGGACCTGCCACCCCAAAAGATCCAGCAAAGCGGCGACGGGGAGCCCGACGACGTTGAGGTAGTCGCCGCGAATGCCGCGGACGAGCGCGGCGCCCTTGCCCTGGATGGCGTAGCCGCCCGCCCGGCCCTGCCATTCGCCGGTGCTGACGTACCAGTCGACGAGGTCCTCGATCGGTCGGAACGTGACCTCGGTGGTGACGGTGATCCCGTCCCCCTCGTAGACCAGGCCCGAGACCACGCGGTGGGTCCGGTCACTGAGGTCGAGGAGGGTCTGGCGCGCGTCGTCGGCGGTCGGCGGTTTCCCGTAGATGCGGTCGTTGGCGGCGACGAGCGTGTCGACGCCGAGCGTGTTGAGCCGGTCGCCGGCCTTGCGGCGGGCGTTCTCCAGCGCCACCTGGCCGGGATCGCCTTCGGTCAGCTCGGCGACGTGGCTCGGCTCGACGGCGTGGTCGATGCCGAGCTGCGTCAGGATCGCCGTCCGCTGCGGCGAGCGGCTGGCGAGGATCAGCCGCCCGGGAAGAACAGCCCGGCCTCGCGCTGGCCCGACTCCGGCGAGTCCGAGCCGTGGACCATGTTGGTGCCGACCTGGATGGCGTAGTCGCCGCGGATGGAACCGGTGGTGGCCTCCAGCGGGTTGGTGGCGCCGATGACCTGGCGGGCGGCCTTGATGGCGTCCTCGCCCTCGAGCACCAGCGCGACGAGCGGGCCGGAGGTGATGAACTCGACGAGCTCCCCGAAGAACGGCTTGCCGTCGTGCTCGGCGTAGTGCTCCTTGGCCGTGCCTTCGGTCAGCGTCAGCTTCTGGAGCTGGAGGATGCGCAGGCCCTTGCGCTCGAAGCGAGCGATGATCTCCCCGGTGAGGCCCCGCGCGAACGCGTCGGGCTTGACGAGGATCAGTGTCTGTTCGATAGCCATTGCCCGTCAGGCTATGGCGCGGGGAAGTCCACCGTCTCCTCCTGGCGGCGGCGCCGGCGGGACACCGTCGGCTCCGGCGGGGCGGCCGACATGCCAACCTCCGTCTCGCAGTACGGGCAGATCTTCCAGCGTGGGTCGAGCGGCTTCGCGCACGCCCCGCACGGCTCCTTGAGCCGGTACAGGCAACTCGGGCAACGCAGGTAGTCACCGTGGATCTGGTAGTCGCAGTTCGGGCACAGCTCGAGGTCGACGGCGTGCAGCCGGTTCTCGGCCGCGTGCATCTCCAGCTCGCGCAGGCGGACGTCGTCGAGGAACTCCGGCGGGCGCACGATCGTGTAGACGATCGTCCCCACGAACGGGAACAGCGACGCCGCGGTCGCGCACGCGACGAGCATCGGGTCGTCGATGCGGCGGCGGGCGTCGGCGTACGTCCAGAACACGAGCGCGGCCCAGACGACGAAGAGGAACAGCAGGAGCACCTTGACCCCGGTGTCGACGCTGCGGTTGTTGATGCCGAAGACGGCGAAGGTCAGGGCCACGCCGCAAGATTACTGCCCCGCGGGGCGGTTTCCTGCCTCACAGGAATATGCGGCCGAACAGGTAACCCAGCCCGAAGAAGACCAGGATCACGACCGCCACGACCGCGGCGACGAGCCCGATCATGGCGAAGACGCTCGGCCCATCGGACTCGTTCACAGCACCGAAGCCTTGCGCACGCCGGGGTGGGCGGGGTCTTGGATCAGGTCGGCCACCAGGTAGATGGACCCCGTAGCGATGACGGCGCCGTCCGGGCCGGCCAGCGAGCGGGCGCGTTCGAGCGCCCGGCGGGGGTCGCGCTCGAGCGCCGTCTCCCCCGTCCAGCCAAGCTGCCCGGCCAGCGAGGCGAGCGTCGCGGGCGGCAGCGCGCGCGGGTTCGAGCAGGACGTGAAGACGGCGGCGGTGCAGGTCCCGAGCAGCTCGCGCAGCATCGCGGCGGCGTCCTTGTCGTCGAGGATGGACACGCAGGCGACCCAGTCGCGGCGCTCGAGCGTGTCCGCCAGCGCCTCCATCCCCGCCGGGTTGTGGGCGCCGTCGATGACGGTCAGCGGCGCGCTGCCGACGGTCTGGAAGCGGCCCGGCACGACGACCCCGGCCGCCGCCTCCAGCACCTTGGCCTCGTCGACCTCCCCGAGCAGGACCTCGACGGCCGCGCGCGCCAGCGCGGCGTTCTCGCGCTGGTACCCGGCCAGCGGCAGCCCGAGCGGGCCGCTGACGCCGACCCGGCGCGCGTCCGTGGCGCGCACGACCTCCATCGCCTCGATGGGCAGCCGGCCATGGACGAGCGTGCCGGGTGGGTGGGACGTTTTCACCACGGCGAGCTTCTCGCGGGCGATGTCCGTCAGCGTCGGGCCCAGCCAGCGGGTGTGCTCGAGCCCGACCGACGTGAGGATGACGACGGGGGCGTCGAGGACGTTGGTGGCGTCGAAGCGCCCGCCCAGGCCGGCCTCCACCACGACGACCTCCACCCCCGCGTCCGCGAAGGCGACGAACGCCGCCGCGGTCAGCACCTCGAACTGGGTGACGATGTCCTCGCCGCGGTCGACCTTGCGGGCGGCGGCGATCGTGCGCTCGACGGCGGCGGCGAAGGCGGCCTCGGAGAGGTCGTCGTCGCCGAGCCGGATGCGCTCGCGGAAGGAGGTGAGGTGGGGCGACAGGTAGGCGCCGGTGCGGACGCCGTGCGCCTCCAGCATGGCCGCGGCGAAGCGCGTCGTCGAGCTCTTCCCGTTGGTGCCGACGACGTGGATGGCCCGGAACGCCGTGTGCGGCGAGCCGAGCGCGGTGAGCAGCCGGCGCATGCGCTCCAGGCCGAAGCTCATGCCGAACAGCTCGCGCTTCAGCAGCTCCGTCTCGGCGCGGTCATTGCTCCAGGGCATCGAGCTCCACCTGGATCTCCGCCGCTTTGGCCTCTTCTTTGGCGACCACCGTCGCCGGCGCCTTGTCGCGGAACGTCGGGTTGTCGAGCTTGCGGCGGACGCGGTCGAGGTCGTCCTGGAGGGCCCGTACGCGCTTGCGGCGGCGCTCGGCGCCCGCCTCCCAGTCGACCTGGTCCGAGCGCAGGATGCCGACGGGCCCGACCCGCACCGCCACGTCCCCGTCGGTCCATTCCAACCGGGCGAGGCGGGCGATGATGTCGCGCACGCCGTCGTGGCCGTCGAGGGCCGCGGGCAAGGTCGCGCCGGGCTTGACCGCCATCTCGTTGCGCCAGCCGCGCACCGCGCGGACGACGTCGATGGCGGCGAAGACCTCGGACTCGGCGCCGTCGTCCAGAGCGCTCTCGTCGGCCGCCGGCCAGGTCGCCTGCGCGAGCAGGCCGTCCCCGTCCAGGTGCGACCAGATGTCCTCCGTGACGAACGGGATGATCGGGTGGGCCATGGCCAGCGTCTCGCGCAGGACGTGCCTGGCGACACCGCCCTCCGTCTCCAGCCGCGGCTTGACGATCTCCAGGTACCAGTCGCACAGCTCGCCGTAGACGAAGTCGTAGAGGCCGAGCGCGGCGTGGTGGAACTCGAACGCCTCGACCGCCCGCGCCGTCTCCGCCTTCGCCCGCTCCAGCCGCGAGAGGATCCAGCGGTCCTCGACGGTGTCCCCGCGCACGTCATT
Organism: uncultured Solirubrobacteraceae bacterium; assembly: GCA_964242305.1. Taxonomy (GTDB): domain Bacteria; phylum Actinomycetota; class Thermoleophilia; order Solirubrobacterales; family Solirubrobacteraceae; genus DATLGB01. Next base: position 35,181 of record CAXTBB010000020.1, read on the forward strand.
GGTACGGGTGAGGATCAGGCGGCTGGCGGAGTAGAGCTTCTGCGCGAGCGCGGCGCCCTGCGCGATCTTGTCCTCGTTGAAGCGCACGTCCTGGGTGGACGACATGGCCAGCAGCCCGAAGCGGACAGCGTCGGCGCCGTGGACGTCGATGAGGTCGATCGGGTCGATGCCCGTCCCGAGCGACTTGCTCATCCGCCGCCCGTCCGGCGCCTGGATGACCGAGTGCACGTAGACGTCGGTGAAGGGGACGTCGCCGGCGAACTCGAGCCCCATCATCACCATGCGGGCCACCCACAGGAAGAGGATGTCGCGCGCCGTCGAGAGCACGTCGGTCGGGTAGAAGGCGCGCAGGTCGGGCGTCGCCTCCGGCCAGCCGAGCGTGGCGAACGGCCACAGGGCGCTCGAGAACCACGTGTCGAGCACGTCGGGATCGCGCTCCCAGCCGTCCCCGGGCGGCGCGTCCATCCCGACGACGGTCTCGTCGCCGCGGTAGTAGACGGGGATCTGGTGGCCCCACCACAGCTGCCGCGAGATGCACCACGGACGGATGTTGGCCAGCCAGTCCAGGTAGCGCTTGCGCTGGCCCTCGGGCGTGATGCGGATGCGCCCGTCCTCGACCGCCTCGGCGGCCGCCTTCGCCAGCCGGTCCATGTCCATGAACCACTGCAGCGAGATGAGCGGCTCGATGCGCTCGCCGGATCGGTGCGAGTACGGGACGGCGTGCTCGAGCGGCTCCGTGCCCGACACGAGGCCGTCGGCGCGCAGCGCGTCCACGATCGCGTCGCGGCACTCGAGCGCCGTCATCCCCGCCCAGCGCTCGCCGGCGTCCGCGGTCATGCGGCCGTCCTCGCCGATCACCGTGATCTCCTCAAGGGAGTGGTTGCGGCCGATCTCGAAGTCGTTGGGATCGTGGCCCGGCGTGATCTTCAGCGCGCCCGTCCCGAAGTCCGGCTTCACGTACGGATCCGCGATGATCTTCAGCCGCCGCCCGACCAGCGGCAGGACGGCGTGCTCGCCGATCAGCCGCGTGTAGCGCTCGTCGTCGGGATGGACCGCGATGGCGGTGTCCCCCAGCATCGTCTCCGGGCGCACCGTCGCGATCGTCACGCTGCCCGAGCCGGACTCGAGCGGGTAGTCGATCGAGTACAGCGTGTCGAGGACCGTGCGCTCCTCCACCTCGAGGTCGGAGATCGCCGAGCGCGTGCCGGGATCCCAGTTGACCATGTAGTTGTCGCGGTAGATCAAGCCCTTCTCGTAGAGGTCCACGAAAACGGTCATGACCGCCTTGACGTAGCGCTCGTCGAGGGTGAAGCGCTCGTCGTCGTAGTCGCAGGTCGCGCCCAGGCGCTTGAACTGCTCGACGATCGTCCCGCCGTACTTCGCCCGCCACTCCCAGGTGCGCTCCACGAACGCCTCGCGCCCGATCTCCGCCCGGCTCGAACCCTCGGAGAGCAGCAGCCGCTCGACCTGGGTCTGCGTGGCGATGCCGGCGTGGTCGGTGCCGAGGATCCACTTGCCGCGGCGGCCGTTCATGCGGTGATAGCGCATCAGCGTGTCCTGCACCGAGCCGTTGAGCGCGTGCCCCATGTGCAGCGCGCCGGTGACGTTGGGCGGCGGGATCGCGATGGAGTAGTTCTCGCTCGCGTCACCCTCCGGCTCGGGGTGGTGGATGCCCGCGTCGATCCAGCGCGCGAAGATGCGCGGCTCCGCCTCGGCGGGCTCGTAGCGGGTGCGGGCGGCGAGATCTGACATGCCGCCCGCAGCTTATGGACGCGCCCTACCCCACGGCGGCGGGGATGTGCAGCGGGCGCCGCACGAGCACGATCGCCGCGGCGATCGCCCACACGCCGAACAGGACCATCGGGAGGAAGAACACCGCCGCGATCTGGAGCACGCAGACGGCGTAGGCGGTGACGGCCAGCGGCCGGGGCAGCCCACCGGCGCGCACGATCAGCGCCAGCGCGACGCCCGCGGCCAGCAGGCCGTTGAACGCCAGGACCGAATAGCCGATCTCGCTCATGAAGCGCAGGACGTCGGCGTCGGGGACGTAGTGGTTGCCCTCGAGGGCCAGAGCGGGAACGAGGCTCGTCAGCGTGCCGCCGATCGAGACGGCGGCGGCGGCGAGCGCGGCGAAGCCCGCGGCGGCCCGGGACGCGCCGCCCCGCTCGCGCAGGCCCGTGCTGAACGGGATCCACGCCAGGGCGGCGAGCACGAGGGCCAAGCCGGAGACGACCAGGCGCAGGTCGTGGCCGTTGTCCGAGAAGTACCGGACCCAGTACGCGTCCGAGCGGTTGTTGTCGGGCGTCGAGCCCAGGACGAGGCCGGCGAGCAGCAGCGGGCCGAAGGCGAAGCCGGCGAAGGCGGTCTGGCGGGAGGTCATGTCAGTGCACCGTGATGGTCGAGATCATCCCCAGCGCGGTGTGGGGCTTCATGGACTTGGGATCGGGGACCAGGCAGACGGCGAGGTAGCGGCCCGGCTCGAGGTCGAACTTGACCTCGGGCGCCTGGCCTGGGCTCGTGGCGCCGAGCTCGTAGTCGATGGCGACCCCTTTGGGCTGACCCTTCGGGTAGCCCTTCATCAGCTGCTTGGCCAGCGTCCGCTCGGCGGCGTCCGTGCCCTTGATGAGCGTCATCTCGTGGAACTGCTTGCCCATGTTCGGGAGGCGGACGTAGCCCTTGCCGTCCCAATCCTTCGGGAGGTCGATGCCGTAGGCGAAGTCCGTCATGGTGATGGTCCCGACCGCCTTGGGCTCCGCCGCCTTGGCGGTGGCGCCCTTCACGGTGAACGTCGTCTCGAGGCCCTTGCCGAACTGCCCGTCATCGAGGATCAGGTACTTGCCGGGCGTGAGCTTCACGCTGCCGGTCCAGCGTCCGCCGGGATCGAGCGAGGGGATGTCGCCGAGCAGCGTCGCGGGCGGGTGCGCGGGCGGCGGTGCGTCGCTGCGGATCAGCTTCTCGGCGCCTTTGGCGCTGATGTGGTCGAGGCGGACGATGCCGGCGCCGTGGGTCTTCGTGCCGGAGTTGGTCACGGTGAAGGTCGTCCAGCCGGGCTTGAGGCCGTCGAGGCCGGTGGTGGCGTAGGAGCCGTCGAGGGCCTTGACCGTCACCTGCGCGGGCGGCGGCGGGGGCTTCGGGGAGGACGACGACGAGCCGCAGCCGGCGAGGGCGGCGGCGAGGGCGAGGACTCCGAGCGTGGTTCGCATGCTCCGAAGCCTGCGGCGCCCGATGTCCCGGCCGCATCGGACCGATGTCCCGAGTCGGTCAGGAGGTTGAGCCGAACCCGGCCTCGCGGGCGCGCACGATGGCGGCCGACCGGTCGGTGACCTGGAGCTTGGTGAGGATGTTGGAGACGTGGTTGCGCACCGTCTTCTCGCTGAGGACGAAGTGCGCGGCGATGCGCGGGTTCGTCTGGCCCTTGGCGATCAGCTCGAGCACCTCGCGCTCGCGCTCGGTGAGCTCCGGAAAGGGCTCGGGCGCGCGCGGGGCGGTCAGGAACTCGATCACCCGGCGGGCGACGCTGGGGCCGAAGATCGCCTCGCCGCGGCCGACGGCGTCGATCGCGCGGGCGATCTCCCCCGGTCCGGCGCCCTTGAGCAGGTAGCCGCGGGCGCCGGCGCGCATCGCCGCGAAGACGGACTCGTCGTCCTCGAACATCGTCAGCACGAGGACGCCGACGTCGGCGCGGGTGGCCACGACCTGGCGGGTCGCCTCGATGCCGTTGAGCACGGGCATGTGCAGGTCCATCACCACGACGTCGGGCGCGAGTTGGGCGGCGGCGGCGACCGCCTCGGCGCCGTCGGCCGCCTCCCCCACGACCTCGACCCCGTCGGCGAGCTCGAGCGCCGCCCGCAGGCCCGACCGGAAGAGCGGGTGGTCGTCGGCGATCAGGACGCGCACGGCAGCTTGGCCAGGACGCGGGTCCCGCCGCCAGGCGCGGGACCGACCGCGCAGGTCCCGCCCAGCTCCGCCGCGCGCTCGCGGATGGAGAGGACGCCGACGCCAGGCGACCACGCCTCCGGCAGGCCGGTCCCGTCGTCGGCCACCTCGACCTCCAGCGAGCCGTTGAGTGCGAGGCGCACGTGTGCGCGGCGGGCGCCCGCGTGGCGGGAGACGTTGGTCAGCGCCTCCGTGGCGATCCGGTAGGCGGCCACCTCGACCGCGGCCGGGAGGCGGTCGAGGGACGGGTCGGCGTCGATCGATATCGAAAGGCCGGAGAAGGATTCGGCCTGCTGACGCAGCGCGGGGACGAGGCCGAGCTCGTCCAGCGCCGGCGGCCGCAGCCCGTAGACCAGTCGGCGGACCTCGCCGATCGCCGCCTGGACCTCGGCGACCACGCGCTCGACGGTCGCGTCGGCGGCCGCGGCCGGCAGCCGGCGCGCGGTTTCGAGCTGCAGCGCGACGCCGGCCAGCGTCGGTCCGAGCCCGTCGTGCAGGTCGCGGCGCAGGCGGCGGCGCTCCTCCTCGCGGGCGGTGATGAGCGACTCGCGCGAGCGCTGCAGGTCCTCCGTGAGCGCGACGGCGTGGGCCGCGACGCCGACCTGGCGGGCGATGTCGGCGAACAGGCGCCGCTCGGCGACGGTGAACGCGTCCGCGGGCGTGCGCGGGCCGAGCGCCAGCGTCCCGATCGTCGTCCCGCCGTAGGCCAGCGGAAGGATCAGCGGCTCGCCGCGCAGCTCACCGCGCTGGGCCGCCGTCTCGTCGCCGAGCGCGATGGCCACGTAGGGCAGCTTCAGGGTGCGCGCGACGGTGTCGGCGAGGGCCGGGAGGACGTCGGCGGCGTCCAGGCCCTCCCCCAGGCTCGTCATGACCGCGTACGGGTCGTCGCGCTCGCCGAACAGCCAGCGGTCCACGGCGCGTTGGAGCCGGTCGCGCAGCGGCGCGAAGGCCAGCGCCACGAGCACCGCGGCGACCACGCCGCCGGCGGTGCCGGCCAGCACGGTGAGCGCCACGTAGAGCCCGCCCAGGACGAGCGCCAGGCCGCCGTAGACCAGCGTCCGGTTGACCACGACGTCGATCTCGTACAGGCCGTAGCGCAGGATGGAGAGGGCGACCGCCGCGACGAAGAGGAGCGTCACCACCGTGCTCTGATAGACGACGCCGGGGTAGTCGACGAGGTTCTCGAAGACGGTCTCCGCGAGGGTGAGCGTGGTCGCCAGGGCGACGAGCACGATGCCGCGGCGTGCCGGACCAACGGCGTCGTGGGCCCGGAGCACCATGCTGGCCAGCCCGAGCAGCGACATGAACAGGAACGCCGTGAAGGTCGGGTAGAAGCCGATCGGCTCGAGCACCCGGGCGACGGCATCCGAGCCGAGCGGGTTCGCGACGAAGGTGCTGGTATCCAGGAGGTTCCCCGGCAGGAACGCGGCGCCGGCGAAGTTGACGAGCGCGACGAGGCCAGCGAGGATCGCCACGGGACGCCAGCGTCGGGAGCGCAACCGTCCGTCCGGGAACAGGAACACGATCGGCAGTCCCGCGAACGCGTCGACGTAGGTCCATGACGCCTGCCAGATCGCCAGCGCGCCGCCCGGCAGCCCCGAGCCGGGCGCGACCGCGCGCATGCCGTACTCGCGCCCGAACCCGCACAGCCCGTGCCCGAGCGCCATGCTCAGCAGGAGCCAGCCGATCGGGTTGCGCGGCAGCCGGGCGCTCACAAGTCCGCCGACGACCCCGATCGAAAGCGCCGCCACCGCGTTGACCAGCCACCACTGGCGCAGGTCGCCGCCGTCCACGGCGCCTGGCAGCGGATGCGCGACGGCGGTGCCGACGGCGAGCAGCGCGCACGCCGCCGCGAGCGTCCATGCGAGCCGGGTCATGTGCGGACTATCCGACATTCCCGACCGCGGGTCAACCGGCGGGGAGGCTGCGCTTCATGACCGGCAGCGTGCCCGTCCCCGGTCCCGCTGTCATGGGGCGGCCGTCCCGACCGGGCCGGGAGATCTGCCTCAGCGAGCGGAGAAGTGCGCCGCGACCTCGGCTGCGGACAGCGCGCGGTTGTAGACCGCCACCTCGTCGAGCGTGCCGTAGAACGCGCCCGCGCCGTTGGCCAGCGTCACCGGGCCGGCCGTCGTCGCGAGGATGCGGTTGACCACGGGACCGGCGACGTTGACGCCGTCGATGTAGATGCCGACCACGGGACCCGACTTGGTCACGACGACATGGTGGAACGCGGTGGTGTCCGTGAGGGCGGTCGTCGAGCAGGCGACGTTCGCGGCGCTGGCCTTGCGCAGGCAGACGTGCCCGGCCGCATCCAGGCGCACCTGGTAGCTGCCGCTGGCCACGAGCCCCTCCGCCACGCCAGTGCGCGCGCGCCGCAGCCACAGCTCGACGCTCACTTGATCACCCGTCACCCGGGCCCGCGACGCCGGGACGGTGACCTGGGAGGACGCGGGGCCGAAGCCGACCGCGGTGTCCCCCTCGACCGCGCCCGGCTGCCCCAGCGCGACGAGGCCGCGGTACACGCCGGAGGGGCCGCCGGTGCTGTCCACCGCCGCGGTCCCCGACCCGTCGCCGAGGCGCCAGTAGCCCACGGGCGCCGAGCGCCGCACGACGGAGGCGTAGTCGTAGGCGACGCAGGTGTCCGGGGAGAACTCGGAGGCGCCGATGTCGTAGTAGGTCTCGGCGCCGCCGCCGGTGTCCGGCACGTCGGGATCGTCGCAGCGGGGCCGCCCGGCGCGGTCGCGGCTCGGGGTGCCGTCGGAGGTGCCGGCGTCGATGCCGGGCGAGCCCTCCGCCAGGGGGAGCAGCGGGTCGTCGTCGGCGAAGATGGGCGTGCCGCGCACGGTGTGGGGACCGGGAGCGATCCCGTGCTCGGGCTCGAAGCGGCGGATCAGGTCGTAGTCCTCGTCGACCTCCGCGACGCCGTCGGTGTAGTAGCGCTCGATCACGTTGTTGCGCAGGACCACGCCGTCGGTCCGCGCCAGGCCGGTCGGCGAGGGATTCCCGCCGGTGACCCGCAGCCGGGGGTCGTAGCCGCCCTCGCCGTAGCACGTGTTGGCATCGATGACGACGCCGTTCGCCGCGCTGACGTGCACGCACCCGATGCCCGCGCCGGTGTCCTTGCGGCTGTAGAAGACGTTGTTCTCGATGCGCACCCCCGCCGGCCAGACGGTGTCCTCGCCGTTGGCCATGACCAGGATGCCGCGGGTGTCCAGGTACAGGTTGTCGCGGAACGTGGCGTCCACGTTGGGCCCGATGAGCTGGGTCCCGTCCGGGTGCTCGAGCGGGTCGCCGCCGTCCGCCGTGCTCTGGATGCCGACGTTCTCGATGTGGTTGCCCTGGACGAGGAGATTGGTCGTGTTGGTCGCCTGGACGCCGTCGGCCGGGACCTTGACCACCGTGTTGTCGCGGATCACCTGGTCGGCGCCCTGCACGCGGAAGGCCGTGCCGCAGCGGGGCGCGATCCCGCCCGTCTCGCTCAGCGGGTAGTCCATGATGCCGTCGTGGTTGGCATCGTTCTCGCTGCTGACCATCCAGAACGAGTGGCAGCGCGGCGCCGTCGAGTTCGCGTCGAAGGTGATGCGCAGGTCGTGGACGTAGTTGCCCTCGGCGCGGTTGTGACTCCCGACCATGATGACGCCGCTGGGCGACATGTCGTTGTCGACGACGGCCAGCGACTCGCCGAACAGCTCGGTGATGTCGGTGATGCGGAAGCCGTTGACCTCCAGGTTGCGCGCCTCCGCGGCCAGCTCCACCCCCTGCAGCACGGGCTGCTCACCCGGGTACGCCGCGAACCGCGTGGGCTGGGCGAAGGCCCGCGCCGTCGTGACCTTGGGGTAGGTGCCGCGGCGGACCAGCACCGTCCCGCCGTCCGGGACGAGGTCGAGCGCCTTCGCCGAGGTGCACACCGGCCGGGCCTTCGTGACCTGCGCGGCGGTGCGCGCATCGCTGCAGCGACCCCCCACCGACGCGGCGTCGAGGTAGATGGTGATGGGGACGGCCGCGCGGGCCGGCACAGGCCCGGCGAACGCGGCTGCGCAGGCGGCAACACCGAGCAGCACCGTCCGGATGCGAGCGCCCATCGGCCGACCGTACCAGCGGACCGGGAAGCAGTGTGGGAATACTTAGATAACGGTTTCCTGAACGGCTAGGCCGACTCGGCGGCCTGCTCGCCGGCCTCGTCGTCCGCGGCAGCCGTGACGAGCGTGGGCTTGAGGCCCTTCTCGACGGTCTCCTTGGTGACGACGCACTTCTTGACGTCGCGCCGGGAGGGCAGCTCGAACTGCACCTCCAGGAGGACCTCCTCGATGATCGAGCGCAGGCCGCGGGCGCCGGTCTCGCGCTCGATGGCCTTCTGCGCGACGGCCTTCAGCGCGTCCTCGGTGAAGACGAGCTCGATGCCGTCGAAGGAGAAGAAGCGCTGGAACTGCTTGACGATCGCGTTGCGCGGCTCGGTGAGGATGGTGATGAGGTCGTCGGACTGCAGCTGGTGGACCGCGCTGGCGACGGGCAGGCGGCCGATGAACTCCGGGATCAGCCCGTACTGCATGAGGTCCTCGGGCAGGCACTCCTCGAAGATCTCCCCGAGGTCCTTGTCGTGCTTGGACGTGATGGCCGACCCGAAGCCGATGCCCTTGTGGCCGATGCGCCGCTCGATGACCTTGTCGAGGTCGGCGAAGGCACCGCCGCAGATGAACAGGACGTTCGTCGTGTCGATGGTCAGGAACTCCTGGTGGGGGTGCTTGCGCCCGCCCTGGGGCGGCACGCTCGCCGTCGTCCCCTCCAGGATCTTCAGCAGCGCCTGCTGGACGCCCTCGCCGGACACGTCGCGCGTGATCGACGGGTTGTCGGCCTTGCGGGCGATCTTGTCGACCTCGTCGATGTAGATGATCCCGGTCTCGGCCTTCTTGACGTCGTAGTCGGCCGCCTGGATGAGCTTGAGCAGGATGTTCTCGACGTCCTCGCCGACGTAGCCGGCCTCCGTCAGCGCCGTCGCGTCGGCGATCGCGAACGGGACGTTGAGGATCCGCGCCAGCGTCTGCGCGAGCAGCGTCTTGCCGCAGCCGGTCGGCCCGAGCAGCAGGATGTTGGACTTCTGCAGCTCGATCTCCGCGTCCCCGGACTGCATGAGCTGGACGCGCTTGTAGTGGTTGTAGACCGCGACGGAGAGCGTGCGCTTGGCCTGCTCCTGCCCGACGACGTAGTCGTTGAGCACCTCGTAGATCTCACGCGGGCGCGGGAGGTTGGTCGGGTCGAACGACGCCGGGGCGGTCAGCTCCTCGTCGATGATCTCGTTGCAGAGATCGATGCACTCGTCGCAGATGTAGACGCCCGGGCCGGCGATGAGCTTCTTGACCTGCCGCTGGGACTTCCCGCAGAAGGAACAGAGGAGCTGCTCGTTGGAGTCGGTCGGCCGGGCCATGAGTACCGCTCGCGCTAGTGGTGCGCGATCACCCGGTCGATGATGCCATACGCCTTGGCTTCCTCCGACGTCATGAAGTAATCGCGCTCGGTGTCCTTGCGCACATCCTCCACGGGCTTGCCCGCGTGGCCGGCGATGATCTCGTCCAGTTTGCGGCGCAGCTCGATGACCTCGCGCGCGTGGATCTCGATGTCCGTCGCCTGCCCCTGGAAGCCGGAGGAGACCTGGTGGATGAGGATCTTGGCGTTGGGAAGGGCCATGCGCTTGCCGGCAGCACCGCCGCCCAGCAGCAGGGCGCCCATGCTCATCGCGATCCCGACGCAGATCGTCTGCACGTCGGGCTTGATGAACTGCATGGTGTCGTAGATCGCCAGTCCTGCATAGACCGACCCGCCCGGCGAGTTGATGTAGATCGAGATGTCCTTGTCGGGATCCTCGCTCTCCAGGTGCAGCAGCTGGGCGACGATCAGGTTCGCGATCTGGTCGTCCACCGGCGTCCCGAGGAAGATGATCCGCTCGTTGAGCAGGCGGGAGTAGATGTCGAACGCCCGCTCACCGCGGGAGGTCTGCTCGACGACCATGGGGACGAGGGGGCTCACAGCTCAGCTTTCTTTTGAGGTCGTGTCCGGATCTCCTGCTGCGACCGGCGCCGCCGAATCCGCGAGGAGGTCGATGGCCTGAGCCTGCGCGACATCCTCCTTGAGATCGTCGAGGCGGCCGGATGACTTGATCCGTTCCAGCAGTTTCTTGGCGGACGTCGAGGCGCGCTCGGCGTCGGGCTCGAGGGCCTCGAGCAGCTGCGCCTCCGTCGGCTCGATCTGCTCGGCGGCGACGACGGCGGCCAGGACGGCCTCGCGGCGCAGCGCCGACTCGGCGTCCGGCTTGCCCTCCTCGAGGATCTCCTCCTCCGTCTTTCCGGAGATCTGGAGGTAGATCTCGCGCGTGATGCCCTGGTGGGAGAGCGAGTGGATCATGTTGCTCCACAGCTCCTGGGCGCGCGCCTCGATGAGCGCGTCGGGGACCTCGATGGTGGCGTTGTCGACGGCGGCCTGCAGCGCGGCCTCGCGGAAGGCCGCCTTGGCCTGTTCGGCCTGCGCGTCGGCGAGGTTCGCGCGGATGTCCTCGCGCACCTCCTCGAGGGTGTCGAAGCCCTGCTCGATGGCGAAGTCCTCGTCGAGGTCGGGCAGCGCCTTGGCCTTGACCTCCTTGACGGTGACGGCGAACTCGGCGGCCTGGCCGGCCAGCTCCGCGGCGCCGTAGTCGTCGGGGAAGGTCAGGGCGACGGTGCGCTCCTCGCCGGCGGTCGCGCCCTCGAGCTGCTCCTCGAAGCCGGGGATCAGGCGACCGGAGCCGAGCTCGAGCATGTGGTCGCGCGCCTCGCCGCCCTCGAAGGGGACGCCGTCGACCGAGCCGACGAAGTCCATCACCACGAAGTCGCCCTTGCTCGCCGGGCGGTCGACGGTGTCCAGGCGGCCGCCGCGCTCGCGTAGCTGCTCGATCTCGGCGTCGATTGCCTCGTCGCTGACGGTGGCGTCGGGCTGGGGGACCTCGAGGCCCTTGTACTCGCCAAGGACGGCGGTCGGGCGGACGCCGATCTCGATGGAGAACGTCAGCGCCTTGCCCTCCTCGGGGAGGTCGCCGAGGTCGAGGTCGGGCTCGCCGATCGGGGCGATGCGCGCGTCGTCGACGGCGGCCGAGTACCAGGCGGGCAGGTGGTCGCGCACGGTCTCGTCGAGGACGGCGGCGCGGCCGACGCGCTGGATGACGATCGGTGCAGGGATCTTGCCGGGCCGGAAGCCGGGCACGCGCAGCTGGCGGCCGAGCGTCTTCGCCGATTGGGCGATGCGCTTCTCGATCTCCTCCGGCGCGACCTCGGCTTCCACCCGCACGCGGGACTCGGGAAGCTCGGTCACGCTCGTGCTGACACCGGCGGTGGCCATCTGGGCTGACGATAGCGTTCGCTTCGTGCGTTTCTGGGAGCGTTTTGCGGCCTGGCTGTTGACCGGACCCGTCGGTCACCTCGTCGCCGGGGCGGCCGACTTCGCCGTGGTGTTCTGGCGCCTCGCGCGCGCACGATGCTTGCGCACGCACACATCCGGGCAGTCTTAACCCCATGTCCTTCGGAAAGCTCGCCCTTCGCTTCACCCTCGGTTCCTTCTTCATCGGCCACGGCACCCAGAAGTTGTTCGGCTGGTTCGGCGGGCACGGGCTGGACGGCACCGCCGGCTTCTTCGAGGGCCAACTCGGCCTGCGGCCGGGCAAGCGCCACGCGACTGCCGCCGGCATCAGCGAGGCAGGCGGCGGTGCGCTGCTGATCCTGGGCGGGCCCGGCATCCCCATCGCCACCGCCGCGATCACCGGCGCGATGGTCACCGCCATCCGCAAGGTCCACATCTCCAACGGCCCCTGGGTGTCCGACTCCGGCTACGAGTACAACGCGGTCATCATCGCCGCCCTCGCCGCGCTCAATGACAACTCGCTTGTGGCGGCGGCTGCCGTCGGCGCCGGCGTCGCGGGCTCGTACGTCGTCACGGAGAAGCTGGTCGATCCCGCCCCGGCGGACGCCGCCGGCGAGGCGACCGTGAACGGCTCGGCGCCCGAGCCGGTGGCCGCCACCGCCTAGTTCTCCGGAGCCGCGTTATCGTGAGACACCCATGTCTCACGATGCCGGCTCCGCGCGCCCCACCGGGGCGGCGCTCTACACCATCTTCGGCGCCCTCATGCTGGGGATGTTCCTGGCGGCGCTCGACCAGACGATCGTCTCCACCGCCCTGCCCACGATCGTGGGCGACCTCGGCGGGATCGACCACCTGTCCTGGGTGGTGACGAGCTACCTCGTGGCCACCACCGCGTCCACCCCGCTGTACGGCAAGCTCGGTGACCTCTACGGGCGCAAGCTGCTGTTCGGGGTGGCCATCGTCATCTTCCTGTTCGGGTCGGCGCTGTCGGGGGCGAGCCAGTCGCTGACCGAGCTGATCGTCTTCCGCGCGGTCCAGGGCATCGGCGCCGGCGGGTTGATGGTCGGGGCGCAGGCGATCATCGCCGACATCGTCCCGCCCCGCGAGCGCGGCCGCTACATGGGCCTGATCGGGTCCGTGTTCGCCGTCGCCAGCGTGCTCGGCCCGCTGCTGGGCGGCTTCTTCGTGGACTCGCTGAGCTGGCGCTGGGTCTTCTACGTCAACCTGCCGATCGGCGCGGTCGCGCTGGCCGTCGTCGTCCTGAAGCTGCACCTGCCCGCCAGCCGGACCGAGCACCGCATCGACTGGACCGGCGCGGCGCTGCTGACCAGCGCCGTGGTGTGCCTGATCCTGCTGACCACGTGGGGCGGCAACGAGTACGGCTGGGGGTCGGCGACGATCATCGGGCTCGGCGTCGCCACCGTCGCGCTGGCGCTGAGCTTCGTCTGGCAGGAGCGCCGGGCGGTCGAGCCGCTGATCCCGCCGCGCCTGTTCGCCGGCCGCGGCTTCAGCGTCGCCATCGTCCTCGGGTTCCTGGTCGGCGTGGCCATGTTCGGGGCGCTGACGTTCCTGCCGCTCTACCTGCAGGTCGTGCGCGGAGCGAGCCCGACCGGCTCCGGCCTGCTCATCGTCCCGCTGATGGTGGGGCTGCTGACGGCGGGCATCCTCTCGGGTCGCTGGATCTCCAAGCACGGGCGCTACCGCATCTTCCCGATCGTCGGGAGCGCCTCCCTGACGGTGGGCATGTTCCTGCTCACGCGCCTCGACGCCGGTACGCCCTACGTGGCCACGGCGGCGTTCATGGTCATCATCGGCGTCGGGATCGGCCTGTTCATGCAGGTGATCGTGCTGGTCGCCCAGAACGACGCGCGCCCTCAGGACATCGGCGCGGCGACCTCGTCGGCCACCTTCTTCCGCTCCATCGGCGGCTCCGTTGGCGTGGCCATCTTCGGCGCGGTCTTCGCCTCGCGGCTGACGGACGGGCTGCGCGGCCTGCCCGCGGCGGTCGCCGAGCGGCTGCACCTGTCCCCAGGCTCGGCCCAGGTGCGCCCGGACGCGGTGCAGGCGCTGCCCAGCGGTCCCCGGACGGCGTTCCTCGACGTCTTCGTCCACGCCCTGCACGGCGCCTTCACCTTCGGGGCGGTCTTCGCCGGCCTCGCGTTCCTGCTCACCTGGGCCCTGCCGGAGATCCCGCTGCGCGGGCGCTCGTCGGCCGAGGAGCGCGAGGACAAGGGCAAGGCCGGCGCTCTGGTGCCCGAGGCGGCTGAGTCTGTCGAGGCGCTGCGGTGAGCGCCGCCGTCGCCGATCGCCGCCGCGCGGTCCGCTCGCGCAACGCCGACGCCATCCTCGACGCGGCCTTTGCGGCGCTGCGCGCGAACCCCCAGGCGGGCATGGCCGAGATCGCCGCCGCCGCCGGCGTCGGCCGGGCGACCCTCTACCGCCACTATCCGACCCGCGACGACCTCATCGCGGAGATCCGCCGCCGCACCCAGACGGCGTTCCGCGCCCTGCTCGCCGAGCTCGAGGCGGCCTGCGCGGACGATCCCGAGGCGGCGCTGGAGCGCTTCGCCGCCGAGCTGTTCGCGCTCCGCGAGGGCGCGCTGAGCGTCGCCGACCCCGGCCGCGAGGCCCGCGCCCGCCGCCTGTGGGCACCCATGCGCACGATCATTCTCGGCCTGCAGTCCCGCGGCGTCGTCGACCCGGCCCTGTCGCCCGACTGGGTCCTGGCCAGCTTCCGCGGTCAGCTGCGCGCCGCCGGCGTCGAGCTCGACGCAGGACGCCTGCGCGGCGACGCCGCTCCGGCGCTCGTCATCCGCGCCTTCCTGCACGGCTGCGTCCCGGGGACGCTGGACGACCTACGCTCCGGCTCACCCTCACCTCCGGAACCGCGTCGGCCAAGACCGTCTCCACCCCACTGACCGTCAAGCGCTAAGGATCGCCATGAAACTGCTCCTCCTCGTCACCCTCACCTGCACCGCCGCGGTCGCCGGCGCCGCGCCCGCGCTGGCCGCGACACCGCTCCAGTTGGTGAGAGCCGCCGCCCCGCGGACCGGTCGGGGACCCCTTGGCCTGGCGGTCGGCGCCTTCAACGCCGACAAGCACGCCGATCTGGCCGCGGTGAACTCGTCCGACGGCACGCTCTCGATCCTGCTCGGCAAGGGCCAGGGCCGCTTCGCTGCCGCAGGCGACCCGATCCCCGCCGGGGACGACCCCCAGCAGGTCGCCGTCGGGGACTTCAACCGCGACGGCAAGCAGGACCTCGCCGTCTCCGACCGCGACTCGAGCAGCATCGCGATCCTGCTCGGGAACGGCACGGGCGCCTTCACGCTCGCGTCGCAGTTGACGACGGTCATCCCGGACGACTTCACCTACGGCGACCCGTACGCCGTCCTCGTAGGGGACTTCAACGGCGACGGGATCGCCGACATCGCCACGACCACCGTCGGCCCGGGCGGTCGCGGCGAGGTCGAGACGTTCACCGGCGCGGGCAACGGCAGCTTCGGCACCGCCCGGCTCGTGACCGACAAGGGCGCCGGGACGGGCAGCGGCGCCGGCGCCGCGCTGGCCGACCTCAACGGCGACCACCGGCTCGACCTCGTGCTCGTGGACGGCTACTCGAGCGACCATCGCGTCGACACGCTCTTCGGCACGGGGGCGGGCACGTTCGTCCCCGGCCCCTCGGTGGCCGTCGGCATGGGCGCGTCGTCGATCGCCGTCGGCGACTTCAACGGCGACGCCCACCAGGACGTGGCCGTCACGGACGAGGACGACGCCGCCGTCTCCGTGCTCCTCGGCAACGGGAGCGGCGCGCTGACGGCGGGAGCCACGGTGCCGGCCGGCCCCCGGCCACTCGGCCTGACGACGGGCGACTTCAACGGCGACAAGCACCTCGACCTCGCCGTGACCAACGTCGACGACCACGGCGTCACCCTTCTGCTCGGCACCGGCAAGGGAGCTTTCGCGGCGACCAAGGCGATCACCGTCGGCAGCTCTCCGCAGAGCGTGGTCGCCGGGCGGTTCGACGGCGACGCGGTCGATGACCTCGCCGCGGACAACTTCAACGACACCACCGTTTCCGTGCTGATCTCCTCGGCGCCGCGAACGGTGAAGCTCAAGCGCCACGGCCGCTCCGCGTCCGGCGCCGTGTCGTCGCGATCGTCCAAGTGCGAGCGCAGCCAGCGCGTCCAGCTGCGCCGCGGCGGGAGGACGGTCCGACGGACCACGACCGACACGCACGGCCGGTTCGCGTTCGGCGGAACGCTGCGCGACGGGAGCTACACCGCGGCGGTCAAGGCGACCAACGGCTGCCTCGCCGGCGCATCGAAGACGCTCGTTCTCGGCTGAGCCGCGGGCGTATCGGCGGGCGCTGCGGACGGCGAGCCGCGAGTTGGGCCTGCGGCAAGCGCCGCGTCCCCGAGAGCGTCCACCGCGGCCGATGTTTTCCCCGGCGTTGCCCCCGTGCCGCGCCGAGGCAATCGCGGATGCCCGTCAGTAGGACTCCCTGCCGGTCAACACGATGTGGGTGATCGTGGTCTTTGGGTCGTACGTGCCCGAGAAGGTGTACGTGGAAGTGAGGTGCTTGAGCTTGCCCGTCCCGCGAATGTCCTGGCCATGCCCGGTGACCGGGATGATGCCGTTGCTGTCCGGGGTCCCCAGGGTGAACGTGTCTTTGGCGACTGCCTTCGCGTTGCCGTAGTAGACGGTGGTCACGTCGGTGCCGCCGGTGGCGGTCAGGCTTGTGATCTTCTGGACGCCAGCCCCGTCACCAGCACGTGAATCGTGGATCTTGAGCGTCGATTCGTCAGCGCTGATCGATGCGCCGTCGATCGTCGACGTGAAGCGGACGTTCTTGTGTTTCGGTCCGGTCGCGGCTCCCGCGGGAAACACGGCCACTCCAGTCGCGAGCGTACAGGCGGCGAGCATGACGAAAGGTGCGTAGCGCATGACGAAGTCTCCTCGTTGAAGTCTGGGCAGCACGTATCTAACCCCATTCACGAACCCGTTGCCAGCGCATCACCGAGCCCAATCGAGAAGGGTTCGCGGGCCACGACTACCCGGGGCCGGATCAGAGGGTGCGGGTCCGCCGCCGGGGTCTTCGATAGAGCCGTGAGTCGTCCTTCGGGGGTCTGTCCGGTGTCAGGTGACGATGCGAAGGACAGCGACCGGGCTCCCGCGCCGAAGGTGCCCGCACGCGGCGCGTCGACCGGTCTGCACCGCTCCGCTCGTGAGAGCACGGCACGGCAGCCGCCCAGCTCGCCGACGACTCCTCGCGGTCGCTGATCGGGACGACCTCGATCGGTAGGTCAGTGACGATCCCGTTGGCGACCTGCTTGAGCAGCCGCGTCGGCTCGGAGTCCGGATCCGTGGAGCGCCAGTGATCTTCGCGAGCCCATCGTTGTCGTAGTGAAAGGCGTGCGTCCGCGTCGGGTCGCTGTCGGCGCCACGGTGGATGCGCGCGACGGTGTCGCCGTCGCAGTCGTCCGTGGTGCCCACCGAAGCATGCGATTGGAGTCCTTGGTGCGGGCCGCCGGGCGCCTCTACTTCATGTGTGCCTTCGCCCGGGTTCCGGCGCTCAGTTGAAGAGCAGGTAGAAGTCCTCCGAAGCGGGCTTCCCGGTGCTGTCGTAGGTCTGGATCTCGACCTGGTAACCCGACGGGCACTGACTCAGGCCGGCCGCGCGCGCCGGCAGGGAGCTGTCCCGCCGCGAAGTCCGTCTCCGCCAAGGACCCGTCCTTGACCTTCTTCGAGGTCACCGCATCCGCGCGTAGGTGCTTGGCGCCGAACTAACAAGGCGAGCGTCGACATGACGTTCGCAACGACAAAGACCCCGCACGGATGGCGGGCCTCGGGGTGCTGCATCGACCTCATAGAGGGAGCGACTGGTGACGTCATTTGGCGCTCAGCCGACGATGGCAACCGGCAGTACTCGAGCGGGCCGCTCCTGGCCACTCGGGCGATCATCCAGGACTTCGACGAAGCACTGGGAAGCAGACGCACAGGCGAGGTCCCAAACGTCTTGCTTGGGCGTAACAGGCATATCGAAGACGTGCCACGTCGGCGATGCGCTGAAAGTCGCTTCGCTGACCAGGAGGTAGTGCTTGTTCTTACGGTAGGCACGAGCGATGCAGCGCCCACCGTCGAAGCACGCGATGTCCTCGATGTTCGGATCATCCACTGACCCGGGGAAGGGTTCGGATTGCACCCAGCGGCCGGGGTTGCGATGTGCCACGGCGTCCGGCGTGGACAGCACCGTGACCTCGGCACCCCCGTCATCCCGCTCGGCTCCCGCAACTAGGACGCACTGACGTGGCTCGATGCATGCACCTGCACCAATTCCGAGCGTCCCGCCGCCGGGATAGCGCGGTGCGCGAGTGCGCCAGCCGCTGCCGCCCTTGAGGGGATTGGAGATCACCGAGACTTCGAAGCGGTCGGAACCGATACAAACGCTCGCTTGAGGGGAGCACGCAATCTGCTGGGCGCCGCCGGCGCCGCGATGACGGATCCACGAACTTGGCCGCAATGGAGAGGTTGAGAATGCAGTGCTCTTCTCGCCTACGGCGGTACAGAACGTCGGCGACCAGCATCGCTGGTCATACGAGCCATAAGGCATTCGGATCAAGCGCTGCTTGAAAGACGGTGTGCCCCGGCGGATCGCCGCTGACCCGAGCAGCACGTCGTCGTAGATGTTGTTCGTTGTGTTTCGGCGAGTGATGCAAACCGTCGGCGATGCGCAGGCGACGGCCTCTGGGCGTCCGTATCGGCTCGAACTAGGGGTCGGGGTCGAACGCCAGCCCCCCATGGACGGTTCGCGTGACACGTACACCCCGCGATCGGTGCTGAGGTAGCAGAAGTCGGCACTGGTGCAGCCCAGCGTTCCATCCCCGGGTGCGGCACGGTGCGCGGTCCCCCAGAGGGGCGAAGGCGCCGCTGCGGCCCTGCTGGATCCGAAGGCTCCGGCGCCAACAACCAGAGTCACTAGGAGCGCCGCCCGCACAGCCCGCACGGCGCGCAGCATACGTGAAAACAGCAAGCAATCCCTTTGTTCGGCTTCTAGGACGGAACAGCGGCGGACAAGTCGACCGGGCCGGAGTCGGCGGAGGAGGCGTCAGCACTCGCGATGGCCGACACACGCTCACCCGCCAGGTGCTCTTGGTCCGTTCTGGACCTGTATCTCCTTGGACGCGCTTGCGATGCCTTTCCCTGATTGTTGTTGAGCACCTTGATCCACCAGCGCCGTCCGTCCGCGTCGGAAACCGGAAATGCCTGCGAACCGGGAGTCGGCCGCTGGCCCGAAGACCGCTGGACCTCGAGCCCTACAGCGGAAGGCCGGTTGAGCCCGCTTGTGCTCACGCCCGATCCGTCGCTCTCCTCTCCGGGTCCTCCGGCCACGCGTGTTGCCCCTTTGTTGCCCCCACCGAAGCCAGCCGACACGCCGCTTGGCTCTACACCAAAGGGACGGCGACGGGACTCGAACCCGCGACCGCCGGGATCACAAGGAGGCGTAGAGAACCCGCACGCCGCCTCGCACCGCTCTAGCGCGCGGGTAACTGACCCCGGCCACAACGCCGATCAGCGGCCCGCGGACGACCGTCGCGCGACCAGAGTTCGGCGGGCGCTCCACGCCCTCCGGCGCCTCGGAGGCTCGCACCGCGTCCACGCCGCCGCCGTGATCGCCCTCGCCGCCATCCTCTCGGCCGTGGTGCCGTCATGAGCGCCACCGACACCAGCGGCGCTCTCTTCCACGGCGACGACCTCGACGCCGCGATGAACGCCGGCCAGGGCGTCGAGGCCTTCGGCGAGCGCTTCGGCGTCTGCCTCACCGCGCTCGACACCCGCACCCGGCTGCTCGTCAACAACCAGGTCGAGATCCTGGCCTCCCAGCAGGAGCTCGCGGACGCCCGAAAGGAACTGCTCGCGGCCGGCATCCCCGACCCCAGCGACGAGTTGGTCAGCACCCTCGTCCTACGCGGCGTCATCGGCGGTTCGTTCACCTACGGCCTCGAGACCGGGCTGCGGCTCGCGCTCGCCAACGGCTGGGAACCCAGCGCCGAACGGCGACCGTCCACCGGCCCAGCGCCCACCGACGCCGACCGCGACCTCGACATCGAGCGCGCCCTGACCCGTGAGGCCGCCAGCATGGCGGTCGTCGCCGACCCGACCGGCACCGCCGACGAGCTCAGCCAGTGGGCCGAAGAACGCGCCGGCGACGGCCCCGTCCGCGAGATCGCCGTCCGCGACTTCCGCGAAGAAGGCCTCGAAGAGCTCGTCGACGCCCGCAACTACTGCTGCTGGCACATCCAGCAAGCCCAAGACCGCGGCGACCTCGGTGAGAGCGAGCGCGGGCTGTGGGCGCTGGTCAGCGTGATCGGCGCCTACCACCACGTCCGCGAACTCCGACCCACCAGGTCCATCGATGCCTGAGTCCCTTGATCTCATCGACCTGCGCGCCGCGAACGTCAACCGCGCGCAGCGGTGGCACGCTGACGCCGAGCCGTGGACCGGGGCTGACTGGTCAAATGCGATGGCGGGCGAGACCGGCGAGGCGTGCAACGTCGTCAAGAAGATCCGGCGGATCGAGACGTCGATCACACAGGGCACCTACCACGGCGAGGAGACGACCAGCACGGATCGTGACGAGTTGGTCCGCAAGCTCGGCAGCGAGATCGCCGACACGATCATTTACGCCGATCTCTTGGCGGACCACTACGGCATCGACGTGGGAGCCGCAATCCGCCGCAAGTTCAACGCTGTGTCGGAGGCCCAGGGCTTCCCGGAGCGCCTGTAAATGGAGGCCTGCACATGAGGTTTGACCCGACCACCGCTCACCTGATCGCTGACCGGAAGATCCGTGAGCTGCGCCTGCCGGCTCAGGAGGTCCGGCGGGCGCGCACGCGGAAGGTGCGCGGCGGCGGCCGGCACGCGCTGCCCGCCAACCCACACACGCACGAGACCGCGGCGCCGCAGGTCGGCCACGCGGTGCCGATCACGCGCCCGGGCAGCCGCGCGCCGATCGCTCACATCACGATCACGAGCTGCCGCCGCGCCCGTCACGGCGACACCCTCAGCGCCGAGCAGCTGAAGGCGCTCGGCCACGTCGTGCGTGGCCACCCGAGCCGACTGTCGTACGTGCGCGCTTGGCTGCTGCAGCGCGACGCGCCGTGGCTGGCAGCACGCGCCCCTCTCCCTCGCACCACAACGCAGCCGATCAAAGACGCGGCGCTGGCCGCGGTAGACGATGAGCCTGAGGCCGTGATGCTCTCAACAAGGGAAGCGCGCGGCGCGGCGCTGCTCGCGCGCTTCGACCAGCGGTGGGCGGACCGTTACGTATGGGTCGTGACGTTCGAGATCACCGACGACCTGCCCACCTACCTGCACCAGGGCGTCATCAGTCCGCCGCTGGCCAAGCGCCCGGACGGTCGACACGTCATCGACGACGGGATCCGCGACGAGGACCGCGGCTACTACGGCGCTGGCGTCCGACCCGTCCCCTCGGCCACGGAACTCGAGGATCGCGGCTACACGCACAACGCTCGCGACGGTATGACCGCCGCGGCTGAAGCCGTCGACGTCAACACCCTCGACCCCGAGCGCGCTGACGAGGCGCGAGAACGTCACCTCCAAGATGTCGACCCTGCCAGGCGGGCGAAGCTGCTGAAGGCCGGGCTGAGGCGCGCCGCGTGATTCCGTCCGAGAGCGATCTATACTTCCCAACCAGCGCGAAGGCCGCCGTAGTGCGTGAGCAGTTCCAATCACAGCCCGCCGCCGCAAGCGCTCTTTGCCCCACCCGTTTTGCCCTGTCAGCGCTTGCCGCGCTACCCGACATGGCATCCAGCGTCATCACCTTCCACGACCGCGCCCTCGCGCGCCTCGGCACCGCCGTCCGATCCGCCTATCCCCAGGCGACCGGAGCGGAGCGCCTGCAGCTCGAGCGGCTACAGATCCTCGCGCGCACCGGCCACATCACCGTCGCCCAGGCGCACGACCTGGTCGCCGACCTACGACGCGAGCACCAGCGGACAGCAGCATGAGCGGCAACGTCATCGGCATCCACAGCTGCGAAACGTGCCAGGCCCCGCTGCCCACCGACCGCCGCCGCCGCTACTGCGACGACTGCCGACCCGCCGCCCGTGTCTTCGTGATCCACCGAGCCAAGCCCGACGTCGACACATCGCGCGCAGGTCGGGCGAAGCGGTGCGCGTGCAGTCGCCCAACGCTCTACAGAGACGGTCGCGAGCTGCGCTGTCATTCGTGCGGCCATGAGGCAGTGGCGGCTCACGCCGCGTGAGGCGCGCGTGCATCGTCTGCGGTCGACCATCCCCTGCGTCCCGCTGCCCCGAGCACGAGCTCACTGAGAGGCCGCGAGGCAACGCATTCGAGGCCACTCGTCAGCGGATCGCTAACCGAGACGGCTGGATCTGCCAGCTCCCGGACTGCGGGAAGCCGATTGACCCGCAACTGCGCAAGCCGCATCCGATGGCGTTGGCCATCGATCACATCCTTCCGCGTGCCGCTGGCGGCACTGACGAGGACCACAACCTCCAGGCCGCCCACGCGCTGTGCAACCTCCAGAAGGGAACGAACCGATGATCCTCAAGCTGCCTGACTGGCTCCGCGACCTCCTCTTCCCCCTGTGGCTGCGCGGCCTGCGCACCGAACTCGCCGCCCTAGGTCGTCACAGGGGGGCCTCAGGATCACGAGCGCTCAGCACCCCCCACGGTGATGCCCCAACCCGTGGCGCGCGCGGGATCGGCTGAGGGCGAAAGGTGCCCGAGGCCGTTCCAGCGTCCCAGCTGGCTGACCGGATCCTCGACGTCCTCCCCGGCCGCGTGTCGGAGTGGGCGCCGAAGCTCGGCCGCAAGCGGACCGACAGCACAATCCGCACGCGCCTCAAGCAGCTCGAGGCGGTCGGCGCGGTCGAATGCGAAGAGGGCGTGTGGTCAAGGACTCAAGCGGACCCGATCCACGACACCCTCCCCGGCTACGAGTTCCCGGAGGGCTTCGACGCCGAGTCGCGGGATCTGCTGCGCCAGAAGGCGCTCGAGGTCCGCCTCGCCGAGGTGCCGCTGGACTCGTTCATGGTCGAGCTGATCGAGGCCTACGTCCGGTGCCTGCAGCGCGCGCGGCACGCCAACGAGGAGATCGACTCCGACGGGCTGTTCCAGACCGCCGCCAAGGGCAACCGCAAGTTCGCCCACCCCGGCGTCGCGACAGCGCGCGAGGCCGAGCGCGACGCGCACGTCTACCGCGAGGCGATCGAGAAGAAGAAGCGGACGGACCCCGGTGCCGATCCGGACGACGACCTCAGCGGCCTCTAGGCCCAGCTCGTCCGTCAAGCCGCTCCCCGGCCTTCCCGGCGGCAAGCCGCTCCTCACCCCGAACACCCTCCCCCACTTCAAGGAGTTCTGCCTCCGGCTCCGGCTCGACAACGGCAAGCCGTTCGTCATCGAGCCCTTCCAGGAGGAGATCCTGGCCGACTACTTCGACGGGGTCCTCGAGACGCTCGTCCTGCTGCCATCGGGCAACGGCAAGACGACGCTGTTCGCGGCGCTCGCGCTCTACCACCTGCTGTACACGCCGGCGCGGTGCGGCGGCGCCGACCCGGCCATCTACATCATGGCCGCCAGCCGCGACCAGGCCGCCCTGATGTTGAAGCACATCAAGCGGTTCATCGAGAAGAGCAAGGGGCTGCAGAAGCGCGTCAAGCCGCTGCGTCGCGGCGCCCGACTCATCGGCCGCGAAGGCGAGATCGAAGTGCTCGCCTCCGACGCCGACACCGCCGACGGCATCGCGCCGACGCTGGCGCTGATCGACGAGCTGCACCGCCACAAGAACACCGAGCTCTACGAGGTCGCGTTCAAGGGCCTCAAGAAGCGCAACGGCCAGTTGCTGCACTGCACCACGGCCGGCGAGACCGAGAAGAGCCCCCTCGGCGAGCTGCGCAAACGCGGCCTCAAGCTCCCGGGCCTCAAGAAGATCGGCAAGCACAGCTTCGCCCGCAACGTTCTCAAGACGTTCGCGTTCCACCAGTGGGCGCTCGACCGCGGTGACGACATGCACGACATCGCGGTCGTCAAGCAGGCCAACCCGCTCAGCGCGATCACCGAGCAGCATCTCGCCGCCGAGCACGACGCCCTGAAGTGGTGGGCGTGGGCTCGGTTCGCGTGCGGGCTGTGGGTCGCCGGCGAGCACTCCGCGATCAGCCCAATCGACTGGGCTGACTGCCCCGCCAAGACCGTCGATCCGACGGTCGCGAGCTACCTGGTTCTTGACCTCGCGTGGGTGCAGGACACCACGGCGATCGCGCCCGTCCAGGCCGTCACCACCACGGACGTCCGGGTAGGTCGGCCCGCGGTCATCGAGCCGCCCGGCGACGGGACCGCGATCCGCGAAAACAAGATCCTGGACACGATCCGGGTCTTCAAGGGCCAGCTGCTGCTCAAGGGCGTCGTCATGGACCCCGAGGCCGGCGGCAGGGCGCTCGTCGAGAAGATCGAGGGCGGCTACCACAACGACGCCGGTGAGTACGTCCACCTTGGCCTAGAGGTCATCGAGCACACCCAGAAGCCCGAGCCGATGACCGATGCCGCCATGAAGCTCGACGGCGTCATCCGCAACCGGTACCTCTCGCATCCGCACGAGGAGACGCTGACCGCGCACGTTCTCGCCGCGGTCGCCAAGCAAACCGGCGACCAGCGCCACCGCCTCGTCAAGCGCCGCAAGGACCCCGAGCCGATCGACGCCGCGATCTGCTGCGCGATGGGCGTCCGCGTCGCCCTGGCCGACCTTGACGAGGAGCCGATCGATCGATCCCTCTACCGCATGGAGTCCATCTCGTGACCGCCGCCATCGTCATCCTGAGCATCACCGCCGCCGTGCTGGCCATCACCCTCGCCGGTGCCGGCCGCTGGGCCACGCGCGAGATCGCCGCCGCCCGCACCGAGGCGGGCCAGTTGCGCGACCAGGCCGCCGCTAGCGGCTACCGCGCGCTTATCGGCCACCGGGTGACCGCCAGCGTCGTCGACGGGGGGTCCATCCGCGGCGTGCTGCTCGAGGTCTACGAGGACTCGCTCGTTATCGACCGGCCCGAGTTCGTCGGCGGCGCCCGGCCGGCGGGCATCGGCCGCGACATCACCCTCGCTCGCTCGAGCGTACCGATGCTGCAGCGCTTCGCCGACGGCGAGACCCAGGACTAAGCCCGTGGGCCTGACCTACGTCACGTCCGAGGGCGAAGTCATTGCACCCGACGAGAACGCCGGCCCCTTCCAGTACACGCCGGAGGGCTTCAACTCCGGCTTGTCGACGAACAGCGTTCCGTTCTCGCAGTGGGGGGCCGACATCATCGGCCCGGCCAGCTGCGCGCACCTCTACAAAACGCAGCCCTGGGCGTACATCACCGTCAACTTCCTCACGCGGCAGATCAGCCGGCTGCCGCTCAAGGTCTACGAGCGCGACAGCCAGAACGTCAAGAAGCCCGTCAACGGCGGCGACCTGCACCGCTCGCTGCAGCAGCCCGCCCGGCGCCGTGGCCCGATCCACTTCAAGCAGTGGATGGCCTTCCCGACGCTGCTGCACGGCAACGGCACCGTGCTCAAGATCCGTGAAGTACTCGGCGGCCCGCCGACCCGCTACAAGCCGTTGGATTGGCGGTTCATGGACCCTCAGCGCGATCGCGATGGCATCGTCACGCACTGGATCTACCGCGGCGGCCGGGACCCCCAGGTCGTGCTGCCGGAGGATTTGCTGCACACCGCGTGGATGGGGCCCGACGTCGACAGCGACATCGGCATCGCGCCGCTGCAGGCCGTTGGTGTGACCACCACGCTGGAGAAGTTCGCGCAGGACTGGATGCGCGACCACTTCCGCGGCGGCGCCCGGCCGCCCGGCGGCGTCACGATGCCCGAGGCCGCTGTCGGCGACAAGGAGCTACGGCGCGAGCTGCGCGAAGACCTCGCCCGGATGATGCGCAACGCCGGTTCCCGCGGCGAGTTCGTGCTGATGCCGCCCGGCGGCGAGTTCCACACCTTCGCCCAGACCGCGCACGAGGTCGAGCTCATCGAGCAGCGCAAGCTGCACCGCGAGGAAATCGCCGCCGCGTTCAACGTGCCGCAGCCGATGATCGGCATCCTCGACCACGCGACGTACTCCAACGTCGCCGAGATGCACAAGATCGTCTACGGGCCGGTACTCGGCCCGTGGCTAGTGCTCTTCGAGGAGACCTTTAAGGCGCAGGTCATCGACGACGAGCCCGCCTACGAGGGCCAATGGGTCGAGTTCGACCTCGCCGAGGTCCTCCGCGGCGACGTGCTCAAGGAAGCCACCGCCCTCAAGACGCAGCTGCAGACCGGCCTGCTGACGATCAACGAGGCCCGCCAGATCCGCAACCTCCCGCCGATCGACCATCCCGACTGCAACCGGCCGATGGTCCCGACCAACAACATGCAGTTCGTAGGCGGCACGCCCAGCCGAGGACGCGACGCGACCGGGAGCGCCCTGGCCGCCAACCTCGCCCGCGCGGCGAACCGCCTCTACCGCAAGGCACGCGCCGACGAGAACGGCTGGGACCCCGAACGCTTCCACCGCGAGCTGCTCGAGGACCTCCGCAAGGCCGACGCCGACCAGCCCGAGGCGACCGCGAAGACCTGGACCGCCGCCGTCGGCGCGATCGTCGCCGACTCCCTCAACGATCCCGACGTGCTGCGCGCCTCGTTCGCCGCGCTCATCCCCGACACAGGAGACGAGTAGATGAACCCCGACCAGAAGGCCAAGCTGCGCCGTCTCCTCGACCGCGAGAACGCGTGGGCCGTTCACCCCGCCACGCTCGCCGCGATCGCTGCCGCGGCGGCCGGCGAGATCAGCGCCGACGAGATCGACCACCTCGAGCCGGAGGCGCTGCGCACCCGCGGCTCCTCGACCACCGGCGGCGTCGCCGTCCTCTCGCTGCAGGGCCTCATCACGCCCAAGCCGTCGTTTCTGTCGATGCTCTTCGGCGGCGGCGGTGGCCTGATCGGGTTCCGGTCAGCACTGCGCGAGGCCGTGGCCAGCGACGAGATCACCGCCATCGTGCTCGACATCGACTCGCCCGGCGGATCGACGGACCTCGTCGCCGAGACCGCCGCCGAGCTGCGCGCCGCCAAGGCCGTCAAGCCGGTGATCGCCGTCGCGAACACATGGGCGGCCAGCGCCGCCTACTGGCTCGCCGCCCAAGCCGACGAGCTCGTCGTCACGCCCAGCGGCGAAATCGGGTCCGTCGGCGTGTTCGTCGCCCACCAGGACGTCTCCAAGCTGCAGGCCGACCTCGGCGTCAAGACGACGCTCGTGTCCGCCGGCCGCTTCAAGACCGAGGGCAACCAGTTCGAGCCGCTCACCGACGAGGCCCGCAGCGCGCTGCAGGCCAAGGTCGACGAGTACTACAGCCAGTTCGTCGCCGACGTCGCCAAGGGCCGCGGCGCAACCGCCGCCGCCGTCCGCGGCGGCTATGGCGAAGGCCGGCTGCTGACCGCCAAGCAGGCGCTCGCCGCCGGCATGGCGGACCGCATCGACACCCTCGAAGGCACCGTCGCGCGGATCGTGCGCAACCCGCGCTCGGCCAAGCGCGCGACCGCCGCCGAGATCGCCGAGCGCATCGCCGCCGCGCACGACGACATCCTCCAAGCGCAGATCGAAGCGATGGAAGACGTCGCGTCCCACACATCATCGGGCGACCCCAGCTCAACCCGCGAGAGCGGCGAGGAGCAGGCCAGGCCCAGCGAGTCGTACATCGACCTGATGTTCGACCCGTCGCGCTAGACGCGCACCCCGCCGCCTAGCGCGGCCTGTCTCACCCCGCACGCCCATCCGGGCGCGCGGGTCTCCACCCGCAACCTCAACCGAGGAGGTGCCTCGCCGTGCTCGAGGACAAGCTGAAGGACCTCAACAAGGCCATCGTCGCCAAGCGCGTCGAGACCGCCGAGAAGCTCCAGGCGTTCAACGCCAAGAAGGCCGAGCTCAAGGACAACGACAAGGTCGACATCACCAACCCCGACGACCCGTTCGTCAAGGCCGCCGACGAAGCGATGAAGCCCTACTCCCAGGCCGCCGACGAGCTGCGCGTCCTCGAGGGCCAGTTCGAGCGCCTCGCGCTCATGGAGGCCGCCGGCGGCGAGAACGTCACGTCCGCAGGGACCCGGCGCCACAGCGAGATCGACCGCGACTACCTCGAGATCCGCGACTCGCTCGGCCACCTGGCCGCCGCGTCGGACGCCTACAAGACGCTCGCGTCTTCGGGCATCCTCGCCGACGGCTCCGAGGCGCCCGTCGGCCGCGTCCAGATCAGCGACCCGATGGACATGAAGATGTTCGCGTCGCTGCTCACCGGCACCTCCGACTCCGCCGGCGGCGTGCTCAACGTCCCCCAGCGCCTTCCCGGCGTCTACGACCTGCCACAGCTGCCGCTGAACATCATGCAGCTGCTCACCGTCGGCGAGACGTCGGCCAACGCCGTCGAGTTCGTGCGCATCCTCGCACGGACCGTCCGCGCTGCCGAGGTCGCCGAGGCGTCCACTACCGCCGACATCGGCGGTGGCGTCACCGACGCGCAGGCCGGCCTCAAGCCCGAGTCCGACCTCACGTTCGAGGAAGCGCTCGAGGCCGTGCGCACGATCGCGCACACCATGCCCGCCACCCGCAACCAGCTCGCCGACGCGCCGTTCTTGCGGACGCTCATCGACTCCGAGCTGACCACCGGCGTGGAGCGGCGCGCGGAGACGCAGGTCCTCGCGGGCGACGGCACCACGCCCAACCTGCGAGGCATCCTGCACACCCCCGGTCGCGCGACCTACACCCAGGGCTCCGCGTCTGGCGCCAGCGGGGAGCCGCGGGCCGACGCCGTGCACCGCATCTTCACGATGCTGCGCCTGGCCGGCTTCGAGCCGTCCGCGGCGGCGTTCAACCCGCTCGACTGGCAGGACATCCGGCTCTCGAAGGACAGCACCGGCAACTACATCTGGGGGCCGCCGTCCATCGCCGGCGGCAACCAGATCTGGGGCGTCTCCGGCGTGCAGTCGATCGGGCTGCCGCAGGGCACCGCCGTCGCCGGCGAGTGGAAGCGCGCGATGTTCCTCGTCCGCGAGGCCGTCAAGGTACTCATCACCGACAGCCACAAGGACTGGTTCCGTCGCAACCTGCTCCTGCTGCTGGCCGAGGCGCGCGGCGTCCTGGTCATCCCCCGCCCGCAGGCATTCGGCGAGCTGACCTTCGCCTAGCCCGCCGCCGTCCGACCCCCCGCCACGCGCGGGGGTCGGACGATCGACGCTCTACGTCAACCCCGGAAGGAACCCCTCTCATGGACATCACTCGCCGCATCGCCACCGATCGGATCGAGGCCGACATCAACGGCGTCAACACCGTCGTCGCCGAGCCGGGCCAGGTCGTGCCACTCGCCTACGAACACCTCGTCCCCGAAGACAAGGCCGAGCCGCTGGCCACCGGCCGCGACACTCGGTCGACCTCCGACCGCGCAGCGCTCGCCGTCGCGCTCGACGAAGCCACGGTCGCGCAGACCGGCAGCGAGCCCGTCACGGAGCCCAAGGCTCCCGCCCGTGGCCGCGGCGGCCGCAAGGCCGCCGGTGAGGAGGAGTAGGCCATGGGTCAAGACAATGCCGGTCGGTACGTCGCCGAGCCTGAGGCCCGCGGCGACGCCGGTACGGCGTCCGCGACGCAGACCGCATCCGGGACCGGCACCGCGTTCAACGTTGCCGGCGCAAAGAAGCTCGACGCGACGCTGACCATCAGCGCCCGGTCGGGGACGACGCCGACGCTCGACGTCGCCCTGGAGACGACCGTCGACGGAACCAACTGGTACACCGTCGCGGCGTTCCCGCAGAAGAACGCCACCGGCAGCGACGCCCGCGCGTTCGGGACGCTCGGCAAGCAGTGCCGGTGGAAGTGGACGATCACCGGGACCACGCCGTCGTTCACGTTCGCGATCACCGCCAAGGCCCACCGCTAGGGAAGCACCGGAGCGTGCCTGTGCCTGATCAGCTCACCGTCGCCGGTCTCAAGCGGCGCATGGACAAGCAGCTCAGCGCCGACGACGAAGCCCTCGAAGGCTGGCTCGCCGCGGCGTTCGATCAGGCACAGGCCGCACCGCCCTACGGCTGCGGCCGTCTGCTGGAACCGAACCCAGCCGACGCTGAAGACGACCCCGTCGAGATGCGCTTCACGCCACACGGCAGCCGCTTCGTCCGGATCCCCGACGGCCGCGTCATCACCGACGTCCTGGCCGACGGCAGCCCCGTGGCTTACGAACAGCTCGCGCGCCAAGGCCACATCGTGCGCCTCGAGCTGCCGCGGCCGGCGCGCATCGTCACCGTGACCGGGCGATTCGGTTTCGCGACGCTGCCCGAGAACCTCGTCGACGCCATCTACGTCCTGGCCGCCAGGTACTTCTACGAGCGGGCCGCGCTGTACGCCGACCGCGTCGTGGTCGGCGAAGGAGCCGTCGCGGAGTCCTACTACCGCCAGCTCCCGCCCCGAACGAAGCTCGTCTTCGCAACTTTCACGATCGCCACCGACCAGTACGGCTTCGCATGAGCATCACCGGCAAGACACTGCCCAGCCACACCACCCTCCTCGCCGCGGTCGACGGCAAGGCCCATGCAGCGGTCAACGCCGCCCGCGAGCAGATCGCGCCAGTCGTCAGGTCGCAGACTCCCAGGCACTCAAGCCGGACCGTAGCCGCGCTTCAGCCGCGCGCGTCGCGGACCGCGACCGGCGCGGCACTGACCGTCGGCCCCGCCCGCGGCGCCCGTCACGGTGCGGTCACCGTCGCGCAGGTCGTCCGGTGGGTGCAGCGCGGCACCGGCGTGCACGGCTACAGCCGCAAGCCGATCCGAGCTAAGCGCCGCCGCGGCGCGATGACCGTCTTCGGCCGCGCCATCGAGCAGGTCAAGGGCCAGAAGCCCAACCCCTTCATGGGACGCATCCAGGCGCTTGGCACGCTGCGCTTCGCCCGCGTCGCCCGCGCCGGCGCGACGGACGCAGCGCGCGCGATCGAGCGGGTGATCAGCTGATGCGGCTCGCGCCGATGTTCCGCGCGCTCGTCGCCCTCGAGGCGCAGGTCAGCGATGCCGCCAAGGCCGTTGACGCCGACGACGAGCTGCGCGTCTACCCGTGGCGGCCCACCAGCCTGCCCGAGCTTCCCGCGATCTGGAACTGGATCGATGACGGCTCCTACGAGATCGTCGACACCGCCACGGCGACCGACATCATCGTGATCACGGCCACCATCGGCGTTGAGCCCGCGGACCTCGCCGAGACGATGGATCGCCTCGTTCGTCTCACCGACCACTTCCGCGACGTGGTCGACCCTGCCTTCGCGTCACGGCCGATCCTGCCCGACCCCGACGGTGGGCAGGCGACCGCCCGCACCGCAAAGCGCGTCGTGACGCGCTCAAGCTTCGACGAGTTCGACGGCATCCCCGTGATGTGCATGGACATGCTCATCCGGGTCGAGCTTCCCCAGACCATTGGAGGGATCTGAGCATGGCCGAACGGCCCGACCTAGCCACCGTCGCCACCGATCGGCCGGCGAACCGGCACACCGAGATCATCGGAGACGGCAGCCCGACTTCCCCGCTGCCCGATCCCGGCTTCGGGGTGCTCGTCACCGGGCCCGGCGGAGTCAACCCCGCCGAGCCGTGGACGGCCAGTCGGGTCTACGCCAAGGGCGAGACCGTGCTCAACCCCAGCGGCGCGCTGATCTCACGCAACACGGCCGGCACGGCGCGGAGCAGCTTCGACGCGACTGAGCAGGCGCTCTGGACACCGATCCAGTCCAACGCTGATGTCGTCGCCTCCCTCGCGGTCGAGGCCGCGGCGCGCGCGGCGGCCGACGCGCTCAAGCAGGACGCCGCGACCGCCGCGACCGACAGCGAGCTCGCCGCCGCGATCCTCGCCGTCGGCGGCCGCTACCGCGGCCCGTACGCGTCCGGCACCGACTACAAAGCCGGCGACCTCGTCACCAGCAGCGGCAAGCTCTACTCCCGCAAGACCGACGGCACGCCCTCCGGGGCGTTCACCGCGGGGCAGTGGGACGAGGTTGCGCTCTCGTCCGATGGCGTGATCGCTCCGGCGAAGCTCGGCCGGTCGGCGCATGCCTACGACGTGATCGTGCTGGGCGCGAACGAGCAGGGCGTGACGGCGGCGATCGCCGCGGCGCGTCAGCAGGTCGCGGTGCTGCTCGTCGGGTCCTCTGATCGCATCGGCGGCATGACGGCGTGGGGCATGACGGCGCAGGACATCCTCACCGACACGACGCCATCGGTCATCGGCGGGGTGACGCGGGAGTGGTTCTCGGCGGTCGCCCGCGACGAGTCCGTGGCCGACCGGGCGCCGGAGATCGACTTCGCCCGGTGGTACGAGCTGGGCGGCAACGCGCGTCCGTCCTGGCATCAGGCGGCGATCAGCAAGCTCATGCGTGGGCTGCCGATCACCTGGCTACCGAACGCGACGATCGACTCCGTCGCGAAGACCGGCACGACGATCACGAGCGTCACGCTGTCGGGCCAGGCCTACACGGCGGCGCAGATCATCGACTGCACCGAGTGCGGCGATGGCGCCCAGAAGGCCGGGCTGACCACCAGCATCGGCCGCGAATCGAGCAGCCTGTACAGCGAGGCCCAGGCCGGCGTCGTGGCGCCGCAGAACTACCCCGGCCAGACCGCCGGCGTGGACCCGTACGTCACACCCGGCAACGCGGGGTCCGGGCTGATCTACGGCGTCGACGCGACCAGCGTCGAATCGGTCGGCACCGGCGACGGGCGAGTCCAGGGCTTCGGCTACCGCATTTTCGTCACGTCGGTCGCGGCCGACAAGGGCGCGTGGCCCTCGTCGTCGCCCGCCGGCTACTCCGCCTCGAAGTACGAGGCGATCGGCCGGGCGTTCGCCGACAGCCCCTCCTACTGGGGTGACGCCACCAACGGCCTCTCACGGTTGCTGACGTTCTACGACGTCGGCAAGACGTCCGGGACCGCGGTGCAGGGCGGCACGCCGCACAGCTACGCCGACCTGAACTCCATCGGCCCGTACAGCACCAACTACCCCAACGCCGCCGAGTGCCTGGAGTACGTCACGGCGTCCCCGGCGCGCCGCGCGGAGATCATCGCGAACGCCAAGAACTGGCTGCTCGGGCTGATCTACTGGCTGCGCAGCTCCGGCGACAGCCGCATCCCGGCGAACATCATCAGCGGCCTCAACCAGTACGCGCCGAGCAACAAGGAGCTCGTCCCCTACGGCGGCATCAGCCCCGAGTTCTACGTCCGCGAGGGCGCGCGCGTCGTCGGCGACTACGTCATGGCCGCCGCCGACATGACACTCGCCAACGGCTTCACCGACGGGGTCGCGCTCGGCGCCTACAGCTTCGACAGCCACCCCATCCGCCGGGTCGTCTCGGGAGGCCTGGTCAAGCCCGAAGGGGCGCTCAACGCCGCCATGACGGTCAGCCAGACCGGCTTCCCGATCCCGATCCGGGTGCTGTTCCCAAAGGCCGCGGAGTGCACCAACCTGCTGTGCCCCGGCGCCCCGTCAGTGTCGCGTTACGCGTGGCTGTCGGTGCGCGCCAAGCCGACGATGATGATTCTCGGCGAGGCCGCTGGCATCGCCGCCGCGCTGGCCGCCAAGCAGGGCATCGCGGTCCAAAACGTCGATGTCGGCCGGGTGCAGAAGCTGCAAGACCTCAAGCGCACCGGCGGCGCGATCGTCATGAGCGCCGACGGCGTCTACAGCGGCGGCGTCGTCCAGGAGTCCGGCACCGGCGCGGCGTTCGCGGCGGTCACGACGCAGAAGCGCGCTGGGGCGCTGTCGACCCCCAAGCTCGCGGCGGCCAACACCGACCGCAAGATGCGCTTCATCCCCTACATCTCACGCACGGGCCTGTACTTCCTCTTCTTCAAGTACCCGCCGACGCTCAACCCCGACAGCGCCGGGACCACCGTCACCCGGGCGACCAACACCACGGTCACGATCGTCCACGCCGACGGCACTACGACCCGCACCATCAACCAGACCTGGACCGGCGCCGGCAGCGGCAACGGCGGCGACTGGGACTTCCTCGGCTTGTTCTACCTCGAACGCCTACGCGGCGGCCTCGGCGACGCCTCGCAATACGTCGAGATCAACGCCAACGGCTCCAACAACAACGTCGTCGCCGACGGCTTCAAGTGGGTCCCGGCGCCCCGCGACGCGCGCCTACTCGTTCCCGCTTAGGTCAACGGGGGGCCAAGTCGGCGCTTCCGGCATTTCCTCAAGTTCGCTGCGCCGTTGTTCGAGAGCCTGTAGCTCCGCCTGGTCCGAAGCTTCCATCTCGCGCTTCCTACGCTCGCGCGCCTCTGGACTCGTGATCCGCGTGACCTGAGCTTTGAGCGCAAGCTTGGCTTGCTGCTCTTGATTGAGCAAGCCCGCCATATCCATGAGCCGCAACTCAGCAAGCTCACGCAACCTGTTGGCGGTGTCGAGTTCAGCCCGCACCGACTGGAGATCGGAGTCGTAGGCCTTCGAGACCTCTTCGATCTCATGACGTGCGTGATCAGCCGCCGCTCGACTCGCTCGATCATGCCCCGCGACAATCTCAGACCGAGTCGTCTCCAGCACGGAAACGTCTCCCTGCCAGCACCACACACACCAAGCAAGCACGCCTAGCAACATGAGCAGGGCAGCAAGAAGTGGACCCGCCTGCAGAGCGCTCGTTATCGCGGCAATTCCCACGACTGTCGCTGCCAGGATGCTGAGCCTGGGCCATCCGGCATGCCGAGGTCCCCGACCGGTCGGGCGAGGTGACTGAGGCTCCGCTTCAGACACGTCGCCACCCTACCTCGCGCCACCCTCTCACCGGCCCGCCCTACGCCTGACCTAGGCCCCGGCCGCGCATCCCGGCAGCACGCCCGCGCGATGCGTGCGCACGGACTTCTCGTAGCACCCGTCGCCCACGTCGGCGGCTCAAATCCCCCGAACAAGAGGAGGCCCACCCGTGGGCACCACCCAGACCGGGTCCGGCGTCGAGCCGTTCGCCGGGTTCAACGACGCCACCATCGGCGACATCGAGGCGCGCATCGACGACGAGCCTGCGGGCGCGCCGCGC
>CAXTBB010000021.1:0-69424 GCA_964242305.1 uncultured Solirubrobacteraceae bacterium
CCGTCGTCAAGGTCGGCGCGGCCACCGAGACGGAGATGAAGGAGAAGAAGCACCGCGTCGAGGACGCGCTGCAGGCCACCCGCGCCGCCCTCGAGGAGGGCATCGTGGCGGGCGGCGGCGTCGCGCTCCTGCGCGCCACCGAGGCCATCGACCTCGACCTGTTCGTGGGCGAGGACGTCAAGACGGGCGGGCGCATCATCCTGCGCGCGCTCGAGGAGCCGCTCCGTCAGATCTCGGAGAACGCCGGTCTCGAGGGTTCCGTCGTGGTCAACGAGGTCAAGAACTCCTCGGGCTCGAACGGCCTCAACGCGGCCACGGGCGAGTACGTCGACCTCATCGCCGAGGGCGTCATCGACCCGGCCATGGTCACGCGCTCCGCGCTGCAGAACGCGGCCTCCATCGCCAAGAACATCCTCACCACCGAGGCCATCGTGGCCGAGGTGCCCGAGAAGGGTGACGGCGGCGGCGGCATGGGCGGCGGCATGCCCGACATGTCGGGGATGATGTAAGCGGCCATACGCCGTAAGTCGTTCTCGGGGGCCCGCTTCGGCGGGCCCCCGGTCGTTTCGGGGTAGGGCTTCCGAGTGACTGCGATCGTCGTGACTGGCTCCACCGGCACCGTCGGCACCGGCCTGATGCCGCTGCTGGACGCCGACCCGCGCGCCGGCCGGGTCGTCGGCCTCTCCAGCGACGACGCCGACGTCCGCGACGCCGCCGCGCTGCGCGAGGCCTTCGCCGGCGCGGACGTGGTCGTCCACCTCGTCTTCGACACGGTCGGTGCGACGTCCCGCGCGGCCCTGCACGCGATCAACGTCGAGGGGACGGTCAACGCGGTCCGTGCCGCCGTCGCCGTGGGCGCGCGGCGCTTCGTGTTCGCCTCCTCCGTGGCCGCCTACGGCTTCCACGCCGACAACCCGGTGCCGCTCACCGAGGACTGGCCGACCCGCCCGTCCGAGCGCTTCTTCTACGCGCGCCAGAAGGCCGAGCTCGAAACCAGGCTGATCGCGGAGGCGGGCGACCTCGAGCTCTACCTCGTCCGCCCCGCCGTCGTGCTCGGCCCGCACCCGGCCGGCGCCAAGCTGCCCGGCCCGCTCGCCGCGCTGGTCAACGGCGCCCTGCGCTCCGTCGGCAGCTCCCCCGTCCCGCTCCCGGCCCCCGTCCCCGCCGTCCCGTTCCAGGTCGTCCACGAGGACGACCTCGGCGCCGTCTTCGCGGAGTGCGCGCTCGGGGACGCCCCGACGGGGGCCTACAACGCGGCCGCCGACGGAGTCCTGACCGGGCCCGACGTGGCCCGCGAGCTCGGCCTCGCCCCCGTCCGCATCCCCCGGCGGCTGACGCAGGCGGCCGCCCGCGCCGCCGCCGCGCTGCCGCTCGCGCCCGCCGCCCTCGAGTGGATCGAGGCGGCCGCGCACCCGGCGATCATGGACACCGCGCGCGCCAAGCGCGAGCTGCACTGGACCCCGCGCCACACGGCGCTCGACACCCTGCGGATCACGCTGGGAAGGAGCTGAGGACTGTTGCCATCAGACCCAGACCAGGGCACCATCCGCACGCTGCGCTCGGACCACCCGGTCCCGGCGGAGGGCCGCCGGCTGGTCCGCGCGGACGCCCTGGGTCCCGACCAGGTCGTCGAGGTGCAGACGCAGGACCACGGCACGCTTGCCGTCGGGATGGCCGGTGGCGCGCCGTTCGCCACGGGCAACCTCTGCCGCCACCAGGCCGCCAAGCTCGGCCGTGGCCAGGTCCGCGACGGCTGCCTCGAATGCCCATGGCACCGCGCCCGCTACGACGTGCGCACGGGCGCCATGGTCCAGGGACCGCAGGGGAGGCTCTTCGGCTTCCCGCCCTACTCGAAGGGCATCCAGCTGTGGGCGAACACGCCCCCCGTCAAGCTGCGGATCGTCCCCGTCGCCCTCGACGACGGCTGGATCGTCCTCGCCTAGGGAGACTCCCAGTTGGGGACGGCGCCCGTCTCGGTGAAGCCGGCGGCGAGGATGTTGCGGTAGGACGGGCCGCCGTCGGCGCCGGTCTCGGTGGTCAGGGCGCGCAGGCCGAGGCGGCCGGCGATGGCGACGCGCTCGGCGAGCAGGGCCGACTGGGCGCCGCGGCCGCGCGCCTCGGGCAGCGTGGCGCCGAAGGTGAGGTAGCCCTCGTCGCCGGTGGCGAAGAGGGCGCCGGCGGCGACCGCCTCGTCTCCGTCGTAGGCGACCAGGCAGGTCCAGCCGGGCCGGCCGGGGAGGAAGCGCAGCGGTCCCTCGGGCACCGCGAAGGCGGTCGCGACCGGCCGCGCGAAGTGCAGGGCGCCCTGCGGGCCGACCTGCTCGACGCGCAGGTCGGTGGGTGCCATGGCGGCGGGGTCGGGCGCGCACGCGAAGCGCATGTAGGCGAGACCGGCCGTGTACCCCGGCGGCTGCGGCCCGCCCGAGAGCATGTGGGCGACGTCGCCGTAGAAGGCGCGGACGGCCTCGTAGTCGTCGGGCTCACCGACGACGCGGTTGACCCAGCGCGCCGGGACGTCCGGCGCGCGCACCGCGACCGCTCCGCCGAGCCGGCGCGCCGTCCCCAGCAGCGCGCCGAGCTCGGCGTGGGCGGCGAGCTCAGACGCCGACGCCAGCGGGCAGCTCCCGCGGCTCGGGGCCGACGTACTTGGCCGTCGGGCGGATGAGGCGCGCCTCGCGCTTCTGCTCCATGATGTGCGCGCTCCAGCCGGCCACGCGTGCGGAGGCGAACATCGGGGTGAAGAGCTCCGGCGGGATGTCGGCGTAGTCGAGCACGACGGCGGACCAGAACTCGACGTTGGTGGCCAGCACGCGGTCGGGGCTGCGCTCGCGCAGCGCGGCCAGGGCCGCCTCCTCCAACGCCTCGGCGACCTCGGCGCGGCGGGCGCCGATCTCCTTGGCCGTGCGCCGCAGCACTCGTGCGCGCGGGTCCTCCGCCCGGTACACGCGGTGGCCGAAGCCCATCAGGCGCTCGCCGCGGTCGAGGGCGTCCTTGACCCACTTCTCGGCGTCCCCGGCCTCCTCGACCTCGTCGAGCATCTTCAGCACGCGCGACGGCGCGCCGCCGTGCAGCGGGCCCGAGAGCGCGCCGACCGCACCCGACAGCGCCGCGGCGACGTCGGCACCCGTGGAGGTGATGACGCGCGCGGTGAAGGTCGACGCGTTCATGCCGTGCTCGGCGGCCGAGATCCAGTAGGCGTCGATCGCCTTGACGTGATCGGGGTCGGCCTCGCCCCGCCAGCGGATCAGGAAGCGCTCCGGGATCGACGTCGCCTGGTCGATCTCCTTCTGCGGGACGGGCGGCTTGCCGGCGCCGCGCGCGGACTGGGCCACGAACGAGAGGCCCATCACCGAGGCGCGGGCGAGCTGGTCGCGGGCCTCCTCGTCGGAGATGTCGATGACGGGCTGGAAGCCCCACTCGGGGCCGAGCAGGGCGAGCGCGTACTGGAGGTCTACTCGCGGATCGCCCGAGCGGAAGTGCAGAGGATGCGGCTCCGCGGGCGGCAAGCCCGGCTCGAAGTCGCCGTCGACGAGGACACCCCACACGTGCTCGTACGGCACCGCGCCGACGAGATCCTCGATGTCGTATCCGCGGTACCGGAGGGCGCCGCCCTCCTTGTCGGGCTCGGCGATCTCGGTGGCGAAGGCGACGACACCTTCGAGACCGGACTGAACTTCGCTCATTCTCGTTCGCCTTTCGGGGACTTGTGATGCATTGGCGTCTCCATTGTCTCAGCCTGAGTATGTTGACCGCTTCTAAGTCATGGATGACGACCTCGCGTTCCGACCGGCGGTGGAGCTTGGCGCACTGCTGAGGAAGCGACAGCTGTCACCCGTCGAGCTGCTCGACCTGACGCGGGAGCGCATCGGCGACGACGCCGAGCTGCACGCCTTCGTGGACCTCGACTGGGACGCGGCGCGGACGCAGGCGGAGGCGATCGCCCCCGACGACCGGCGGCTGTTCGCCGGCCTGCCCACCGCGATCAAGGCCAACACGCCCGCGCGCGGGCTGACGATGGACTACGGCAGCGCGCTGCTGGACGGCCACAAGGCCGACCACGACGCCCACCTGGTCCGCCGCATGCGCGACGCGGGCATGGTCCTCGTCGGCAGCACCGCCTGCCCGGAGTTCGGCATCCTGCCCACGACGGAGCCGCGCCACCACGGCCCGACCCGCAACCCCTGGAACCGTGACCACACCCCCGGCGGGTCGAGCGGGGGGGCCGCCGCGGCGGTCGCGGCCGGCCTGCTGCCGTTCGCGCACGCCAACGACGGCGGTGGGTCGATCCGCATCCCCGCCGCCTGCTGCGGGCTGGTCGGCCTCAAGCCCAGCCGCGGCCGCGTCTCCCGCGGCCCGGACTCCGGGGACTCGTTCCTGGTCTGCGACGGCGTCGTCTCCCGGACCGTGCTCGACACGGCCGCCGCGCTGGACATCCTCAGCGGCTACGAGGCCGGGGACGCCACCTGGGCGCCCCCGCCGGACGTCCCCTACAGCCACGTCTTGAACCGCGAGCCGGGGACGCTGCGCATCCACGTCGTCACCGCCAACCCGCTGGGCGCCGACCCGCATCCGGACAACCTGGCCGCGGTCGAGGCGACCGCGAAGACGCTCGCCGACCTCGGCCACGAGATCGACTTCCCCGAGGTGGCGCTCCCCGGCGAGGAGACGCTGCCGCTGTTCCTCGGCGTCTTCGGCGCCAACATCGCCCTCGGCGTCGCCCACGCGCAGCTGCTGGCCGGGCGCGAGGCCGGTCCGGACGACATCGAGCCGCTCTCGCGCGTCATGCTCGAGCGCGCGCTGGCCGTCAACAGCCTCGAGCACCTGGGGACGATGGCCAAGCTGCAGGCGCTCAGCCGCCGGGTCGTCTCCATGTGGGCGGAGTGCGACGTCATGCTCGTCCCCGCCCTGGCCGAGCGCCCGCCGCGGATCGGCGCGATCACCGGCTTCGGCGACGAGGATCCGATGGTGGCGTTCGACCGCGCGGCCCGCTTCGCACCCTTCGCCGGCCTG
This sequence comes from uncultured Solirubrobacteraceae bacterium, assembly GCA_964242305.1. Lineage (GTDB taxonomy): Bacteria > Actinomycetota > Thermoleophilia > Solirubrobacterales > Solirubrobacteraceae > DATLGB01. The sequence goes on from CAXTBB010000021.1 coordinate 5,011, forward strand.
TTCAACGTCACCGGCCAGCCCGCCATCGTCGTCCCGGCCGGTGTCGGGTCGGACGGGCTGCCGAGCGCGGCCCAGCTGGTCGGCCGCCCGCTGGCGGAGGACACGCTGCTGCAGGTCGCGCGCCAGCTCGAGGTCGCCGCGCCCTGGGCGCTCAGGCCAGGACGTCCATGATCGACAGCGGGTGGACGCCGAGCGACTCCGCGTCGGCCGTCCCCCGCTCGCTGACCATCGTCGCCCCCATCGCCTCGGCCTCGTCACGAGTGGCCAGCGCGACCGGGCCGGTCACCACCTCGTAGCCGTGCAGCATCCGCAGCAGCAGGCCGGTCGGCACCCGGGCGAGCCGCCGCGGCCGCCCGGAGGCCGCCAGTGCGCGGGCGACGGCGGCGCGCGAGGTCAGCCGTTCCGGTCCCGCGATCTCGAGGACCTCGGGACCGCGCTCGAGGACCGCGGCCACGCAGGCGGCGACGTCGTCCGCCCACACCGGCTGCACCTGGGCGCGCTCCATCGTCGCGCTGACGGGGATGACCGGCAGCAGCGAGAGCAGCTCCAGCAACGCCAGCTTGGTGTCCCCCGGCGCGTAGATCAGCGAGCAGCGCAGGATCGTTGTCGACAGCGAGGACGCGGCCACCGCCGCCTCGGCCAGCGCCTTGGTCCGGTGCACGCGGGAGCGGTGGTGCGGCGACGCGCCAAGCGGGGAGAGGAAGACGAAGCGCTCGACGCCGGCGGCCTCGGCGGCGCGCAGCAGGCGCCAGGTGGCCACGCCGTCGATCTCCTCGATCGTCGCCTGGGCCTGGTCGCGCTCCGTGGCGGCCAGGTGGACGACGGTCCTGACCCCGCGCAGGGCGTGCCGGAAGGAGGCCGGATCGCCGAGGTCGCCGAGCGCGATCTGGACCCGCACGCGCTCCGGACCGAGCCGCCGGGGGTCGCGCACGAGGCACCGCACCGGCTCGTCCTGGGCGACCAGACGCCGCAGCAGCGCGGATCCGACCCGCCCGGTGGCACCCGTCAGGAGGAGCATCGGGCCGGGAGGCTAATGTGCGCCCGACCTATGGCCTACGTGATCACCGAGCCCTGCATCGGCACCAAGGACAACTCCTGCGTGGAGGTGTGCCCGGTCGACTGCATTCACCCCACGCCCGACGAGCCCGACTACGACAAGGTCGAGATGCTCTACATCGATCCCGAGGAGTGCATCGACTGCGACGCCTGCGTCGAGGCCTGCCCCGTGGATGCGTGCTTCGCCGAGGACCAGGTCCCCGACGAGTGGGCCAAGTACGTGCCGATCAACGCGGACTACTTCAAGAACCAAGCGTAACTAGCCGGCCATCGGGAGGGACATCCCGGCGGGCTTCGGGGCCGCCGGCGGGATGACCTCGAGCGCCGGTGCGGCCTGGGGCTGCAGTGTCGGCAGCGGGATCGGCGTCAGCGCGATAATCCCGCGCGCGGTCTGGCGTAGGGCCTGGGCGGCGGGGTCGTCCGGGTCCTCGATGACCAGCGGCAGGCCCGCGTCCGCCTGCGCGCGCAGCGGCATCGTCAGCGGGATCTTGCCCAGCAGCGGCACGCCGATCTCGTCGGCGAGCTCCTGCCCGCCGCCCTCGCCGAAGATGGTGAAGCGCTCACCGCTCGGGGTGGTGAAGCTGCTCATGTTCTCGACGACGCCGGCCACCTCGAGGCGGACCTTGTCGGCCATCTCGGCGGCGCGGCGCGCGACCTTCTGCGCCGTCGCCTGCGGGGTGGTGACGATCAGGAACTGCGCCTGCGGCAGCAGCTCGGCGAGCGTCATCGAGACGTCACCGGTGCCCGGGGGCAGGTCGACCAGCAGGTAGTCGAGCTCGCCCCAGTCGACGTCCTTGAGGAACTGGGTGAGCGCCTTGTGGAGCATCGGCCCGCGCCAGACGACGGCCGCGTCCTCGTCCAGGAAGAACCCGATCGACATGATCTTGATGCCGTTGGCGACGTGGGGGACGATCTTGCGCTGGGCGTTGACGGCGGGGCGCTCGGCGCCGAGGCCGAACATGCGCGGGATCGAGTAGCCCCACACGTCCGCGTCGAGGACGCCGACCCGCTTGCCCTCCGCGGCCAGCGCGGCGGCGAGGTTCGCGGTCACGGTGGACTTGCCGACGCCGCCCTTGCCCGAGCCGACGCAGATGACGTTCTTGACCGCGGCCAGCGAGCCGTCCGGGAGGACCCCGCCACGGCCGAGCTTGGCCTGCAGCTTCGACTTCTCCTCCGGGGAGAGCACGTCGAAGGAGACGTTGACGCCGACGACGCCGTCGAGCGCGCGGACCGCGTCGGTCACGCCGGTCTGGAAGGTGTTGCGGATCGGGCACCCGGCGGTGGTCAGGGACACGGTCACGTCGACCACGCCGGTCGCGTGGATGTCGATCGACCGCACCATCTCGAGCGTCACGATGTCCTTGTGCAGCTCGGGATCGATGACGACCTTCAGGGCCTCGAGGACCTCGTCTCTCGTGGGCATACGTCCATAGTATGGGCCCCGATGAACGCCCCCACGCCCGAGGAAGCCGCCGCTGTCATAGCGGCGATCGAGCAGTTCCTGCGCGACACCACCGCCGCCGCGCCGGAGGAGGACACGCCCAGCGGCTGGCTCCTCCAGGCGCGCCGCGAAGCCGTCGACCGGGAGCCGGGGGGGTGGGCCTTCTAAATGCTCGCCGCCTTCTGCGCGCGCATGGACGCGGACGACCCGCTGGACAACCTGGAGGTCGGCGAGCGCCCCGAGCCCGACGCCCCGGAGGACTGGGTCACGGTCGAGGTCAGGGCCGCCTCGCTGAATCACCACGACCTCTTCTCCCTGCAGGGGATCGCGCTGCGCAAGGACCGCGTCCCGATGATCCTGGGGACGGACGCCGCCGGCGTCGACGCCGAAGGCAACGAGGTCGTCGTCCACGCCGTGGTGGGCGACACGGACTGGCGCGCCGACGAGACGCTCGACCCGTCGCGGACGCTGCTCTCCGAGCTGCACCAGGGGACGCTGGCCGAGCGGGTCGCGGTGCCGAAGCGCAACCTCGTCCCCAAGCCGGAGGCGCTGAGCTTCCCCGAGGCCGCCTCCGTGGCGACCGCGTGGCTGACCGCCTACCGGATGCTCTTCACCCGCGGCCGCTGCGTGCCGGGCGAGACGGTCCTCGTCCAGGGCGCCGGCGGCGGGCTGGCGACCGCGGCGATCGCCCTCGGCGCCGCCGCCGGCCTGCGCGTGTGGACGACGTCGCGCGACGAGGACAAGCGCTCGCGCGCCGTCGACCTCGGTGCCGACGAGGCCTTCGAGTCCGGCGCCCGCCTGCCCGACCGCGTCGACTGCGTCATCGAGTCCGTCGGCCGGGCGACCTGGGAGCACTCGCTGAAGTCGCTGCGTCCCGGCGGCCGCCTCGTCGTCTCCGGCGCCACCAGCGGCCACGAGGCCGTCACCGACCTGCGCCGCGCGTTCTTCCTGCAGCTCGACATCCTCGGCTCCACCATGGGCACCCGCGACGAGCTGGAGCGCATGCTCGCGTTCATGGCCGCCACCGGCGTCAAGCCGATCATCGACCGCACGCTGCCGCTCTCCGACGCCCGCGAGGGCCTACAGGCGATGGCGTCCGGCGAGCTGTTCGGCAAGGTCGTCCTCGAGCCCTAACCCCCCGGCGCGACCAGGCCCGCCTCGTAGGCGCGGACGACCGCCTGGACGCGGTCGCGCACCCCCAGCTTGTCGAAGATGCGCGCGACGTGGGTCTTGACGGTGGCGGGGCTGAGGAAGAGCTCGCCGGCGATCTCGGCGTTCGACAGCCCGCGGGCGAGCTGGCGGAAGACGTCCAGCTCGCGCTCGGTGAGCTCGTCGAACGCCGCGGGGCGCGCGCCCGGCGCCGGACGGCTGACGTGCTGTTCGATCAGGCGGCGGGTGATGGAGGGGTCCAGGAGCGCCTCGCCGGCGTGGACGACGCGCACGGCCCGGATCAGCTCCGGCGGGTCCACGTCCTTGAGCAGGAAGCCGCTGGCGCCGGCCTGGAGCGCGTCGTAGACGTACTCGTCGAGCCCGAAGGTGGTCAGCATCATCACCTTCGGCGGGTCGGGCCGGTCGGCGAGCAGCCGCCGGGTGGCGGCGATCCCGTCGAGGTTGGGCATGCGGATGTCCATCAGGACGACGTCCAGGCGGTGGGTGGCCGAGCGTTCGACGGCCTCGCGCCCGTCGGCCGCCTCCGCGACCACCTCGATGTCCGCCTGCGCGCTCAGCATGGCGGCGAAGCCGCCGCGCACGAGTGCCTGGTCGTCGGCGATCAGGACGCGGATCACCGCAGCGCCTCCGCGCTGACGGGCAGCCGCGCGCGCAGCCGCCAGCCGCCGTTGGCGGGCCCGCTCTCGAGCGTCCCGTCGTAGAGGGCGAGCCGCTCGCGCATCCCGAGCAGCCCGTGCCCGCTGCCGTCACCCGACCCACCCGGGCCGCCGGAGTCGGTCGCCTCGATCGCCACGGCGCCGCCCTCGTAGACGACGGTGACGCGCGCCGCCGACGCCCCCGCGTGCTTGAGCGTGTTGGTGAGCGCCTCCTGGACGACGCGGTAGACGACCAGGTCCGGGCCGGGCTGCAACGCCGGCAGCGCCGGGTCCAGGTCGAGCGCGACGTCGACGCCGGCGGCGCGGATGCGGTCGACCATGCCGGGCAGCTCGGCCACACCCGGCTGGGGATGCAGGCCGTTGTCCGCGCGCAGGACGCCGAGCAGCCGCCGCATCTCGGCCAGCGCGCCCTTGCCGGTGCGGCGGATGGACTCGAGCGCGTCGCGCTGGCGCCCGTCGGCGTCCTGCTCGGCCGCCCCGGCCTGCACGACCATCACGCTGAGCGAGTGGGCGATCACGTCGTGCAGCTCCTGCGCGATCCGCGCCCGCTCCGTCTCCAGCGCGTGCTCGACCTCCTGCGCGCGCCGCTCCTCGAGCTCGCGGTTGGCCTGCGCGAGCTCCTCGGCCTGCTCGCTGTATCGGCGCGCCAGCCGTCCGGCCAGCCACGGCGCCAGGGTGAGCGCGAGCGGGGAGAGGACGGCCTCGCCCGACTCGCCGGTCGGGTCGAGGATGCCGGCGATCATGACCGCGGTGAAGATCACGACGGCGCCGAAGATCGCGGTCCGCTTGCCTGCGTACGCGGCGACGGAGTAGCCCGTCAGGAGGAGCAGCACGAACGCCCACAGGTCGTCGACCGGCTTGCCGACGAGCGCGGAGGGAATCTCGGCGACCGCCAGCGCGAAGACCGGGACCAGCGGCAGGCGGCGGCGGACCACCAGCCCCGCACTCAGGACCACGACGATCATGGCGGCGAGCCAGCGCGGGTTGTGGTCGATCGACCCGTCCGCCAGATCGATCACGCCCGCCACGAGGAAGGCCCCGGCGAGGAGGACGTCGGATCGCCACGGGGACAGGGCGCGCATCGCCTGGCGAACGGTACCCCGGCTCCGTTGGCCCGACATCAGCCGTCCGGCCGACCCTCATCCCCCGTACGGGCGACCCCGAACGGTCCGTCACGGCCGATGTGCGGCGGCGGCGCGGGACGCAGGCTGTGGACCATGACCATTCCCCGCATCGCCATCATCACCACCGCCGTCATCGCCGTCTGCGTGCTCTTCGACGTGTTCTTCGGAACCGACAGTGGCGGCCTGCGTCACGACGTCAGCGTCCTGGCCTGGCTCGCGGCCGCCGCCGGCGTCGTCGTCCTCGCCGCGTGCGCGGTCGTGTCCGTCGCGCGCAAGGTGCGCCGGCCCGTCCGTTAAAGACCGACGGGCCGGTCCTTGCGGACCGACCCGGCGGTTGAGGGAGGAGAGGGTGCTACATCTGCCCGCGGGTTATGAGGCGGGCAGACCCACCCCGTTCCGGACCGTCTCCTCAGGCGTCCGGCGGGGGAAGTCGGGGCGTGCTAGACGAGCGACTTGACCTGCTCGGCCACTCCGTCGACGCGCTTGGTGAAGTCCTTCTGAATCGACGTGACCTCACGCTCGACGCGCTTGCGGTTCGTCGTGATCGTGCGCTCCACCGAACGGCGGCGGGTGCGCAGCTGGCGCTCGAGGCGCGTGCGGGCCTTGCGGACCTCGCGCTCGAAGCGGTTGCGGGCGGTCGTGCCGCGACGCTCGTACTTCTTCAGGTCGCGCGTGAGGTTGCGCTGGGCCTTGTCGAGCTCCTTGGTGGCGGCGTCGACGGAGCCGTAGCGCTTGACCAGGTCATCGACGAGCTCCGCGACCGTGTCGCGGGTCTCGAGACCCAGGCCGACGCTGGTGAGCACGACGCGCTCGGCGTAGGTGCCGTAGAGCTTGCCGGTCGCCTTGACGGCGTTCTCGTTCGCCTTGGCGGCGGACTCGGTCGCCGTGCGGGTGCGGTTCACAGCGGTCGTGCGGGCGCGCTTGGCGGCCTGCTGGCGACGCTCCTGCTTGACGGCGGGCGACGTGGTGCCGTTCGCGCGGCGCGTGGCGGCGGCACGCTTGGCCGACGCGGATCGCTTGGCGGCGGGGCGCTTCTTGGCGGTCGAACGAGTGGTGGTGGTGTTGGTGGTGGCCATGAGTGGCTATCAGCTCCCTCGTGGAGTAAGGATATTAGTTCTAATCGGCTCTGAGGGAAGTATTGCCCTCGAACATGTGTTTGTAAACCGCCTTCACGAGACGGTTACAGCGATGCGAACGGTCGTTCGGCTCAGACGGGGACGGCGGTGCGCCGCAGCCACCCGGACGGATCGTCCAGGTCGGCCAGCGTCGGGAGCGCGGCCGGTGAGTCCCACGCGCGGTTGAGGGCGTCGATGCCGCCCTCGGCGACGACGGCGTCGCAGAACGCCTTGCCCTGCTCGTACTGGCGCAGCTTGAGCTCGAGGCCGATCAGGCGCTCGAACGCGCGCAGCAGGCCGGACCGCTCCTTGCGCCGCTTTTCCAGGCCTTTGCGCAGCCGCGGGAGGTCGGGAAGCAGTGCCTCGCCGGTCGCGTCCATGACGTGCTCGGCGTAGCCCTCGAGCAGCGCCATCGTGGCCTGCAGCTCGTCGAGCATGGCCCGGCGCTCCGGGCCGGCCATGATCGTGACCAGCCCGTCGGAGCGGACCGTCTCGGCCAGCGCGCGGAGGTCGTCGAGCTTGGGCATCCGCAGCAGCCTGCGCATGTCGACGGAGACCTCCAGCGACCCGACGAGCGCGCTGATCCGGCTCGCCATGTGTGACCGAAGCCACGGAACGCCGGCGAACTGCAGCGCGTGCGTCGTCTCGTGCAGCGCGACCCAGCGGGTCAGGGCCGTGTCGTCGGTCTTCATCGACGCCGCCGCCGCGGCGAGGTTGGGACCCACGAAGAGCAGCCGCGCCGGCGCGTCCGGATCGGTGATCGGGAACTCGTACTGGCCGAGCACCCGCGCCGCCAGGAACCCGCTCAGCGCGCCGACCTCGATGGCCAGCAGCGACCCGGTGAGGGCGCGGACGGGGCCGGCCAGCGGGCCCAGTCCCTCCCCCTGGCGCGCGATGACCGGATCCAGCACCGTGCGCATGGAGCCGAGGTTGATCGCCGCCCACTCGCCGCGGTCGACCGTCTCCGGCTCGGGCAGCGCGCTCGGCGACGCCAGGCCCGTGTACTCCGAGACGAGCTCGGCGCTGCGCGCCGCGAAGTCGCGCACCTCGGCGGCCACGCCGGCGCCGCCGCCCTCGGGGACGGGGGGGCCCGTGTTGGACGACACCGCCCTGGCGACCCGCTCCGCTAGTCGCCAATCGACCATGAGTCAAGGCTAGGCGGGCGGCGGGATGCGGACGAGGCGTTCGAGCCCGCTTGGCGTGCGCGCCGCCACCAGCGGCGACCGCGGCGCCGTGTCCAGCGGAGCCCCGAGGGGGTCCTCGTAGGCGGTGAAGGCGACCACGCCGCCGGCCTCGCGCACGATCAGCTGGCCGGCAGCCGCGTCCACCGCCCGCGAGCGGCGCAGCGTGACCATGCCGTCCAGCCGTGCGGCGGCCACCTGGCAGAGCGTGACCGCGATCGTCCCCAGCGCCCGCAGGCGGTGCGCCGCGTCGCACAGCTCGTCGCCGGCCGCGCGAATCAGGCGCGGGTCCGAGGACTCGACGCCGAGCAGCTCGAAGCGCCCGTCCTCGCTGCGGCGCTCGGGGCGATCGCGCGGGAGCTGCACGCCGTCCAGGTAGGCGCCCTGCCCGCGCCAGGCGTGCCACTCCTCCTCCGGCCCGAAGTCGTAGACGTAGCCGAAGACCACGTCGGCCATGGTCGGCCCGTCGGCGACCGCGATGGAGACCGAGTGATGCGGCAGGCCACGCTTGGCGTTGGTGGACCCGTCGATCGGGTCGATGACCACGCGCGGGTAGGCAGCGCCGTAGCCGACCTCCCCGCGCTCCTCGCTGACCGCGGAGAACGGCACGCCGATCGTGTCGAGCTCGCGGAAGACGGCCGCCTCCGCCTCCGCGTCGATGACCAGCGTGGCGTCGCCCCCCTCGCCGCGGGTGCCGGTGACCAGCGTGCGGTCCGACTCCCCGACGAGGAGATCCTCGATGGCCTCGGTGGCGCGGCGGCACACGGTGAGCCAGTCGGGGTCCACGCACATATCCTGCCCGATGATGTCCGTGCTCATCATCGGCGGCGCCGGAACGGGCAAGACGAGCGCGCTGGTAGAGCGGTTCGCGACGCTCGTCAGGGACGGCGTGGCACCCGAGGACATCCTCGTCCTGACCCTGTCGAGCGCCGCCGCCGACGCGCTGCGGGCGCGCATGGAGGCCGCCGTCGCGAGCGGCTACGAGGCCCTCACGGTGACCACCTTCCACGGCTTCTGCGCGAAGCTGCTGCGCGACGAGGCGGCCGAGGCCGGCGTCGATCCGTTCGCCACCCCCGTCAGCCAGGGCGACCGGCTGGCGATGCTGCTCGAGCGCATCGACGAGCTGTCGCTGACCCACCACGACCTGCGCGGCAACCCGAGCGCGGTGCTGGGTGCGGTGGTCGGGCGCATCGACCGCCTCAAGGACGAGCTGATCACCGCCAGCGACTACGCGGCGTGGGCCGAGACCCTGACCGACGGCGCGCGCGAGCGTGAGTTCGCCGGGATCTACGCCGCCCACGACCGCATGCTGGCCGAGGCGGGGACGCTCGACTTCGGCGACCTCGTCCTCCACGCCTTCCGCCTGCTGCGCGAGCGCCCGCACGTGCGCACGCAGCTGGAGGCTCGCTACACGCACGTGCTGGTCGACGAGCTCCAAGACGTGAACTTCGCGCAGGGGCTGCTGCTGCGGATGCTCAACCGCAACCTGTTCGCGGCCGGGGACGACGACCAGGCCATCTACCGCTTCCGCGGCGCGGCGACCAAGAACCTGCGCGAGTTCGAGGGCTCCGTCGTGCACCTGGAGCGCTCCCACCGCGTGCCGGAGCGGATCCTGGCCGCGGCCGAGGCGGTCGTCGCGCCGCTGGAGGACCGGATCGCGAAGGCGCTGACCGGACGTGACGGCGGGGTCGTCGACTTCTGGCGAGCGGACAACGAGCGCGCGCAGGCCCAGGCCGTCGCCGCCGACGTCGAGCGCCTCATCAACTCGGCCCACCCGCCCGGCGCCCCCGAGGACATCGCCGTCCTCGTGCGCTCGGTCAAGGGCGAGGGCCAGGCCGTCGCGGTCGCCCTGGAGGAACGCGCCGTCCCGTACCGCGTCAACGGCGCCGCGGCCTTCTTCCAGCGCGCGGAGGTGCGCGACCTGCTCGCCTGGCTGCGCCTGCTGGTCGACCCCGGGGACGCCGGCGCGGTCGTGCGCGCGCTGGCCCGGCCGCCGATCGAGCTGCGCTCCATCGACCTCGCGCGCGTGACCCAGATCGCCCGCCGGCGCAAGCTGGACATGGTCGGCGCGCTCGGCGCCGCGATGGAGTCGCCGCAGATCCCGCCGGAGGCGCGCGAGCGTATCCTCGCCTTCCTCAAGCTCTACCGCAGCGCGGCCGGGGCGCTGGACTCGACCCGGGCGGACCTGTTCACCCACCGCATGATCGAGCGCCTCGGCCTGCGCCGCCAGCTGCTCTTCGCGGCGACGCCGGAGGTCGTCGAGCGCCTGGTCAACCTGGCCAAGTTCGGCGAGCTGGCCGCCACCTACGCGCGCCGCTCGCCGCAGGCGACGGCGCGCGACTTCGCCCGCTCCATCTCCGCCGTCGCCGAGGCGGGGCTGCGCGAGGAGGAGGCCGGGGCGGGTGGGGATGCCCTGGGCGTGCAGGTGATGGGGATGCACGCGGCCAAGGGCCTCGAGTTCGACCACGTCTACGTGCTCGGGCTGTTCGCGGCGCGCATGCCCGGGCCGCGGCGCCGGTCGCTGGAGCCGATCCCCGACGCGCTCGTCAAGGAGGCGGTCCCGCCGGACACCAAGTCCGCGCACATCGCCGAGCAGCGGCGCCTGCTGCACATGGCCATGACCCGCGCGCGCACGCGGCTGGTCCTCGCCTACCCCGAGCAGACCGAGCGTGGCGCGCGCCAGCAGCCGTCCCCCTTCGCGGAGGAGGCGCGGGCGGCGGTCGCCGGCGAGTGGGTCCCCAAGCAGGAGGAGCTGTTCGGGCCGGCGGAGACGCTGCAGTCGACCTTCCGGGTCCTGCGCGACGAGCTGATGACGACGGTCGCCGAGGTCGGCGGTCGGCTCGGGGAGCTGCGCTTCGACACCGATCTCGACGTCTCCCACGCCGTCGTCCGCTACCTGGAGGTGATGAAGCTCAGCGCGTTGCTGGAGCGCACGCGCGCGGGGATGAGCGTGGCCGAGGCGCTGCCGGAGGTCAACGCGCGGCTGCTGCAGGCGGTCACCTCCGAGCAGCGCGAGATCTTCGAGACCAGCGCGCTGGACGAGTACCTGCTCGACGCCGAGCGCGACGAGCGCACACGCGCCTCGCTGGTCGCGCGCCGGGCCGAGCCGTCGCTGGAGCAGTTCCTCCCCCGGCGCGGCGAGGGCCTGCTGCTGAGCGCCTCGGACATCGACACCTACCGCACCTGCCCGCTCAAGTACAAGTTCGCGCGCGTGTTCCGCATCCCGCAGGAGCCGACGCTCAACCAGCGCTTCGGCATCCTCGTCCATCAGGTGCTGGAGCGCTTCCACGCGGGCGAGACCCCGGACGGGACGCTCCCGGAGCTGCTCGGGCTGCTCGACCAGGGCTGGCGCCGCGGCGGCTTCGGGGACTCCGAGCAGGAGAAGCAGCTGCAGGGCAAGGCCGAGCAGGCGCTGATCCGCTACCACGAGCGCTTCCACTCCGACGACGCCGAGCCGGTCTGGTTCGAGCGCTCGTTCTCCTTCTCCCTGGGCAAGCACACCGTGCGCGGGCGGGTGGACCGCGTCGACCGCCTCGCCGACGGCGCCTACGAGCTCATCGACTACAAGACGGGCCGGCCCAAGAAGGCGGCCGACCTGCGCGAGGACGTCCAGCTCGCGCTCTACTCCGTGGCCGCCATCGAGGCGTGGGACCTCGAGGCCGCCCACCAGGCCTACTACTACGTTCTCGACGACGCCAAGGTCCCCGTCGACCGCACGGAGGACGACCGCGAGTGGATCGCGGAGACCGTGCTCGAGGTCGCCGACGGGATCCTCGGCCAGGGCTTCGAGCCGACGCCGTCCTTCAGCGCGTGCTCGATGTGCGACTACCGGATCGCGTGTCCAGCCGCAGAGCGATGAGCGTGGAGGCCGCGGCGAGTGTCAGGTAGGGGACGGCGTCTGTCGTGACGGCGGCGAGCGCGCCGGCGCCCGCGCCGCCCAGTGCCGTCCCGCCGCCCCAGGCCAGGTTGCCGAGGCTGTAGGCGAAGGCCGGGTTGAGCTCGCGGCGCTCGGCGGCGTCGCCGAGCAGCGACATCGCCGGGGCCCACAGCAGGCCGAGGCAGCCGAGGCCGATCACCACCGCCACGCCGAGCGTGACGGCGGACCCGGTGAGCGGCAGGACGGCGATGCCGGCGGCACCGAGGAGCAGGCCGCGGCGGGCGGGCGCCAGCGCGCCGCGGCGGTCGGCCATGCGCCCCGCCCGCGGGGACAGCGCCGACTCGAGGACGACCGCGATCAGGAAGACCGCGGCGATGGCGACGGCGGTCGCCCCGAGGGCGTCCAGCCGCAGCGGGACGAGCACGTTGACCGCGCCGAACACCGCCGACGGCATCGCCATCAGCAGGATGCCGGTCCGGGCGCGGCCGTCGCGGAGCAGGCTGCGGCTGCTCGGCAGCACCGCGAAGGCCGGATCGGGCAGGCGCGTGAGCGCGGCGATCAGCCCGACCGGCAGCGCCACGAAGGCGGCGAAGACGACCTCCCGGCCGACGGCGTCGGCGGCGGCGCCGAGCACCGGCCCGCCGAGGGCGCCGGCGATGGCAGCGCCGATCGCCGTCCCCATCGCCTCCACGCGGCGCTCGCGCGGCGCGACCGCCACCACCCACGACAGCCCGCCCGTCCAGACAGCGGCGGCGGCGAAGCCCTGCAGGCCGCGCGCGAGGATCAACAGCGGCGCCGAGTCGGCCAGCGCGAACGCGAGGCTGGCGACGGCGATGACGGCGAGCGCGACGACCACCGTCCGCCGCGGCCCGATGCGCGCCGCCAGCAGACCCGCGGGCAGGCTGGAGAGCACGGTGCCGAGCGGGTAGGAGGCCGACAGCAGGCCCGCGCCGGCCTTGGAGAAGTCGTAGTCGCGGGCGAGGTCGGGGAGCAGCGGCGTGATCGTCGAGTAGATCGACGTCTCGACGACGAGGGCGACGGAGATGATGGTCAGCAGCCGCCGGACGTCCGGCGTCACGTCACCCTCCGAAGGCGGGGAAGTCGCCTCCCGGCGGGCCGCCCTTCCCACCGCCGCCGCGCTGGCGCAGGAAGCGCTGGAACTCCTTGGCGAGGACGTCGCCGGACGGCAGGCTGTCGAGGTCGGGCGGGGTGTCCTCCTCGGCGGCGGCACGCTCGAGGCGCTCGACGAACGCCTGCACGTCCGGGTCGGACTCGACGGCGCGGTTGACCTGGCGCTCGTACTCGCCGGCGGCCTCCTCGAGCTCCGTCGCGTCGACCGCGACCCCGACGACGCCCTCCAGCTTGCGCACGAGCGCGAGCGCGCCCTTCGGGTTGGGCGAGACGGCGACGTAGTGGGGGACGGCCGCCCACAGCGACACGGACGGGATGCCGCGCTGCTGGCAGACGGTGTGCAGCACGCCGGTGATGCCGGTCGGCCCCTGGTAGGAGGACTGGTTGAGGCCGACGCGCTCGATCAGCGCCTCGTCGGAGGCCAGGCCGGTGATGCTGACGGGCCGGGTGTGGGGGACGTCGGCGAGCAGCGAGCCGAGCGTGACGATCGACTGGACGCCGAGCGCCTCGGCGAGGTCGACGATCGTGTCGCAGAAGGTGCGCCAGCGGTAGCTGGGCTCGTGGCCGCTGACGAGCACGAGGTCGCGCGGGGCACCGGGCGCGGTGGCCGCGTGGATCTGCACGTCGGGCCAGTCGACCTCGCGGCTGATGCCGTCCACGAAGCGGATCGTCGGCCGGGTCGCCTGGAAGTCGTAGAAGTCCTCCGGGTCGATGGTCGCGAAGCGCTGCGCCTTGAGGGCGCTGCCCACGAAGGTGAGCGCGGAGGACGCGGCGTCCCCCGCGTCGTTCCACCCCTCGAAGGCCGCCACCAGTGCCGGTGCGCGGAGCCCGTCAGGTCGGCGTTCCCAACGCAGAGGCTGCATCCGAGCCACGGTACATGATGGGTTGGTGACCGCCGTGACCGCACTCCGGGCCGGACAGGACGTGGACCTCGTGCTCGCGTGCACCCGCAAGGAGCGGCTCCTGGCGCGCTCGGGGTCGCCGTACCTCGCGCTGTCGTTCCGCGATCGGTCGGGCGAGATCGCCGGCCGCGCGTTCCGGGACGCCGACACGCTGGCGGGGCACTTCGACCGCGGCGACCTCGTTCGGGTGCGCGGCCGCGTGGAGCGCTTCCGGGACGAGCTCTCGCTCGACGTCGGCGCGATCGGGCGCGCCGCCGACGCCGACCCCGCCGACTTCCTCCCCGTCGCCTACCGCGACCTCGACGAGCTCGACGGATTCCTCGAGCACCTCATCCGCGAGGTCCACGACAGCGACCTGCGCGACTGGCTGCGCGCGGTGTTCGCCGACGCCGAGCTGCGGGCGGACTTCCGCCGCGCGCCCTGCACGCGCACGGGTCACCACGCCTACCTCGGCGGCCTGCTCGAGCACAGCGTCGCCGTCGGGACGCTGGCGCTGGAGACGTGCTTGCTGCACCCGCGGCTGAACTCGGACGTCCTCGTCACCGCCGCGCTCGTGCACGACCTGGGCAAGACGCGCGAGTTCACCTTCGGCGCCGAGATCGGCGTCTCGGACGAAGGGCGGATGGTCGGCCACGTCGCGTCGGGCGTTGCGCTGCTGGAGGCGCGCGCGGGCGGCGTGCCCGACGCCAAGCGCCTGGCCGTCGTCCACTGCGTGCTCACCCACCACGGCGAGGGGCGCTTCGCGTCGCCGGAGGCGATCGCGCTTCACCGGCTCAACGCGCTCGACGCGGCCGTCAAGGGCGCGCTAGAACATGGGGTCTGATGGGGACCCGGATCGCGTTCGCAGGCGGGGAGTCGCTGGTCGTGGAGGAGCCGCTCGACGCCGTCGTCAGCTCGCTGGAGGGCCACGCCGCCGACACCCCGGCGCTGCCCGGCTTCACCCGCGAGGACGGCCAGCCGGTCCACGTCCGGCCGGCGGCGATCCTCTACGTCACCCTGAGCGGTTGAGCGCGCCGTAGAGCGCCAGCGCGCCGGCCGGCGCCGGCCGGCGCGAGGCCGATCGCGGGCTGGAGCTCGAGGCCGAGTTGGTCCGTGAACGACTTCACGAGCCCCTGGGCGAGGGCCGACGCGAGCGGGTCGCCGCCCGTGGTCGGAAGCCGGTCGGCGAGCAGGTTCGCGGCGTCGGGCGGGGATAGGTAGTGCAGGCCGGCCACGACGAGCAGGCCGAGCGCGGCGAGGGCGGGCAGCTCCGCGCGCAGCCGGGCCGAACCGCGCCAGCCGGCCAGCAGCGCGCCGGCACCGGCGAGTCCTCCGCGGTGGCGTCCTCCATGGAACAGGTATCGGCGCGTGCTTAGCCCGCTCAGGACGGCAATAGTCTCACCCGTCCTGGAGCGGCGGGGGCCGGTGCCCCACCTCGTCTTCAAAACGAGCGCGCCGCGGCGACCCCGCGGTGGGATGGTTCGACTCCATCGCCGCTCCGTGCGAGCACTCGGTCAGTGGGCTGCGACGGTGGCGAGGGCGCTGGTGACGCACGTCTCGGCGACCCGCTGCGGCTCGATCGCGAACAGGCGCGGGATGCCCGGCGCCGAGAGGCTCACGCCGACGCGGCTGCGGGCGAGGTGCATCGCCCCGAGGAACTGGGTCCAGAGGATGCTCGCCATGTACTCCGGGTCCTCGACGTCGAAGACGCCCGTGGCGGCGCCGGCCTCGAGGACGCGGACGAGGTGGTCGATGCACAGCGCCATGCTCTGGCCGAGGCGCAGCCACACGGAGTCCGAGATCGCCGACTGCAACTCGGCCGCGGGCCTGTTCATGAGCAGGAGCGAGATGTCGAGGAAGGCGGGGTAGCGGCTGCAGAACCCGGCGTACGCGGTCAGGCCGTGCTCGAGTTGCACGGCCGGCGTGGCGCCGGGGACGATCGACGCCTCGATGATCGACTCGAGCTCGGCGAGGTAGTCCGTGACCGTGAGCACGAAGAGCTCCTCCTTGGAGGAGAACTGCCGGTAGATCAGGCCGCGCGCGATGCCGACGGTGCGGGCGATCTCCTCGATCGGTGCGTTGAGCATCCCCCGCTCGTCGAACAAGGCGCGGGTGGCGGCCACGAGATCGCGCTCCCGCTCACGCCGCATTGTGCTCGGCTCGGCAGCCATCTACACAGCGTAGGCGAAAAACGCTATTTTGAGAACCAATGGTTGACACTTGTTCTCACCGGCGCGTTGGCTGAACGCGGCGCCACGCCGAAGGTGCCGAAGTGGCGCCTATGGGTTCTGCGGCGGCTGCGGTCGCTGTTCACCCCGCTGCTTCCGGACGACTACCTGGAGCTCATCAACCCGCTCTGGTCGACGCAGGAGCTGCGCGGACGCATCGAGCGCATCAAGCGCGAGACGGATGATGCGGCGACGATCGTCATCAAGCCCGGCTGGGACTGGGAGGGCCACGAGCCGGGCCAGTACCTGCGCATCGGCGTGGTCGTCGACGGCGTGCACCACTGGCGCGCGTACTCGCTGACCTCGGACCCCGGCCGTCCGGACGGATGCATCTCCATCACGCCGAAGCTCGTCCCCGAGGGCAAGGTCTCACCCCACTTCGTCCGCGAGGCGCACCCGGGCTCGATCGTCCGGCTCGGCGGCGTCGAGGGGGAGTTCAAGCTCCCCGACCCCCTGCCGGAGAAGTTCCTGTTCATCAGCGCGGGCAGCGGCGTCACGCCGATCATGAGCATGATCCGCGACCTGGCCCGGCGCGACGAGCTCAAGGACGTGGTCCTGCTGCACTCGGCGCGCAACGCCGACGATGTGATCTTCGGCTCCGAGCTGCGCCGGCTCGCCAAGGAGCACGGCGGCTTCAAGCTCCACGAGCAGCTCACGGACGACATGGGCCGCATGGGCCCGGAGGATCTCGACGAGCTGTGCCCGGACTGGAGGGAGCGCGACACGTTCGCCAGCGGTCCCGGCGAGCTGCTCGACGCCCTCGACGACCACTTCGAGGAGCACGGCGACTGCGACAAGCTCCACATGGAGCGCTTCCAGCCCGTCGCCGGCGAGGGCGACGCGGAGCAGGGCGAGGGCGGGACGATCACCTTCACGGATTCTGGCGTCGAGGCCGAGAGCGATGGCTCCAAGCCGATCCTCGCCGCCGGCGAGGACGCCGGCGCCACCCTTCCCTATGGCTGCCGCATGGGCATCTGCCACACCTGCGTCGGGAAGCTCGAGTCGGGGAAGGTACGCGACCTGCGCACTGGCAAGGTCTCCTCGGGGTCGGAAGGCGAGATGATCCGGACCTGCGTCAACGCCCCTGAAGGGCCCGTCGAAATAGCACTCTGAAACGAAGTGAGGACCCCAGCATGGAAACGATGATCGAAACCCCCCTGTCCCGCCTGTCGGAGGAGCAGCTCGAAGCGCTCGGCAAGGAGTTCGACGCGATCCACGACGACGTCTTCGACGAGCTCGGAGACCGTGACCGCAAGTACATCACCAGCATGATCCAGATGCACCGGCAGCTGCTCGTCGCGAGCCGCATCGTGCTGCTCGGCGCCCGCTTCAAGCCGCTGTGGGCCGTCGGCACCGCCGGTCTGTCGCTGGCCAAGATCCTCGAGAACATGGAGATCGGCCACAACGTCATGCACGGCCAGTGGGACTGGATGAACGATCCCCAGATCTCCTCCTCGGCCTGGGACTGGGACTCCGCCTCGACGGCGGAGGCGTGGAAGCACTCCCACAACTACGTCCACCACACGTTCACCAACATCCACGGCAAGGACAAGGATCTCGGCTACGAGATCATGCGGATCGACCCCCACCAGAAGTGGAACCCGGTCTACCTCTTCCAGCCGTTCTACAACCTGGTCCTGGCCGCGTTCTTCGAGTGGGGCGTCGCGTCCCACGACCTCGACTTCGACGCGATCAAGAAGGGCGAGAAGTCCAAGGAGCAGATCGCCCGCGAGGTCAAGGGCATGCTCGGCAAGGGCTGGCAGCAGATCCAGAAGGACTACATCGCATTCCCCGCGCTCAGCGGCCTGGCGAGCCTCGCGGTGGAGGCGATCGTTGCCTCGGGCAAGGTCGACGGCGCCCGCCCGGCGTTCGGCAAGCGGGCGAAGGCCAAGCGGGCGTTGCGCCAGGCGCGCCGGAGGGTCGACCCACGCCGGCCCTCGGGCGCACCGCAGGCGGTGCTGCGGGAGCTGGTCGGGCGGCGGGCGTTCCGCGAGCCCTACAAGGCCACGCTCAAGGCCGACTTCACGGCGAACATCGTGCGCAACGTCTGGGCCTACGCGATCATCTTCTGCGGCCACTTCCCCGACCAGACCTACACGTTCACCCAGGAGGAGACCGACAACGAGTCGCGCGGCGGCTTCTACGTCCGTCAGCTCCTCGGGGCCGCGAACATCGAGGGCAGCCCGCTCTTCCATGTCGTGTCGGGCAATCTCGGCTACCAGGTCGAGCACCACCTGTACCCGGACATGCCGAGCACGCGGTACGCCGAGATCGCCCCGCGCGTCAAGGACATCTGCGAGCGCTACGACCTGCCCTACAACACAGGTCCGTTCTTCCAGCAGATCGGCCAGGTGCAGCGCACGATCCTGCGGCTCGCCCTCCCGGGCGGCAAGCCCCGGCCCAAGCCCGGCCCCTACCGAGGCGACGACACCGAGCCTGCCGTCCAGAACAGCAGCTCAAACGGCCACGCGGGCAAGAACGGATCAGGGCCTGAGCAGCACAGCGACGGCGTGCGCGTGTCGATGCCCGACGACGACTGACCGCTCAGAGCCCGGTTTCGGCCCGGCGCAGGGACCGGAGCGCGAAGACGGCGCCGAGCACGAGGGCGGCGGCGCAGACGGCGAAGGCGAGCGCGGGACGGGCGGGGACGCCGGAGATGAAGCCGCGGCCCGCCTGCAGCAGCGCCGTCGCCGGGTTGATGGAGGCGATCGTGTGGATCCAGCCGGTGAGCAGGTTGAGCGGGAGGTAGACCGGCGCCAGGAAGAGGATGATGAACACGGGGGTCCGCAGCGCCGGCGCGGCCTGGACGGACTTGGTGCGGATGAAGGCGCCGGCGGCGAAGAGGGTCACGAACATGGCGATCAGCAGGCCGAGCCCGTAGAGGCCGACGAGGTCGAGGCCCCCGCCGTCGATGTCCATCCCGCCGATCAGCGCGGCGACGGTGACGAGCGTGGCGTTGAAGCCGAAGCGGACGCAGGCGGCGAGCGCGTAGCCGAGCAGGATGCCGGTGCGGTCGGCGGCGGCCAGGAAGATGCGCTTGGAGAAGCCGCTCTCGAAGTCGGCGGCGATCCCGATCGACCCGAAGAAGCCGCCGAAGGCCGCCGACTGGATCAGGATGAAGACGAACTGGAAGGCCGTGTAGCCGCTGGGGAAGTTGAAGCCCGGGACCGTCCCGACCGCCGACAGGCCGCCCGCGAACGAGACCAGGAAGATGAGCGGGAAGAGGATCGACGGCAGCAGCAGCGCCGGGTTCTTGAAGGCGGCGCGCACGGAGCGCTTGGCCACCGCCATCGCGACCTCGAGGGTGGAGGCGCGGGTGCGCGGGGTCATGTCCGCGCCAGCCTCGAGCGCAGCGCGCGCGACGCGCCGAACAGCGACAGCGCGGCGATCGCCCCCGCTGCCAGGAACCCCTTCCACAGGGCGGTGCCGTCCCAGCCCGTGATGATCAGCGAGCGGATGCCCTCGACCATGTAGCTGACCGGGTTCCACGTCGCCACCGTGCGGAACCAGTCCGTCTGGATGAGTGGCCGCGGCAGGTTCAGCGAGGACAGGAAGAAGGTCACGAACAGCAGCGGGAAGAGGCCCTGAACCGCCTCGGCCGACCCCGTCTGCGCGGCCATCAGCGCGCCGATCCCCGCGAAGCCGACGGAGACCAGCAGCGCCAGCGCGAGCAGGACGAGCACCCCGGCGGGACCGGCCTGGAAGGAGACGCCCGCGACCAGCCCGACGATCACGAACGTCACCGACCCGATCACCGCCACCGTCAGCGCGCCCGTGAGCTCGCCGGCGAGGATCGCCACCCGCCGCAGCGGCGTCAGCTGCAAGCGGTTGATGAAGCCGGTCTCGATGTCGGTGGCCAGCTCGGTGCCCGCCGTGGTCGCGCTGAACAGGCCTGCCTGCAGGAAGCAGACCGTGAGGGCGAAGTCGAGGTAGGAGTCGGTCGGGAAGCCGGGGATCTTCGTCGCCCCCGACAGCCCGGCCGAGTTGAGCGCGAGCAGCATCAGCGGGAACAGGACGGTGGGGACGACGAGCGCCGGCTGGCGGAACGTGCGCCGCACCGATCGCCGCGCGATGAAGCCGAGGTCACGCATCCTCGGCCTCGGCCTCCCCCTCCAGCGAACGCCCCGTCTCGGCCAGGAAGACGTCGTCCAGCGACGGCTCGTGCAGCGCGAGGTTGGCCACGCGGATGCCCTCGGCGTCGAGCGCGCGCACGACCTCGGCGAGCTGCGTGGAGCCGCCCTCGAGCTGCACCGCGGCGCCGTTGGAGGCGCCGGCGCCCGGCTCGCCGAAGCGCCCCAGCACCGCGGCGAGGCGATCCCGGTCCCCCGGGTCCACCGGCACGACCTCCACCGACGCCCGGCCGACGTCGGCCTTCAGCTGCTCCGGCGTCCCCTCGGCCACGATCTTGCCGTGGTCGATGATGCCGACCCGGTCGGCGAGCACGTCCGCCTCCTCCAGGTACTGCGTGGTCAGGAAGACGGTGACGCCCTCGTCGCGGGCCAGGCGCGAGACCTCGTCCCACAGCGACGTGCGCGACTGGATGTCGAGGCCCGTGGTCGGCTCGTCGAGGAACAGGATCGACGGGTGGTGGACGAGCGCGAGCGCGAGGTCGAGGCGCCGGCGCATCCCGCCCGAGTAGCCGCCCACCTTGCGGTCGGCCGCGTCCTCGAGGCCCACGCGCGCGAGCAGCTCGTCCGCGCGCGTGGCGCGCTCCACCTTCGGCATCCCGTGCAGCCCGGCCTGCAGGTCGAAGTGCTCGCGGCCGGTGAGGAAGTTGTCCAGCGCCGCCTCCTGCAGCGCGGCGCCGATGCGCTGGCGCACCTCGGGTCCTTGCGTGGCGACGTCGAACCCGGCCACGGACGCGCGCCCCGCGGTCGGCGGCAGCAGCGTCGTGAGCATCAGCACGGTGGTCGACTTGCCGGCGCCGTTGGGCCCCAGGAAGCCGTAGATCTCCCCGGGCGCCACCTTCAGGTCGATGCCGTCGACGGCCTTGATGGCGCCCTTGAACTCCCGAACCAGCCCCTCGACCTCGATGCCGCGCGGTTCATCTGCTGCCATGGCCGGCAGCCTGTCAGATGCGCCTGACGATCAGCGACCGAAGCGGGAGACGAACGCCTCGGCGGCGGCCGGGATCCCCTCGATGCGCGACCGCACGTCGGCGAGGCCGGCGCGCAGCTCGGCGTCGCCCACCTCGACCGGCGACAGCGAGTCCTGCAGCTCGGTGAGGATGGACTCAGCCAGGAAGACCGCCTCGGTGGCGTCCTCCACGAAGCCCTTGACCCCGCGCGACGGCGGACCCTCCGGACGGGACGAGACCGGCGGCACGGTGATGCCCGTCCGCTCCGCGAAGCTCGTGGCCGTCTTCTTGGCGCGCCCGTAGGCGAGCTGGACCGGGCGGAACAGCGCCTCCTCCAGACGGTCGCCGGAATCCTCGTCGAGCGCCTCGTAGGCGGCGCCCAGCGCGGCCACGGCGGTCCCCAGCTCACCCGCCGCGTCGGCGACGGAGTCGGCCAGTTCCTGGCGGGCTTCGGAGGTCACGTAGGCCATCGGAACCGAGGCTAGGACTCGGCGAGCACGACCAGCCGGTCGCCGGCCACGGGCCGGAACGTGTCCGACTTGCGCGGGTTGACGAGCACCCGGTCGGGCTCGGCCGCGCGCCGGTAGCCGAGCGCCGTCTCCCCCCGCCGCGAGGCCGCCGCCACCAGCGTCGCGAACGTCACCTCGGCCGCGCCGGCGACGTAGGAGGTCGCCTCGCGCAGGTAGACCTCGGCGCCCTCGGCCGAGAACAGCTCGCCGAACACCGCGGCCAGGTGCGGGTTCTCGGAGATCTGGGTGATCAGCAGCGAGATCAGCTGGTCGGACACGATGACGTCGTCGACCTTGGTCACCTGCGCGAGCTCGCGGTTGCGGTCGTCGAGCATCTCCGAGACGATCGGGACGCGCAGGCCGGCGCGCTCGGCGATGTCGCGCAGGTGCAGCAGGGCGATCAGCGTGCGGGCGTCGGCGCGCTGCGGGTCGAGGTCGTCCGACGGCGACATCACGATCGCATGGTGGAAGCGGCCCAGGTCGAGCGCCTCCAGCGCCGAGCGCTCCGTCGTCGAGGCGCGCCGCGTCTCCACCGTCGGTCGCGAGAGCCCGTCCAGCGGCGGGACCTCGTGGTCGGCGACCACCAGCACGGAGGAGCCGGGCGCGACGTACTCGTTGAGCTCGCGCAGCACCGTCGGCACGCGGTGGTTGAAGCCGAGGATCAGCGAGTGCTGCGGGCCCTCCGCGGGAGACGACCCCTCCATCGCCGCGGCCGCGTCGACGGCTGCCGTCGACGCGGCCGCGGCGGCCAGCGCGGCGTCGTCCTCGGCGATGGCGATCACCTGCGTCCCCTCGGGGAGGACGAACCCGGGCGGCGGGTTGAGCTGCGACTCGCCGTCCACGTGCACGCCGATGACCGCGCAGTCCTCGTAGGCCAGCAGCGCGTTCGCGTAGGTGCCGCCGATCAGCGCGGGATCGGAGCGGAAGTAGATCTCCTCCCCCGCGAAGTCGAGCAGCTCCGTGTAGACGGCCGCGGCGCCCGACTGCCGGGCGGTCTGCACGATGATGCGCGCCACCGTCTCGCTCTTGTCGATCAGCGTCGCCTCGTCGCCGCCGACCAGGCGCGCCGCCTCGAGGTTCCGGGCGTCGGCGATCTCGGCGACGATGTGGTAGGCCGCCGCGCGCCGGCCCGGCCCGCGCACCAGCGCCAGGATCGTCTTGATGACGCTCGCGTCCGGCTCGTCCTCCGACGGCGACAGGACGACGATCGCCCGTGCCTCCTGCGGTGCGACGATGGACAGGTCACGCAGGTCGATCGGGCTGCCCGTGCGGCAGACGACGCGCAGCCCGTGCAGGTCGGGGACCTTGTCGCGGATCGCGTCCTCCATCTCCACCTTGTCCTGGTCGGCGAGGATGACGACGACCGGGTCGCGCGCGCTCTCGTTGGCCAGTGCCAGCTCCCCCAGCACCGTGAAGACCGTGTTCGACCAGCCCAGGATCAGCGTGTGCCCGCTCTCCAGCACCGCCGAGCGCCCCTTGCGCAGCTCCTGCAGGCGCTGGTCGACGCTCGTGGCCAGGATGCCGATGAAGGCGCTGAAGATCACGATGCCGCCGAAGGTGAGCACGAGCTGGAGCGCGATGAACCCGGGGCTCGACGTGTCGTCCCCGGCTACCGTCCCCGCGTCGATGACGTGCAGAAGGGCGTTGTAGAGCGCATGGACCAGGTTCTTCGTCGGGCCGAGGCTCAGCAGCAGGACCAGCACGCCGAACAGCGCGGCCAGCGCCACGACGGTCAAGCCCAGGTAGCCGATGAGCGCTGACGGACCCCGGGCCATCGACGTGTCGAAGCGGTACCGGACCCGGTCGCGGAGGCTCGCCATCGCGCGCAACCTTATGGTCCTGGCGGTCCTGCTGGCGGGCTGCGGGACCGACCGGCCGGCGGCGAACGCCGCGCCGCGGGACCGTCCCAACGTGGTCTTCGTGCTGACCGACGACCTCACGGGCGACCTGATCCAGTACATGCCCAACGTGCAGCGCCTGCAGGCGCAGGGGACGACGTTCGACAACTACATCGTCAGCGCGTCGCTGTGCTGCCCGAGCCGGGCCAGCATCCTCACCGGCGCGCTGCCGCACAACACCGGTGTCCGCACCAACATCTTCCCCCACGGCGGGCTGTTCGCCTACCGTGCGCACCACAATTCACGGCGCACCTGGGCCCGGCGGCTCAAGCGCAACGGGTACCGCACCGGGCTGTTCGGCAAGTATCTCAACGGCTATCCGGCGGACATCGGCGGGATCCCGCCGGGGTGGACGGACTGGGCGGCCACCAACAAGGGCTACTTCGGCTTCGACTACACGCTCAACGTCGACGGGGTGCCGACGTCCTTCGGCGACGCGCCGTCGGACTACATGACCGACGTGATCGCCATGTACGGCCTCGACGCCATCGACCAAGCCGCGACCGAGGGACGGCCGTTCGTCTTCGAGCTGGCGCCCTTCACGCCGCACCGGCCCGCGGTGCCGGCGCCGCAGGACGCCGACGCCTTCCCGGGCCTGGGGACGCCGCGACCGGCGTCCTTCAACCGGCAGCTCATCGACGCACCGCCGTGGCTGGCCAACCGCGCTGAGCGCCCGCCGAGGGTGATCGCCCACATGGACGCCCTGTACCGGCGCCGCGCCCAGTCCGTCCTCGCCATCGACGCGATGCTCGGCCGGCTGATCGATCGCCTGGGGGACATCGGCGAGCTCGACAACACCTACGTGATCTTCAGCTCCGACAACGGATACCACATCGGCGAGCACCGGCTGCTGGCCGGCAAGCTGACCGCCTTCGACACCGACATCCGGGTGCCGCTGATCGTCCGCGGCCCCGGCGTCCCGGCCGGGCGGCACGTCGCCGCGCTGGTGCAGAACACCGACCTGGCCCCGACCTTCGAGGCGCTGGCCGGGCTGCCGCCGCGCGCGAACGTCGACGGCCGCAGCCTGGTGCCGATCCTCCACGGGGCCCGCGCCCCCGCCGACTGGCGGCAGGGGGCACTGGTCGAGCACCGCCACACGCCCGGGTCGCACGGGGACCCCGACGCCCAGACGCCGGCCAGCGGGGACCCGCCTTCTTACGAGGCGCTGCGCGGCCCCCACTTCATCTACGTCGAGTACCGGGACGGGGAACGCGAGTACTACGACCTGCGCGCCGACCCCGAGCAGCTGCACAACGTCTACCGCTACCTGCGCCCGGAGCGGCGGGCGTCCCTTTCAACGCGCCTGGCCCGCCTGGTCAGCTGCCGGGGTGCGGAACAATGCGCGACAGCACCTGCGTCGCCAGCAGTTGGAGCTGGACGGGATCCGCGGCCCCGTTCGCGGCGTTGACCGTCACGCCCAGCGGCGTCGGCCACCCGCGCAGGGCGTGCACGATCGAGCGCAGGGAGCTGAGCGTCGTGGCGGTGGCCTGCCAGCCGTCGGCGACCACGATCAGCCCGACGGGCCGGCCGTCGAAGTACGGGCGCGCGTCCGTGCGCAGCTCCTCGACCCAGTCGATGGCGTTCTTGACCAGGCCGGAGACGCCGCCGTGGTATCCAGGCGAGCAGACGACGATGCCGTCGGCGCGGCGGATCGCGTCGAGAAACCGGCCCACCCGCCCCGCGCGCTCGTCGGTCTCGAGCATCCCGGATCCGTAGATGGGGAAGGCGAGGTCCTCGGCGGCGAACAGCTGCGTCTCCGCGCCGCGCGCGGCGCAGGCGTCGAGGGCCGAGCGCAGCGCCCGCTCCGACGAGGAGCCGGGACGCGTCGTGCCCCCGAGCCCGACGACGAATGTCACTCGTCCTTGGCGGCTTCGCGCTTGCGCCAGCGCTCGCGCGAGATCTCGATCTCCTCCAGCGCGTCCTCCCGCGAGTACCAGCCGTCGACCTCCACGGTCTTGCCCTCCGGCCCCTTGTAGATGGAGAAGAAGTGCTCGATCTCGTCCTGCAGGCGGTCGGGCAGGTCCTCGAGCCGGTCGAGCGTGTTCCAGTTCGGGTCGTTGCAGGGGACGCACAGGACCTTGGCGTCCTCGCCGTGGTCGTCGGTCATGCGGAACAGCGCGATCGGCTTGACCTCGATGACGCAGCCGGGGAAGGTCGGCTCGGTCACGCAGACCATCGCGTCGAGCGGGTCGTCGTCGCCGGCCCACGTCCCGGGCACGAAGCCGTAGTCGGTCGGGTAGACGACCGAGCTGAACAGGTAGCGGTCGAGCTTGATCGCCTGCAGCTCCTCGTCCCATTCGTACTTGTTGCGCGATCCCTTGGGGATCTCGACGACGATGTGGAGCGTCTCGTCGGCCATCCGGACGCAAGCGTATCTTCCGCCCCATGCTCAAGGGGTTCCGGGACTTCATCCTGCGCGGGAACGTCGTCGATCTCGCGGTCGCGGTGGTCATCGGCGCGGCCTTCGGCGCCGTCGTCACCGCGTTCGTCGAGAACATCGTGACGCCGCTGATCGCCGCCATCGTCGACAAGCCGAGCTTCGGCGACCTGCACTTCACGATCAACAGCGCGGTGTTCGGGTACGGCAACGTGATCAACGCGCTGATCACGTTCCTGTCGATCGCCGCCGTCATCTACTTCTTCGTCGTGCAGCCGATGAACATCGTCCAGGAGCGGCTGAAGCCGGGCAAGCCCGTGGACGAGCCGACGCGCTCCTGCCCCGAGTGCCTCTCGGACATCCCCCGGGCCGCGTCGCGGTGTGCGTTCTGCACCGCCCAGGTCACGCCGGCGGCGTAGGCCGGGGCCGGGCCAGCCGGGCGGCGACGAACAGCATCAGCAGCGCGAAGGCGACCTCGAGCGTGCGCTCGGGCAGAGCGTTGGCGAGCGCGACGCCGCCCGCCACGCCCCCGACGGCCAGCGCGCCGACGAGCAGCCCGTCGCGCCAGCGCACGTTGCCGTAGCCGGACTGCCGGGAGGCGCCCAGCAGGGAGACGGGGATGATGGCCAGCAGCGAGGTCGCCTCCGCGTCGACCTGGCTGAGGCCGAGCGCGAGGGTGAGCGCGGGGACGAACAGGATCCCGCCGCCGACGCCGAGCAGCCCGGCGACCGCGCCGGCGGCGAAGCCGATGAGGACGGCCTCGACCATTCAGACCAGCAGGCTGATCGCGACGACCACGAGCAGGACGGCGAACGCCGGGCGCAGGCGCTCCTGGGGGACGCGCTGCTGGAGCGCCGTGCCGGCCACCACTCCGCCCAGCGCCGGGACGCCGACGAGCAGACCGTCGCCGAGATGGACGGTCCCGTAGGCCGCGCCGCTGACGGCGGCCCCGCCGGCCGCGATCAGGGCGATGGCGGCCAGTGACGTCCCGGTCGCCTCGCGCTCCCCGTAGCCGAGCCACAGCACCAGCAGCGGGACGATGACCGTCCCACCCCCGACGCCGAACAGCCCGCTGAACAGACCTGCCGCCGTCCCGATGACGGCCAGCTTTGCGGTCCTGTTCATGAGGGCGGGCATACTAGGCGCGTGCCCGACCTCCACGAGCTGCTCGCCCCCCTGACCGCGGACCCGGAGCACTCGGCCGTCCTGCTCGACGTCGACGGCGTCCTGGCCCCCATCGTCGAGCAGCCCGACGACGCGCACATGCCCGAGACGACCCGCCGGCCGCTGATCGAGGTGGCCAAGCGCTACGGCATCGTCGCCTGCGTGTCGGGCCGCCGTGCGTCCGACGCGCGCCGCATCGTCTCGCTCGGCTCGATCTCCTACCTCGGCAGCCACGGGTCGGAGATCCTGCGGGCGGGGACGATCGCGCCGGAGCTCGACGCGGAGCTGCAGGGCTGGACCGCGCGCGTGCGCGCCTTCGCCGGGGAGGCGTTCGGCGAGGACCTGCGCCGCCTGCGGGTGCGCCTGGAGGACAAGGAGGCGATCGCCGCGCTGCACTGGCGCGGCGTGCCCGACGAGGAGGAGGCCCAGCGCGCCATCGAGGCCGTCTCGCGCGCCGCCGAGGACGCGGGCTTCGTCACCCACTGGGGGCGCAAGGTGCTCGAGATCCGCCCGCCCGTGCGCATCGACAAGGGCGCCGGGATCATGCGGCTGCTCAACGACGTCGACCTGTCCGCCGCCGTCTACGTCGGCGACGACCTGACCGACGTCGACGCCTTCCGCGGCCTCGACGAGTTGTCGGCCACCGGCGGCATCGCGCAGGTGCTCAAGGTCGGGGTGCGCTCCGACGAGGGGCCCCCGCAGCTCGAGCAGGAGGCCGACGTGATGGTCGACGGCACCGACGGCGTCCGCGAACTGCTGCAGGTCCTCGCCGAGTGAGGTTCGCCGACTTCCTGCGGGCGGCGGTGCTGCTGAGCGCGGGAGCGGCGACGGCGCTGGCAGCGATCACGGTGATCGCCGCCACGCGCGACTACGACGACGTGCTGGTGCTGGTCTCCGTGGGCTGGTGGACGCTGGCCGCGCTGGCCGGGGTCCGCCTGGAGGGGCGCGCGCACGACGGCATCGCCACCCTGATGGCCGACGCGCGCCACCAGACCACGCTGCCCGAGCTGCGGCCCGGCGTCACGCTGCTCAACCGGCTCTGGCTGCTGCTCGTCGTCACGGTCGTCGCCGGCGTGCTGGGGACCTTCGTGTCCACGATCCCCAGCGTCGCGGCCGGCTTCGCCCTCCTCGTCGCCCTCGCCTGGCGCCGGCAGGGCAACGCCGTCGCCGCCATCGAGGAGCGCGACGCCGCGCGCTTCTACGTCGACCGCACCTCCGCCTTCGCGCCGATCCGCCTGATCCGCACGCCCGGCTTCGGCGGCACGTTCCTGCGCAAGGCCGACCGCCGCGATCCGCACCCCGCCGAACCGTGACGGACGTCCTCCTCGTCTCCCTGGGGACGACGGGCGGGCTGCGGGCGGCCGACGATGCCTTCGCCGCATCGCTCGAGCGCGCCGGGGCGAGCGTGGCTATCGCCCAGGCGCAGCCGACGGCGAGCGTGCGCACGCTCGCCCTCACCGACCTCGTCCAGGCCCGTGCCGCCCGCGCCGCCGCGCTGGCGGGCATCGCGGAGCACCGCCCGCGGGCGATCGTCTACTCGACGGTCACCGCCGCGCTGCTCGCGGTGGGCGGGCCGAATCACGCGATCCGCTTCGATGCCCCCGCCGCCGGCAACCGCCCCGGCCGCCACGGCGTCTGGCAGCGCCCCGCCGAGCGCCGCCGCTTCGCCGCCGCCCCCCTGCTGCTGCCCTGGAGCGAGGGCGGCCTCGCCGAGGCGCCACCCCACGGCGACGCCGTCATCCTCCCCCCACCAGTCGCGCGGGAAAAAAGGGACAGTCCCCTCAGTCCCGCTTGTGCCACGGCGGTCACGTATGCGGCGCACCCGGAGAAGAAGGGGCTCGATCAGGTGCTGGCGGCGTGGCGGGCGGTGCGGCGGGACGGGGAGGCGCTGGTCGTCGCGGGGCTCGACGGTGCCGGCGAGCCCGGCGTGCGCTACGTGGGCACGCTGCCGCCGCGGGAGTACCGGGCGCTGCTGGCGCAGGCGCGCGTGTTCGTGACCGCCCCGCGGCGGGAGGACTTCGGCCTCGCCCAGCTCGAGGCGCTGGCCGACGGCTGCGTGCTGGTGACGACGCCGAGCCCCGGCCCCTACGCGGCGCTGCCGATCGCCCGCGCGCTGGATCCGCGCACCGTGGCCGACGACCTCGGGCCGGCGCTGCGGACCGCGCTCGACGACCCTGCGCCGGGCTACGCCGAGCGCGCCCGGGAGCGGCTGGCGCCGTTCGCTCCCGACGCCGTCGACCGCATCGTCCGCGACCAGGTCCTCCCCCGACTGCTCTAGTGGGGCCGAAGGTCCCCAGAGAGTCCCCGTGCTTGCCGGCGCCGAAGGCGCTCGGCGGAGTGCTCTAGCCCACGTAGGCGGCCAGGTGCTCGCCGGTGAGGGTCGAGCCGTCGGCGACGAGGTCGGCGGGCGTCCCCGCGAAGACGACGCGCCCGCCGTCGTGGCCGGCGCCCGGGCCGAGGTCGATGATCCAGTCGGCGTGCGCCATGACCGCCTGGTGGTGCTCGACGACGATCACCGACGTCCCGGCGTCGACCAGCCGGTCGAGCATCCCCAACAGCGACTCGACGTCGGCGAGGTGCAGGCCGGTGGTCGGTTCGTCGAGGACGTAGACGTCGGCCTTGCCGCCCATCTCGGTGGCCAGCTTGATGCGCTGGCGCTCGCCGCCCGAGAGCGACGTGAGCGGCTGGCCGAGCGTCAGGTACCTCAGGCCGACGTCGACCAGGCGCCGGAGGATCCTGTGCGCCGCCGGCAGCGCGCCCGCACCGTCGCCGAAGAACGCCTCGGCCTCGGCGACCGGCATCGCCAGCACCGCGGCGATGTCCTTGCCGGCGAGCTCGTACTCGAGCACCTCGGCCTGGAAGCGCCGGCCCTCGCACGCTTCGCAGACGGTGGCGACGCCGGCCATGGTGGCCAGGTCGGTGTAGATGACGCCGGCGCCGTTGCAGACCGGGCAGGCGCCGTCGGAGTTCGCGCTGAACAGCCCCGGCTTGACCCCGTTGGCCTTGGCGAACGCCTTGCGGATCGGGTCGAGCAGGCCGGTGTAAGTGGCCGGGTTGCTGCGGCGCGAGCCGCGGATGGCGCTCTGGTCGACGGTGACGACGCCGTCCCGCCCGCTCACGGAGCCACCGACCAGCGAGCTCTTGCCCGACCCGGCCACGCCCGTGATCGCGACGAGCACGCCGAGCGGGATGTCGACGTCGACGTCCCGCAGGTTGTGGGTGCTGGCGCCGCGCACCTCCAGCGTCCCCGTGGCCGAGCGCGCCGTCTCCTTCAGCGCGGCCCGGTCGTCGAGGTGGCGGCCGGTGACGGTGTCGCTGGCGCGCAGCCCGTCCACGGTCCCCGCGAAGACGACCTCGCCGCCGCCGGTGCCGGCGCCCGGGCCGAGGTCGACGACGTGGTCGGCGATCGCGATCACCCCCGGCTCGTGCTCGACCACGAGCACCGTGTTGCCCTTGTCGCGCAGCGCCAGCAACAGGTCGTTCATCCGTTCGACGTCATGCGGGTGCAGGCCGGTGGTCGGCTCGTCGAAGACGTAGGTGACGTCGGTGAGCGAGGACCCGAGCTGGCGGATCATCTTCACGCGCTGCGCCTCCCCGCCCGACAGCGTCCCCGACGGGCGGTCGAGCGAGAGGTAGCCGAGCCCGATCGCCGCGAAGGAGGCCACCGTCTCTCCCAGCGCCGCCAGCAGCGGCGCCACCGCCGGCGCGTCCAGGCCGCCGAGCCACTCGGCCAGGTCGGTGATCTGCATCGCGCACACATCGGCGATGTTCTTCCCGGCGATCTTCGAGGACCGCGCCTCGGCGGCCAGCCGCGTGCCGTCGCACTCGGGACAGGTCCCGAACACGACCGCGCGCTCCACGAAGGCGCGGATGTGCGGCTGGAGGGACTCGACGTCCTTGGACAGGAACGACTTGTGGATCTGCGGGATCAGCCCCGCGTAGGTGAGGTTGACGCCCTCCACCTTGATCCGGGTCGGCTCCTTGTGGAGCAGGTCGCCGAGCTCGCGCTTTGAGAACCTGCGGATCGGCTTGTCGGGATCGAAGTAGCCGCAGCCGCGGTAGATGCGGCCGTACCAACCCTCCATGCTGTAGCCGGGGATGGTGATCGCGCCCTCGTTGAGCGACTTCGCGTCGTCGTAGAGCTCGGCCAGGTCGATGTCGGAGACCGCGCCGCGGCCCTCGCAGTGCGGGCACATCCCGCCCGTGCGGCTGAAGCTCGCCTTCACCGTCCGCGTCTTGGACCCGCGCGCGACCGTGATGCCGCCGCTGGCCGTCACCGACGGGACGTTGAACGCGTAGGCGCTCGGCGGCCCGATCGCCGGCTTCCCCAGCCGGCTGAAGAGGATCCGCAGCATCGCGTTGGCGTCCGTGGCCGTGCCGACGGTCGAGCGCGGGTCGGCTCCCATCCGCTCCTGGTCGACGAGGATCGCGGTCGTCAGCCCTTCGAGCAGGTCGACGTCGGGGCGCGCCAGCGTCGGCATGAAGCCCTGGACGAAGCTCGAGTAGGTCTCGTTGATGAGCCGCTGCGACTCCGCCGCGATCGTGCCGAACACGAGCGAGCTCTTGCCGGACCCGCTGACGCCCGTGAACACCGTCAGGCGCCGCTTGGGCAGCTCCACGCTGACGTCCTTGAGGGTGTTCACGCGCGCGCCGTGCACGCGGATCAGGTCGTGGCTGTCGGCGCGCGGGGGCGCAGACGACGGCGGCGGCATGCGCGCGACTCTACGCGTGCGCGAGCGACTGGCGCAGCTGCGCGACCGTCCAGGCGCCGACCGCCGCGGCGGACCCGGCGTGGAAGGCGGTGAACTCGATGGCGGTGACGCCGCTGAGCTCGGAGATGCGGACGACGCCCTGAGCGTCGAGGATGGGGCCGCCGGGCAGCTGGCAGTGGACGCGCAGCACGGTGTCACGCTTGTGGCGGCCGGTGCCGCGGAAGCGCATGCCGCCCGCGGACACGTCGAGGACCTGCCCGCGAACCTCCCGGTCCGGCGTGGCGACCATCACCTCGGCGAAGATGGGCAGGCGCACGGAGGACCGGCGGTCGGGCGTCTCGGCCTCCTCGTCGACGCGGAAGCGGACCTCGCCCGGCTCGGCGCTCCAGACGGCGCTGCCGTCCCACCCCACCGGGATCATGCCGTCGAGGAAGCTCAGCGTGCAGACGCCGGGGACGGCCTCGTTGAGCCGATCCAGCTGCACCGGGCGCAGGAGGACGAACGCGCCCGCCGCCGCGATGACGCGGCACTCCGCGGACCCCGAGGACCATGAGAGCACGGTGTCTTGTCCGGAACGCAACTGCACACCTCCAAGATCGGCGTGACGGCGCCCGCCCTTAAGCAGAACGGGTGCGCTTGCGCAGCGGAGCGAACTCCGCCCACGGCCGGGTGTTGGTCACGTGCGCGGGCGTCAGCCAGGCGCGGCGGGCCGTGGCGATCCCCCAGCGGGTGATGTCCATGGTGTTGACGCCGTGCGCGTCGGAGTCGATCACGATCAGCACGCCGGCCTCCGCGGCCGCGCGCGCGTGGATGTCGTCGAGGTCGCGCCGGTCGCCCGCCGAGTTGATCTCGAGCATCGTCCCGGTGCGCTTGGCCGCCTCGATGAGCTTGTGGACGTCGAGTGCGTAAGGCGGCCGCGTCTGGATCTTGCGGCCGGTCGGATGGCCGATCGCGTCCACGAACGGATGCTCGCAGGCGGCCACCATCCGGGCGGTCATCTCCTTCTCGGCCATCCCGAAGGACGTGTGCACCGAGGCGACGACCCAGTCGAGCTCGGCCAGCAGCTCGTCCTCGTAGTCCAGCGTGCCGTCCGGGAGGATGTTGACCTCCGAGCCGATCAGCAGCTCGAAGCCGTCCAGCGTCGCGTTGATCGCGCGCACCGCCTCGATCGACTCGGCCAGCGCCTCCGGCGTCACGTTCATCCCGAAGCCCATCGACGCGCTGTGGTCGGTGATGGCCAGGTACTCGAGGCCGCGCCGGATCGCGCGCTCGGCCATCTGCTCGACCGAGTTGCGCCCGTCGGAGGCGGTCGTGTGGCAGTGGAGGTCGCCGCGCAGGTCGGCGGCGGTGATGAGCTCCGGCAGACGATCCTCGCGGGCGGCCTCGAGCTCGCCCCGGCCCTCGCGCAGCTCGGGCGGGATCCACGCGTAGCCGAGCGTCGCGTAGACCTCCTCCTCCGTCGCGCAGCGGACCGTCTCCCCCGTCGAGTCGTCGACGATCCCGTACTGGGAGACGTGGAAGCCCTTGCGCACCGCGGCCTCGCGCAGCTGCACGTTGTGCGCCTTGGATCCCGTCAGGTGCTGGAGGACGTTGCCGAACTGGTCGGGCTCGACCACCTGCAGGTCGACCTTCATCCCCGTGTGCGTGACCGCCTTGACGGCGTTGTCGCCGGGCGTCCCGGCCGACTCGATCAGGTCCAGGCCGGCCAGCGCGCCGCACAGCGCGGACGGGTCGTCGGCGGTCGCGATCAGGTCGATGTCCTTGACCGAGTCGGTGAGCCGCCGGGCCGAGCCGGCGATCTCGACCTGGTGGACGCCGTCGACCGCGCGCAGCGCGCCGGCGATCTGCTCCGCGAGCCCCAGTGCGCGGGTGAGCAGGACGCGCGCCGCCGGACCCCCGCCCTCGGGCGCGTCGGCCAGCGTCGCGATCAGGTTGTCCTCGACCTTCTTGCCGAAGCCGCGCAGCCCGCTGATCTGCCCGGCCTCGGCGGCCGCGCGCAGGGACTCCAGCGAGTCGATCTCCAGCTCGTCGTGCAGCCGGCGCGCGCGCTTGGGGCCGAAACCCGGGAGGTGCATGACGGCGAGCAGCCCGACGGGGAACTTCTCCCGCAGCTTCGCCGACTGGGGGATGTCGCCCGACTCGACCAGCGCGGTCAGCTTGGTCTCCAGCGTCTTGCCGATGCCCGGCAGCGTGGTGGCCTTCCCCTCGCGCGTGAGCTCGGCGACGGACACGGACGCGTCGCGGATCGAGCGGGCCGCGTTGCGGTAGGCGATGACGCGGTACTGGTCGGCGCCGTCGAGCTCGTAGAGGTCCCCGAGCTCGTCGAAGGCCTGGGCGATGGCGGCGTTGGTGAGCGTGGCGGCCACGGACCTAACCTACCCCGGCCCGTGGAACCCTGGATCGTCCTGCCCACGTACAACGAGGCCGAGAACGTCGAGCGGATCGTCGCGGCGGCCCGCGCCGCACTGCCCGCCGCGCGCGTCCTGGTGGTCGACGACAACTCCCCGGACGGCACGGGCGACCTCGCGGCGGCGTTGGACGGTGTCGAGGTGCTGCGCCGGTCGGAGAAGACCGGGCTCGGCGACGCCTATGTCGCCGGCTTCACGCACGCGCTCGCGGGCGGGGCCGATGTCGTCATCGAGATGGACGCCGACGGCTCGCACGACCCGACCGACCTCCCCCGGCTGCTGGCGGCCGTGGAGGACGGCGCCGACCTCGCGCTCGGCTCGCGCTACGTGCGCGGCGGCGGCGTCGAGAACTGGCCGCTGAGCCGCCGCATCGTCTCCCGCGCCGGCTGCGTGTACGCGCGGCTGGTCCTGCGCGTCCCCGTCCGCGACCTCACCGGCGGCTTCAAGTGCTTCCGCGCGTCGGCGCTGCGGGCGATCGACTTCGAGACGGTCCGCGCGCACGGGTACGCGTTCCAGGTCGAGCTGACCTACCGGGCGCTGCGCCGCGGCCTGCGGGTGGCCGAGCTGCCGATCACCTTCCGCGAGCGCGAGCTGGGCGAGTCGAAGATGACCGCCGGCATCGCCGTCGAGGCGGCCTGGCGCGTTCCCATGCTCCGGCGCGGCGAACGCGCGCCCCGCTCACGCTGACCGCGGACCGTGCCGATGCCCTTGTGGTGAAAGGCGTCAACTCCGAGCAGATGGCCCTCGTCCAGGGCTGGTCGCACACCAAGGCCTCCCTGCGCGAGTGGAACGCGAAGCCGAGCCGGGTGCTGGTGCCGTGGGCGCGGATGAGCCTCGCCGTGGCGGTGCTCCTGCTGCTGGCCACGTACGCGGTGGCGAAGGCGTCGCCGGCCGATCCGTTCGCCAACCTGAGCTTCCCGGGCGTGACCCAGCCGGCCCGCCTGACCGACTACGCGTTCGTCCTCTTCCGCAATTCGCTGGTGCTGCTCCTGCACGCGCTCGCGTGCGTGGCCGGGTTCATCGCGGGGTCCTCGCTGCCGGCCATCGCCGACGGCTACAGCGGCGTCTACCGCAAGCTCCACCAGGTCGCCCAGCCGCTCGCGATCGCCTTCGTGGTCGCTGCGACGCTGTTCTCGCTGGCCACGCAGGCCTACTACCTGGGCGGGTCGTGCGCGCTGCTGGCCGCCCAGTGGGGCCTGGCGCCGAGCGAGCTGCTGGCCATCGTGTCGCTGCACGCCATCCCCGAGCTGACCGCGCTGTTCCTGCCGCTCGCCGCGTGGACGATGGCGAGCCGCCGGGGGCAGTGGGAGGATCTCCTCGCCGCCACCTTCGCCACCACCGCGGTCGCCGTGCCGATGTTGCTCGTCGCCGCCGCCGTCGAGGTGTGGGTGACGCCGATCGTCCTCCGCGCCGTCATCTGAGCCCCGCTATACTTCCTGAAGTAATGGCCGACATCTCCGAAGTCACAGACACCAACTTCCAGGCTGAGGTTCTCGAGGCCGACAAGCCCACCCTCGTGGACTTCTGGGCGCCGTGGTGCGGTCCTTGCCGCATGGTCGCCCCCGTGCTCGAGCAGATCGCCGGCGAGCGCGACGACCTCAACATCGTCAAGCTCAACGTGGACGAGAACCAGGAGACCGCCCAGCAGTTCGGCGTCCTCTCGATCCCGACGCTGATCCTCTTCAAGCACGGCTCGGTGGCCGCCAAGGTCGTCGGCGCGCTCCCCAAGAAGCGCCTCGAGGCCGAGCTGGAGCCCGCGCTGGCCTAGCCTCGCCGCGTGCGTGGCACGCGGCTGATCTGGGCGATCCTCGCAGTCGCCCTCACTCTGCGCCTGGTGTCCGTCGTCACCGCGGCGACCTACGGCCAGCCCTTCGGCGACGCGCAGGATTACGACCGGATCGCGGTCGCCCTCGCCGACACCGGGCGCTTCCCGCCGACGCTGTACGCGGCCCCGGGCAGCCCGACGGCGCTGCGCCCGCCGACCTACCCGCTGCTGCTCGCGGCGATCTACAAGCTCGGCGGCCGCTCTCTGGACGCCGTCCTGGTCGTCAACGCGCTGCTGGGGACGCTCGCCGTCGCCCTGCTGTACCTGCTCGTCGCGCGCGTGTTCGACCGGCAGAGGGCGCTGCTCGCGGCCGGCCTCGCCGCCGTGCTGCCGGCGCTCGTCGTGCTGCCCAACGCGCTGCTCTCGGAGAACCTGTTCGTGCCGCTCGTGCTCGGCGCGCTGCTGCTGGTGGCCGTGCACCGCGAGCGCGGCGGGCTGTGGCCGGCGGTCGGCGCCGGGTTGCTCGTCGGCGCGGCGGCCATGACGCGCTCGAACGGGCTGCTGCTCGCGCTGCCCGTCCTGATCGGCCTCGGGACGCGCCGCTCGGCGCTGGTCGCGGCGGTCTGCCTGGCGGTCGCGCTGACGCCGTGGACGATCCGCAACGCCGCCGCCTTCCACCGGTTCCTGCCGCTCGGGACGCAGAGCGGCTTCACCATCGCCGGGGTCTGGAACGGCTTCGCGCAGAAGCCGGGACCGAAGCGGGCCGAGTGGCAGTTCCCGTTCTCCGTGCCCGAGTACGCGAACCTCTTCAACCGGCCCGGGATCGACGAGGGCGACATCGACGGGCCGCTGCGCACCCGCGCGCTGGACTACGCCAAGGCCCACCCGCCGATCATCCTCCAGACCTTCGCGATCGACCTCGGGCGCACGTTCGGCATCCACCCGGGCCACGCGTCGCTGGACGACATCGCCTACACGGAGATGGGCGTGGCGCCGAGCGTGTGGCCGTGGCTGCGCGTGACCACGTGGGCACTGCTGGCGCTGGCCCTGGCCGGCGCGGTCGTGGTGGTGCGCCGGCGGTTGCTGCGCGAGACGGCGTGGCTGTGGCTGGCGCTCGTCCTGCTCATCCTCGGCTACGTCGTCTGGCTGGGGACGCCGCGCTACCGCGTCCCCGCCGACCCGCTGCTGATCGTCCTGGCCGTTCAGGCCCTGGCGACGGCGATGCGCAGCTCGCCGGCGACGTCGCCGAGCTCGACGGACGTGGCCAGCACCTCGCCCGCGATGTAGTCCTGGTGCGCCTTCGCGGCGGCGAGCGTGTCCGCGTCGCCCTCCAGGCGAAGGTGGATGCGGTCGGAGACGTCGAGGCCCGCGTCGCGCCGCTCGCCCTGGATGGCGTGCACGAGCTCGCGCGCGGCGCCCTCCAGCAGCAGCGCGTCCGTCAGGCCGAGCTCGAGCGCGACGGCGTGCGAGCCCGCGCGCTCGACCTGGTAGCCCTCCAGCGGCTGCATGGCGAGCTGGAGGTCGTCCGGGCCGAGCTCGTGCTCGTGGCCGTCGACGTTGATGCCGACGGAGCGGCCGGCGCGCAACGCCTCGGCGACGTGCCCCGCGTCGAGCGCGGCGATCGCCGCGGCGGCTTGGGGCATGTGCTTGCCGAAGCGCGGGCCGAGCGTGCGGTAGTTGGCCTTGACCGCGTAGGAGCCGAGCTCGTCGGACCCGGAGACGAAGCGCAGCGCCTTGACGTTGAGCTCGTCGCGCACCAACCCGGCGTGCGCCTCCAGCGCC
This sequence comes from uncultured Solirubrobacteraceae bacterium, assembly GCA_964242305.1. Taxonomy (GTDB): domain Bacteria; phylum Actinomycetota; class Thermoleophilia; order Solirubrobacterales; family Solirubrobacteraceae; genus DATLGB01. The sequence continues at coordinate 42,563 of CAXTBB010000021.1, forward strand.
TCCCGCTCCGCTCCGGCGGCCACGACGACCGCCGCCGCCAGCGGCTGGCGGTTCTTGACCTTGGCCTGCGCGCGGGCGGTGCGGCCCATCTCCACCGTCGAGCGCACCAGCGTCATCTCGGCCTCGAGCGCGGCGTCACCGGTGGAGGCGACCGGGAAGTCGGTGAGGTGGACGCTGGGCTCGCTGCCGTCCAATCGCTCGTAGAGCTCGTCGGCCACGAACGGGCAGAACGGCGCCAGCAGCTGCGCCGTCGTGACCAGGCACTCGTGCAGCGTGGCGAAGGCGGCGGGGTCGCCGTCCCAGAAGCGGCGCCGCGACAGGCGCACGTACCAGTTGGAGAGGTCGTCGACGAAGGCGGCGATGGCACGGCCGGCCACCGTCGCGTCGTAGCGGTCCATCGCCTCCGTGACCGCCGCCGTGGTGCTGCGCAGGCGGCTGATCGCCCAGCGGTCGAGCGGCGTCTCCGGAGCGGTGCGCTCGTACGCGTCCGTCGCGTTCGCGTAGAGCGTGTAGAAGCCGTAGGTGTTCCACAGCTGCAGCAGGAACTGGCGCAGCGACTCGCCGACCGCGGCGGCCGAGAACTGGTAGCCGTCCCACGGCTGCTTGGAGGTGAAGAAGTACCAGCGCAGCGCGTCGGCGCCGTAGGCGTCCAGCACCTCCCAGGGCTCGACCACGTTGCCCTTGGACTTGGACATCTTCTCGTTGTTGGCGTCGTTGAGCAGCCCCAGGCAGACGACGTCCTTGTAGGGCGCCTTCCCGAACAGCAGCGTGTTGACGGCCAGCAGCGAGTAGAACCAGCCGCGGGTCTGATCCAGGCCCTCGCAGATGTAGTCGGCCGGGAAGTCGCGCTCGAAGGTCTCCTGGTTGGTGTGCGGCGCGCCCCACTGGGCGAACGGCATCGAGCCCGAGTCGAACCACACGTCGATGACCTCCGGCACGCGGCGCAGCGGCTCGCCGCCGGTGGGCGACGGGATCTCGACGTCGTCGACGTAGGGGCGGTGCGGGTCGTCGAGGGTGACACCCGATTTCGCCTCCAGGTCGGCCAGCGAGGACACCGCCACCGTCTCCCCCGCCGCGTTGCGCCAGATCGGCAGCGGCGTCCCCCAGTAACGCTCGCGCGAGATCGCCCAGTCGACGTTGTTCTCCAACCAATTCCCGAAGCGCCCGTGCTTGATGTGCGGCGGGTGCCAGGTGACCGTCTCGTTGGCGGCGAGCAGGTCGTCGCGCAGGCTCGAGGTGCGGATGAACCAGCTCGGCTTGGCGTAGTAGAGCAGCGGCGTGCCGTCCCGCCAGCAGTGCGGGTAGGCGTGCAGCAGCGTCTCCGCGCGGAACATGCGCCCGCGCGCCCGGAGGTCGGCGATCAGGTCCTGGTCGGCCTCCTTGACCCAACGACCGGCGTACGGGCCGATGCGCTCGTCGTAGGTGCCATCGGGCTTCACCGGGTTGACGACGGTGAGGCCGGCCTCGAGGCCGAGCCGGTAGTCGTCCTCCCCGAACGCGACCGCCGTGTGGACGATGCCGGTGCCGTCCGAGTCGGAGACGAAGTCCCCGGCGAGCACGGTGTGCCCCTTCTCGCCGTACTCGCTGGCGGGCAGGTACGGGAACGGCGGCTCGTAGTGCAGGCCGAGCAGGTCGGCGCCGGGGAAGCGGTCGAGCACCTCGGCGTCCTCCCCCAGCACGCGCTCGACCAGCGCCTCGGCGAGGACGAACTGCTCGCCGGCGAGGTCGGCTCGAACATAGGTCAGCGCGGGGTCGACCGCGACCGCCGCGTTGGACACCAGCGTCCAGGGCGTCGTCGTCCACACCAGCAGCGACGCTTGAAAAAAGGGACTGTCCCCTTGTTCCAACGGGAACTTGACGTAGACGCTCGGGTCCTCGACGTCCTTGTAGCCGAGGGCGACCTCGTGGGAGCTCAGGGCGGTGCCGCAGCGCGTGCAGTAGGGGACGACCTTGTGGCCCTCGTAGAGGAGGTCGCGCTCGTGCAGCTGGGACAGGGCCCACCACACGGACTCCACGAACGGCGTGGCCATCGTCTCGTAGGCGGCGTCCGTGTCCACCCAGAAGCCGATGCGCTCCGTCAGCGCCTTCCACTCCTCGACATAGGTGAGCACCGACTCGCGGCACTTGGCGTTGAAGGCCGCGATGCCGTAGTCCTCGATGTCGTGCTTGCTGGTGAAGCCGAGGGCGTTCTCGACCGCGATCTCGACCGGCAGCCCGTGGCAGTCCCAGCCGCCCTTGCGCAGGACGTGGTGGCCCTGCATCGTCTTGTAGCGCGGGTAGATGTCCTTGAACACGCGCGCGAGGACGTGGTGGGACCCGGGGCGGCCGTTGGCGGTCGGCGGGCCCTCGTAGAAGACGTAGGGCGTCCGTCCCTCCCGGCGGCGCATCGACTCGCCGAACACGTCGCGCGCGCGCCAGCGCTCGAGCACCTGCTGCTCGAGGTCGGGGAAGGACTGCCGGGGGTCGACGGGCGGGTAGCTCACCGTCTCTGAAGCTAGCTGGGGAGCGACCCCAGGCCGTGCCGGTACGTCCCGTCGCGATCCCAGAAGTCGACCGTGAACGAGCCGTCGGGACGGTCGCCGAAGCGGGCGCGCAGCTGGCCCTCGCGGTCCCACTCCTCGACGCAGACGGTGCGGTCGGGGCGCTCGCCGAGGCGGCCGCGGACGTTGCCGCGGTCGTCGAGCAGTTCCACACCGGTGGACCCGTCCGGCCAGACGCCCAGGCCGACGCGGTAGTGGCCGTCGGAGTCCCACAGCTCGACGGAGGCGTCGCGGCCGGGCGCCGGCCCGTGGCCGACGAGGACGCGGTGGCGGCCGTTCTCGTCCCACACGGCGAGCCCGCCCGGGCCGCTCTCCTTGACCTCGACGCGCTGGTTGCCGGCCGCGTCGATGAGGTCGACCGATCCGGGTCGGACGAGGACGCGGACGGCACCGGTCGCGTCCCGCAGCGCCAGCAGCCCGTCCCCGTCGGGCCCGACCGTCAGCGTCGCCCGGACGTTGCCCTGATCGTCGACGAGCTCGAAGCTGGTGTCGCGCATGGTCGCCACGCTACGGGCGGCGGGCTTGACACGACCTGTTGCTGGCGCAAAGGTAGAGGTCGAGAGAGGGATTCCCCAACGGAGGGAGGTGACGGGTATGCCGATGCTGACGGCCGCTTCGAGCGGCTGGTACGTCGGGCTGGTCCTGGGTGTCGTGGTCATCGCGGTCGCCGCGGCGATCGTCGTCACGATCGTCGGACTCGCGCGCCGGATCGCCGGACAGGCCCGGACGGCGGTCGACGGCGTCGAAGCGGTGCGCGCCCAGACCGACGCGCTCGCGGGGATCGGCCAGATCAACGACTCCGGCGTGCGCATCCTGCGCTCGGCCCGCGCGGTCCGGAAGGTGGCGGTCGGCAAGTGAGCGCCACCGACGTCTGGACCCTCTGCCTCGTCATCGGGCTCGTCGCGGCGCTCGTCGTCGCCGGCCTGCTGTTCGTGCTGGTCCGCACGGTGAACGACATCGACCGCTCCGCTGCGAGCCTGCTCGGCGTGGCCGGCGCCGTCGCCGCGAACACCGCCACCATCCCGCAGCTCGAGGCGACCGCACCCGTGCTCGGGAAGATCGTGGAGGAGGCCGTGGTCCAGGACGGCTACATGAACGCGCTCACCGACGGCTACGGGGGTGCGGCCGCATGAGCCACGACACGCTCGTCGTCCTCAGCGTGCTGCTCGCCGTCGTGGTGATCGCGGTGCTCGTCGTCGCGCTCGTCCTCGTCCGCCGCGGCCTGCACCGGACCGCGCAGAACCTCGCGACCCTCGCCGGTGCCCTCGAGACGGTCGAGTCCGACCACCTGCGCCCGCTCGAGCCCGCCGTCCAGGCGATCAACGCCCAGTTCGACGTCATCCTCTCGGCGCTGCCGGGCATCGCCGCCAAGGCCGCCGTGGTCGCGGAGCGGAGGTCGGCATGACGCTCTTCTGGATCGGCGACCTCGTGCTGCTGCTCGTGGTCGCGCCGATCGCCGTCTACCTGCTCAACGGCGTGCTCACCGAGGCCCGGTCGATCGTGCCCAGCGTGCACCGGATCTCCGCGGCCGCGCACGCCGGGTCCGCCGACCTCGACGCCGTCCCGCTGCTGCTGACGACGCAGGATCAGGTCAAGCGGACCCTGGACCACATCGGGGACTACGGCGGCTCGCTGGACACGATCCTGGACGACGCTTGAGCGTATGGCAACCCTACGACCTCCTGGTGACGGAACCATGTTGCCACACGTAGAATGAGCGGCCCGGGTGTCCTGCTCCTGATCACGGTCGTGGTCATCGTGCTCGCCCTGGTCTTCTTCCTGGTCTCCACGATCGTCGCCCTGCGCGCGATCACGAACGGCCTCGACGAGGCCATCGCCGGCGTCGTCGAGATCATCGAGAAGAGCGCGCCGGTCGAGCCGGTCGTCGCTGACATCAACGCCAACCTCGACACCGCCGTCTCCGCGCTCGAGGGGCTGCTGGTCAAGAAGGCGGGCATGCACGACGCGGTCGGCCTCGTCGAGGGGCTGTACCCGGGGGCCGCGGCGGAGGGCTTCCGCGACTTCGCGGATTCCGGGACGACGCGGCCGCCCCGCATCTCCGAGGTCTACACGCGCGGGACGCTGACGCTCGCGCGCCTCGGCCGCGAGGCACCGATCGCCGCCGCGAGCCCTGCTGGCGGCCCGGTGCTGCGCAACGTGCTCGGCGGATCGCTGGCCGCCCGGCAGCTGTATCCGGACGCCCGTCAGGCGCGGCCGGAGAACCTCGAGCGCTCACCCGTGATCGGGACGGACGCGCCCGTCGTCTACGAGGAGGCCTGAGTGCAGACCCCTGCCCCGTTCGAGTACGAGCGCGCGACGAGCGTCGAGGGCGCGCTCGCCGCGCTCGCCGCGCACGAGGACGCGCGGGTCATCGCCGGCGGGCACAGCCTGCTGCCGATGATGAAGCTGCGGTTGGCCAACCCCGAGTACCTCGTCGACATCAACGACCTCGCTGAGCTCTCCTACATCCGCGAGGAGCAGACTGGGGAGATCCGCATCGGCGCCCTCACCCGACACGTCGACCTGCTCGGCTCCGATCTGCTCGCCGAGCGCTTCACCCTGTTCCGCGACGCCGAGCAGGTGATCGCCGACCCGGTCGTCCGCAACCGCGGCACGATCGGCGGCTCGCTCTGCCAGGCCGACGCCGCCGAGGACCTGTCCAGCGTCTGCGCGGCGGCCAAGGCCAAGGTCGTCATCCGAGGCGCCGAAGGCGAGCGCGTCGTCGACATGGACGACTTCCACATCGGCCCGTACATGACGGCGGTCGGCGACGGTGAGCTGCTCACGGAGGTGCGGCTGCCGCCGCGCGGCGGCGCCGGCAGCGCCCACGAGAAGGTCGAGCGGCGCGCCGGGGACTGGGCGATCGCGGCTGCGTCCGCCGTCCTCTGGCTGGACGGCGGGACGATCCTGGAGGCCGGCATCGCCCTGAGTGCCGTCGGCCTCACGACGATCCACCTGAAGCGGGCCGAGGAGCTGCTCCGCGGCCGGGCACCGTCCGAAGACCTCTTCACCCAGGCGGGCGCGATCGCGTCCGAGGACTGCAAGCCGAGCGCCGACGGGCGCGGGCCCGTCGACTACAAACGCCACCTCGCGGGCGTGCTCACCACTCGCGCACTGCGTCGCGCGGCGACACGCGCGCTCGGCCAGGAGGTCCACTGATGCAGGTCACGCTCACCATCAACGGGGAACCGGTGTCCCGGGACGTCGAGCCGCGCACGCTGCTCGTGCACTTCATCCGCGACACCGAGGGCCTGACCGGGACCCACTGGGGCTGCGACACGTCCAACTGCGGCGCGTGCGTCGTGCTGATGGACGGCAAGCCGCTGAAGTCGTGCACGACGCTGGCCGTCATGTGCGAGGGCCACGAGATCGCGACCGTCGAGTCGCTCGAGCGCGACGGCGAGCTCGACCCGGTCCAGCAGGGCTTCCACGAGCTGCACGCCCTGCAGTGCGGCTTCTGCACGCCGGGGATGCTGATGACCGCGCGCGCGCTGCTCGACGAGAACCCCGACCCGACCGAGCTCGAGATCCGCACGGCCATCTCCGGCGCGATCTGCCGGTGCACGGGCTACAAGAACATCGTCGCCGCCGTGCAGTGGGCGGCGCAGCACGAGCGGCAGGAGGCATAGGCATGGCCGTCGAGGACCGCCCCATCGGCTTTGGCCGCCTGAAGCGCAAGGAGGACGCGCGCTTCATCCGCGGCCAGGGCAAGTACCTGGACGACATCCGCCTGCCGGGCATGCTGCACGGCGCGATCCTGCGCTCGCCCTACGCGCACGCCAAGATCGTCTCCATCGACACGTCGGAGGCGCTCGCGCACCCGAACGTCGCCGCCGTCGTCACCGCCAAGGACCTGGAGACGCTCGGGCTCGCGTGGATGCCGACGATCTCCTACGACACGCAGGCCGTGCTCGCGGGCGACAAGGTGCGCTTCCAGGGGCAGGAGGTCGCGTTCGTCATCGCCACGGACGAGTACTCCGCGCGCGACGCGCTGCCGCTGATCGACGTCGAGTACGAACCGCTTCCCGCCATCGTCAACGCCCGCAAGGCGCTCGACGCCGACGCGCCGCTGATCCGCGACGACAAGGACGGGCAGACGGACAACCTCGCGTCACCGACGTGGGAGGCCGGCGACGAAGCCGCCACGGACGCCGCCTTCGCCGAGGCCGACACGATCGTCAAGCGCGACATCATCTACCCACGCTGCCACCCGGCCCCGCTGGAGACGTGCGGGATCATCGCCGACTTCAACCCGGAGACGGGCCAGCTGAACATCTACAACGGCAACCAGGCGCCGCACGCGCACCGCACGGTCTACGCGCACGTCGCCGGCCTCGCGGAGCACATGATCCGCATCCAGTGCAACGACATCGGCGGCGGCTTCGGCAACAAGGTCCCGATCTATCCGGGCTACGTGTGCGCGATCGCCGGCTCGATCGTCGCGGGCGCCCCGATCAAGTGGGTCGAGGACCGCAGCGAGAACCTGATGTCGACCGGCTTCGCCCGCGACTACCTCATGAAGTCCGAGATCTGCGCGAAGAACGGCAGGATCACCGGCTTGCGGGTCGACGTGATCGCCGACCACGGCGCCTTCGACTCGACCGCCCAGCCGACCAAGTTCCCGGCCGGGTTCTTCCACATCGTGTGCGGTTCGTACGACCTGAAGGCGTCGCACGTCAAGGTCAAGGCGGTGTACACGAACAAGGCGCCGGGCGGCGTCGCCTATCGCTGCTCGTTCCGCATCACCGAGGCCGTGTACCTCGTCGAGCGCATGGTCGACGCGCTGGCGCTGGAGATGGGCGCCGACCCGATCGACCTGCGGATGCAGAGCTTCATCGACGCCGAGCAGTTCCCGTACGAGACGACGACCGGCTGGACCTACGACTCGGGCGACTACCACAAGACGATGAAGGTGGCGATGGACATCGCCGGGTACGAGGATCTGCGCCGCGAACAGGCCGAGAAGCGAGCGCGCGGCGAGCTGATGGGCATCGGCGTGTCCTTCTTCACCGAGGGCGTCGGCGCCGGGCCGCGCAAGCACATGGACATCCTCGGGCTGTCCATGAACGACGGTGCCGACCTGCGGGTCCACCCGTCGGGGAAGGCGGTCGTGTCGTTGAGCGCCCAGACCCAGGGCCAGGGCCACGAGACGACGTTCGCGCAGATCGTGGCCGAGGAGCTCGGCATCCCGCCCGAGGACGTGCAGGTCCGCCACGGCGACACGGACCGCTCGCCGTACGGACTCGGGACCTACGGGTCGCGCTCGACGCCGGTGAGCGGCGCGGCGGTCGCGGTCGTCTCGCGCAAGGTGCGCGACAAGGCGCGGCAGATCGCGGCGACCATGATGGAGACGCGGCCGGAGGACCTGGCGTGGGAGAAGGGTCGCTGGTACGTGAAGGGCGACCCGTCACAGGGTGTCCCCATCGCCGACATCGCGTCACGCGCGTACAGCGGTGACGCGCTGCCGGAGGGCTTCGAGGGCGGGCTCGACGCGTCGGTCATCTACGACCCGCCGAACCTCACCTACCCCTACGGCGCGTACATCGCCGTCGTCGACATCGACCCCGACACCGCGCAGGTGACCGTGCGCCGCTTCATCGCGGTCGACGACTGCGGCGTGCGCATCAACCCGATGGTCGTCGAGGGCCAGATCCACGGCGGCCTCGCCGAGGGCATCGGCATCGCGCTGATGGAGGTCATCACCTTCGACGAGGAGGGCAACTGCCTGAACTCGTCGTTCATGGACTACCTGATCCCGACGGCGATGGAATGCCCCGACTTCGAGCTGGGTGAGACGGTGACGCCGTGCCCGCACCACCCGCTCGGCGCCAAGGGCGTCGGCGAGTCGCCCAACGTCGGGTCCCCGCCCGCGATCGTCAACGCCATCATCGACGCACTGCACGCGACCCACGGCGTCGACCACATCGACATGCCGTGCACGCCCGCGCGCGTGTGGGCCGCGATGCAGGGCCGCCCCGAGCCACCGCAGTGAACCACCTGGTCCCCGACGTCGAGACGCTGGCGCAGCGGCTGGCCGCGGTGGACTATCTCGTCGACGAGGGCCTGGCGACCTCGCTGTTCCTGTCGCTGCGGCTGCCCCAGCCGCTGCTGCTGGAGGGCGAGGCGGGCGTGGGGAAGACGGAGGCCGCGAAGGCGCTGGCCGCCGTGCTGGACACACCGCTGATCCGGCTGCAGTGCTACGAGGGCATCGACGCGGCGGAGGCCCTGTACGAGTGGAACTACCCACGCCAGCTGCTGGCGATCCAGCTCGGCGGGAAGTCCGAGGCCGACCTGTTCGGACCCGAGTACCTGATCGCCCGGCCGCTGCTGCGAGCGCTCCAGCATCCCGGCCCGCGGCCGGCCGTCCTGCTGATCGACGAGATCGACCGCGCCGACGCCGACTTCGAGGCGTTCCTGCTCGAGCTCCTGGCCGAAGCCGCCGTCACGATCCCCGAGCTGGGGACGGTGCGCGCGACGCACCCGCCCGCGATCGTCTTGACGTCCAACCGCACGCGCGACCTGCACGACGCCGTCAAGCGCCGCTGCCTCTATCACTGGATCAACCACCCCTCGGCGCAGCGCGAGCTCGAGATCATCCGGCGGCGGGTGCCCGACGCCGCCGAGACCCTGGCCAAGGCGGTGGTGAGGGCGGTCGCCAACTTCCGCGAGGCGGAGGTGCAGAAGGCGCCGGGCATCGCGGAGGCGATCGACTGGCTGGCGGCGCTCGAGGTGCTCGGGGTCGAGCAGCTCGACCCGGCGGTGGCGGACCGCACGCTGGGGGCGGTCCTCAAGTACAGCGAGGACCAGGACGTCGTGCGGCCGCGCCTCGAGGAGCTGCTGGCATGACGGTGCCGCTCGCCGTCGCCTTCACGCGCCGGCTGCGCGACGCCGGCCTGCCCGTGGCACCCGACCGCGGCGCGTGGTTCGCGAGCGCGTTGACGGTGACGCAGCCGGTGGCGCGGCGAAGCCTCTACTGGACCGCGCGCGCGGTGCTCGTCAGCGATCCGACCCAGGTGCGCGCGTTCGACCGCGTCTTCCGGGAGGTGTTCGGCTCGAGCGGAGACGTCACGGAGGAGCCCGGCGCGCCGATCCCGCCGGACGAGCTGGTGCCGGGGGCCGCAGGCGCTGCGGACGGCACCGGCGACACCATCCTGGTGCCGACGCTGGCCTCGGACGACGAGATCCTCAGCGCGAAGGCCTTCGACGCGCTGACCGAGGAGGAGCTCGTGGCCCTCCGACGCCTGATGGCGAGGCTGGAGATCAGCACGCCGGCGCGGCGGACGCGACGGGCGGTCCGCGACCGGCGCGGGCACCGGGTGGACCTGCGACGCACGCTGCGCGGGGCCCACCGGACCGGCGCGGTGCCGATCCGGATCGCCCGCCGGGAGCGGCGCGTGGAGCGGAGACGCCTCGTCCTGCTGTGCGACATCTCCGGCTCGATGGAGCCCTACGCGCGGGCCTACCTGCAGTTCCTCACCGCCGCGGGGCCGCAGGCGGAGGCGTTCGTGTTCGCGACGCGCCTGACCCGCATCACGCGCGCGCTGGCGACCCGCTCGCCCGAGCGCGCGCTGCAGCGGGCCGCCGCGGCGGCACCGGACTGGTCGAGCGGCACGCGCATCGGCGACGCGCTGCGCGCCTTCAACGACCAGCACGCGCGGCGCGGGATGGCGCGCGGCGCGATCGTGGTCATCCTCTCCGACGGCTGGGAACGCGGCGACCCCACGCTGGTGGGCCGCGAGATGGTGCGCCTGGCGCGCCTGGCGCACCGCATCGTCTGGGTCAACCCGCGCGTGAGCGCCGACGGCTTCGTGCCGCGGGCGGGCGGGATGGCCGCGGCGCTGCCGCACGTCGACGCGCTCGTCTCCGGTCACAACCTCGCGGCGCTGCACCAGGTCGTGGCCGCCATCGGCGCCGAGCGCGACGGCACGCCGCCCGAGCTCCCCGCCGAGGAGCCCGAGGACGAACCGTGGGGCAGCGCCACCCCGGTGCCGGGGTCGAGCGTGGCCATGCCGAGCGGCTACGGGCCCAAGCGCGGCGTCACCACCCCCGGGTGGACCCGGTGAAGGTCTGCATCTACCCCGGGTGCGACCGGCCTGCCGTGGCGCCGCACCCGCTCGGCGGCCCCCAGTCCGCCTTCTGCGACCGCGAGGATCACAACGCGCTGACCGCTCACCAGGAGCGGCAGCGGCTCATCAAGGAGGAGCGATGACCGACGAGGCCTACCGCGCGGTGTTCATCCGTGTCCATCCGACGGGCAAGATGGTCCTCAGCCTCACCACGGAGGCGGACGGGCACGAGGGCGACTACGCCCAGCTCGTCGCCGACGAGCTCGGCATCCCGGCGCTCGACGTCAAGGTCGTCCCCGCCGACACCGATCGCTTCGGCGTCGAACACGGCTACAACACCGCGCCGTCGACCGCGACGGCGGCGGCCGTGACGAGCGCGGCCGGGAAGATCCTCGACAAGGCCGGGCAGTTGGCCGGCGTGGCCGTCGGTCCCGGCGCGACCTGGGCGGACGGCGCCTTCACCGGCGACGGCCAGTCGCAGACCATCGCCGACCTCGCCCTGTACGCCCACGGCACCGGCGAACTGCCGGTCGGCGTCGAAGGCGGCCTCGACGCCCAGACCGTCTACCGGGACTGAAGCTCGACGGTGACCTCGTCCGCGACCTTCAGCGTGCCGAACAGCGCCGAGTACGGCTTGATGCCGAAGTCGGTCTGCTTGACGACGGCGCGGCTCGTGCCGTCGACGACGGTGAAGGCCACCGGCCGCCTGGTGCCGAGCAGATCGAGCTCACCCTCGGCGGCCCCCGTGCCGTCGATGGTGCCCGTGAACGCGATCGTGCCGCCCGCGAGGATCTCGTCGTCGATCGTCTGCTTGATGTTGACCTTGTCGTCCTCGTCGAGCTTCTTCATCCCGCCCGTCCCCTCGAGGACGACGAAGGACCGCGAGTCCGCCGTCATCGCGACGTGCCCGTCGTCATCGACCGTCGCCTCCCATGCGGTGACCTCGATGGTGAGGTCGTGGCCGGCCTTCGCGGCGGCGCCGGCGCGCGTCGTCCGCACCAGCAGCGTGCTGTTCTCGGGGCCATACGTGTCCATACCCGTCATCCAACACGAAAGGAGCGACTGTGGTTGAACTCGACCACTCCTTCACCTCCGGCCAGGGCGTCGACCACACCTGGGCGGCGATCCTCGACCTCGACCGCGTGATTCCCTGCGTCGAGGGCGGCAAGGTGCTCGAGCGCACCGCCGACGACGCCGCCAAGGCCGAGATCAAGATCAAGATGGGCGCGATGTCGATGTCGTTCACCGGCACGGTGACCGTCGTCGAGCGCGACGACGACGCGCATCGCGCCGTCCTGCGGGTCAAGTCGCGCGAGAAGGGCGGTCAGGGCCACGCCAACGCCGACGTCACCTTCGCCCTGAACGGGGAGGGCGGCACCATCCACACGGCCGCGGCCATCACCGGCAAGGCCGCCTCCATGGGCGAGGGGATGGTGGCCACCGTCCTCGACGCCATGATCGGCGACTTCACGCAGAACCTGGCGACGATTTGACCCAGCTGACGATGGAACGGGTGCGCCCCGGCTCCGTCCCCTATGACGGCGGTACCGCCGTGCAGGAGAACCCGCACCGCCCGGTCTTCTCGGGAAACGGCCCGAACGACTACGTTTGCGGGGCGTGCGGCAACGTCCTCGCGACGGCCATGGACCCCGACTACATGACGTTCCGGGTGCGGGTCAAGTGCGGCCGCTGCAAGACCGTCAACGTGGCCGAGAACGACAATCGCACGCCGGAGGAGAGGAAGCCGCGACGATGATCGAGAGCGCTCGGGCCGGCCGGCTGCTCGAGGAGGGGGTCCCGTTCGTGGCCGCGACGGTCGTGCGCGCCGTCAAACCGACAAGCGTGCGGCCGGGCGACAGCGCCATCGTCCATCCCGACGGGACGATCGAGGGCTTCGTCGGCGGGCAGTGCGCCGAGAGCTCGGTGCGGCTGTACGCGGCGCGGGCGCTGGAGACCGGCGAGGCCATCCTGCTCGCCCTCACGCCGGGCGACGGCGACGACGAGCATCGGGAGGGCGTCATCGTCTCCCACAACCCGTGCCTGAGCGGCGGGACGCTGGAGATCTTCCTCGAGCCGCAGCTGCCGCCGTCCCGGCTCGTCGTCGTCGGCGACACGCCCATCGCGCGGGCACTGAGGACCATGGCCGGGGCGGGCGGCTACGAGGTCTCCGACGAACTGCGCGCGGGCGACGCTGCGCTCGTCGTCGCCTCGCACGGGCACGGCGAGGAGGCGGCGCTGACGCAGGCGCTGGAGACCGGCGTCGGGTACGTCGGCCTCGTCGCGAGCGCCCGGCGCGGCGCCGCCGTGCTCGCCTCGCTCGACCTCGACGAGGCGCTGCGCGCGCGCGTGCACACGCCGGCCGGGCTCGACATCGGCGCGCGCGCCGCCAGCGAGATCGCGATCTCGATCCTCGCCGAGGTCGTAGCCGAGCGCGCCGCGCATCCGGTCCTGCCCAAGACCGAGTCGGGGACGGCGATCGACCCGGTCTGCGGCATGGAGGTCGACACGGGGCCGGGCGCGATCACGGCCGACGTCGGGAGCGAGCGCTTCTACTTCTGCCGGGACGACTGCCGCTCGGCCTTCGTCGCCTCGCGTGCCTGACCGCGTCACCGGGCTGGTGCTGGCGGCGGGCGGGTCGTCCCGCCTCGGACAGCCCAAGCAGCTGCTGCCGCTGGGTGACGGGACGCTGCTCGACGCCGTGCTGACCACCGCCCGGGCGTGCCCGTTCGACCAGCTGTTGTGCGTGCTGGGGGGCGGTGCGGACGGCGTCCGGGAGGCCGTCGACCTCGCCGGTGCCGAGGTGGTCGAGAACCCGGGGTTCGGCGGCGGCTGCTCGTCCTCGATCGCGGCGGCCCTGCCGCGCGTGACGGGCGACGTGCTGGTCCTGATGCTCGGCGACCAGCCGGGCGTCACCGCCGCGACGGTCAGGAGCCTGCTCGCGGGGCGCGATGGGGCGGCGCTCGCCGCCTGCGCCTACGAGGACGGCCGCGGGCATCCGTTCGCCTTCGCCAGATCCGTGTTCGGCGACCTCGCCACCCTGCACGGCGACAAGGGCGTGTGGAAGCTGCTCGACCGCGGCCCGGTCACGGACGTCGCGATCCCGGGGCGCGTCCCGCTGGACGTCGACACCTGGGCGGACTATGAGGCGCTGCTGGGCGCCTGATCGTCCGAAGGGACGAGCGCGGATCATCACCGCGCCTGACGACGCCCCACCCGACGGCGGAGAGCATCCTCGCCATGTTCTCCCTGCGTCCCCTTCTCATCGCTCCCCTGGCCGCCTGCGCGCTGGCCGGACCCGCCGTCGCCGCGACCACGCCGAGCTACGACGTCGACATCGCCACCAAGCTCGCCGGCAATGCCTCCGGCACCGACAACGACGGGTGGACCAGCAAGTCGAAGTTCTCGACCAACATCGGCCAGACCTACCGCGGCCTTTCCGGCGTCCTCAATTCCTACGGCGACGAGACGGTCTACGCCGAGGCCTCCGTGCCGCCCCAGATCGCCATGACCACGCTCGACCAGCAGTACGCGCTGGTGACGGTGGCCGGCACGATCAGCTGGAGCTGCGCGCCGGACGGCCAGGCCGACGGCGCCCCGGGCTCGATCCAGCTGACGCACACCGGCAACGAGGGGTCGCTGTACATGTTCGTCCTCGACAAGAAGGTCACGCAGGCGCGCGATTGCAGCGGCTTCTCCTCCTTCGCCGACACCATCGACATCTCCAAGGAGCCGGTCACCGTTCCGCCCACCACGTTCTCGTGGGCCGACCTCGTCAAGAACGGCACCGTGACCGTCCCGGTCGATCGCATGGTCAACTGCGGCGAATGGACGATCTACCAGACCGCCTGCTCGCTGCGGCTCACGGGTAACGTCACGATCCGCCGCTCCATGGTCGACGCGGATGCGCCGGATCCCGATCCCGAGCCCGAGCCCACCGACACGGCGACGCCGGAGCCGACCCCCACGGGCTACCAGCCCGCCGAGTCCGGTGACGACGTCAGCTCGCCGCCGCGGCCGGCCACGCCGATCCGCGTCCGCGGCTCGAACTGGCACAACGGCAAGGGCGCCAAGGTCAAGGTCCGCTGCGACGAGTGCACCGGACGCGTGACCGTCAAGGCCGGCTCCAAGAGCATCGGCACCAAGCGCTTCTCCAACGCCGACAAGCCCATCATCGTGATCTACGGCAAGGGCGGCCGGGCGGCGGCGCACAAGAGCGGCAGCGTCATCATCAACGTCAACGCCTCCGGCCAGTCCAGCTCCTACCGGATGAAGAGCCGGTAACCGTCAGGCCGCGAGCTTGGAGCAGAGCCGCGCCAACTGCTGCTTCTCGACATCGTCGAGCGCGGCGAAGGTCGCGGCCACGCGGCCGGCGTGCTCCGGGTACAGCCGATCGACGACCTCGGTCCCGCGCGCGGTGGCGGTGACGGCCACCGCGCGACGGTCGCTGGTCAGGCGCGCGCGGGTGACGAGCCCGCGCGCGACCAGCGTGTTGACGACCTCCGTCGCGCTGGCCTTGCTCGTCCCCAGCCGCCGCCGCAGCGCGCGCAGCTCCATCTCGCCGCCGGCCTGGGTGAGCAGGACGAGGACGCCGAAGCCGGGGGCGCTCAGGCCCTCGCGCTCCAGATCGGCGGAGAGGCGCCGGCGGATGGCTGCCTCCGCGCGCAGCAGACCGTCGAGGGCGCGGTGCGCGAGCGGATCCGCTTCGACGAGCCTCATGGCCGAACCATACGTTCGGATCCGGACGAGATGGCGGACGACATACTGCGACGTCATGGGGAAGGCGCTGATCGCGGTCGGGACGTTCCTGGCGCTGTGCATGCTGATCTTCGGCGGCGTCGTCTACTTCACCCGCGACGAGGACACCTACGCGGTCGACTCCGCGCTGGCCGAGCGGCTCTCCAAGGCGGTCACCGACTCGAGCCAGTCCGGCGACCCGATCGACCTGCGCATCATCGCCGGCTTCGACTTCGACCAGGTCCTGATCTTCCCGCCCGACACCCCGCGCGCCGACGTCTCCAAGCAGCTCGGCTTCCCCTTCAAGGGCGAGCTGCGCTACACGGCCGAGTCGAGCGAGTTCCTCGTCTTCACCAACAACCGCGGCTTCGTGCGCTTCGCCGACTACCGCGGCCGGCTGCCGTTCGAGGGGCTGAAGACGCCCTTCACGTCGCTGACCGCCAACGACGCAGTCTTCAAGGTCAAGGACGGCACGATCGTCTTCGACTAGCGCCGTTGTTTCTTGCGCGCCTGCTTCTGGGCGCGGGTCTTGGCCCGCCCCTTCTTCTTGGCCTGCGCCGCCTGCCGGCGCTCTGCGGGGGTCGCCGGGCGCTCGGCGCGCTCGAGCGCCCGCCGGTCCTCCGCCGTGAGGTTGCGGCGCGCGTCGCGCGAGATGTAGACGCCGATGCCGAGGAAGGCGAGCGCGACGACGCCGGCGATGCCCAGCAGCAGGCTGCGGCTCACGCTCGACTGGTCGCTGGCGTCCTTGGTGGGCGCCGGAGACGGCGTCGGCGAGACCGCCTGCGGCAGCGGGCCGAACGGGCTGCTCTGGGCCAGCGCGGTCGCCGGCAGGGCCAGGACCATCACGAGGGCGAGCAGGACGGGGAGACGGCGCATGCGCGGCGGCATCCTAGACCCCCACGCGCGCCCAGCGGCGCCGCTCGAAGCGCACAAGGCCGGTGACCAGCCGGACGCCGATGAACGCGCACAGGGCCGCCCACACGCCGACGACGCCGTTCGCCAGCAGCGCGCCGCCGACGCCGACCGCGCCCGCCAGCACCATCGCGCGGGCGATGAACCCGGTGTCGCCGGCGCCGATGAGGATGCCGTCGAGGGCGAAGACGGCGCCGTTGAAGGGCATCATCGCCACCAGCAGCGGCCACAGTGCCTCGGCGCGGTCGATCACCCGGGCGTCGTCGGTGAACGCCTCCGGGAGGATCGGCTCGAGGACGAGCAGGGCGAGCGCGAAGACGACGCCGAGCACCACCGACCAGCCGATCATCCGGCGGGCGGCCGCGTAGGCGCCGTCGGCGTCCCCGGCCCCCAGCGAGCGGCCGACCATGACCTGCCCGGCGATGGCGATCGCGTCGAGCACGAGGGCGATGAACAAGAACAGCTGGTAGCCGATCTGGTGGGCGGCCAGCGAGGCCGCGCCCACGCGCGCGAGCACGCCCGAGCAGACCAGGAAGACGGCCAGCAGGGAGACGGTGCGCACGGCGATCTCGCTGCCGACCCGGATCAGCCTGCGGATGCGCGCCCACACCGGCCTCGCCCAGGCGAGCCGCAGCGCGAACGCCGCCGCCATCCCGAGCTGGGCGATCACCGTCCCCCACGCCGAGCCGGGCAGCCCGAGGTCCAAGCCGTAGACGAACACGACCTCGAGGACCGCGTTGACGGTGTGCGCGGCGACGAGGATGAGCAGTGGCGTGCGCAGGTCGCCCGTCCCGCGCAGATAGCCCTGGCCGGCGCTGGCGAGCATGAACGCGGGGCCGCCGAGCGCGGCGATGCGCAGGTAGGTGATCGCCTGGTCGCGCACCTCGCCGCTCCCCCCGAGCAGGGAGACGAGCGGCGCGGCCAGCGCGACGGCCAGCACGAGGATGGCCGCGCCGATGGCCAGCGCGAGCCACTGCGCCTGCGCGCCGACGTCGGCCGCCTGCGCGTCCTCCCCGGCGCCGTGCAGCCGTGCGACCTGGGCCGTCGTCCCGTAGGTGAGGAAGTTGAAGACGGTGAAGCCGGACAGCAGGATCGTCGTCGCCAGGGCGAGCGCGGCGAGCTGGGTCGTCCCGATGTGCCCGACGATCGCCGTGTCCACGAGCACGTAGAGCGGCTCGGCGGCCAGCGCGCCGAGGGCGGGCAGCGCAAGGCGGAGGATCTCCCGGTCATAAGGTGAGCGGCGCAATGACACGGTGGTTTACTCGAGTCGGCGAAGCTGACAGAAGGTGAAGCTCCGTCTCTATCACCATTCGGACGGAGCCCGGATCGCCTACCGGGAGGCGGGGACCGGCCCGCCGCTGGCGCTGATCCACTCCGCCGGCCTCTCGCACCGCGAGTTCGAGCCGCTCGTCGAGGAGCTCTCGGACCGCTTCCGCCTCGTCCTGCCCGACCTCCCGCTGCACGGGGACTCCGAGGACCGGCCGCGCCATCCCTACACGCGCGACTGGCTCGTCGAGGTGCTGGCCGGCTTCATCCGCGAGGCGTGCGGCCCGCGGCCGTTCGTGGGTGGGCACGACGTCGGCGCCCAGCTCGTGCTGCGCGCCGTGCTCTCCCGCCAGCTGCAACCGGCGCGGCTGGTCATCCTGCCCAGCGCGCTGCACCGCCGCACAGGACGCGAGCGTGCCGAGCGCGTCGTCCGCGCCAGCGCCCGCGCCGGCGCCGTGCCGGGGTTGTCGAGCCTGGTCGCCCACGGCGCCCGCCTGGCCTTCCGGCCCGCGCTCGGCGAGTCGCTCTCCGCCCGCGGCAACCCCGCCGCGCGCGACCTGCTCCGCCACGCGCTCGCCGACCTCCCCCGCAACGGCAACCGCGCTCGAGCGTGGGCCAAGGCGGCGCGTCGTTTCCCGGCTGGCCCGGACGCCGACCTGCTCGACGCCTACCGCCACATCGACTGCCCCACCCTGCTCCTGTGGGCCGACGAGGACGCCGCCCACCCCCCGGCGATCGCCGAGGAGCTGCTCGACCTGCTCCCCCACGCCTCCCTGCGCATGCTTCCCGGAACCGGGTTCCTGATGGCCTACGACGATCCGGTCGGGATGGCGCGCGAGCTGGCTGCGTTCTGCCTCTGATTCGTTGCAGGTGGGACTAGAACGACATCACTTGAGGAGCCAGGCTGAAGGGCATGCCGAGGGTTCATGCGCTTCTGTCCCCCACAGGTACGCAATCGCATGAGGTCGCGCTCCGGGCGCTCGCAGCCCGCCAGGAGGCGGTCGTTTCGCTGCGGCAGCTCGAAGAACACGGCGTGTCGGCTAGAGCGGTCCGGGGACGAGTGGCGGCCGGGACCCTCTTCCGCATCCACCGCGGCGTCTACGCCCTCCTGCCCACCCTCTCCAGACGCGGCCAGTTCTTCGCCGCCGTCCTCGCCTGCGGCGACGGCGCGGCGCTGAGCCACCTCTCCGCGGCCGCCGAGCACAAGCTCCGCAAGCACGACTACGGCCCCGTCCACGTCACCGTTCCGCGAAGCGGCGCCCGGAGTCGCCCCGGCCTCGTCGTCCACGTCAGCGCGTGGATCCCGACCGAGACCATCGGCGGCCTCGCAGTCACCACGCCCGAGCGCACCCTCACCGACCTGGCGGACCTCCTCACCCCCACCCAGCTGCAGTTGGCCGCGTCCACCGCGGAACGCCTCGGGCTCTTCGACCGCAGGCAGCACACGCCCGCACCCGGGCGGCGCGCGATCACGAAGCACCGCCACGTCTTCACCCGCTCGGCGAACGAGCGCACCTTCGTGCGCCTCTGTCGCGGGCTGCCGCCGATGACGATGAACGTGCCGCTCGGGCGCTGGGAGGCCGACGCGCTCTTCGCCGAATACGGCCTCGTGGTCGAGATCGACGCGTGGCACACGCACGGGAACCCGCACGCGTTCGAGACCGACCGGCTCAAGGACGCCTTCTTCGGCGACCTCGGGCTCCAGGTCCGTCGCATCACCGACCGCCGGTTGCACGAGCACGGACGCGAGGTGGTGGCGGCGGTGCGCCGGGCGCTGGCCTCGTGCACTTACGTACCGGGAAGGGACGCAAGCGCATGGACCCTTGCGGCAGTAGCGTTTGCACCATGACTTTGAGCGAGGCCGAGCAACTCTGGGGGGGAGAGACCACCAAGGCCGTGGCCAACTTCCCGATCTCCGGCGAGACGGTGCCGGTGGCGGTCGTGCGCTGGCTCGGGCGCATCAAGGGCGCGGCCGCGCGCGTGAACGCCGAGCTGGGGCTGCTCGACGAGGATCTTGCCACCCGGATCGCCGAGGCGGGCGACGCGGTGGCCAACGGGGAGCACGACGACCAGTTCCCGATCGACGTCTTCCAGACCGGCTCGGGCACCAGCTCGAACATGAACACCAACGAGGTGCTGGCCAACCTTGCGAATGACCCCACCCCCACCCACCCAGCCCACCCCAACGACCACGTGAACATGGGGCAGTCGTCCAACGACGTCTTCCCGTCGGCGGTCCACCTCGCCGCGCTCGACGAGGCGACGAACACGCTGCTGCCCGCCCTGGCCCAGCTCGAGCAGTCCTTCACGAAGAAGGCGGAGGCGTTCAAGGACATCGTCAAGTCCGGCCGCACGCACCTGATGGACGCCGTGCCCGTCACCCTCGGGCAGGAGTTCGCCGGCTACGCCGCGCAGATCCGCCTCGGCCAGAAGCGCATCGCCAACGCCCTGCCCCAGGTCGCCCAGATCCCGCTCGGCGGGACGGCCACCGGCACGGGTCTGAACACCCACAAGGACTTCGCCGCGGGCGTGCGGGCCAAGCTCGAGGAGGCCACCGGCCTCACGATCTCCGCCCCCGAGGACCCCTTCGAGGCGCAGGCCAACCGCGACGCGCTGGTCGAGCTGTCCGGCGCGCTGAAGGTGGTCGCCGTCAGCCTGATCAAGATCGCCGGCGACCTCGCGCTGATGGGCTCGGGCCCGCGCGCGGGCATCGGCGAGCTGTTCCTGCCCGAGCTGCAGAAGGGCTCGAGCATCATGCCCGGCAAGGTCAACCCGGTCCTGCCCGAGGTCGTCCTCCAGGTCTCCGCGCAGGTGATCGGCAACGACACAGCGATCACGATCGGCGGCCTCCAGGGGCAGTTCGAGCTCAACGTCCGCATCCCGCTGATCGCGCGCAACCTGCTGCAGTCGATCCACCTGCTCAGCACCACCGCCGTCGCCTTCAAGGAGAAGTGCGTCGACGGCATCGAGCCCAACTACGACGGCTGCGAGGCCTCCGCAGAGGGGACGCTCGCCGTCGCCACCGCCCTCAACCCGTTCATCGGCTACGACAAGGCGGCCGAGATCGTCAAAGCGGCGTCGGCGTCGGGCGGCACGCTGCGCGAGGTCGCCCGCGAACACGGCGTCGACGAGGAGACGCTCGACAAGGCCCTCGACCTTCGCAAGATCGCCGCTGGCGGTCGCTGATCACCGCCTGACGCCAGCGACCGCCAGGACCTACCCCGATGACCCCACGACGGCGTTGCGGCCGCGGCGCTTGGCCTCGTAGAGCGCGGCGTCGGCGCGGGCGACGAGGTCGGGGCCGTTCTCGCCCGGAATGCGCATCGCCCAGCCCACGGACATGGTGACGTGGATGGTGTCCTCGCCCGCGGAGAACGGCGGGTCGGCGACGGCGGCGCGGATGCGCTCGGCGACCTCGGCGGCGTGCGCCTGCGAGGCGTCGGGCATGAGGACGACGAACTCCTCCCCGCCCCAGCGGATGGGCAGGTCGCTGGTCCGGACCGCCTCGCCCAGCCGGCGCGCCGCCTCGCGCAGGCAGCTGTCCCCGGAGTCGTGACCGTAGGTGTCGTTGAGCGTCTTGAAGTGATCGAGGTCAGCCATCAGGACGCACAGCGAGCGGTCGTGACGCTCGGCGGCGGAGATCAGGCGGTCGAGCTCGAAGAAGCCGTGACGGCGGTTGGCCAGGCCGGTCAGCGCGTCCGTCATCGCCTGGTGCTCGAGCACGCGGTTGATGCTGTGCAGCTGATCCTGCAGCCGCTTGACGCGCACGGCGGCGTTGACCCGCGCCACCAGCTCCTCGAGCTTGGGCGGCTTGGACATGAAGTCATGCGCGCCCCGGCTCAGGCAGGCGGGAGCGTCGCGGTCGACGGAGCCGGTGAGGACGATGACCGGCGGCGGGTAGGGCAGGGTGCGGATCGCGTCGAGCACATCGAGGCCGGTCATGTCGGGCAGGTCGAGGTCGAGCAGGACGGCGTCGACCGACGCGTCCGTCGACGCGATGGCCGCGGCGCCGGTCGCGGCGCTCTGGACCTCGAAGCCGTAACTCAGGAGCGCTGCCTCCAGGAACGCGCGCACCGATTCGTGGTCATCGACGATGAGCACGAGCCCCGTCGTCGCAATCGACCGATCCGTGGTCACCCGGCCAAGTATGACGTTCAGTGCCGACGAACGCGCTCGCAGTCGTCAATAACCCGGTCGAACCGATCCGCGCGGACCTGGTCGGGCCCCGGACCGCAGTGGACGATGTCCGCACCGCCGCCGCGCACGTCGATGCGGTCGCGCCCGCGGCCCGCCCGGATGCAGTCGCGGGCCTTGCCGCCGCGGATCCGGTCGGCGCGGCGCGTGCCGCGCCGCTGCCGGCAGGTCAGCGTCACCGGCAGGCTGGCGTGGGCGACGTTGCCCGCCGCGTCGCGGGCGGCCGCGTCGAGCGTGTAGGCGCCGGCCGTGACCTTGCGTGTGTCCGGGGTGATGGCGAACGGGGCGTGGGTGACGGTTCCCAGCGACAGCCTCCCGAGGTGGAAGTCGACCGCCGCCACGCCGCGATCGTCCGTGGGGTGGGCCTCGGCGTGGCGCACGTCGCCGGTCAGCGTCACCGCCGGCGCGGTGACGTCGGTGGTGAGCAGCGCGGCGGGCCCGGTGACGACGTAGCCGCGGGCAAGCGCGGGCGCCGTCGTCGCCGCGACCCCGAGGTCGGTCACGGCGGGCGTGTTGAGGTCGACGGCCACGAGGCGACCGCCGCTGACGGCGTAGGCCACGTCCCCGCCGGCGGACACGGCCGTGAAGGACCCCGGCGCCGTCCCGACCGCCGACAGGTCGCTGCGCAGGACGAGCAGCCCGTCCGGCCCCGCGATGGCCACGCGCGCGTCGCTCGCGCCGCCGACGGCGACGCTCGTCCCGCGCCCGGGCACGGTCGCGGTCACGCGCAGCACGCCGTCGGCGCCCTGGACGAGGCGGTAGACGTGCTGGCTGCCGACCACGACGACGGCCGGCGTGGCGGCGCCCGCGGTCTCCGGCGCGGCGATCGCCGCGGGCGTCTCGTCGAGCTCGACCGTCCCCGCCGCGCGGCCGTCGGCGCCGATCAGGTCCAGGCCCAGGGTGCGGGCGACGGCGAAGGCGAACTGCGGCATGACCCCGATGATCACCTGCGCGGCCGGGACGCCGGCCACCAGTCCCGACACCGGCGTGCGGGCAATCGCGCCGAGCTCGGTTCCCTGCACGCCGACCCGGATGAGCGCGGACCCGCAGGAGCCGGTCTCGGTGAAGACGAGCACGCGGCTGCCGTCGGCGGCGACGGGCGTGAGCAGGGGCGCGCCCGCCACCGTGCAGCCCAGCGAGTCCGGCACGGCGACGTCGGGGCCGAGCCGTGCGCCCGTGCGCTCGTCGAGGCGGGCGATCTCCACCCCGGCGCCGTCGTCGTGGGGGACGAAGACCGCCCCGCCCGCGACGACGAGGCCGGTGTCGGACGAGCTCTGCGCCGGCACCACGCCACGGCCGCCGTCGTCGTCGATCAGCGTCGACGCGATCTCGGCGCCCGTGTCCAGCGCGCGCACGTGCACGCGGCCGTCCGTGGTCGCGTAGACGACGTGCTGCGCCGCCGCGCCGTCCCCGTCGGCCACCACCGGCGCGCCCATCGCCCCGGCGGGGTCGGCGAAGGCCCACTCCACGGGGGCGGGCAGCGCACCGGGCTCGACCGGCTGGGCCCCCGCGCGCGCCGGACCGCCGCCCGTCGCCGGCCACGACGACGCGCCCGCCGGAGCGGCGAGCAGCAGGCAGCTACAAAGCACCACCGCCAGCGCCTTCGGCGCTACGTGGGCACGGGAACCCTCTGCTTCGGGCTTCGCCCGGTTAGAGGGACACAGCCACGTACTTCGTCTCCAGGTACTCGTCGATGCCCTCCTTGCCGCCCTCGCGGCCGAAGCCGGACTGCTTGACGCCGCCGAACGGGGCGGAGGCGTTGGAGACCATCCCCTGGTTGAGGCCGACCATGCCGGTGTCGAGGCGCTCGCAGACGCGGAGGGCCCGCTTGAGGTCGGAGGTGTAGAGGTAGGCGACGAGCCCGTACTCGGTGTCGTTGGCCGCGGCGACCGCCTCGTCCTCCGACGCGAACGTGGCGACCGGGGCCACCGGACCGAAGATCTCCTCCTTGAGCATCCTGGCGTCATCGGGCACCCCACTCAACACAGTGGGGGAGAAGAAGTATCCCTGCCCGTCAAGCTTCTGACCGCCGGTCACCGTCTCGGCACCACGGCCGACGGCGTCCTCGACGAGCTCGGCGACCTTGTCGCGCTGGTCGGCGTCGATCAGCGGGCCGACCTCGACGTCGTCCTCGGTCCCCCGCCCCACCTTCATCGCCCCGAGCTTCTCGGCCAGCTTGGACGTGAACTCGTCGGCGATGGCGTCCGCGACGTGGAAGCGGTTGGCCGACGTGCAGGCCTCGCCGATGTTGCGCATCTTGGCGATCACCGCGCCCTCGACGGCGGCGTCGACGTCGGCGTCCTCGAAGACCACGAACGGGGCGTTGCCGCCCAGCTCCATCGAGACCTTGAGCACGTTCTCGGCCGACTGCGCGATGAGCTTCTTGCCGATCTCGGTGGAGCCGGTGAAGGACAGCTTGCGCAGGCGCGGGTCGGCGAAGATCGGCTTGGAGACGTCGCCCGCGGACTTCGAGGTGACGACGTTGAGGACGCCCCCGGGCAGGCCCGCCTCCTCGAGGATCTGCGCGAGCGCGAACATGCTCAGCGGCGTCTGCTTGGCCGGCTTGACCACCATCGTGCAGCCGGCCGCGATGGCCGGGCCGATCTTGCGCGTCCCCATCGCCATGGGGAAGTTCCAGGGAGTGATGAAGTAGCACGGGCCGATCGGCTGGCGCATGACCAGCACGCGGCCGATGCCGTTGGGCGCCACGGCGTAGCGGCCGTCGATGCGCACCGCCTCCTCGGAGAACCAGCGCAGGAACTCCGACGCGTAGGTGACCTCCGCCTTGGACTCCTTGAGCGTCTTGCCCATCTCGAGCGTCATCAGCAGCGCGAGGTCGTCGGCGCGCTCCGCGATCAGGTCGAAGGCGCGGCGCAGGACCTCGCCGCGGTCGCGCGGGGGCGTGGCCGCCCACTCGTCGCGCATCCCGGCGGCGGCGTCGATGGCCGCCTGCGCGTCCTCGGGCGTGGCGTCGGCGACCTGCGCGATCGTCTCCCCCGTCGACGGGTCCTCGACGTCGAGCGTCGCCGCCGCGTCGCGCCACTCGCCGCCGATGAAGAGGCCGGTCTTGACGGATTCCAATACGGATTGCTCGCTCACGCGCTCACGGTCTCCTGTCCGAGTTGCTCCTGCAGGCCGATGTCCTGCGAGTAGTCGATGGGCACCACCACGATCGAGGGCTCGTCGAGCGCCAGCGCCTTGTCCAGATGGGCGGGGAAGTCCTCGACGGTCTCGCAGCGGAAGCCCGGGATCCCGAACGCCTGCGCCAGCCCGACGAAGTCCGGGTTGGTGAAGTCGACGCCGAAGTGACGACCGAACTTGTTGTCCTGCTTCCACACGATCGAGCCGTACTGCCGGTTCTCCCAGATGATGTTCACGACGGGCGTCTTGAGCCGCTTGGCGGTCTCGAGCTCCTGGCAGTTCATGAGGAAGCCGCCGTCCCCCGACACCGTGACCACCTTGCGGTCGGGGTAGACGAGCTGGGCGGCGATCGCGGTCGGCAGCGCGATGCCCATGCCGGCCAGGCCGTTGGCGATCAGCACCGTGTCCGGCTCGGAGGCCGGGAACATGCGCGCGATCCACAGCTTGTGCAGGCCGACGTCGGAGATGAGGATGTCGTTGCGCCCGAGCGCCTTGCGGATCTCCCACAGCACCCGCGGCGGGTGCATGGGGAACGCGTCGTCGTCGGCGCCGGCGCGGAAGGCGCTCTGGACGAGGTCCTCGAGCTTGGACGGCGTCGACGTCGACGGCTCGCCCATCGCGACCAGGCCCGTGAGGCGGCGCAGGATCAGGTCGATGTCCCCGATCAGGTCCGAGGTGGTGACGAAGTGCTCGTCGACCTCGGCGGCCATCGTGTCGATGCAGACGATCGTCTTGTTCCCGCGCGGGTTCCAGTTCACGGGCGCGTGCTCGACGAGGTCGTAGCCGACCGTGATGACGACGTCGGCGTGCTCGAAGCCGGCCAGCTCGTAGTCGCGCGCCTGCATGCCGACCGTCCCGCGCCAGTGCGGGTCGCCGTCCTCGAGCACGCCCTTGCCCATGAAGGTCGCCGCCACCCCCATGCCGGTCGCGTGGGCGAACGCGCGCAGGGCGGGCGCCGCGGCCCCGCGCGAGACGCCGTTGCCGGCCAGGATGAGCGGGTACTCGGCGTCGCGGATCAGCTCGGCGGCCTCGTCGAGCTCGCGCTGGGAGGGCTCGGGCCGGCGGTGCTCCTGGCGGTGGCCAAGCGGCGCGGCGCCCTCCGGCGGGCTGGAGGCCATGACGTCCTCGGGCAGCTCGATGTGGGTCGGCCCCGGCTTCTGGTCCTGCGCGACCTTGAACGCCTTGCGCACCGCCTCCGGGATCATCTTCGGACTGTTGAGCCGCGTGTTCCACTTCGTGATCGGCTTGAACATGGAGACCACGTCGATGTACTGGTGGGATTCCTTGTGCGTGCGCTCGAGGTCGCCCTGGCCGGTCAGGGCAACCAGCGGCGAGCGGTCCAGCCACGCGTCGGCGACGGCGGTGACGAGGTTCGTCGCGCCCGGGCCGAGCGTGCCCAGGCAGACGCCGGCGCGATGGGTGAGACGGCCATACATGTCGGCCATGTAGGCCCCGCCCTGCTCGTGTCGAACCGGGACGAACTCGATGGGCGAATCCGCCAGCGCACGATTGAGGTCCAGCGTCTCCTCACCCGGTATGCCGAAGACGTACTGCACGCCCTCGGCCACCAAGCAGTCGACGAAGAGGTCGGCGGCATTGCGATCGTCCATGTCGAAACTCCTTCCCCCTTCGCGTGATCTGTCTAACGTGCTCGGTTCCATCATGAAGGCCCGGACCCTCATCTGCTTCGCGCTCCTCCTCGGCCTCGTCCCGGCGACCGCCGACGCCGCCAGCCGGTTCACGATCCGGGGCGCCGGCTTCGGTCACGGCGTGGGGATGAGCCAGTACGGCGCCTACGGCTACGCGCAGCACGGCTGGACCTACGACCGCATCCTCGCCCACTACTACACGGGCACGAAGCTGGGCGACGCGGGGTCGACCACCGTGCGCGTGCTGCTGCAGGGGTCCGTCTCCAGCTCGACGGTCAGCGGCGCGACCTCCGCGTCGGGCCGGCGGCTGAAGGCCGGGACGACGTACACGCCCGCGGAGTCGGGGACGAGACGGGCCAG
>CAXTBB010000022.1:0-69402 GCA_964242305.1 uncultured Solirubrobacteraceae bacterium
GCTGCGGTGGCGGCCGTCCGCGGGTTCAATCCCGTCGGGTTCGCGGCGCCGCCCCCGCGCGCGCAGGCGCGGGCGGAGCTGGATCTCGCGGACGGACCCGTGGTGCTGGTGTCCGGCGGCGGATGGGGCGTCGGCGATGTCGCCGGGGCGGCGGCGGCGGCGCGCGCGCACGGCGAGGTCCTCGTGCTGTGCGGGAGCAACGAAGCCCTGCTCGAGCGGATGCGCGACGAGCCGGGGGTGCGCGCGCTCGGGTTCACGAACCGGATGCCGGAGCTGATGGCCGCCTCGGACGTGCTGGTGCACTCGACGGCGGGGCTGACCGTGCTAGAGGCGCTCATCTGCGGGTGCCGGGTGATCTCCTACGGCTGGGGACGCGGCCACATCCGCATCAACAACGCGGCGTTCCAGCGCTTCGGGCTGGCGCAGGTGGCCGGGAACGCGGTGGAACTGGACCGGGCGATCCGGACCGCGCTGGACGCGCCCGGTGAACCGGATCGCTCATGGTTCGGGCTGCCGTGGGCTGCGGACGTCATCGTCGATCGCTTCCCGGTGCTCGAGCAGGCCGCCTGACCGCGCCAGCCGCCACCCGCCGGCCGCCACCAGCACCAGGCCCGCGGCGACCAGGCCCGCGTCCGATCGCCAGTCCTCGCCGGCCACGATGGGTGCGAGCAGCACCGGCACCACGGTCTGACAGACGAGGACGAACGGCCCGACCCGGGTGGCCGGCCACCGTCCGATCGCCGTCATCTCGACACCCAGGGACCCGACCAGCGCCGCGACGCCGACGACGACCCACACCACGCCGATCAGGCTCCACGCATGGGCGAAGCGCTCCGCCGCCAGCGCCGCCAGGGCGTCGCCGGCCCCGGCCCCGAGGACGAGGAGCAGCGTGGGCGCGGTCCGGAGGAGGAACGATGTCGCCAGCAGCGCGGCGAGGCTCGCCAACGCGATCGCCGCAGGTACGGTCGCGACGGGCTCGGGCTGAACGCCGCGGCCGGCCAGCGCCATGAACGTCACGCCCACCGCCACGACCACCGCCGCCATCAGGTCGCCCCGACTCGCCGGCTCGCCCAGGAAGCGTCCGCCGACCATGACGAGCGCGACCACCCCGAACGCCAGCGCCGGTTGCACGACGATCAACGGGGCGAGGCGCAGCGCGGCGACTTGAAGCGCCGCTGCGCCCGCCGCCAGCGCGATGCCGAGCAGCCAGCGCCTGCGGACCACCAGGCGTCGCAGCACGCCGGTCGCCCGGACGCTCGTGGCGACGGTGCGGGCCTCCAGGGCCTGCAGCAGGTAGGCGGTCTCGAAGAGCAGCGCGGCGGCGACCGCCAGCGCGAGGCCCGCTGGCAGAGTGTCATCCATGCGCGCACCGCTCACGATCGCCGCGGCCGCGGCAAGTGCCTGGTCGGCGCCGGCGCTCGCGCCGGTGTGCCGGCCGGTGGCGGACGCGCTGGGCGTCGCCTGCCGGCTGCCCGGGAGCGACCAGGTGCGATTCACCTTCGACGACGGCCCCCACGCGCAGGGCACCCCGGCGGTGCTGGACCGGCTCGAGGCGGCGGGCGTCGTCGCGACGTTCTTCCTGGTCGGTGAGCAGGTCGAGCGCGACCGCGGCCTGGCCGGGGAGATCGCCGCCCGCGGCCACGAGATCGGCGTCCACGGTCATCGTCACCGCAACCTGCTCCGGATCGGCCTGCGCGGCGTCCGCCTCGACTTCGATCGCGCCCAGGCGACGATCGCGGACGCCACCGGCGTCGAGCCAGTCCTCTACCGGCCGCCGTTCGGCATCTTCAGTCTCGGGGCGCTGGCGGAGGCCCGCCGTCGCGGTTGGTCGCCGCTGCTGTGGTCGCACTGGGGCCGCGACTGGACCCGGCGGGCGACGCCGCAGAGCGTTGCGGCGCTCGTCGCGCGCGACCTCGGCCCGGGTGACGTCGTCCTGCTGCACGACAGCGATGCCTACAGCGCGCGCGGCTCGTGGCGCACCACGGTCGGGGCGCTGGCGCTGCTGCTGCCGGCTAGTCGCTGACGCGCTCGCGCCATGCGGGCAGCGGCCTGCCGGTGGCCAGGCCGGCGGCGATCGCCGCCGAGACCGCCAGGAGCACCAGCACGATCGGGTGGCCGGTGAGCTCGTCTGATCTCGGCAGCGGCGCGACGAGCAGGAGGAGCAGCAGCGCCGACAGCGACCAGAAGCCGAGCCCCAGCCGCCGCCGGGCGACCGTCCCCCAGTCCTGGCTCCAGACCAGGGTCACGGGCAGGGCGACCACCATCGTGAGCACGGCGAGCGGAAACTCGTCGATGACCTGCTCCACCGAGCCGGCCGCCGCCAGGCACGCGACGATCACGCCGAGCAACGCGAGCGGGAACACCACGCGGCGGAGCATGTCCATGCGGGCGGCGAGCGACACGGGCGCGGCCACCGGCGCGTGGTCGCGCTCGCGGACGGAGGCGACGTAGCGGCGCACGCCTTCCTCGAAGCTCGTCGAGGCGGTCCAGCCGAGCTCGCGCGCCGCGCGGCTGCCGTCGACCTCGACGCCGCCGAAGTCGCCCGAGCGCCCTGGCGTGTACACGATCTCGGTGTCGCCGACGGCCGCGCACACCGTCTCGGCGACCCGCTTGATCGACACGTCCTCGCCCGACACGAGGTTGTACACGCGGTTCGCGGCGCACGGCTCCAGACCGCGGACGACGCCCGCGGCGAGGTCCTCGACGTACACGAACCGGCGCGTCTGCAGGCCGTCGCCCGCGATCGTCAGCGGCTCCCCGGCGAGCGCGCGGCCGACCATCGCCGGCACGACGGCGGCGGGGCGGGCGCGCGGCCCGTACGGGATGCCGAAGCGCAGGATCGTGTACTCGAGGCCAAAGAGCTCCGCGTAGGAGCGGCAGTAGAGCTCGCCCGCGAGCTTGGTCGCCGTGTACAGGTGCCCGGGGTGTCGCAACGGCGTGTCCTCGTCGACTGCCGTCAGCTCCGTGTCGGAGTAGACCCAGATGGTGGACGCGTACACCACGCGTCCGACGCCGGCCCGCCGGGCGGCCTCCAGCAGCGAGGCGGTGCCGCTCACGTTCACGCGATCGGCGCCGAGCGGGTCGTCGCGGACCTGGTCGACGTCGGCCGCGGCCGCCAGGTGCGCGACCGCCGAGCACGACGCGAGCGCCGCGGTCAGCTTCTCGGTGTCGCCCAGGTCCCCGATGACGGTGTCGACGCCGGTGTGCCAGCGCGACGGATGCAGGTCGTAGATGACCGGTTCGTGACCCGCGCGGGTGAGCGCGTCGACGACGTGCGAGCCGATGAAGCCGGCCCCGCCGGTGACCAGGACGCGGCCCATCAGTCCGCGACCGGCCGGTAGTAGAGCGGTTCGCACCAGTGGTGCTCGGCCACCCAGTCCGTGTTGGGCAGCACGTCTGCCGTTCCCATGATCCGGTGGCACGGTTGGTCGTAGACCTTCCCGGTGGAGCGATCGATCGGGGAGAAGACGATGTACTTGTAGAGGCCGGACGTCATGCCGTCGGGCAGCTCGAGCCGATCGGGGTGGAGCGGGTCGAGCACCTCGCGCGCGACGTCGTTCTTCCATTTCACGATCTGCGGCAGCCGCTCGGTCTGGATCAGGGCGAGCGCCGCGGTGAACTCGCTCATCCGGAAGTTCAGCCCCTCGACGGCGTAGTCGGGCTTGCCGTAGTCGCGGAACGCCCGCGCGTGCGCGAGCACCTCGTCGCGCGAGGACACGAGCACGCCGCCCTCGCCGGTCGAGACCGTCTTGGTCGCGTAGAACGAGTAGACGCCCGCGTCGCCGTACGTGCCGGCACGGCGGCCGTCCCAGTCGGCACCGTGCGCGTGCGCGCAGTCTTCGAGCAGGAAGATGTCGTTGCCCCGGCAGTAGTCGGCGATCCGCTGGGAGTCGAAGGCGATGTGACCGCCGATGTGCACGAGGATGGCCGCGGCGGGCCTGGTTCGCTCCGCCGCCGCCTCGAAGGCCTCGAACGAGACGCACAGGTCGCCTCGGCCGCAGTCCACGAACACCGGTTCGCCCCCGGCGCGAAGGATCGCCAGCGGGGTGGCCATGAAGGTGTTCGAGGGACACAGGACGGGTCTGCCGGCCACGCCGGCGAAGTCCAGGGCGGCCAGCGCGCCGCCGGCCCACCCACTCAGCGCGACCGCGCCCACGCCGTTGTGCGCGGCCCAGGCGCTCTCGAAGGCCGCGTTCATCGGACCGTGCGACCACTGGCCGGAGTCGATGACCTCGTCCCACAACTCGTGCAGCCGTTCGCGGTCGCGCGGATCGAAGCCGATCGCGAAACGATCGAAGGCGGGTGCCTGGACGTCGGTCATGTGCGGCGCGACCCTATCCGAGCCATCCGGTCACGTCGCGGATCTGTCCGCTCGCCGCTCGGGTGACACGCGCACGACGTCCCAGGCGAGACCGGCGCGTTCGAGTCCGCCGATGAACGCCGCCGCGGGATCCAGCTGCCGCCGCTCGAGTCCGTGCGCCGCCGAGGTCGGGAAGGCGTGGTGGTTGTTGTGCCACGCCTCGCCGAAGCTCAACGGCGCCAGCCAGGCGAGGTTGCGCGACTCGTCCTTGGTCTCGTAGGCGCGGCGGCCGAACACGTGGCACAGCGAGTTGATCGAGAACGTCACGTGGTGCAGCACGAGCATGCGGACGGCGCCACCCCACAGCAGCCCGCTGAGACCGGCGGCGACGCTGCCGCCGATCGCGGCGCCGATCCCGAAGGGGAGCGCGAGCCCGAGCGCCACCCAGAGCAGGAACGCGCCGTCGACGAAGACGATCAGCCGGTCGCGGAGGAGATCGGGGGCGTAGCGCGCCGGATCGGCCACGCCGGGCTGGAACACCCAGCCGAGATGCGCGTGCCAGAGGCCGCGCAGCGCACCGCTCCAGCCGCTCCCGTGACCGACGTGCGGGCTGTGGGGATCCCCGTCCTGATCGGCGAACGCATGGTGCTTGCGGTGATTGGCGACCCACTCGATCACGGGACCCTCGACCGCCGCAGACCCCATGATCGCCAGCGCGCCGCGGATCGCCGGCTTCGTCTTGAACGACCGGTGGGTGAGGAGGCGGTGGAAGCCCACCGTCACGCCGAGCCCGCAGAGGCAGTACGTGACGAGGAAGGCGGCGACATCGGACCAGCCCAGACCGTGCCCGGCGGCATGGACGATGCCGAAACCGAGCGCGAGGACCGGGAGCACGGTGACGACCAGCGTGGCCGCCCGGTCCACGCGCTCCGTGCCCGAGACGACGAGGGGATCAGGGGAGGCGTGCTCGACGGCCACGCTCTGACTGTACGTCCGTGCGGCCGGTGGCCCGCCGCCTCGGTTGCTTCCGGTCAGTTTGCGTTCAGCTTGCCGAGAGCCGCTCGGCGAGTTCGATGATCAGGCCCTCGGGACCGCGGAGATAGACGAGCCGCCAGGAATCCTCCCACTGCTGCACCTCGCCGACCGGTTCGAAGCCATCGGCCCGCACCCTCTCGACGGTCGCGTCGACGTCCCCGATCTCGAGGCAGATGTGCCGGTAGCCCAGCCGGTTCGGCGGGAAGCGGGACGGCCCGTCGGGATCGGCGGGCTCGTGGTACTTGATGAGCTCGAGCTTGCCGGTGCCGTCCGGCGTCCGCATCATCTGGACGTCGTTGCGGATGCCGTCGAGCCCGTTGATCCGGTCGACCACCTCGCCTTCGACCGAACTCCGCCCCTCGCGCTCGAACCCCAGCGCGGCGAAGAAGGCCGACACGGCCTCGAGGTCTTCGACGACCACGCCCAGGTGATCGAATCGCAGCGTCCCCATACGTCGGCCACAGGATGCAGGATCAGCCGGCGCCGTGCCGAGCTAGATTGCCGCGTCCATGAGCGAGGTGATGAGGATCACGCCAACGGAGTCGATCGCGATCCGCTCGAGCGACCGCGAGGCGCTGGTGGTCGAGGCGACCTACTTCCCCGGCAAGCCACCGCCCAAGCACTTTCATCCCGAGCAGGACGAGCACTTCGAGATCCTGGAGGGCGAGGTGCGCGTCAACCTCGCGGGCGAGACGCACACCTACACGACGGGCGACGCCTTCGACGTCCCGCGCGGGGTCGTCCACACCTTCTGGAACCCCGGCGACCGCCCCGCCCGGGTCACGTGGACCACCTCCCCCGGCGGCCGGACCGAGGCGTGGTTCCGGGCCATCAACCGGCTCCAGGAAGAGGGGCGGGTCGGCAAGGACGGCATGCCGAGCCCGCTCGCCTTCGGGGTCCTGCTGACGGAGTACCGCGACACGTTCCGCCTCGCCGGCCCGGACTGGCTCCTGCGGCCGGCCCTGGCCGCGCTGGCGACCGTCGGCCGCCGCCGCGGGTATCGACCCTAGCCGCCAGCCCGAGACGTGTGGCGCCCACGAGGCGCGTCGCTCACAGAGCGACGCGCCGTCAAGTCCCGGGCCGGCCCTAGTGCGGCAGCGACGGCAGCGGCGGCAGCTTGGCCTCCGCCGGCACGACCAGCTTGGCTCGCTTCGGCGCCGCCTTCTTGCCGCTTGCGCGTCGGCGCATGGTGCGGATCTCCGCGCGCTGGGCGCTCTTGCTCAACGTGGTGGGGTTCATCGTTCCGACCGCCACCGGCTGGTACTTGCCGGTGCAGCTGAACGACTGCAGGAGCGCGCCCGTCGTTGCCGTCCCCGGGTTGGTGAGGGACTCCTTTCCGGCTCCGAAGGAACCCGAGAGCCCGAGCGCAGTCTCCCCGAGCTCGACCGTCCCGTACAGAGCGGCCCGCGGGAGCGTCCCCATAGGCAACGCGTAGCCGTCGGTGTTCCCGCTCGGGCCGCCGATGCTGCCGTCGATTCCACCGAAGTTGGCTTCGACCCCGTGCCAGATGCCGATGAGCTTGGCGAAGGCCGTCTTGGGACCTGTGTCGCTCGCGAACCAGTCGATCGTGCCGTCGATGTGCCCACGCGGCGTGCCGTCGGTCGGGCTCGTGAGGTAGAGCTCGTGCACGTAGAAGTCGGCCAAGCCGTCGAAGCGCGGGTCACTGGACGTCGTCATGCTCGATGGGGCCTGATAGTGGATGAGGGACTCCGTGTAGCCGCCGTCGGTCCCCGTGCAGGTCCGCTGGGCCTCGCTGATGAGGGCACCACTGAAGAACGAGCCCACCTCTGTGGTCTGGGGCGTGCCCGGCCCGGCCGCCGCCAACGCGATCGCCGTGATCGCCCCCACCGTCGCCACAACGCTCCCGCCGACAACCGCAAACCTTCTCCCGCGCCTATGCACCGCTGCTCCCGTCTATCGGACTACTTTCTGGAGGCAGGGTTCCCCCGTTCGCACCCGCCGAAACCACCCCCGCCCACGGGGTGTAGACGGGGCTTCGACCTTCGTGAAAATGATGGAGACGGCGGGAATTGAACCCGCGTCCGCAACCGCGTCTGAATGGCTTCTACGAGCGTAGTCAGGCCTCTGTATCTCGCCTCCGGGTCGCCTTGCCTGACCGGGTTGCCGAAGGCCAGCCCCCTGAGATGTCCCCGGATCGGCGAGGGCGGGCCTCACCGGGTGAGCCTGCTCGTTGACCCCGGACATCCCCACCGCAGGCTGTGGGGGCCGAGGACTCACTGGCTAGTTCTACCTAGGCAGCGAGCTGGAAGTCGTGAGACTCCGCACTTGTTTGTTCCCGGATCATTTAACGAGGCCAACCGGGGTCCTCGGCTCGCAACCACCCAAACGGAACCGGCCACGTCGAAGCCTGTCGTCCCCGGGTGTTCCTTACCCGTGGCATTCTAGACCACATGTGCCGAAACATCCGCCAGCTCCACAACTTCGAGCCGCCGGCCACCTCGGATGAGGTGCAGGCGGCCGCCCTGCAGTACGTGCGCAAGATCAGCGGGACGACGAAGCCGTCGCAGGCCAACCAGGAGGCGTTCGACCGTGCGGTGCACGAGGTCGCGCACGCCAGCCGGCACCTGCTCGACGCCCTGGTCACGAACGCGCCGCCGAAGGACCGCGAGATCGAAGCCGCGAAGGCCCGCGCGCGGGCCCAGAAGCGCTACGCCGCGTAACGGGCGCCCACATGAGGTAGACACCGTCCCGTGAAGACTTTCGACGTGGTGGTGATCGGTGGTGGCCCCGCCGGCGAAGTGGCGGCCGGGCGGCTCGGCGGCGAGGGGCTCGAGGTCGCGCTCGTCGAGCGTGAGCTGGTCGGCGGCGAGTGCTCCTACTGGGCCTGCATGCCGTCCAAGGCGCTGCTGCGCCCGGGGGAGGCCCTGGCCGAGGTCGGCCGGGTCGTCGGCGCGCGCGAGGCGGTCACCGGATCGCTCGACGTCACGGCGACCCTCAAGCGCCGCGACGAGATCATCCACGACCTCGACGACTCCTCCCAGCTCCCGTGGTTGGAGGACAACGGCGTCACCCTCATCCGCGGCGAGGCGACGGTCACCGGCGAGCGGACGGTCGAGGTCGGGGTGGAGACGCTGGAGGCGCGCAAGGCCGTCATCGTCGCCACCGGCACCCGCGCGTCCATGCCCCCCATCGAGGGCCTGAAGGAGTCCGACCCGTGGACCAACCGCGAGGTCACGACGACCAAGCGCGTCCCCGAGTCGCTGGTCATCATCGGCGCGGGTGTCGTGGGAGTGGAGATGGCGCAGGCCTACGCGACCCTCGGCGCGCGCGTCACCCTGGTCGAGCCGGAGGAGCGCATCCTCATGCGCGAGGAGCCCTTCGCGGCCGAGCAGGTCGCCGACTCGCTGAAGGAGCGCGGCGTCGACATCCGCTACGGCGTCCACGTGGAGAAGGTCAAGCGCGAGTCGGGGGAGGTCGTCGTCACGCTCGAGGGCGGCGACGTCATCACCGCCGAGCAGATCGTCGTCACCGCCGGCCGCACGCCGAACACGGAGGTCGTGGAGCCGCTCGGGTTCGAGCCGGGCAAGCCGATCGAGGTCGACGACCACATGGTCTCCACGAGGTTCGACTGGCTCTACGCGCTCGGCGACGTCAACGGCCGCGTCCTGCTCACCCACATGGGCAAGTACCAGGCGGCGATCGCGTCCGAGCACATCGCCGGCCGCGACTACGAGATGACCGACGCCGCCAACGACGCGCGCTCGCCGCGGGTGATCTTCACCGACCCGCAGGTCGCCGCCGTCGGCCACACGGAGGCGTCCGCCGAGGAGGCCGGGTTGAACGTCCGCATCGTCGAGGTGGAGACGTCGGGCAACGCCGGCGGGTCCTTCTACGGCCGCGGCGCGCCGGGCACCGCGCGGATGATCGTCGACACCGACCGCAAGGTGATCGTCGGCGCCACGGTCACGGGCGCCGAGGTGGCCGACTTCATCCACGCGTTCACGATCGCGATCGTCTCGGAGATCCACATGGACCGCCTGTGGCACGCCGTCCCCTGCTTCCCCACGCGTAGCGAGATATGGCTCCGACTGCTCGAGTCCTACCGCAAGTAGGCTTCGCCGGGTGCCGGAGGACCACGCCTTCGTCGCGCGACTGCGCGCGGGCGACGAGGCCGCGTTCGCGGAGCTCGTCGACCGCTACGACCGCCAACTGCGCCGGCTCGCCCGCACGTTCGTGCGCACGGACGCGCTCGCGGACGACGTCGTCCAGGAGACATGGCTCGCGGTCGTGCGCGGGCTGGACCGCTTCGAGGAGCGCTCGACGTTGAAGACGTGGATCTTCCGCATCCTGGTCAACCGGGCCCGCACGCGCGCGGTCCGGGAGGCGCGGCAGGTGCCGTTCTCCTCGCTGGCCACCGGGGACCAGGAGGGTCCGACCGTCGACCCGTCCGTCTTCACCGACGACGGCGGCTGGGCGACCCCCCCGGCACAGCTCGAGGTCGATCCGGAGACGCAGCTGCTCGCCGGTGAGCTGCGCAGCCGCCTGGCCGAGGTCGTCGACACGCTCCCCGACCAGCAGCGCACGGTGATCCTGCTGCGCGACTTCGCCGGGCTCGACGGACCCGAGGTCGCCGAGGCGCTCGGCGTCAGCGAGGGCAACCAGCGGGTCATCCTGCACCGCGCGCGGACCCGCGTGCGCGATCAGCTCGCCGGCTACGTGGGAGCCGTCTAGATGCCGCTGTTCGCCTCCCCGCTCATGTGCCAGGAGTTCGTCGAGCTCGTCACGGACTACCAGGAGGGCGCGCTCTCGCGCCGCGATCGGCGCCGGCTCGAGAAGCACCTGGACGCCTGCGACGGGTGCTCGGCCTACCTCGAGCAGCTGCGCGCGACGGTCCGCACGCTCGGGGAGCTACCCGCCGAGCCCGCCGACCCCCACGTCCGCGAGCATCTCCTCGCGGCGTTCCGCGAGCTGCGGGCCTGAGGGTGCCCCGACGGCGCTGTAGCCGCCGTCGACCTTGAGGACCTGGCCGGTGACGGCGGTGGCGAAGTCGCTCATCAGGAAGGCGATCGCGCCGGCGACGGGACCCGGATCCTCCGTGTCCCAGCCGAGCGGGGCCTGCTCGGACCAGCGGTCGGCGAGCGCGCCGAAACCGGGGATGCCGCGGGCGGCCACCGTCTCCAGCGGGCCGGCGGAGACGAGGTTGACGCGGATGCGCCGCGGGCCGAGGTCGCGGGCCAGGTAGCGCGCGGTCGCCTCCAGGGCCGCCTTGGCCACGCCCATCCAGTCGTAGACCGGCCAGGCGACGGTGGCATCGAAGTCGAGGCCGACGATCGCGCCGCCGCCGTCCATCAACGGCGCGACGGCGTTGGCGAGGTCGCGCAGGGAGATCGCGCTGACGTGGAACGCGGTCTGTGCGCTCGCCACCGGCGCGGTCAGGAAGGAGCCGCCCAGCGCGTCGGGCGGCGCGAAGGCGATCGCGTGCAGCGCACCGTCGACGCCGCCCCAGCGCGTCGCGAGCGCGTCGGTGAGCGCCGGGAAGTGGTCGGGGTCGGTGACGTCGAGCTCGAGGACGTCGGCGGGCGCGGGCAGCCCGCGGGCGGCGCGCTCGGTCAGCCGCCGGGCGCGGCCGAACGAGGTCAGGATGACCTCGGCGCCCTGGCGCTGGGCGAGCTCCGCCGCGTGGAAGGCGATCGAGTCGCGCGTAAGGGCGCCGGTGACGAGGATCCGCTTGCCGTCGAGCAGGCTCACAGCGGCACGCAGAGCAGCTCGGGCTCGGGGGCCGCGGCCGACGGCGCCGTGGCGACGACGACCTCGAGCGTGGCGCGGGCGACGAGGCGGTCCCCGCACAGGACCCGCAGCGCGATGGGGACGATGCCGGTCGGCGCGACCTCGCCGGGCCGGCCCTCGACGCGGATCGTGTCCCCCAGCCGCACGGGGCGCTTGAAGACCGCGTCGCGCACGCCGCGCAGGGCGATCACCTCCTCCGGGTCGAAGTCGATCAGCCCGGCCGCGAGGCCGAGGACGAGCAGCCCGTGGGCGACGCGCTCCCCGAACACCGAGCCCGCCGCCCACTCGGCGTCGACGTGCTGCGGGTGGTAGTCGCCGGTCAGGCCGGCGAAGGCGACCACGTCGGCCTCCGTGACCGTGCGGCCGCGACTCACAAAGCGCTCCCTCATGACATCCCTCCTAGTGCGGACATCCCCCAGGCCAGCCGGGCCCGGGTGTCCGCGGGGTCGATCAACTCGTCGATGTGGCCCTCGGCGGCGGCGACCGCGGCGCGCAGGTGCGCCTCGGCGTAGGCCTCGGCCAGCGCCGGATGCTCCTCCGGCGGGCGCCGGCGGTGGACGATCCCGACCGCCTGCCGCGCGCCCATCACGCCCAGCTCGGCGCCCGGCCAGGCGAAGGCAAGGTGCGCCCCGAGCGCGCGCGAGTTCATGGTGATGAAGGCGCCGCCGAACGCCTTGCGCAGGACCACCGTCAGCTTCGGGACCTCCGCCGCCGCGAACGCGTGCAGCAGGGTGGCGCCGTGGCGGATGACGCCGGCCTGCTCCTGTCCCGAGCCGGGCAGGAACCCGGGCGTGTCCACGAACACCAACAGCGGCAGGTTGAAGGTGGCGCACGTGCGCACGAAGCGTGCGCCCTTCTGCGCGGAGTCGGCGTCGAGGACCCCGCCGATCCAGCGCGGCTGGTTGGCGATCACGCCGACGGCCCGGCCCTCCAGGCGCCCGAAGCCGGTGACCAGGTTGCGCGCCCAGCGGGGCTGCAGCTCCAGCAGCTCGCCCTCGTCGAGGGTGCGCGACAGGACGTCGCGGATGTCGTAGACCTTGCGCGGATCGCTGGGGACGACGTCGCCGGGCGAGCCGAGCGTCGGGGGCGCCGGCAGCGTCATAGGCGGATCCTCCCCCGTGTGCTGGGGCAGGAACGACAGCAGGTGGCGGACGTGCTCGGCGGCGGCGGCATCGTCCTCGACGACCGCATGGCAGACGCCGTTGCGCTCGTGCACGCGCGGACCGCCGAGCGCGGCGGCGTCGACGTCCTCCCCCATGACCTCGCGCACGACGCCGGGGCCGGTGAGGAACATGGCGCTGTCGGCGGTCATGACCACGAAGTCGGTCAGCGCGGGCGAGTAGGAGCCGCCGCCGGCGCTCGTCCCGGCGATCACGGAGATCTGGGGGACGCGGCCGCTCAGCCGCACGTGCTCGCTGAAGATGCGCCCGTAGCCGGCCAGCGCGGCGACGCCCTCCTGCATCCGAGCGCCCGCGGAGGCGACGAAGCCGACCACGGGCGCCCGCGCCTGGCCGGCCAGCTGGAGGACGCGGACGATGGTGTCGGCGTGCGACTCGCCCAGCGACCCGCCCGCGTAGGTGGGGTCCTGCGCGTAGGCGAACACGGGGCGGCCGTTCACGCGGCCGGCGGCGCCGAGCACGCCGTCGCCGGCGCGGGCGCGGTCCCCCATCCGCCACGAGGTGATCTCGGAGCGGATGACGTGCAGCGAGCCGGGATCGAACAGCGCCTCCAGGCGCTGCATCGGCGCGGTGACCTCGACGATCGCCATCTACGCCGCCAGGCACAACACGGCGTTGTGCCCCCCGAAGCCGAAGGAGTTGGACAGGCCGACGGCGCGCCCGTTGGCGCTGACGAGCGGGCGCGGGCCGTCAGGGACATAGTCGAGGTCGAGGCCCTCGTCGCGCTGCTCCCAGCCGACGGTGGGCGGGGCGACGCGCTCGCGCAGGGCGAGCAGCGTCGCGACCGCCTCGACCGCGCCGGCGGCGCCGAGCAGGTGGCCGATGACGGACTTGACGCTGGAGACGGGGACGGCGCCGGCGCGGTCCCCGAGCGCGGTGTGCAGCGCGGCCGTCTCGGCGGCGTCGTTGAGCGGCGTCGAAGTGCCGTGGGCGTTGACGTAGTCGACGTCCTCCGCGCTGAGGCGGGCGTCGCGCAGCGCCGCGGCGATCGCCCGGGCGGCGCCGTTGCCGTCGGCCTGCGGGGCGGTGAGATGGTGGGCGTCGGAGGTGGCGCCGTAGCCGATCAGCTCGCCGAGGACGTTGGCCCCGCGCGCGTCGGCGCGGTCGCCGTCCTCCAGCACGAGCACGCCCGCGCCCTCCCCCATGACGAAGCCGTCGCGGCGGGCGTCGAAAGGCCGCGAGATGCCGCTGTCGCTGAGCGCGTCCATGGCCGCGAAGGCGGCGTGGGCGAGGTCGGTGTGGGCGGCCTCGGCGCCGCCGGTGATGACCGCGTCGCAGTCACCCGCGGCGATCGCGCGCGCGGCGGCGCCGATGGCGTGCGCGCCGGCCGCGCAGGCGGACACCGTCCCGAAGACCTGGCCGCGGAAGCCGTGGCGCATCGCCACCGCGGCGGGCGCGGCGTTGCTCATCATCAGCGGGATGGAGAGCGGTGGGACGGGGGCGTCGTCGCGGAGGCGGTCGTAGCCCTCGAGCAGCGTCCCGATGCCGCCGATGCCGGTGCCGATGATGCAGCCGACGCGGTCGGGGTCGTAGGCGGTGTCGTCCCAGTCGGCGAGCGCCTCCGCGGCCGCGGCCAGCGCGAGCTGGGTGAAGCGGTCCGAGCGGCGGGCGAGCTTGCGCGGCAGGTGGTCCTCCGGCGCGAAGTCGCAGCGCGCGATGCCGTCGGCAATGGCGACCTCGCCCGCGCACCAGCGCTCGTGCAGCGTGGCCGCGCCCGCGCCGAGCGGCGTGATCGCCCCGATGCCCGTGATGACGACGCGCCGTTGCACTACGCCCGCGACGCGATCAGGGTGACGGCGTCCTCGACGGTCTTCAGCGCGGGCATGTCCTCGCCCTTGAGCTCGACGCCGTACTCCTCCTGGACGATCTGAGCGAGCTCGACGAGGTCGAGCGAGTCGACGTCGAGCGCCTCGAAGGTGGCGTCGGGGGTGATGGCGTCGGGGTCGGCGCCGAACTCGATCAGGGCTGCGACAACCCGTGCGTGGATGGTGTCTCGGGAAACGGTCTGGCTGGTGCTCATGGAGTGGTCCTTTGATCGGGATGAAGGGGCCAGTGAGTACGGCTGCGCCGTAGGCGCGTCATGCCGACAGCCCTCCGTCGACTGTCAGTGTGGTTCCGGTGACGTAGGAGGCTTCGGGGGAGGCGAGGAAGCGCACGCAGGCGGCGACCTCCTCGGGGGTGCCGACCCGGCGGGCGGGGATGTGCTCGGCGATGCCGTTGACGTTGGCGGTCATGTCGGTGGCGATGAAGCCGGGGGCGACGGCGTTGACGGTCACCCCGCGGCGGGCGACCTCGGCGGCGACGGTGGCGGTGAAGCCGATCAGGCCGGCCTTGGCGGCGGCGTAGTTGGCCTGGCCGGGGTTGGCGCGCTGGCCGACGATGGAGGCGACGTTGACGATGCGCCCGAAGCGCGCGCGGATCATCGGGCGCAGCACGCGACGGGTGAGGCGGAAGGCAGCGGTGAGGTTGGTCGCGAGGACGGTGTCCCAGTCGTCGTCCGTGAGCGAGGGGCTGAGGCCGTCGGCGGTGACGCCCGCGTTGTTGACCAGCACGAGGACGGGGACGCCGAACGCCTCCTCGGCGGCGGGGATGAGCGCCTCCGCGGCACCGGGCTCGGTGATGTCGTGGCGCAGCGCGACGGCACCCTCGATCCCGTCGCCCGAGCGCGAGACCACCGCGACAGGCCAGCCCGCGTCGGCCAGGGCGCGGGCGGTCGCGGCGCCGATGCCGCGCGAGCCGCCGGTGACCAGCGCGCATCCGTCTACCACGTGATCACCCCGGCTCCCCACGTGAAGCCGCCGCCGAACGCGCACAGCAGGATCCGCTCGCCGGGCTGCGGCTGTGCTTCGTGCAGCGCCAGTGGCAGCGACGCCGCGGAGACGTTGCCATAGCGCTCGATGCAGTCGATCACCCTGGCCGGGTCGAGCCCGAGCCGCCGCCCGACTGCCTTGACGATGCGCGAGTTGGCCTGGTGGAAGACGAAGCGGTCGATGTCCTCGATCCCGACCTCGTGGGCGACCTGGCTCATGCGCTCGACGGCGTGGCGGAAGACGTCGGAGCCGGCCATGCGGACGATGCCGTCGCGCTCGGCGTAGAGCAGGTCGCGGTGGTGCTCGCTGCGCAGGACGATCGGTCCCAGCTGCGTGTCCGCGGTCACCAGCAGCGCGCCGGCGCCGTCGGCGAAGATCGCCGCCGTGCCGCGGTCGTCGTGGTCGAGCATCTGCGACAGGTGCTCGGCGCCGACGACCAGCACCGACTCGGCGCGTCCCGACTCGATCTGCGCGGAGGCGAGTGACAGGCCGACCAGGAACCCGGTGCAGGCGACGTTGACGTCGAAGCCGGCGGTGGCGCCGACCCGCGCGGCCACCTCGCTCGCCAGGGCCGGGATCAGGTCGTCGGCCGAGCAGGTGGCCACGATGACCAGGTCGGGGCGGACGCCATTCAGCGCGCGCTCGGCGGCGAGCGTGGTCAAGTCCGCCAGGCGCTCGCCCGGTGCCAGCCAGCGGCGCTCGCGGATCCCGGTCCGCGACTCGATCCAGTCCTCCGTCACCCCGAGCCGCTCCGCGATCACCGCGTTGGGGACGACGTGGTCGGGCACCGCGATCCCGACCGTGGGACTGAGGGGACTGTCCCCTGAGTCCCACGCGCGGGACTGAGGGGACTGTCCCCTGAGTCCCAGGTCAGACACTGACGCGCTCCGCGGTGCGGGCGATGCGCTTGACCGTGTTGGCCAGGACCTTGCCGGGACCGGCGTCGACGAAGCGCTCGACGCCGGCGGCCTGCAGGGCCTGGACCGTCTCCCGCCAGCGGACGGGCGCGGTCAACGCCTCGGCGAGGCGGCGGCGGACGTCGTCGAGGGGCGCGGCGGTCACGCACGAGTAGACCGGCACGCGCGGCGGGCGGACGTAGGTCGCGTGCAGCGCCTCTGCCCACTCGGGAACGGCGGCGGCCATGAAGGGCGAGTGGAAGGCGCCGGCGACGTTGAGCTCGAGCACGCGGACGCCGGCGTCGCGCAGCGCGTTGCCGGCCGCGGTCAGCTCGTCCCGGCCGCCGGAGAGCACCAGCTGGCCCGGCGCGTTGTCGTTGGCGACCACGACGCCGGTCTCGGCCGCGATCGCCGTCACGACGTCGTCGTCGCCACCCAGCGCCGCCAGCATCGAGCCGCCGCCGCAGGCGCTCATCAGCCGGCCGCGCAGGGCGGCCAGGCGGACGGCGTCGCGTTCGGAGATGACCCGCGCGGCCGCCAGCGCGGTCAGCTCGCCGAGCGAGTGGCCGGCCACCGCGGCGGGGGGACGGTAGGGCTTGAGCTCACCCCAGTTGGCCAGGCTCGCGACGAGGATCGCCGGCTGGGCGAAGCGCGTGTCCTCGTCGGCGCGCGGGAACGGGTCCTCGCCGGCGAACTCGGTGGCGAGGTCGACGAGGTCGGGCCGCAGCGCGACCGCGCGGTCGCGCATGTCGGGGGTCTGGCTGCCCTGTCCGGGGAAGAGGATCGCGGTCTGCATCCGTGCAGACCCTCACCCCTCCGCCCGTCATCGGCGACGCCGGCCGGACCGACGACCCCCCGGTCGGGGGGGTCCCCGGGAACCGTCGGGGGGTGGCGTCCTCAGTGCTCCGGAATGCCGCGCGGTGACGAGCCTCACGGCGGGTAGTCCTGCTCCCATGCCCCACGTCTACGCCGCCGACTCGCCCGCCCCGCCCGCTGAGGCCTGGTCGCTGCTGGCCCAACCGCGGCGCTGGGCGGAATGGGCGCCGCACGTGCGCGGCGCCTGGAACCTGGGGTCACCCGAGGTCGAGGCGGGCAGGCGCGGCGCGGCGCGGCTCCTCGGCCTCGTCCCCGTGCCGGCGCAGATCACCGCCAAGTCGCCGGGACGCTCGTGGACCTGGCGCGTCGGTCCCGTCGAGATGATCCACGCCGTCCATCCCACGCCGGTCGGCTGCCGGGTCTCCACGACGCTGGCGGCGCCCGGTCCGCTGGAGGCGGCCCTGGCCGCGACCTACGGGCCGGTCATCCAGCTGATGATGCGCCGGCTCGCGACCGTGAGCGGCGGCGGCTAGGTCAGCAGCCCGAGCCGCTGCGCGCGCTGGACCGCCTCGGCCCGGTTGCGGACCTTGAGCTTGCGATAGAGCTTGCCCGTGTGCTCCTTGACCGTGTGCGGGGAGAGGAACAGCCGCGCGGCGATCTCGGGGTTGGTGGCGCCGGAGGCGATCAGGTCCAGGACCTCGCGCTCGCGGCCGGTGAGCAGCCCGGCGGCGGCCTCGTCCTGGGGCTCGAACACCGTCATCCCCAGACCGACCATGCGCACGGCGCGGGCGACGTCCCCCGCGTCCCAGTCCTTGGAGACGAAGCCGCTGGCCCCCGCCGCCCGGGCGGCGGTCGCCGAGATGCGCCCGGCGCCGGAGATGAGCAGGACGCTGGTGGACGGCGAGACCTCGCGCAGCCGGGTGCAGACCTCGGCTCCCGACTCGGCGCCCAGGAACAGGTCGACCAGCGCGACGTGGGGCGCGTAGCGGCGGGCGTGGTCGACCGCCTCGTCCCCCGACCGCGCCGACAGGAAGCGCTCCACCCACGGCTGCTCGCCCAGCATCAGCCGGAAGCCCCAGTGGACGACGTCGTGGTCGTCCACGACGAGGATCTTCAGCTTGCGCTCGGCCATCACCGCGGCACCGTCAGCCGGACGCGCCAGCGCTCGCCGTCCAGCGGGCCGAAGTCGACGATGCCGCCCGACTCGAGCGCCTCGAACGCGGCCAGCCGCAGCCCCACGCCGGCACCGGGCGTCCGGCTCACGCGCGGCACGCCGTCGTTGACGACCTCGAGGACGAACGCCC
This sequence comes from uncultured Solirubrobacteraceae bacterium, assembly GCA_964242305.1. Taxonomy (GTDB): domain Bacteria; phylum Actinomycetota; class Thermoleophilia; order Solirubrobacterales; family Solirubrobacteraceae; genus DATLGB01. Next base: position 18,088 of record CAXTBB010000022.1, read on the forward strand.
CGCCGGCGTCGCGGATGCGCACGTCGACGCGGCTCGGGCTCGCGTGCTTGACGGCGTTGCGGACGGCTTCGCGCAGGACGCTGCGCGCCACCGCGGGCAGCTCGTCGTCCGTCGCCTCGACGGCGATCTCGAGTCCGGGGTGCTGGCCGTTGAGCCGCGCCAGCTCCTCGCGCAGGTCCGTCGTGGACGGGCGCTGGGTGGCCGGCAGCAGGGCGGTGCGCAGCTCACTCAGCGCGGTCTGGATCTCCTCCCGCGCGCGTTCCCGGTCCGCTGCGCGCAGATCCCCCTCCCCCGCCAGCGCGAGCGACACGCCGAACAGCCGCTGGACGACCTCCTCGTGCAGGTCTCGCGCGAGGTCGATCCGCTCGCTCAGGCGCCGGGCGAGCTCGTGCTCGTGGGTGGCGTGGCGGGCGGCGGCGGCCAGGCCGGCGATCTTGCCCAGCGACCACAGCGTGTGACGCTGCGCGTTGGTGAGCGGGCCCAGCTCGGCGAGCCGGTCGGCCACGATCACGCCGATCCCGCGCCCGCCCGCCGACATCGGGATGCAGACGACGCGACCCCCGTCGAGCAGGTGGTGGAACTCCGCCGGCAGCTGGCGCTCCATGTGCTCCATCACCACCACGGCGTCGTCGCGCAGCGCGTCGGCGGCGAGCGTCACCTGCTCGGCGGTCGGCGACACGCCGGCGAACAGCTCCAGGGAGAGGTTGTGCGCGCCGACCGCGCGCACCAGCCGGCGCTCCCCGTCGTAGGCGAAGATCACGGCACGGCGCATGTCGGCCAGCAGGCAGGTCGCGTCGGCGAGTCGCGAGTAGAAGGCGTCGGTGGCGCCGGCCTCGGCGTCGGACAGCAGCGCGGCGAACAGGTCGACGGCCTCGACCGGCATGAGCGGCTTGAGCGTGGTGTCCGGCATAGCCCTCAGACCAGTAGTACACGCCGCTTAACGAAGGTGACGCGAAGCGGACCGTTTGAGGTCCCTCACGCCGGCGCAAGCGCCAGGCGGTTGGGCGGCGGGCCTTGCACCTCGGTGGCCTCGCTCTTTCGGTCCAACTTCGCGTCTGGGGAGAACCATACGCTCCAGGGGCTCTGGCGCAAGGGGCCTTCGCACGATGATCCCGCTCCTTCCGTGAAAACGCTCTTCGACGAGGTCCCACCGGGGACGATCGGGCTCGAGGAGGAGGTCCTGCTACTCGATCCGGGGACCTTCCTGCCGGCGCCGATCGGGCCGCAGCTGGCCGAGCGCGTCGCCGAGGTGACCGAGGAGCTGCCCGCCGCGCAGGTCGAGCTCGTCACGCGCCCGCACGCCACCGCCGCCGAGGCGCTGGCCGAGCTGGCCGCGGGGCGTGCGGCGCTGGCCGCGGCGTGCGCGGGCGCCGCCCTGCCGGCGGCCGCGGCGCTGCACCCGACCGCCCGCGGGGCGATGGCGGTCAACCCCGGGCCCCGCTACCAGCTGTCGGACCGGCTGCACCGATGGGCGCTGCGCCGCCAGCTCATCGGCGCGCTGCAGATCCACATCGCCGTCGGCGGCGCCGACCGCACCCTCGCCGTCTACAACGCGCTCCGCGGCCTGCTGCCCGAGCTCGGCGCGCTGGCGGCGGCCGCGCCCTTCTTCGAGGGAGAGGACACCGGCCTGGCCTCGGCGCGCCCGATCGTGTCCGGCCTGCTCCCGCGCCAGGGCATCCCGCCCGCCATCTCCTCCTGGGACGCGTTCGCCGCCGAGCTCGCGTGGGGCGCCCGGACCGGCGGCCTCGGCAGCCCGAGCCGCTGGTGGTACGAGCTGCGCCCCCACCTCACACACGGGACGCTGGAGATCCGCGTCCCCGACGTCCAGCCGTCGCTGGCCGGCGCCGCCGTCGTGGTCGACGCGTGCGTGACGATCGTGCGCGGGCTCAGCGAGCGCTTCGACGCCGGCGAACCGCTGCCCGTGCACCCGTCGTGGCGGATCTCCGAGAACCGCTGGACGGCGCTGGCCGACGGCCTCGACGCCTCGCTCGCCGACCTGGTGACCGGCGCGCCGATGCCGGTCCGCGACCGCTTGGCGGCGCTCGGCGTCACCGTGCCCGAGCGCACCGCCGCCGAGGCGCTGCGCGAGGTTGGCGTGGACGGCGCGGCGGCGTGGCTCGCCTCCGTCTTCCTTTAGTCGTTGCTGCGACAATGAGGGGGTGGAATCCTCTGCCCAGTGGCTCCCCCCGCGGCCGGTCTCCGAGCCGCCGCCCATCGCGCCCGACCCCGAGCCGGCCTGGAAGCGCATCCTTGGTCCGTTCGCCGTCGTCGCGGTGGCCATCGCCAAGTTCGGCAAGGTCGCCCTCATCGCCCTCAAGGGCGCGAAGTTCGCGACGACGTCGATCTCGATGCTCGTCTCGATCGCCGCCTACACGCTGATCTTCGGGCTGCCCTTCGCGATCGGCTTCGTCGCGCTGCTGTTCGTGCACGAGATGGGCCACTACATCCAGCTGCGCCGCGAGGGCGTCAAGCCGGGCCGCATGATCTTCGTCCCGCTGCTGGGCGCCGTCATCTCCGCGCGCTCGTTCGGCGGGAGCGCGCTGGCCGAGGCCCGCGTCGGCCTCGCCGGCCCCATCCTCGGCTCGTTCGGAGCGCTGCTCGTCGCCGTCGCTTCCGTCGTCTTCGACTCCGACATGCTCCGGGCGCTCGCCTTCACCGGCTTCTTCCTGAACCTCTTCAACCTGCTCCCGGTCGTCCCGCTCGACGGCGGCCGGGCGATGGCCGCCATGGCCCCCTGGATGTGGTTCGTCGGCCTCGGCGCCGTCGTGGGGCTCGTGTTCTGGCGGCCCAACCCGATCCTCATCCTGATCGCCGTCTTCGGCACGCTCGAGGTCTACCGCCGCTGGCAGGACCGCAAGAAGGGCATGGACGGCAACGTGGACTACTACGCCGTCCCCACCCGGTACCGCTGGCTCGTCGGCGGCGTCTACGTCGGCCTCATCGTCGCGCTCGCGTTCGGGATGGACATCACCCACCTCGTCCGCGACTTCAACGACGTCTGAGACCATCTGGGGGCCCACCTCCGGCGGCCATTTACGACCCTCGCGACGCCGAGGCCGACTGGCCGCCTACGGCACCCCTAGCGCTCGGCGAGCGCGCGGTCCATGTCGCGGCGCATGTCGCGCTCCTTGATGGTCTGGCGCTTGTCGCCCGCGTCCTTGCCGCGGGCGAGGGCGATCTCGAGCTTGGCGCGACCGTCGGAGAAGTAGATGCGGGTGGGGACGAGCGTGAAGCCCTTGGCGGCGACCTTGGTGGCGAGGCGCTCGATCTCGGTGCGGTGGGCGAGCAGCTTGCGGGGCCGCTCGGGCTCGTGGTTGTCGCGGGACGCGTTGGCGTACGGGGGGATGTGGACGTTGTGCAGCCACAGCTCGCCGCGGTCGAGTGACACGTAGCCGTCCTTGATCTGCGCCTTGCCGCCGCGCAGGGCCTTGACCTCGGTGCCGGTCAGGACCATGCCCGTCTCGAGCTTGTCGGACAGGTGGTAGCGGTACGCCGCCGACCGGTTGGTGGCGACGTCGCCGGGCGCCGTCTTGCGCTTGCCGCCCTTCTTGGCCATCAGCTGACGGAAATGAGGTCCACGACGAAGACCAGGGTCTCGTCGGGACCGATGACGCCGCCGGCGCCGCGGCTGCCGTAGGCGAGGTGGGGTGGGATGGTGAGGCGGCGGCGGCCGCCGACCTTCATGCCCTGGACGCCCTGGTCCCAGCCGGCGATGACCTGCCCGGCGCCGAGCCCGAAGCCGAAGGTGCGCCCGCGGTCCCAGGAGCTGTCGAACTCGTCGCCCGACGACCACGACACGCCGACGTAGTGGACGTCGACCTGCTGGCCCGCGCCGGCCTCGGGGCCGTCGCCCTCGTGGACGTCCTCGATCTGCAGGTCAGCGGGGGCGTCGCCGCCGGGGATCGTCACGTCGGGCTTCTCGGGCATCAGGTCTTCAACTCTACGGGGGAGAGATCCACGCGCCCCCGGGCCGTGTCGACCTTCGTGACCTGCACCGTGATGAGGTCACCGAGGCGGATGCCGCGCTCGGAGCGGGTGCCGATCAGCGCCGTCTCGAGCTCGTTGAGCTCGAACCAGCCGCTGAGCGTGCGCACCGGCAGCATCCCCTCGTAGCCGTCCCCGAAGGCCACGAACGCACCCGCGCCGACCAAGCCGACGACCTCGCCGGCGAACTCCTGCTGCCAGCCGTTCTCGAAGAGCGCGCGCTCGAGCACGAAGGCGCGGGCGATGTCGTCGGCCTTGCGCTCGATCCCCATCGCGTCGCGCTCGCGGCTCGAGCACCACTCCCCGAGCTCGCCGAGCCGGCCGCGGTCGGGCATGTCCTCGCCGGCTCCGATGGCGGCCAGCAGCGCGCGGTGGACGACGAGGTCCGGATAGCGCCGGATCGGCGAGGTGAAGTGGCAGTAGCGCGAGGAGCGCAGGCCGGCGTGGCCGACGTTGTCGGGCGAGTAGTAGGCCTGCTTGAGCGCCCGCAGCACCAGGTACGTGAACCCCTTGCGCCCCAGCGGCGCGACGGCGCGGGAGATGTCGCCGACCGCGTCCATCGCCTGGGTGGAGGACAGCGTGTCGCCGATGGCGGGGACGGCGACGTCGAGCGATTCGAGCTGGTCGGCCAGCCGCGCGACGCGGGCGCCGTCCGGCCGCTCGTGGACGCGGTAGAGCGCGGGCAGACCGCGGTCCTCGAGCAGCGCCGCGACCGCCTCGTTGGCGGCGATCATGAGGTGCTCGATCAGGCGGTGGGACTCCGTCTGCGGGTCCGGCTCGACCGCGGTGACGTGACCGGCGCCGTCGAAGGCGAAGGCCGGCTCGGACGAGGTGATCTCCAAGGCGCCACGCGCCGCCCGGCGTGCCTCCAGCGACGCGGCGACGGCGCGAGCGTCGGCGAGGCCCGCCGGGGCGGGCGGGCCGGTTTCAGCTTTGGCGAACACCGCGTCGACCTCGGGGTAGGTCAGGCGCGCGTCGGAGCGGATGACCGAGCGATAGAAGGCCGACCGCGTCATCGTCGGCCCGTCGAAGTCCATCTCGACCGTGACCGCGAGCCGGTCCTCCCCCGGCCGCAGCGAGCAGGCGTCGTTGGAGAGCGCCTCGGGCAGCATCGGTTCGACCGCGCCCGGGACGTAGACCGACGTCGCGCGCCGGTGGGCCTCGCGATCGACCGGCGACCCCGGCCGGACGTAGGCGGACACGTCGGCGATGTGCACCCACACGCGCGCGCCGTCGGCGGAGATCGCGTCGTCGAAGTCGCGCGCCGTCGGCGGGTCGATGGTGAACGTCGGCAGCGAGCGCAGGTCGCGGCGCTCGACCTCGACCGGCACGGCGTCGCGCGCGGCACGCTCGGCGTCGATCGGGAAGCGCCGTCGCAGGCCGCGGTCGACCATCAGCGCCTCGATCACGTCGCGGGCGACGTCCGGGCGCCCGATCCGTCGCACGAGCTTGCCCCGCGCGCCGACCACGACCAGGTCACCCACGCGGGCGCGCGAGTCGCGGTTCACCGTCACCCGCCGGCCGCGTGCCTCAAAGAAGGGCGCGACCGTCAGCTGCCGACCGCGCTTCTCGAGGACCCCGATGGTCAGCTCAGAGCTTGCCGGCGACGACCTGGAGGCCACGCTGGAGCACCTCGTCGCGCTTGGTCTTCGGGTTGTCCTTGACCGGGACGTCCGGGGTGAGGCCGCGCTTGCCGTCCTTGGGCCCCAGGTTGCGCCCGTCGGGGGTGAAGTACTCGCCGACGGTGATGTCCAGCGCCCCGCCGTTGGGCAGGTTCTCGATCTCCTGGAAGACGCCCTTGCCGAACGTCTTCTCCCCCACCACCGTGGCCCGGTGGCGGTCCTGGAGCGCGCCCGTGACGATCTCGGACGCCGACGCGGTCCCGCCGTCGACGAGCACGGCGACGGGGATGTGGGTGTTGATCGCGTCGCCCGCCGCGGTGAAGCGCTCCTCCTTGCGGTTGCGGCCGTGGGTGGAGACGATCAGGCCGTCCGGGATGAAGATCGACGCGGTCAGCACGCCCTCCTGGAGCAGGCCGCCACCGTTATGGCGCAGGTCGAGGACGATCCCCTTCGCGCCGGCCTTGAGCAGGCTGCGGACGTTCTGGGAGACGGCCCCGTGCGCGCCCGCGGTGAACTGCGACAGCGACACGTAGCCGATCTTCTTGCCGTCCTTGGTCTCCAGGTGCTTCTCCGACACCGGCACGACGACCTTGGCGCGCTCGAGCGTCTCCACCCGTCGCTTGCCGTCGCTGAGGATCGTCAGCTTGACGTTGGTCCCGGCGCGGCCCTTGATGCGCGTGGTGGCGTCGTCGCTCGACGTCCCCTTCAGCGAGGTGCCGTTGACGGCCACGATCAGGTCGCCGCGCTTGAGGCCCGACTTCTTGGCCGGCCCGCCGGCGAAGACGTTGAGGATCTCCAGGCCGCGCGGGACCTCCTTGACGTTCATGCCGACGCCTTCGAAGTTGCCCTGGGTGGAGGCCTCGAAGTCCTGGTACTGGCTCGGCGTGATGTAGTGGCTGAAGGGGTCCTTCAGCGAGGCGACGGCCGCTTCCAGCGCCGCGTCGGAGATCTTCTGCGTGTTCGCCGTGCGGTAGTAGTCGTCGTCGATCTTGTCGAGGACGTCCTGGTAGACGTCGGCCTGCTCGTTGGGCTGGAAGAAGTGCGGGAGGTTGAGATGCCCGCCCAGGTAGAGCCCCAGGACGAACGTCACCGGCACCGACAGCGCCAGCAGCACGAACAACACCAGCCACCGACGCCGCATCTCGCTCCACGGTAGGCGGCCTATCGTGTGCCGACCCATGGGCGACCCCCGAGGCTTCCTCAAGATCCACCGCGTGGCGATGCCGGAACGGGACCCGCGCGAGCGCGTCGCCGACCACAAGGAGATCTTCGGCGTCCTGCCCGACCAGGAGCTCAAGGACCAGGGCGGTCGCTGCATGGACTGCGGGGTCCCCTTCTGCCACGACGGCTGCCCGCTCGGCAACCTGATCCCGGACTGGAACGACCTCGTCTACCGGGGCCGCTGGCGCGAGGCGATCGACGAGCTGCACGCCACCAACAACTTCCCCGAGTTCACCGGCCTGATCTGCCCGGCGCCGTGCGAGTCGGCCTGCGTCCTGGCCATCAACGACGACCCGGTGATGATCAAGCAGGTCGAGTACGCGATCGTCCACCACGCCTGGGAGCAGGGCTGGATCGTCCCCGTCATTCCTGAGCGGCGGACCGGGCGCACGGTCGCCGTCGTCGGCTCCGGGCCGGCCGGCCTCGCCGCCGCCCAGCAGCTCAACCACGCCGGCCACGCCGTCGTCGTGTTCGAGAAGGACGAGGCCACGGGCGGGCTGCTGCGCTTCGGGGTGCCCGACGCGAAGCTCGAGAAGTGGATGATCGACCGCCGCGTCAAGGTGCTCGAGGAGGAGGGCGTCGAGGTCCGCTGCGGCGTCGACGTCGGGGTCGACCTGTCCGTCGAGGACCTGCGCGCCGAGTTCGACGCCGTGGTGATCGCCACCGGCGCGCGCGAGCCGCGCAGCGCCGGCATCGAGGGCGAGGACCTGATCGGCGTCCACGACGCGATGTCCTACCTCTACCAGCGCAACCGGGCCGTCGCGCGCGAAGAGGGCCGGGAGGCGCCGGACGTCCCGGAGGAGGCGGTCATCTCGGCCAAGGACCGCCACGTCGTCGTCGTCGGCGGCGGCGACACCGGCATGGACTGCGTGTCGAGCGCCAACCGCGAGGGCGCGGCCAGCGTGATGATGTACGACGTCTACCCCGCGCTCCCCGCCGCCGGCCGCTACCCCGACGCGCCCTGGCCCGAGCACCCGCGCCGCACGTCCTCCACCTACGCGCTCGACGAGCCCGGCCCCGAGCGCCGCTTCGGCACCCGCGTGCAGCGCATCGTCGGCCAGGACGGCCGCGTCGTCGCCGTCGAGGGCGACGAGGTGACCGGCACCTCGTCGCGCGACCTGCGCCCCGTCCCCGGCACCGAGTTCACCGGCAAGGCCGACCTGATCCTGATCGCGATCGGCTTCACCCAGCCCCACCACGCGGGCCTGCTCGACGACCTCGGGCTTGCCTATGACGCACGCGGCAACGTCAAGGCGCCCACCTTCGCGTCGTCGGTGGACGGCGTCTTCGCGTGCGGGGACGTCCGGGTCGGCGCGTCGCTGGTGGTCACGGCGATCGCCGAGGGCCGCCGCTGCGCGCGCGTCGTCGAGCGGTACCTCGCCGAAGCGCCCGCGCTGGCCGCCCAGTAGCGCGATCAGGTCCGTCGCCTCCGGGACGTTGTGGCGTGCCCAGCGAGCCGGCGTTCCGTCGTGGAGCCGGTCGCGGGTGTCGAGTGGGGCGCCGTGCGCGACGAGCGAGCGGGCCGTCTAGAGGTGCCCCTGCGACGCCGCCCAGTGCAGCGGCGTGAGGCCGTAGAGCGGCGCGCGGGCCGGGTCGGCGCCGTGATCGAGGAGCTCTTCGCAGGTCGCGGTGCGCCCGAGGTGGGCGGCCAGGGAGAGCGCCTCGGCGAGCACGTCCGCGGTGTCGTCCTCGATCGAGCGTCCCGGCCAGCCGATGTCGGTGAAGTCCGGCCGGTACACCGCCGCCGCCGGGCGCAGACCGCCGCCGTCGTCGAACCAGCCCGCCAGCGGGACGCCGGCGGGCGCGGCGAGCACGAACGCGTCGGGCTGGACGCCGGTCCGGGCGACGAGGACGTCGGCGGCGGCGCGACTGCCGTGGAAGGCGGCGCTCGCTGCGCCGTCGCCACCATCAGCTTCCAGGGCGGCTCGGCCGGCAGGCGGCTGTAGTGCGTGTCGCGATGGCGGTCCGTCGTCTCCGCCAGCTCGTCCCACTCGGCGTAGACCTCGCGCCCGAACGCGCCGACGCGATCCACCGGGCGCGCCGCCCCTTCAGCCTCGACCGCACGCTTGAACGCAGGCCACGACCGGTGGCCGTGCTCGCACGCGATCACGTGAAGGGCATCGGCGAGCACGAACCGCTCGTGGTCTGCTCCGGCCCGGGTGCGGTCTCCAGCTCGATACGCCTCCAGGAGCGCCCTGGCTCCCGGCGGTAGCGATCCACGCCCTTCGCCTCCAGCTCGTGGTGCAGGTCCACGTCAGCGCTTGCGGCCGGCAGCGATGAGCACGCTGCCGGGGAAGCCGTCGGCGGCCCGGATCGGGGCGCCCTTCGCGAGGGCGCGATCGCGGATCGAGTCCCGCACCTCAGGCTCCAGGCCGGCCAGCGCCTGCGCGAGCGGGCCCGCAAGCCGCGGCACCCGGTCCCACCACTCGTCGAGTGACACCGCCATCGGGGCCGCGACGGTCTCGACCGTGACGTCGTCGAGACCGCCGTCGCGGAACGCGGCGGCCAGGACGTCCGGGTCATCGAGACTGAACGGGCCGGCGACGCCCGGCGGCGGGAACGGGACGCCGAACTGCTCGCCGACCGCATCGAGGATCGCCCCGAGCCATGGGTTCGCGTCGCGCCGATCCCAGACCATCGCGGCGTAGCGACCGCCTGGGACCAGCACGCGCGCCGCTTCCCGGACCGCGTCCGCAGCCGGGTCGGCGAACATCAGGCCGTGGCGTGAGACGACGGCGTCGAAGGTCCCGTCGCGCAGATCGAGCGCGCTCTGATCGCTGACGACGGTCTGCGCACCCGGCGCACGTTCGGCCGCGGTGGCGACCATCGCCTGCGAGACGTCGGAGAACGTGACCGTTGCGCCCCGCTCCGCGGCGGCGATGCCCGCGCCACCCGGCCCGCAGGCGATCTCGAGCACCACGCTCCCCGCCTCGATGGCGGCGGCGTCGAGCAGCCGGGCGGTCGGACCGGCGAGATGGTGGTCGACGAACTCGGCGTTCTGCCGCCACCCCGAGGCGGCGGCCTCCCACATCTCGGACATCAGTCGCGCGACGCTATCAAAGCCTCGAGGAAGGCCTCCGAGGACTGGGTCGGCGCGCCGGCGACCTTGGTGCGCAGGCGGCCGGCGAGCTGGTCGGCGAGGGCGGCGCGGGCGCCCGGGTTGAGCGTCTCGCGACGGCCGAGGAAGGAGCGGACGACGGACAGGTCCTCGGCGGTGACGCCGGACGTGTCCCAACCGTAGGTGCGCTCGGCGGCGACCGAGGGGTCTGGCCCCGGAGTCGCGCGGCGCTCGCGGACGACGAGCGTGCCGGCGGCGAGGTCGCCGAGGCGCTGGTTGTGGCGGGTGACGAAGATGGCGATCATGGCGATGCCGTAGACGCCGGGCAGGATGTCGATGAGCCGCAGGACGTTGCGGATCGCCGACGTCACGAAGGTGACGGGCGCGCCGCTGTCGGTGACCACGCGCAGCCCGGCGGCGCGCTTGCCGGGGGTGCGGCCGGCCGCGCGGACCTCGAAGAGGACGTCGTAGCCGAACAGCAGCAGGAAGGCGCCGACGGACAGCACGAGGGCGAGGACGCCACCGTCCAGCACCGCCGACGCGAGCAGCAGCCCGACCACCGCGACCACGGCGAGGATGAGGAGATCGAGCAGCGTGGCCAGGAAGCGCGAGCCGATGCCGGCCAGCTGCAGGTCGACGTCGATCCCCTCGGGCGTCGTGATGGTCAGGAAGTCGCCATGCTGCACGGTGTGCAACGTACGCGTTTCGTGGCCGACCGCGAGCCGAGCTGGCAGGAGCTCGACGAGCTGCTGACACGCGCGAACGGCAAGCCGGAGCGGCTCGGTGTCGACGGCGTGCGGCGGCTCGGCACCCTCTACCGGGCGGCGGCGGCCGACCTTGGCGTGGCCCGGCGCGCGTACCCGGGCGACGGGATGACCGTGCGCCTGCACGACCTCGTGGCGCGTGGACGCCAGGCCGTCTACTCGCACCAGTCGCGCCGCGCGTCGGTGTGGGAGTTCCTGAGCCGCGGCTACTGGCAGCGGCTTCGCGAGCGGCCGGGCCTGCTGGCCACCGCGGCCATCCTGCTGCTCGTCCCCGCCGTGCTGGCCTGGATCTGGGGCGTGACCGACCCTGGCGCGGCGCTCGGCGTCGTCCCCGGCGGCTTCCGCAACCGCGGCGGCGACCCCGTGGCGGGGTCGCTGTCGACCAGCGACGAGGCGGGCTTCGCCGGCGAGATCTTCACCAACAACATCCGGGTGACCTTCGCGGCGGTGGCGGCGGGGATCACGCTCGGGATCGGGTCGGCGGCGCTGGCGATCTACAACGGCGTCATGCTCGGCGCGCTCGGCGGCATCTCCCAGCACGACGAGGTCGGCACGCGCTTCGTGTCGCTCGTCGTCGCCCACGGCGTGCTCGAGCTGTCCTGCATCATCGTGGCGACGATGGCCGGGCTGCGCATCGGCTTCGCGATCATCGACCCCGGCCGCCGCACCCGATTGGACGCGCTGCGGGCGGAGGCGCGGCCGGCGATGGAGATCGTGCTCGGGACGATGCCGTGGCTCGTGGTCGCGGGGTTGGTCGAGGGGTTCTTCACCGGGTCGGCGCCGTCGCTCGTGCCCGCGGTGATCCTCGGCGTGGCGCTCGGCGGCGTCTACTGGGGGCTCTTCGCGGTCAGAGGCGGGCCCGCGCCTTCGCCCGCAGGTACGCGCTGACGCACGCCGCCGGGAGGCGTGCCGGCGGCGCCTGCAGCGTCTCCGCGCCCGCGCGGGTGAGCAGGGCGGCGGCGCGGTCGCGGGCGGCGAGGACGTCGAGCGCGGCGGCGGCCGCGTAGGGCTCGGAGCCCTGCGCGCGGTCCTCGAGGTCCGGGTCAGCAGCGGAGGCGACGATCATCGCGTGGCGCCGCGCGAGCACCGGGACGGCGTCGGCCAGCGGGCGGGCGGCGGTCTCCTCCACGAGGTCGGTCAGGACGACGATGAGCGCCCGCTTGCCGCCGGCGACGGCCTGGAAGGCGCGCGCGTAGTCGGGCTCCTCGCCGCTGGGCTCGAGGTCGAAGATCGCCTCGGCGACGGCGCGGCCGCCACCCCGCCGGGGCGGGAGGTGACGGCGGACGGCGCCGTCGAACGCGAGCACGCCGCAGCGGTCGCCGAGCACGTCGGCCACGGCCGCGACGGCCACCGCGGCGTCGACGGCGATGTCCACGCGGGTGGCGTCCCCGAGCGGCGCGGCCATCAGGCGGCCGGCGTCGAGGAGGATGAGCACCTCGCGCTCCTGCTCGACGCGGTAGGTGTTGCTCATCGGCCGGCCGGCGCGCTGGGTGGCCGCCCAGTTGATCGCGCGGGAGTCGTCCCCGGGGACGTAGTCGCGGATCGCCTCGAAGTCGGTGCCGAGGCCGAGCGGGCCGCGCGGGCGGTGGCCGGGCTCTCGGAGCCGTCCCTGGCGGACGGCGAGCGCGAGGCGGCGGGCGCCCGGCAGGTCCGGATAGACCCGGATCTCCTCCGTGTCCCCCGGGGCGTGGTCCCAGCGGCCCAGGCGCAGCGGGCCGGTGCGGCGGATCGCCGGCGGCGGGACGAGGTGGCGCCCCCGCCGGCTGGCGATGAGCTCGCCGGCATTGAGGGAGAGGTCCGGGGGGAGCGGTTGATGCACCGCCGCCGAGACGTCGGTGGTCAGCGCGTACGGCGCGGGGCGGCCGCGGGCGAGCGTCTTGGGCAGCGTGCGGCGGATGCGGGGTTCCGTCCTCACCGACCGCGCGTCCATTACCGCCGCGGCGATCAGCGCGACCGCCGCGAGCCCGCCGAGGATCGGCCCGACCACGATCGTCGCCAGCGCCACGCCGGCGACGAGGAACGCCAGCCGCGGCGCCGGACTCACGTTGCGTGCGACCTAAGGGTCGCCATGGCAACCCTTTGATCGCATCTCATCGGGGGACGGGGACCTCGTTGAGGGCGGTGCGGACGGCGTCGACGGGGCGGAAGCGGTCGAGTTCGGCCTCCGGCGTCAGCACGAGGCGGTGGGCGAGGACGGACGGGGCCATGCGGCTGACGTCGTCGGGGGTGACGAAGTCGCGCCCGGCCAGCCGCGCGGCCGCCTTCGCCGCCCCGAGCAGGTGGGTGGCGGCGCGCGGGGAGGCGCCCAGGGTGACCGACGGCAGCGCGCGGGTGCGCCGGACGACGGCGACGATGTAGCGGGCGACCTCGTCGGTGACCCGGGTGGCGTCGACGCCGGCGCGGGCGTCCAGCAGGGCCCGCGCGCTCGTGACCGGCTGGACGTCCTCGACGCGGCCGGGGCCGACGCCCGAGCGCGACAGGCCGAGCATGGCCAGCTCGTCGCCCTCGCTCGGGTAGCCGACGTCGACCTTGACCAGGAAGCGGTCGAGCTGTGCCTCCGGCAGCGGGTAGGTGCCCTCGTACTCGATCGGGTTCTGGGTGGCGACGACCAGGAACGGGTCGGGCAGCGCACGCGGACGCCCGTCGACGGAGACCTGGCGCTCCTGCATCGCCTCCAGCAGCGCGGCCTGGGTCTTCGGCGGCGTCCGGTTGATCTCGTCGGCGAGCAAGACGTTGGTGAAGACGGGGCCCTCGTTGAAGACGAGCTCGCCGCCGCGCAGCGTCATCGTCCCCGTCAGGTCCGATGGCAGCATGTCCGGCGTGAACTGGACCCGGCGGAAGTCGACGCCCAGCGCGCGCGCCACCGCACCGGCCATCAGCGTCTTCGCCACACCGGGAGGACCCTCGAGCAGGACGTGACCACCGAGCGCCGCGGCGGCGAGCAGCGCCGCCACTGCCTCCGGCTGACCGACGACCACCTTGCCGACCTCGCCCGCCACCGCGTCATGGAGATCCTTCATGCGCGCATCATGGCGAACCGCCTCGCCGGTCACCCTGCCGGCTGCCTATAACGGAGCGTCGTGAGGATCCGCTGGCTGCCGGGCGGGACGGTGCGCGTCAAGGACGCGTTCCTGCACCCGCGACCGGGCGTCCGCCGCCGGTTGGACCTGCTCCTGCCCGGTGCGTGGTCGGAGCCGCTGCCGATCGGCGTGTGGCTGATCGAGCACGACGACGAGCGCATCCTGGTCGACGCCGGCGAGCTCGCCGATCCCAAGGACGCTCCGTTCGCCCGTCACCGCGTCACGGCCGAGGACGAGCTCCCCGCCGTCCTGGGCGCCGTCGGTTCGACGCCCGCCGACATCACCACCGCGGTGTTGACGCACCTGCACCCCGACCACTACCGGGGTGCCGTCCACCTCACGAGGCCCGCGCTCGTCAGCGGCACTGAGTGGGCCGATGCGACCTCGCGGCGCGGGCGCGTCATCCAGCGCCTGAGCGGTGCGCCGCTCCCCGAGTCGATCCGGCGGGTTGCGTTGGAAGACGGCCCCTTCGGCGCCTTCGCCGCGAGCCGCCGCCTGACCGCCGACGGCCGTGTGGTGGCGGTGTCCACACCCGGGCACACGCGCGGTCACGTGTCGATCATCGCCGTCGACGACGAGGACCGTCACATCCTGCTGGCCGGCGACGCGACGGACACCCTCGAGCAACTGCACGCGCGGCGAGCCGACGCCATCACGCCCGATCCGGGCCTGCAGGTCGAGACGATCGATCGCATCCTCGCCCACGCCGCGCAGCACCCCACCGTCTATCTCCCGACGCACGACCCCGGCGCCGTCGCCCGCCTCGAAGCGAAGACGCTCGTCACCCCTCGACAGTGAGCGGCGGCTCGGGCGCCGGAGGCGGTTCCCCCGTCCGGGCCAGCAGCGCGCCCATGGCGTCGACGTACTCGACCCGCCGCGGCGGGAGCGGGCGCGCGCCGGCCTCGACCGGCCCGAAGCGCTTGCCGCGCGCGAGCCCGTAGAGCAGCGCGGCGGCGAGCAGGATCGCCAGCGCGCCCTTGGCCCCGTCGGGCAGCGCGGCCAGCCCGCGCGCCGTGCCGTAGCCATGCGCGGACTCGGCGAAGATGAGCGGGCTCCCGCCGCCCCCGGCGAGGTCGAGCGCGAACGCGGCGTTGTCGGCGTCCGCGAGCCGGCGGTTCTGGAGCGGGGAGGCGTCGGCGAGCAGGGTGAGGCTGCCGCGCTGGACGACGAGCCCGCCCGGGGACCACGCGCCGCGGCCCGCGCCCACGAGGCGCCGGTCCCCGACGGTCGCCGTCCGCGGACCGGTGGCGGACCACTGCAGGCCGGGGTCGAGCACGTCCAGCCACCGCTGCGGACGGCGCCCGCCGGCGACGACGTGGCCGGACCCCGCCGCGTAGTCGCGCAGCGCGCGGGCGTCGGCGCGCGACATCGTGGGCACGTCGAGCGCGACCACCGTCCCGCCCGCCGGCAGGGTCGCGTTGCGCAGCCGCCGGCGCAGCGCGATCACCGGCACGCCGTTGCGCTTGGCCAGCTCGGCCCAGGCCGCGAAGCCCCGCGGGGTGGTGGCCAGGGACGACGAGGGGTGGCCGGACGGTCCCGGCGCGAGCGTGTCCACCAGCCAGAAGACGGCGTTGACCGCCACGACCGCCCCGGCGATCCACAGCAGCGTCCGCCGGCTCACCGCAGCACCTCGCGCCAGCCGTCCCGCGCGACCTCGGCGTCCCGCTCGTGCGCTTCGCGACCGCCGTAGGCGATCTCGTCGTGATCGGTGCCGATGCGATCGAAGACGGGATCGTGCAGGGTGGCGGCGATGGCGCCGGTGGTCTGCGCCTCGGGCACGTCGAGGTCGAGCCGCGCCACGCCGGCGCGGAAGCGCAGGCGCACCGCGCGCTCGAAGTCGCCGGCCCGCTCGGCAGCGTCCGCCTCGTGCTCGAGGTCGCGGGGATCGACGGCGCGCTCGGCCTCCGCGCGCGCCTCGGCCGACGCGCGCGCCCGCCGCCGGATCGCCGACCGCGACACCAGCACCGCGGCCACCGCGACCGCGATCGCCAGCAGGATCCAGACAACCCAGCCACCGCCCGGGAGCGCCCCGTCCAAACCGTCGAACACGCCGCTGAACCAGTTCCCGACGTCGTCGATGCGGTTCCCGATCCAGTCCAGCGTCCCCTTGAACGGCCGCGGCACAGAGGCATCGTGATAGCGGCTGCCCGACAGGATCTCGCGCGCCTGCTCGCGCGCGCCGGCGGCGTCAGCCACCCGGGGGTTGCGGCGGCAGGAAGCCGGTCGACGGCGTGTCCGTCGTGGGCAGGCCCGCCACGCCGACGTCCGACGGCGCCCCGTCCGAGCCGATGCCGCGGGCGAGCAGGGCCAGGTCGAAGCCCTCCTTGCGCACCCGCAGGTCGAAGTAGATGTAGGCCACCAGCGCGGACAGGAACGGCAGCGACACGGCCAGCGCGACGATGTTGACCACGGTCAGGATCGCCGCGTTGAGCAGCTCGCTGTCGGAGTTGACCAGCACGACCCCGCCGATCAGCCCGCCCAGCATCGCCTGCAGCACGACGACGATCAGGTAGCCGACGATGAGCGCGCCGAACACGCGCCACCAGTGTCCCTCGATCAGCTGCCGCGAGCGCCGCATCGCCCCCGCCCCGCGGGCCTCCTCGAACAGCAGCGCCGGCGTGGCCAGGCAGAACAGGACGCCGAGCCAGACGGCGCCCACGAAGCACATGAGGACGCCGACCACCAGCGCGACCGCGTACAGGAGCGTCACCCACAGCAGCGGACCGAGGCGCGCGGCCGCGTAGCGCAGCGACGCGCCGGGCCGCGCGGGCGAGCCGACGACGTCGCCGCCGACCATCCGCAGGCACGCCGCCGCGGTCAGCGTCTGTGCCAGCAGGGACAGCAGCGCGGTCGCGCCGCGCCCGGCCAGCAGCGTGCCGACGTTGTCCTGGTCCAGGCTCGTCGAGGAGGCGAAGTCGAACGCCGTGTCGCTGCTCGACGCCGTGATCAGCGTGTTCAAGATCGACACCGGCACCACGATCACCAGCGTGCAGAGCACGAGCGGGCCGAAGTTGCGCCGCACGGCGCTGAACGCCGCGTCCAACAGCTCCCCGACACTCAGCGGCCTCACCGCGGCGAGACTACACCCGCAGGAAGCGGCGCAGCGAGAGCCCGGAACCGAGGGCGGACACGCCCACGCTCGCGGTCAGCAGGACGACGATCAGCAGACCGAAGTTGAGGGTCTGCGGCGCCGAGAGCAGCGCCCAGTCGTTCTGCAGGGGATCGACCAGCGCGAGCTTGATCACGCCGAGGAGCCCGATGGCCATGAGCCCACCGATCGCGCCGACGAGGACGCCCTCGAGCACGAACGGCCAGCGGATGAACCAGTCGGTGGCGCCGACGAGCTTCATGACCTCGACCTCGCGGCGCCGCGCGTACAGCGAGAGCCGGATGGTGTTGCCGATCAGCAGCATCGACGCGATCGCCAGCAGCGACGCCAGGCCGGCCATCGCGTACTTGACGACGCGCGTGGCGGTGAGGATCTTGTTGGTGTCGTCCTCGCGGTTGCGGACCTCGTCGATGGCCTTGTCGACGGGGACGCGCGCGCCGCCCGACGGGGCCAGCGGCGACAGCGCGTTGCGCACCGCCGTCACGTTGTCCGGCTTGTCCGGGGTGATGCGGAAGGTGTCGGGCAGCGGGTTCGTCCCCAGCAGCTTGTAGGCCTCGGGGTTGCGCTTCTTCTGCTCCGCGTAGGCCTGCTGCTTGGACACGAACGCCACCTTGGCGACGTGCGGCGTCCCCTCCAGCAGGGTGCGGACGCGGCTGATGTCCGCTGGTTTGGCGTCCGTGTTGAGATAGACGTCGGCGATCACGCGGCCGCGCACCTCGTTGGCGGCGCCGGTGGTGGCCTGGACCATCGGGATGAAGACGCCGAGCACGAGCACCGTCACCAGCACGGTGGCCATGGCGGCGAACGACGGGACGGCGTTTCGGCGCATCGACCGCAGCGCCTCGCGCAGGAAGAAGCCGAGCCTCATCGCGGCAGGTCCAGCTCGGTCGTGTAGCCCGAGTTGCGCTCGTCGCGGATGACCTTGCCCTTGGAGAGCTCGATCACGCGGCGGCGCATGCGGTCGACCATGGAGTGGTCGTGGGTGACGACGACCACCGTCGTGCCGGTGCGGTTGATCCGGTAGAGCAGCTGCATGATCCCGACGGACGTCTCGGGGTCGAGGTTGCCGGTCGGCTCGTCGGCCAGCAGCAGCGGCGGGTGGTTGACGAACGCGCGCGCCACGGAGACGCGCTGCTGCTCGCCACCCGACAGCTGGTCGGGGTAGGAGTGCAGCTTCAGCGACAGCCCGGTCAGGCGCAGGATGTCGGGCACCTTGTCGCGCACGTCGCGGCGCGAGCCGCCCGTCACCTGCAGCGCGTAGGCGACGTTGTCGGCCACGGTGCGGTTGGGGAGCAGCTTGAAGTCCTGGTGCACCATCCCGATGTTGCGCCGGTAGTAGGGGACGCGGCTGCGGGGGATCTGGGAGAGGTCGTGGCCGGCCACGCTGATGTGGCCCGTCGTCAGCTCGACCTCCTTGATGAGCAGCCGCATCAGCGTCGACTTGCCCGACCCGGAGGCGCCCACGATGAAGACGAACTCGCCGGGATGGATGGCGAACGTGGCGCCGTTGAGGCCGAGGTCGCCGCTCGGGTAGCGCTTGACGACGTCCTCGAAGTCGATGATCGCCCCGGTCGCCTCGCGGCGCGGCGACGTGCGGGCGGGACGCGGGCTGACTGGCTCGGTGCGCGGACGGCGCGTGCGGAGGTGTCGCTCGGTGGCGGCCATTGCGACCGAAGGTACGACGACACCCCCGCCCGGCCTGCGATTTTCCGTGCGTGCAATACGGTTTGCAGAGTGAGGGGAGTGGCGCTGTCGCTCGGGATGCTGCTGGCTGCGGCGACGACCGCGCACGCGACGACCACACTCGACCGCCGCATCGTGCCCGGCCCGACCGGTCCCGGCGGCTACACGCCGCTCGTCGACGGCCCTGGCGAACCCACCCAGACCGACCAGAGCCTCGCGAAGGCCTCCCCGGACCGGGCCGGGCGCCGCCGCTCTCTCCTCTCCTTCGCCCAGCTGTCGGACTTCCAGCTCGCCGACGAGGAGTCGCCGCTGCGCGTGGAGGTCTTCGACCAGGTCAACAGCGCGTTCAGCGCCGCCTGGCGCCCGCAGGAGGCGCTCATGCCCTACATGGTCGATGCCGCCGTCCGTCAGGTCAACGCCAACCAGCGCTCCCCCATCCCCGCCGCCGGCGGCCGCCACGCCAAGCTCGCCTTCACGCTGCTCACGGGGGACAACGCCGACAACCAGGAGGGGAACGAGGCGAGCTGGGTCAACCGCCTGCTGGAGGGCGGGAGGCTCGATCCCAACTCGGGCGTCATCACCGACCAGTCGATGCGGGGATCGGGCTGCCAGGGCGCCGACCGCGCCGCGCTCGCGAGGGAGGCGCCGAAGTACACGGGCGTGCAGGACTACGACGACTACGTCGAGTCCGGCACCTTCTACGACCCCGATCAGCCGACCGCGCAGTGGGCGGGCTTCCCGCGCTACCCGGGCCTGATGGACCGCGCCCAGCAGCCGTTCACCGCGACGGGCCTGAAGGTCCCCTCCTACATCGCGCTGGGCAACCACGACGGGCTCGTTCAGGGCAACGAGGCCGCGACCAAGGCGCTGTCGGACCGGGCCACGGGCTGCGTGAAGGCGATCTCGACGGCCTTCAGCGCCGACCTCGCCGGGCTGACCGACTCGGTCCTCACCACCGACCCGACCAAGACGGTCATCGTCCCGCCCGACCCCGACCGTGCGCCGGTCACCAAGCCCGAGTACCGCGCGCGCTTCGCCAACCGGCACGGCTTCCAGTTCATCGACGCCGCCGAGGCGACGGCGTCCCGCGGCGCCGCCAGCTACTACACCTTCTCGCCGCGCAAGGGCATCCGCTTCGTCGCGCTGGACACGATCGCCAACGCCGGCGTCATCGGCCCGGGCAGCGAGGGCAACATCGACGACCCGCAGTTCCAGTGGTTGAAGAAGGAGCTCGACAAGGCGGAGAGGGCGAACGAGCTCGTCTTCCTGTTCTCCCACCACGGCCCGCAGAGCCTGAGCACGAACATCGGCGACGAGGTCGCGGGCGCGTGTGATGACCCCGACCACCCGAGCAACGCCGGCTGCGACCTCGATCCGCGCAGCTCGACGCCGCTGCACCTGCAGGACGACCTCGTCAACCTCGTGCTCGCCCACCCGCACGTCGTCGCCTGGGTCGCCGGGCACTCGCACATCAACGACGTGCAGCTCTACAAGCAGGGCGCCAAGGGCTTCTACGTCGTGCGCACCTCCGCCGAGGCCGACTACCCGCATCAGGACCGCCTGCTCGAGCTGATGGACAACCGCGACGGGACGCTGTCGCTGTTCGGCACGCTGCTCGACAACGCGGCGCCCGCCGCCGCGCCCGCGTCCGGCTCGGCCGCCTCCCAGTTCACGCCCGACCAGCTTGCCTCCGTCGCCCGCACGCTCGGCTACAACGACCCGCAGGTCAACCGCGCAGCCGTCGGCGAGCCGTCCGATCAGAACGTCGAGCTCGTCATCCCCGACCCGCGTGGCACGAAAGGGACTGTCCCCTCAGCGTCATTGCGCGTGAGCCTGCGGCCGCGGCGCGTGGTCGCCGGACGGCGCACCACCTTGCGCATCCGGGTCCGGCTCGCCGGTGAGGCGGTCCGGGGCGCGCGGGTGCGCCTCGCGAGCAAGGTGACGCGCACGAACCGGCGCGGGCGCGCGCGCTTGCGCGTCACGCTGCGCAGGCCCGGCCGCCGGGCGGTCAAGGTGCGCATCGGCAACGGGCGCGCGGTGGCCCGCTTCCGGGTCGTACATTCGGTGCGGTGAACGACCTCGAGATCCACCGCCTCGCGCTCCCGGGCACGCGCGCGACCACCGTCCTCGTCGCCTTCGAGGCCGGCGCCCGGACGGAGCGCCCGGAGGAGAACGGCATGGCCCACTTCCTCGAGCACCTGGTCTTCAAGGGCGGCGAGTCCTACGACGACTACCGCAAGGTCAACGAGACGGCGGAGCGCATCGGGGCGGTCCTCAACGCGTACACGTCGCACGACATCGTCGCCTTCCACATCACCTGCCGGGCCGAGGTGGTCGGCGAGGCGATCGACCTGCTGACGGACTTCGTCGGCCGGCCGAAGATCGACGCGGAGGAGCTCGACCGCGAGCGCGGCGTCGTCATCCAGGAGATCGCCCGCGCGCAGGACACGCCGTCCGTCGTCGCCGAGCACCTGATCGACCGCGCCGCCTTCGGCGACCATCCGCTCGGGCGCCCCGTGCTGGGGCCGGAGGAGCACCTGCGCACGTTCACGCGCGAGGCGATCGTCGCCTTCCGCGAGCGTCAGTGGGCGGGGTCGCGCGGCGGTGCGTTCCTGGCCGGCAACCTCGACCACCTGCCTGCTGACGACGTGCTCGCCGACGCGTTCGGGCGCTTCCCCGACATCAGCGCCAACGGCGGCTTCGAGCCGGCCACGCCGCTGGCGCCGGTCACGCTCGTCGAGGAGCGCGACTCCAACCAGTCGCACCTGCGCATGAGCTACCGGCCGTCCGTCGACGTGACCTCGCTGGCCGACCGCGCGGCGCTGTCGGTCTACTCGACGCTGCTGGGTGGCTCGATGGGCTCGCGCCTGTTCGACGAGATCCGCGAGCAGCGCGGGCTCGCCTACTCCGTCTACGCCATCGCGCACGCGTACGCGGACACGGGGATCCTGCAGCTCTCGGCGGGCCTCGAGTCGGGCAAGTGCGTGGAGGCGTACACGCGCATGCGCGAGATCGTCAACGAGCTGCGGGCGGACGGCCCGACGGAGGACGAGGTCGAGCGCGCGCGCTCCTACGCCGCCGGCCGGATGGTGCTCGCGTTCGAGAACACCAACGCCGTCGCCCGCCACGCCGCCTCCCAGAAGGTCCTGTTCGGCCGTGACCTGGACCCCGACGCCTCCATCGCCGCGCTGGACGCGGTCACCCTGGAGGACGTCCGCCGGATCGCGACCGGCGTCTCGGAGGAGCTGTCCGTCGCCTGCGTCGGTCCGCACTCCGTGGCAGAGTTCACCGTGTGAGCGCAACCGCCACGACTGAGCTGGATCGCACGGAGCTCGACGCCTACGTCCAACGGCTCGCCGAGCGCTTCCCCCTTCACCGCGCCTTCCTCGGCGGCGCCCGTGTGGCCGACGCCCGCGGCGCCGCCGTCCAGCGCGAGCGCGGGCCCGAGTACGTCCTCGTCCTGGTCAGCACGCACTTCGACGGCGTGCCGTGGCTCGAGCGCGTCTACCAGGCCACCTCGCTGTGGGACGGCTACACGATGGGCGGCCGGGCCGAGGTCCACTGCTACACCCCGGCGGAGTACGCGCGCAAGGTCCGCGCGCTGCCGGTGGTCCGGCAGACCGCCCGGTACGGGCTGACGCTGGTCTGAACGTCCAGTCTCCGGGTGTTCGCGCCAGCGATCCGGCATCCTGACCGATGCAGTGATCGTGCCCATCCCCCGCCTCCTCCTCGCGCTGCTCGCCGCGCTCCTGCTGCTCAGTCCCGCGGGGGCCGAGGCAAAGTCCCACGCCGGCAAGCCGCACGCCGCCAAGAAGCACCGAAAGCACGCGGCCAAGAAGCGCCCGCACGCGGCGAAGAAGCACCGGCTGCGACCCACGGGCGACCGCGACCACGACGGGCTGACCAACGCCTTCGAACGCCGCGCCAAGACCAACCCCCGCAAGACGGACACCGACCGCGACGGGCTTCCCGACGCCCTCGAGGACGGCGACGCCGACGGCCTGAACAACCGGGGCGAGCAGATGACGGGCATGGACCCCCGCAACCCCGACACCGATGACGACGGCATCCTCGACGGCGATGAGAACGCGGGCGTCGTGACCTCGGTCGCCGACGGCCTCGTCACCATCGCGCTGGCCAAGGGCGGCACGCTTGTCGCGGGCCTCGACGCCACCACGGACGTGCTCTGCTCCGGCGCGGCGGGCGACGACGGCGACGACGACAGCGCGTCCGACGACGACCCCGGAGACGACGGGGACGACGACGGCGGCGACGATGACGACGACACGCGCAGCGTCCTCCTGGCCGGCGGGTGCGCCCCGGCGGTGGGCGACGTCGTCTATGAGGCCGACGTCGACCCCGACGGCGGGCCGCTGCTGACGCTGGACCTGCTCGGCGCCTGACGCGCTAGAGGCGGACCATCCGCTCGATGGGCAGCCGGGCGCGCTCCGCGAGTGCGTCCGGCACCTTCACGACCGGGGAGAGGTCCCGCAGGGTGTCGCGCAGCTTGGGCAGCGTGATCATCTTCATGTACTGGCAGACGGCCGCGCGGTTGGCGGGCAGGAAGGTGACGTCGGGGGCCGCCTCGCGCAGCGGGTGCAGCATCCCGGTCTCCGTGGCCACGATCGCGGTCGAGCCCGGCGTCGCGCCCCGCGCGTAGTCGAGCATCCCGCCCGTGGAGAGCATGAACACGCCGTCGGGGTCGACGTCGCCGGCTGCGACGTACTCCATCACCGAGGTCGAGCAGCCGCACTCGGGGTGGATGAGGAAGTCGGCCCCGGGGTGCTCGTCGCGCATCGCGCCGATGTCGCTCGGGCGGATGCCGGCGTGGACGTGGCACTCGCCGTCCCAGACGTGCATCGGACGGCCGGTCTGCTTCTCCACGAACGCGCCCAGGAACATGTCCGGCCCGAACAGGATCTCCGTGTCCGGCCCGTGCTCGCGGTAGATGTGCTCGACCACGCGGACGGCGTTGCCCGACGTGCAGCAGTAGTCGGTCTCCGCCTTGACCTCGGCGGACGTGTTGACGTACATGACCACCACCGCGCCGGGGAACTTGGCCTTCCAGGCGCGCAGCTGGTCGGCGGTGATCGAGTCGGCCAGCGAGCAGCCGGCGCCCAGGTCGGGCAGCAGGACCGTCTTCTCGGGGGACAGGATGGACGCCGTCTCGGCCATGAAGTGCACGCCGCAGAAGGCGATCACGTCCTGCGAGGCGGCCGCGGCCTGCTGCGAGAGGCCCAGCGAGTCCCCCACATAGTCGGCCACGGACTGGATCTCGGGCAGCTCGTAGTTGTGGGCGAGGATGACCGCGCCGCGCTCGCGGGCGAGCGCGCGGACCTCGTCCTGCAGGGCGATGGTGTTCTCGATCTCAAGGACGGGATTCATGGCGCGATCTCCAGGAGGAGCGACAGGTCGAGGGCGGGCGCGGAGTGCGTCAGCCATCCCAGCGAGACGAAGTCTAGCCCCTTTATGGTCGCGTAGACCACAACTGTCTCCGGA
Source organism: uncultured Solirubrobacteraceae bacterium (assembly GCA_964242305.1). GTDB lineage: Bacteria > Actinomycetota > Thermoleophilia > Solirubrobacterales > Solirubrobacteraceae > DATLGB01. The sequence continues at coordinate 42,108 of CAXTBB010000022.1, forward strand.
CTGATGCCACCGCTCGCCTCCGTCCGCGCGCGGCCGTCGATGTGCGCGACCGCGGCGGCGATCTGCTCGGGCGTCATGTTGTCGAGCAGCAGCCGGTCCGCCTCCGCCGCCAGGGCCTCGTCGATCTCCAAGCCGTCGCGGACCTCGACCTCGACGGCCAGGTCCGGCCGGGCCGCGCGCGCGGCGCGCACCGCGGCCGTGATGCCGCCGCCGAGCGCCGCGTGGTTCTCCTTGATCAGGATCGCGTCGAACAGCCCGGTGCGGTGGTTGGTCCCGCCGCCGTGCACGACGGCCGCCTTCTCGAGCGCCCGCAGCCCGGGCGTGGTCTTGCGCGTGTCGAGGATCGTCGCCTCGCCGCCCGCCTCGCGCACGGCGCGCACCACCGACGCGGTCACCGTGGCGACACCGCTCAGCCGCTGCAGGAAGTTCAGCGCCGTCCGCTCGGCGGTCAGCAGCGCCCGAGCGGATCCCTCGGCGCGCAGCACCACCGCGCCCGCCTCGCGCCACTCGCCCTCCGGCCCGCGCTCGAGCACGCAGTCCGGATCGAGGGCTGCGAACACTGCCGCGGCCACGTCGATCCCGGAGATGACCCCCGGCGCCTTCTGGACGATGGTGGCCACGCCGCGCGCCGCGGCCGGGACCGTCGCCTCCGTGGTCACGTCCCCCGTTCCCACGTCCTCGGCCAGCGCCTGCGCCACCAGTGCGTCGATCACCGGTTCCACCCCTCCTCGATGCGCGCGGCGATGTCGATGTCGCGGGCGGCGCGGATGTGCGGCTTGTCGATCTCGCGGGCGACGTACCTGGCCACGAAGCGGGCGATCTCGCGGTCGATGCCGGCGACCCGCTGCAGCATGGTGGAGCGCAGCGCCGAGCTGGAGAGGTTGACCTCGACGTCCCGCCAGGTCGGCGGGGCGATGTCGACCACGACGCGCAGCGGGTCCTCGGCGCGCGCGTGGAGGTCCAGCCCGACCACGAGCCCGACGTCGAAGTCGTGGTGATCGGGCCCGAGGTGGATGCGCAGCTCCAGGGAGACCGGGATCGCCAGCCGGAAGCGGACCTCGTCACCCTCGAGCGGCGTGGCCGTGCCAGCGCCGGCCGCGCCCCGCGCGCGGACCTGGGCGATGCCGCCGGGGCCGGCCGCGATCGGTCCGAAGGCGATCGGGTCGCCCGCCAGCCGGCCGAGCGACGCCTCGATGCGCTCGGCGGTGACCGCGAAGAAGAAGAACCGCTCGCCGAACTCGGCGTAGGTGAGGCTCACTCACACACCACGTAGATGCTGTCCAGATCCGGGTCGGCGGCGCCGTGCAGGCGGGCGCCGGCGCTGACCAGCTCGCGCAGGTACTCGATCGCCTCGCGGGTGACGCGCTCACCGGGCAGCAGCGCCGGGATGCCGGGCGGGTAGCCCGCGATCGACTCGCTCGACACGCGGCCCTCCGCGGCCACGATCCCGACCCGCTCGACCGGTCCCAGGAAGGCATCGCGCGGGCTCATGGCCACCTCGTTGTGCAGCGCCCGCTGGGAGCGCGCCAGCGCCTCCGCCTCCCCCGGGCGCGAGATGCGCCCGATCGTCTCCGCGAAGTCGTAGGCGAAGCGGTCGAGATCCTCGACCGGCTGGGCGATGCCGAGCACGAGGACGACCGTCGCGTGAGTGGCCAGCTCCAGCTGGGCGTCGTAGCTCTCGCGGACGGCCGCGTAGACCTCGTAGCCGGTGCGGCCGGTCCCGCGCACGTCGATGACGACGCGCAGCGGATCCCAGGCCGCGACCCCCGGGCGGCCGACCATGTCCTCCCCCACGACGGCACAGCCGGGGACGGCGTCGATCGCCTCGCGCAAAGTGGCGGCGGCCCGCAGCGTGCGGGTGAGCAGGGCCTGACCGTGCACGGACAGCTGGCGGCGGGCGGCGTCCAGCGAGCCCATCAGCAGCGCGCTCGGGGAGGTCGTCCGTACGAGCCGGACCGCGCGGCCGAGCGCGTCGATGTCCACCGCCCCGGTCGTCCCGACGTGCAGCATCGCCGACTGGGTGAGCGAGCCGACGATCTTGTGCGTCGAGGTCAGCGCGGCGTCGGCGCCGAGGCGCAGCGCGCTCTCCGGCACCGCCTCGTGGAAGCCGAAGTGCGGGCCCCAGGACTGGTCGACCACGAGCGGGACGCCATGGGCGTGGGCGACCTCGGCCAGCGCGGCGACGTCGGCGGCCAGCCCGTAGTAGGTCGGGGAGACCACGAAGGCGGCGCGGGCGGCCGGACAGGCATCCAACGCCTCGGCCAGCGCGTCCGGCGTGACCCCGTGAGCCATGCCGAGCTGGTCGTCGTAGGCGGGCGCGACGAAGCCGGGCCGGCCGCCGCTCAGCACCAGCCCGTCGATGACCGAGCCGTGCGAGTTGCGCTGGACGACGAGCGGCGCGCCGAGCGGCGCCAGCGCCAGGCAGAGAGCGTGGTTGCCCTGGGTGGCGCCGTTGGTGAGAAACCACGTCCGCGCCGCACCGTGCGCCTCGGCGGCCAGGCGCTCGGCCTCCTCGTAGGGCGTCGGCCGCGCCCCGAGGTCGATGCCTTCGATGTCCTGGGGGACGTCGAGCTGCAGCGCCATCAGCCCGATCGCGTTTATCAGGCCGCGGTCGGCGCCGCGGCCGCCCTTGTGACCGGGCACGTGAAAGCGCGTCGACCCGCGGAACCCGTACGCGACCAGGGCGTCGAGGTACGGCGCGTTCGGTTGCTGAGTCCTTGTCGAGCCGCGGCCGCCGTCAGGCGGACGCGGGTCTACGGAGGGGTCGCTCACGCCGCGGACTTCAGCAAATACGCGCGGACGAAGCCATCGAGGTCCCCGTCGAGCACCCGCGTCGTGTCCCCCATCTCGTAGTCGGTGCGGTGGTCCTTGACCATCGTGTACGGGTTCAGGACGTAGGAGCGGATCTGGGAGCCCCAGCCGACGTCCATCGCCTCTCCCCGCTCTTTGGCGATCTCCTCCCGGCGCCGGCGCTCTTCGAGCTCGACCAGCTTGGATTGCAGCATCTTCATCGCCGTCAGCTTGTTGGAGGACTGCGAGCGCTCGTTCTGGCACTGGACGACGATGCCCGACGGACGGTGGGTGATGCGCACCGCCGAGTCGGTCTTGTTGACGTGCTGCCCGCCGGCGCCCGACGCGCGGTAGGTGTCGATCTGGAGGTCGTCGTCGTTGATCTCGAGCTCGCCGAGCTCCTCCAGGACCGGCGATACCTCGACGGACGCGAACGCGGTCTGGCGGCGCGACTGCGCGTCGAACGGCGAGATGCGCACCAGGCGGTGGACGCCCTTCTCGGCGCCGTAGAGGCCGTAGGCGTTCTCGCCCTGGACGCGGAAGGTCGCCGACTTGATGCCGGCCTCCTCCCCCGCGCTGGCCTCCAGCAGCTCGGCCTTGAAGCCGCGCCGCTCCGCCCAGCGCATCTCCATGCGCAGGACCATCTCCGCCCAGTCCTGCGCGTCCGTCCCGCCCGCGCCGGAGTTGACGGTGACCAGCGCGTCGCCGGCGTCGTAGCGGCCCGAGAACAGGCGCTGGAGCTCGAGCTCCTCCAGGCGCGACTCGGCGGAGACGAGGAGCTCCTCGATGTCCTCCCCCTCGTCGGCCAGCTCCAGCAGCTCGACGTCCTCCTCGAGCGCCGTGAACGTGTCGCGGCGGCGGGTGACGCGCGCGTACTCCGCGTTGACCTTCGCCGCCGCGTCGGGGTCGTCCCAGAAGCCCGGCTCGCCCATCTGCGCCTCCAGCGTGGAGGCGCGCTCCTTCAGCCCTGCCGGGTCAAAGGTAGTCCGCGAGGAGCGTGAGCTGCTCGCGGATCGCCGCAAGGCGCTGCGGCGTCGGCTGGGACGAGGCGGGGATGCTCACCCACCCCACCCTACCGGCGCAGCTTCACCACCCGCCGCGCGCTCGCCGCGCCGATCGCATCCTGGTCGCTGAGCGTGATCGTCACCTGCCCGCGCGCACGCGCCGGGACCTTGCCGACCTTGATCGCCAGGCTGAAGGCACCCGCCTTGACCTTCGCGCCCTGCAGCGTCGCGCCCTGCCGCTTGACGACCTTGCCGCCGCGCTTGAACGTGGCCAGGGCGGCCAGCAGCGGCGCCGACCCGCGCTTGCCGACGCGGCCCGTGACGGTGACGACGCCCTTGCGCAGCTTCGCCCGCACCCCGGTCACCGAGACGGCGGACGGCGCGCGCAGGCGGGCCTTGCCACGCCGCACCACGCGGCCGCGCTTGTCGCGGACGACGTAGCGCGCGCCGGCCCCGAGGTCCGACCACGATCGCGGCCGCACCTCGAGGCGCTGGCCGGCGGCGACGCGCAGCGGCACCGTGGTGACGGTCGCCGGCGCGCCCTCACCGACCGACGTGAGCGACACCGCGGCGGTGGTCGCTCCCCCGGTGTGGTCGAGCCGCAGGGCGCCGCCCGTCAGGTCGACCCGGTCGCCGCCCTTGCCGGCGGTCGTGTCGACCTTGACGGCCCGCGTCGCGGTTCCGACCTGCTCGGCGACGTCGTACTCGACGCCGGTCTTGGCGGCGCTCGTCTTGAAGCCGATCGCCGGCTTGCCCGGCGTGACGGCGAGCGTGTCCTCCTGCCCCGGGGCCGTCGTGGCGGAAACGGTGCCCACGACGCCGCCCGCGTACTGGCCCTGGGTGTACCGGCCGGCCTTCAGGCCTCGGACGGTGGCCGCGTAGGAGTGCCCGGACTGGAGCTCGTACTGCGGGTCGGGGGTTCCGCCCGTCACTTCGGGATCGGACGTCAGCGGCGCGCCGGCCAGCGGCTCGCCGTCCGCGTTCAGCGCCGGCTTGCCGTCGGCGGCGATGCCGGCCAGCTTCACCCGGGGGGAGGTGGCCGCGTCGGTGTCCTCGACTTCGTACGTGGTCGCCTTCGGCAGCCTGGCGTCCGCGGGCGGGAGCCCATCCTCGACGGCGAGCTTCGCGTTGGGCCCGCTCCACGCGAAGCCCGTCCCGTACCAGTTGCCGTCGCCGTCGATCCGGATCGTGCTGCCCGTCTGATTGACCGCCTGCGTTGTCGTGTCGGACTCCTCCATGCGGTCGTACGGGAGATCGGGGTCATAGATGCGCACGACCGTCACGGGGGCCACCTCGCCCCCCTGCGGGGGCTGGTTCTCCTGCTCGGCGTAGGCGACGACGCCGTGCGCCGAGGTCCCGATGCCGTTGTTGAAGTAGATCGTGATGAACGCGGAGCCCTGGGTGGTGAGCAGACGGCGCAGGAGGGTGCGCTCGTCCGCGGCGGAGAGATTCCGGGATGCCTTCACCGCCGCCTTCGCGCCCGGGTCGTACTGCCGGACGTGCCAGCGGATGAGGTCGCGCTTCCAGGCTGTGCCGTCGGCGACGTTGGTGATGTCCCACGCTCGCTTGGCACCCGCCTGGTAGTCCGAGGGGAGTTGCTTGGCACCGCCGAAGCCGGCGAAGCGCATCGCCATGATCGAGAAGCCCTCGCAGAGCCCGCCGAAGGCTTGGAGCTTGGTCTGGTACTTCGTGTAGTACTGCTGCGCGAGCGGGTCGCGGGCGCAGACGCCCCGGTGGCACTTCTCGACCTTGCTGCCGGCGAACGTGGCCGCGAACTCCTCCCAGCTCCAGTTGGGCGTCCCGGCCTCCGAACCGGAGTTGGCCGCCGAGGAGCCGAACACGTTGCGGAAATCGATGATGTCCAGCGGCGGCGTCTTGGCGACCTCGAGGCCGCTTCGCACCGAGACGACGCTCAACGGTCCGGACGTCGCGAGCAGGGGGACCTGAAGCGTGATCTGGTCGCGCGCGCGGCCGTTGATCTCGACCCGGTGGCGGTCGAAGATCGGGTACTCCGTGCCGTGCTGATCGACGAACTTGACCTCGCACTGGGCCGGGAAGTCGCCCGTGACGACCGCGAGCGGTCCCGGCGTGAACGGCCGGTTGATCGCGACGCCGGCGGGGCTCGCCGCCGAGTCCACCTGCACGTCGGCGATGGTGTAGCTGCGCTCCGCGGTGTCAGGCGTCCCGTGGTCGGGTGTCGTCGTGACGGTGTAGGTCCCGCCGCCGCTCGCCAGGCCCGGGGTGAGGTCGAAGCTGAAGGGGTAGTCACCGTCGCCGTTGACGTCCACCACCGGCTTGGGCACCGTCAGGATGGCGGGGCCGGTGGGCGGTCCGGTCGTCCCGACGACCACCTTCCCCGCGTACCCACCGCGCACGGTGAAGGCGTCCACCACGGACTGCGGGCCGCACCCGCGGATCAGCGTGGCGGTGCCTCCGCCGCCGATCGTGACGGCGGGCAGGCCGACGACGGTCTGCGTGAGGTCCCCGTTGGCCGCGGTCCCCGCGTCGGGCGACGCGCCCGTCGCCCGCACGGTCAACTGGCGCGACCCCGTGAACGGGCTGCCCGCGCTGATCCGCATGGCGGAGGGATTGCGTCCCGACACCGGGTTGGGGTCGAACTGGACGCCGGCGATGCCCGGCGGGAGGCCGCCCGGCACGCTGAGGTTCACGGCGCCGGTGGACCCGTTGAAGCGCCGCACGCTCACGCTGGCGGTGGCCGTCGACCCCTCGTAGACGGACACGCTCGGTTTTTGCAGCGCCAGCGCGAACTCGGGGTCGGGTGGCGTCTCGTCCTTCGCCGCCGCGATGTCATCCAGGAAGACGGGCGGCAGGTCGCCGACGAGGCGGTCCGGCGTGCTGTTCGTCCTGATCGTGACGGCGGCGATCTGCGGGGCATCCTGCTGGTAGAGGACGGGCACCGCGTCCGTCGCCGACGGGAAGCTGATGGTCTGCTGGTTGAGCAGGACGCCGCCCGGAGCGTAGAAGCGGACGTCGGCCGACTCGTCCAGGCGACTCCCCGTGGGATCCGTGTTGCGAAGGTTGAAGGACACCCGGCGCCGCGTCTCCTGGAACTCGAAGGCGACGTTGAAGATGTTGAGGTTGGTGGCGTCCCCGTTGCCCTTCGCCTGGCAGGCCAGGTTGGCCGAGCGACCGGAGATGCCGCCGTCCTGAGCCACGGGGGTGCAGGTGTAGCCGAAGGCGGGGAGGCCGAACTCCTGCGGCGACCCGAAGTCGACGCCCTCCGGGCTGACGTACTGGTTGTCGATGGTCGCCCCGGCGGGCACGCGCTCGAAGTCGACGACGGTGTCCGGCAGGGCGGATGCCGCGGCCGGCGCCAACAGGAGGACGGCGGTGGCGAGCAGCGCGGCGCGGATCATCGGTGGGGCCTCCGGATGACGAAGGTGAGGGTGCGGCTGGCACCCCCGGCGGACACTTTCAGGCGATGCGCCCCAGGCTTCAGCGCGCGGCCGCTCACGCTCCCGGTGAGCTTGACCTCCGAGCGGCCGGCGGGCAGCGAACGCGTCAGCGTGCCCTCGGCCGTGTAGCGGGTGCAGCGCTTGCCCTTCCCGGCGCCCTTCGCGCAGCGCCCGCCCTTGCGGTGACCATGCCCCGCCCGTGCGAAGCGCAGCTTGACGGTGGCAGCGGCATCGAGGTCGACCGTCAGGGTCGTTCCCTGCCCGGCCTTGAAGCGGCGCCGCGAAAGCGAGGCGGCACCCAGCTTCCCCTTCGCCGTCGGCGTGGGCGTCGGCTCGACGGTGGGTTGCGGTGCCGGCGACGGCGTGCCGCCGCCGGGGGTCGGGCTGGACGTGGCGCCGTCGTTCGGGATGGTGACGATGGCCGTCTTCGTCGCCGTCGCGCCGTCGCTGTCGCGCAGGGTGGCCGTGACGGTGAAGGTGCCGGCGGTCGCGTAGGTGTGCGATGCCACGACGCCGTCGACGGAGGGAGAGCCGTCGTTGAAGGCGATCGAGCCCGTGACCTGCGGGCCGTCCGGGTCGCTGGAGGCGCTTGCGTCCGCGGTCACGCGCCGTCCGTCCTGGGTGACGGTCAGCGCCGGCGTCGGCGGCAGGTTGTGGTCGGCGCGATCGCGCAGGAAGACGTCGTCGACGCCGTCGGCGTCACCGGAGACGAGGCCGTCGACCGGGGACGTGAAGGTGACGTAGCGTCCGGATCCGCCGCTGAGCTGGAGGTCTGAGACCTTGCCGCCGGGCTCGCCGTCGGTCGAGAGGTCCAGCCGGTTCGTCGTCCCGTTGCAGCGATCCCGCAACACGGCGGCCTGACCCGACGGCGGCGCCGCGAACACGGTGTCGGACTCGAAGGTGACCAGGCAGCCGTCGTCGGATATGTCGGGACCGGAGCCCGTGCGCTGGTTGTCGACGGCGTCCTTGGTGAGGCTGACCCGCTCCGTGCTGCCCGTGCAGCGGTCGCGGGCGAAGATCTTCGGGGTCGTCCCCGCGTCGTTGGCGACCAGGTTCGTGGCGCTGGACTCGAACGCCACGACGCACCCGTCGCCGCTCACGGCCGAGTCGTACGAGCTGTTGTTGGGCTGGATCCCGCCCGCGCCCAGGCTCACCTGCTCGAGGGCGCCCGTGTCGAGGTTGCGGATGAGGACGTCGGACGTGTTGGATCGTCCCGGCACGAGGTTCGTCGCGTTGGTCCCGAAGGTCACCCAGTGTCCGTCGGCGGAGATCGACGGCCCGAAGGAGCTCTTGTCGCCCGCCTCGCCCCCGGGCGTCTGGCTGACCACCGTGATGGCGCCCGTGGCCGTGTCGCCCACGTAGAGCTGATCGGGGTCGGTGTTGTAGTGCTCGGCGTCGTAGGCGACGCGGCCGCCGTCCCCGTCGATCTGCACGTCGTAGGAGTCGGTCCCCGGCGGGACCGGAAAGCGCGTGCGCGCCCCCGTCACGCGATTCTGGACGATGACGTCCCAGTTCGTGGTGGTGTCGAGCCCGAGCGCCTTCGCCGAGTGCGTGTAGGCGATGTAGCGGCCGTCCGCGCTGATGGCGGCGACCCCGCCGGAGCCGTAGTTGCCACCGGCCGGCGTGCCGTCGGGACCGGTGTTGAGAGCCACCGTCTGGCCGGTGAGCCGGTCGCGCAGGAAGTAGTCCCCGCCGCGGTTCGTGTCGTTCGGGACCGCCGCCGAGAACGAGTAGAAGACCACATAGCGGCCGTTCGCGCTGACGGATCCGGCCATGGCGCGCACCGGCGCGCCCGACGAATCCCGGCTCTCGAGGGTGGTGGTGGCCGACTGGGCCCCGGCGTCAGGCGCGAGGCCCAGGAGGAGTCCAGCAGTCAGCGCGATCAGGGGGAGCCAGCGCAACGGACGCGACCCTCTCAAACGGGCTGCGTCGCGTCAACCCCTAACGGCGCACCTTCGCGGTCCGGCGCACGCTGGCGCCGGTCGCGGCGGACTGGTCGCTGAGCGTCACCGTCACGTGCGCCTTCGTCACGTGCGGGGCCGTGCCCACCTTGACCGGGAGGCTGAACGTGCCGGTGTGGACCTTCGCAAGCGTCCCGGCCCGCCGCTCGACGACCTTGCCGTGCCGGGTGAAGGTGACCTCGGCGGCCAGCAGCGGCGCGGACCCGGCCTTGGCGATCTTGCCGGACACGGTCACGACGCCCTTGCGCAGCTTCGCCCGGACGCGGCCGAGCGCGACGGCCTTGGAGCGACGGAGGCGCACCCGGCCGCGGCGGACGACGTGCCCGTGGGCGTTGCGGACCACGTAACGGGCGCCCGCGCCGAGGTCGGCCCACGTGCGCGGGCGCACCTGGAGGCGCTGGTTCGAGCCGACCCGCAGCGGCGCCGTCGTGACCGCCGCCGGCAGTCCGTCGCCCGCGGAGGAGAGCGTCATGGTCGCCGTGGTCGCCGGCCCCTGGTGCGCGAGTTGCACGGTGGTGCCGTCCAGTGCGACCCGGTCGTCCCCGCCCTTGGTCGCCGTCGTGGCGATCCGGGCCCCCTGCGATCCCTTGCCGGCCTGGTCGGCCACGTCGTAGGTCACGGCCGTCTTCGCCGCGCCGGTGGCGAACCCGACCTTCGGCGACCCCGGCGTGATGGTGAGCTTGTCCTGCTGGCCGTTGGCCGTCGACGCCGTCACGGTGGCCGTCGCCTTGCGTGAGTACTGCCCCTGCGTGTACTGGCCGGAGCCCTGCCCCCGCATGGTCGCCGTGTAGGTGTGCCCGGGGGCCAGCTCGTAGCGCGGCTCGGGCTTCGTGCCGGAGGCCAGGGGATCGAGGGTGACGCCGGAACCCGGCTTGGGCTCCCCGCCGGCGCCGAGCGCCGGCTTGCCGTCGGCGCTGATGGCGGTGGGCGCCGCGCTGCCGTCGTTGCTGATGTGGAAGACGAACAGGAAGGACTGCACGGGCAGCGACGCGTCCTCGGGCGGGAGCACGCCGACGACGCCGATCGTGTCGTTAGGCCCCTTCCACGGGAAGCTGGCGCCGCTCCAGTTGCCGTCGGCGTCGATGCGGATCGTGCTCATGCCCTGATCGGTGGACTGGACGTTGCCGTCGGTCTCCTCCGCGGTCAGGTAGGGCAGGTTGGGGTCGTAGACGCGCACGAGCGTGACCGGCGCGACCTCCCCGGCCTGTGGAGGCACGTTGTCCTGGACGGCGTAGGCGACGACGGCGTGGCCGTCCGTGCCCTGCCGGATGTCGATGTAGTCGGCCGAGTGGTTGGCGGCCATGGCGTGCAGGGCGCTGAGCTTCGCCGCCGGGCTGGCGGTGAGCGCGGCGATCTGCGTTTTCGTGAAGTCCGCGTCGTTCTGCGCGACCTGCCAGCGGATCAGGTCGCGCTTCCAGCTGGTGCCATCGGCGGTGTCGGTGATGTCCCAGGGGCGCTGGGCGCCGGCCTGGTAGTCCGACGGCTTCTGCACGGCGCCGCCGAGGCCGAAGAAGCGCAGCGCCATGATGACGAAGCCCGCGCAGCTGCCGCCGTAGGCGCGGACGTCCGCGCGGAACTTGTCGTGGAAGTCCTCGGCGACGGGGTCGCGCCCGCACATCCCCAGGAAGCAGCGGTCGACGTCGTCATCGCCGAACGTGCGCCGGAAGTCCTCCCAGGTGTAGTCGGGGGCACCGGCGTTGGGGCCGTCGTTGACCACGGAGGAACCGTCGACGTTGCGGAAGTCGGTGATGTCCAGCGACGGCGTGCTGGCGACCTGCGCGGAGCTCGTCCCGGACATCACCTTCAAGGGTCCGGAGGTGGCCAGCGGGGGGATCTGCAGGGTGAGCTGGTCGCGGTGGCGGCCGTTGATGATCGGGTCCGACCGGCCGATGATCGGCCACGTCACCCCGTGCTCGTCGACGAAGGTCAGGGCGCACTGGTCCACCGGCAGGTCGCCCGTCACCACCGCGGTCGCCCCGCCCGTGAGCGGGCGCGGGATCGAGCCGCCGCCGGAGGACCCGACCGCCGAATCGACCTGCACCTGCGCGACGGTGAAGCTGCGCGTTGCGCTGGCCGGCGTCGCGCCGTCCGGTGTGGCCGTCACGCCGTAGGTCGTGGGCGCGCCCTTGTCGGGGCTGACGAGCAGCGAGAAGGGGTACGTGCCGTCGCCGTTGACCGCCACGCTCGGGTCGGGGACGAACCCGTTCCCGGTGCCGGCCGCGAAACCGGGCGCGACCGTCCCGGTGTACCCGCCGTGCACCGTGAAGCTGTCGTTCACCTTCTGGAAGCCGCAGCCGGAGTAGAGGGAGGCGGGGGATTGGGTGTCCAGCGTGACGTCGGGCTGGCCGATCACGGTCTGGGTGAGGTCGCCCGTGGCGGCGGTGCCGGCGTCGGCCGAGCCGCCCGTGGCCCGCACGGTGATCTGGTGGGTGCCCGTGAACGGGCGACCGGTGCTGATGCGCATGGTGGTCGGGTTGCTCCCCGTCACGGGGTTGGGATCGAACTGGACGCCGTTGATGCCGCTGTCCAGGCCGCCGGTGACGGCGAGGTTGACGGCGCCCGTGGAGCCGTTGAAGCGACGCACGCTCAGCGCGGCGGTGGCGACGGCGCCCTCGTAGGCGGAGACGCTGGGGTTCAGCAGGGCGAGCGCGAAGACCGGGGCGGGAGGCGTGTCGTCCTTGGTCGCGTCGATGTCGTCGAGGAAGACCGGCGGGACGTCGCCGGCGAACCGCGTGTCCGTCTGCGTGTCCACGATGCGCACGGCGGCGATGCGCGAGGCGTCCTCGGAGTGCTGCACGAGCACGGGCGTCGTCGCCGACGGGAAGGCCACCGTCTGCTGGTTGAGCAGCTGCCCGCCCGGCGCGTAGAAGCGGACGTCGGCGGACTCGCGCGAGTCGTCCTCCGGTGTCGTGTTCTCGAGCTCGAAGGACACGTGGCGCCGCGTCTCGCGGAACTCGAAGGCAGTGGTGAACCCGTTCGGGTTGGTGACGTCGCCGTTGCCGATGAACTCGCAGGCGATGTTGGCCGAGCGGCCGTCGATGCCCCCGTCCTGGGCCTTCGGGGTGCACGTCGAGCCGACGCTGGGCAGCCCGAACTGCTCCGGCGTGCCGAACTCGACGCCCTCAGGGCTGACGTACTGGTCCGTGATGGGCGCGCCGGCGGGGACGCGCTCGAAGTCGACGATCGTGTCGGGCTGCGTGGCCGCCGCCCGGGCCGGGCCGATCAGCGCCATCAGGAACACGATGAGCAGGACGCGCCGCACGGGTCAGTGGCCCTTGAGGATGGTGATGGACAGGGTGCGGGACGCGCTGCCGGAGGCCACCTTGACGCGGTAGTGGCCGGGCTTGAGCGTCCGCGACCCGACGTGCGCGCTGAGCGCGATCGTCGACGTGCCGGCGGGCAGCGAGCGGGACAGCTTCCCGTCGCCGGCGTAGCGCGTGCAGCGCTTGCCGTGCTTGGCACCCGCGACGCAGCGTCCCTTGTGGCGGTGGCCACGCTGCTGGCGCTGGAAGGACAGCGTCACCGTGGCGGCGGCGCGCAGGTCGACCGTCACCTTCGCGCTCTTGCCGACGCGGAACCGCTTCGGGGACACCGACGCGCTTTCCAGCGCTGCGCCCGACCCCGGCGCCGGTGTCGGCGTCGGGGTCGGGGTCGGCGATGCGGTCGGCTCTGGGGAGGGTGAAGGCGCCGGGGCCGGGTCGGTCACCGTCACCGGCAGCGTCTTGGTCGCCGTGGCGCCGTCGCCGTCGGTGACGGTGGCGGTGACGCTGTAAGTACCGGCGTGGTCGTAGGTGTGGGTGGCGTTTATCCCGTTGGTGGGAGCGCTGCCGTCCCCGAAGGCGATGCTGCCCGTCACGGTGGGCCCGTCCGGATCATGGGACGCGCTGGCGTCGGCGGTGACCCGGTGCCCGTCCTGGGTCAGGGTCAGCTCGGCGACCGGCGGGACGTTGTGGTCGGCGCGGTCGCGCAGGAAGACGTCCCCCACGCTGTTGGTGTCACCGGCGACGAGCGTGTTCGCCGCGCTGGTGAACACGGCGTAGCGACCCGTGCCGCCGCTGAGGACGAGCTCGCCGGCGCCGCCGCCCGGCTCCCCCTGCGAGGAGAGGTCGAGCCGGGTCGTCGTCCCCGCGCAGCGGTCGCGCAGCACGGCGGCCGGCTCCGACGGCGGCGCCGCGTACATGTCTTGCGAGAGGAAGCTGACCAGGCAGCCGTCGTCGGAGATGTCGGGCGCCGTGCCCGTGCGCTGGTTGTTCGTGGCCGCGTTGGTGACGCTGACGCGCTCCGTGTTGCCGGCGCAGCGGTCGCGGACGAAGACCTTCGGGCTCGTGCCCGTGCCCACGTCGTTGGCGACGAGGTTGGTGGCCGCCGACTGGAAGGCGATGACGCAGCCGTCGCCGTCCACGGCCGGCGCGCTGGAGCTGCCGTTGGGCTGGGCGTTGCCCGCGCCGAGGCTGACCTGGCTGATGGTGCCCGAGGTGAGGTCGCGAACGACGACGTCTGTGTTCGCCGTCCTCCCTGCCACGAGGTTGTCCGCGTAGGTCGTGAAGGCGACCCACCGCCCGTCGGCGGAGATGGCCGGCTCCAGCGAGTCGCCGTCGCCCTCCGTGCCGTCGGGCGTGGCGCTGACCTCGGTGTCGAGACCCGTGGTCGTGTCGGCCACGTAGACCTGGTCGGAGTCGAAGCTCTCGACCGCGTAGGCGATGCGGCCGCCGTCGGCGTCGATGGACACCTGGAAGACGTCCGTGTCGTCCGGGGCTGCGAAGCGCTGGAGCCTCCCCGTCGTCCGGTCGAGCACGAACAGGTCGTAGTCCTTCGCGTCGTAGCCGAGCGGCCTGGGTGCATTGGCGAAGGCGACGTAGCGCCCGTTGGCGCTGATCGCGGCGGCGTCCCCGGTGCCACCGGCGGGAAGGCCGTTCGGACCGACGTTGACCGCCTGGGTCTGGCCGGTGACGCGGTCGCGGACGAAGAAGTCGACGGCGTTGTTCTTGTCGCCGGGCACGATGTCGTTGGCGGCCGAGCTGAAGACCACGTAGCGGCCGTCGGCGCTGACCGAGCCCTGCTGGCCGCCGGCGACGTCCCCGGTCGAGGTCCGGCTCTCCAGGGTCGTCGTGGGCGCTTGGGCCCGGGCCGGGCCGGCGCTCGCCGTCAGGGCGACGAGAACGACGATGGTCAGGCCGAGCGAGCGCACCCCTACGAGCCTGCCACGCCCCCTGCACGGCGGGAACCCCGATCTTTGAGCGGTGTCACCCCGAAATTTCGTCCGCCGGCTGACCCGTCGTCAGGGGGCCTTTTCGAACCCGAAAGGTTCGCGGTGGATGCTGGCGTCCGCTGATGGGCACGCCACCCGATCCGATCCTCGAGCGCGAGCGGGAGCTCCGCACGCTGGGCGACGCCGCGCAGGCCGCGCGAGCCGGATCCGGGCGCTTCGTGCTGATCGAGGGCGCGGCGGGATCCGGCAAGAGCGCGCTGCTGGCGGCCGTCCCCACGCGGGGGATGCGCGTGCTGCGCGCCGCGGGCGGCGAATGGGAGCGCGACTACGCCTTCGGGGCGATCCGCCAGCTCTTCGCCCGCCTGCCCGTGGGCCTCTTCACCGGCCTCGCCGCGCTGGCCGCCGCCATCGTCGCCGTACCGCCCGACACGGGCCTCGACCCTGGCTTCGACGTCCTGGACGCCGTCTACTGGGCGCTGGCCGGGCTCGCCGCCCAGGGGCCGGTCCTCGTCGTGCTCGACGACCTGCACTGGGTCGACGACGCGTCCCTGCAGGCCATCGGCTACCTCGCGCGCCGCGTCGCGGACCTACCGCTGTTGCTCGTGGGCGCGCTGCGTGTGGGGGAGCCGCACGCGCCGGCCGTGCGGCTCGACGGCCTGCGCGAGCTGGCGGGGGCGAACGTGCTCGCTCCGGCGCCGCTGAGCCCGGCCGCGGTGGCTGCGCTCGTCCGCGCCGAGCGGGACGACGCGGACGACGACGAGTGCGCCGCCGTCCACGAGGCGAGCGCCGGCAACCCGCTCTACGTGCGCGAGCTGCTGCGCGCGGGGGTCCGCGGCACCGGCTCCCCGGCGCTCGCGCGCGCGGGCATCCGGGGCGCCGGCCCCCTGGCGCTCGGGCGCCCAGGCGTCGACGGCGACGCCGGGCTGCGGGCGCTCGGCGAGCGGGTCGCGCGGCGCCTGGCCCGGGTCGATCCGGCGGCGCCGGCGCTGGCGGGCGCGATCGCCGTCCTCGGTGACGGCCAGCCGCTCGCCCGGGCCGTCGAGCTGGCCGGGCTGGTGCCGGCGACGGGGCAGCGGATCGCCCACGAGCTGACCCGCATGGAGATCCTCGCCGGCGACGACCCGCCCGCGTTCGCCCACCCCGTCGTCGGTCGTTCGCTCTGTGCGGCGCTGCCCACCGCGCGGCGGGCGTCGTTGCACGCGAGCGCCGCGACGGCGCTGGAGGCGGCGGGCGCGAGTGTCGACATCGTCGCCGGTCACCTGGCGGCGCTGCCGCCGGCCGGTTCGGAGGCGGTGGCCCGGCGCCTGCTGGCAGCGGGCATGGACGCGCGGGACCGGGGGGAGTCGGCGGTGGCGATCGCTTGGCTGCGGCGCGCGCTCGCGGAGGGGGCCGGCCCGCGCGCCGAGCTGCTGTACCGGCTCGGGCTCGCCGACGATCGTGGGTCCCTCGGCCACCTGGAGGAGGCGCTCGCCCTGGGCGACGGACCGCTGCGGGTCAAGGTCGCCGCGCAGCTCAGCCTGCGGTACGGCTACGCGGGGATGTGGGAGGAGGGCTGGGGGACCCTCGAGCGGGTCGCCGCCGACCCCGGCCGCGAGCTCGTCCCGCTGCGCGCCGCCATGATGGCCGACGACCCCCAGCGGGTGAGCGGGTTCGAGGCCATGTGGGACGAGCTCGAGCGGCTCGCCGCCGGGACGTCATCGACGAGCCGCGCGAGCGCCGCCCTGCTGGCCAGCGAGGCCGCGGCGCGCGGTCTCGGGCCCGACTGGGTCGACCCTCTGATCACCGCGGCGGGCACGGACGATCCGCAGGCGGGCAGCTGGGCGTCCCTGCGGATGGTGACGGCGCTCGTGGCCACCGACCGGCTGCACGAGGCGGACGCGTTCGCCGAGAGCCTCGCGGCCGCGGACCGCCGCACGGGCGCCACCGTGGCCGTGCTGTCGGGCGCCCTGGCGCGCGCGTGGGTGACGGCGCGCCGGGGGGACCTCGCCGGCGCGGAGGCCCAGTTCGAGACGCTCACCGTCCTCGCCGCCGAGGCGGGGATGACGACGTGGGCCACCACCGCGGCGTGGACCATTGCCGACGCGCTCGCCGAGCGCGACGCCCCAGCCGACCCGCAGCCCGCGCCGGCCGAGCCCTCGGCCCCCGCGGACGCGCGCCGCGCACTCCTCGGCCTCGAGCTTCCGGAGGCGTTCGCGCGCACTCGCAGCGGCGGCCTGCTCCACTACGCCCGGGGCCGGATCGCGCTCGCGCGGGGCGACCACCGGCTGGCCGCCGCCGAGCTGCGCCGCGCTGAACCCATCCTGCGCGCCCTGAGCGTCGCGCCGACCCAGGTCCCGTGGCGCTCGCAGCTGGCCCTCGCCCTCGCGCCGGACGACCCCGAGGCGGCGCTCGCGCTCGCCGACGAGGAGCTGGCCCTCGCCCGGGCGGCCGGCTACCCGCGGCCGGTCGGCGTCGCGCTGCGTGCCGTCGGCGTCCTGCGCGCGGACGTCGAGGCGCTGCGCGCGTCGCTGGCGTCGCTGTACGACACGCACGGGGCGCTGGACCGCGCGTACAGCCACGTCGAGCTGGGCGCGGTGCTGCGCCGCGAGGGCGACCTCGAGGCGGCCCGCGCCCAGCTGCTGGCCGGGGCCGACCTCGCCCACCGCTGCGGCGCGGAGCGTCTGCTCGCGCGCGCCCGCGAGGAGCTGCAGGCCGCCGGTGCGCGGCCGCGGCGCCACGCGATCACCGGCCGCGACGCGCTCACCCCGCGGGAGCTGCACATCGTCCGCCTCGCCGCCGCGGGCCGCACCAACGGGAAGATCGCCCAGGAGCTGTTCGTCTCGCTCAAGACCGTCGAGACGCACCTCACCAACGCCTACGTCAAGCTCGGCTTGGCCGGCCGCGGCGCGCGCAGCCGGCTCGCGGACGCGCTCAGCGAGTAGCCGCGGCGCTCAGGCGCCGTGGCACTTCTTGAACTTCTTGCCGCTCCCGCACCAGCACGGGTCGTTGCGGCCGAGCTGCTCGTTGTCGTCGAGGACGCGCTGCTGGACGGGCACGAAGCCGACCTCCTCCTCCCCGTCGGCCACCACCCCCTCCTCGCCGCCGTAGCCGCCCGCGCTCGGCGTCCCGCCCGAGTACTCCAGCTGCGCGACGCCGCCGCCGTTCTGCGCCTGGGCGGGGTCCAGGTTGGGGTCCTCCACCTCGACCTCGACGTTGTAGACCATGCGCGCGAACGTCGACCAGATCGCGTTCATCATGTCCTCGAAGAGCGTGAACGCCTCGTTCTTGTAGGCGACGATCGGCTCGATCTGGGCAAAGCCGCGCAGGTGGATGCCCTCGCGCAGGTAGTCCATGTCGTAGAGGTGCTCGCGCCAGCGCTCGTCGATGATCTGCAGCAGCAGGAAGCGCTCGAGCGCGCGCATCAGCTCGCCGCCCAGCTCCTCCTCGCGCTCGTCGTAGAGCTTGTGGGCGTCGTCGGTGAGGAGGTTCTTGAGCTCCTCACGGTCGGTGGAGGCGGGGTCGAGCTCGTCCGGGCCGAAGTCGACCTGGAAGATCTGGTCGACCTGCGTCCACAGCTCGTTGAGGTCCCAGTCCTCGAAGTAGTCCGTGGTCGTGTACTCGTCGACCAGGCGGCTGATGACCTTGGCGATCTCCTCGCGGGAGACCTGGCCCATGTCGCGGCCCTCGAGGACGTCGTCGCGGTAGCGGTAGACGACCTCGCGCTGCTGGTTCATCACGTCGTCGTACTCGAGCGTGTGCTTGCGCTGGAGGAAGTGCTGCTCCTCGACCTTGCGCTGGGCGTTCTCGATCTGCTTGGACAGGATGGAGGCCTCGATCGGCTCCTCGTTGCCCTCGTCGTCGATGACCTTGAAGCGGTCGAGGATGCGATAGATGCGGTCGCCGGCGAAGAGGCGGACGAGGTCGTCCTCGGCGCTCAGGAAGAAGCGCGACTCGCCGGGGTCACCCTGGCGGCCGGCGCGACCGCGCAGCTGGTTGTCGATGCGGCGCGACTCGTGGCGCTCGGTGCCGATGATGTAGAGGCCGCCGGCGTTGACGACGCGGTCGTGGTCGTCGGAGACCTTCGCCTCGATGCTCGGCAGGACCTCCTTGAACTGCTCGTCGTAGTCGGGGTCGCCGGGCTTGAGGCCGAGCTTGGCCAGCTCGAGCTGGGTCAGGTGCTCGGGGTTGCCGCCGAGCTTGATGTCCACGCCGCGGCCGGCCATGTTGGTGGCGATGGTGACGGCGCCCGGCGCGCCCGCCTCGGCCACCGTCTCGCCTTCCTTCTGGGCGAACTCGGGCTTGGCGTTGAGGACGGCGTGCGGGATGCCGCGACGCGCGAGGCGCTGGCCGAGCAGCTCGGAGACCTCGACGGAGATGGTGCCGACGAGGACGGGCTGGCCCGCCTCGTGGCGGGCGGCGATCTCGCGCTCCACCGCCGACCACTTGCCCTCCTTGGTCTTGTAGATCTGGTCGTTGCGGTCGTCGCGGACCATCGGCCGGTTGGTCGGGATCGCCACCACCGACAGCTTGTAGATCTTCATGAACTCGTTGGCCTCGGTGATGGCCGTGCCCGTCATGCCGGCGAGCTTGTCGTACATGCGGAAGTAGTTCTGCAGCGTGATGGTGGCGAGCGTCTGGTTCTCCTCCTGGATCGCCACGCCTTCCTTGGCCTCGACGGCCTGGTGCAGGCCCTCCGACCAGCGCCGCCCGTCCAGGATGCGACCGGTGAACTCGTCGATGATCTTGACCTCGCCGTCGATCACCGCGTAGTCGACGTCGCGCTTGTAGAGGGACTCCGCCTTCAGCGCGTTGAGCAGGTGGTTGACCAGGTGGCCGTTCTCGGCCCGGTACAGGTGGTCGATGCGCAGGAAGCGCTCGGCCTTGGCGACGCCCTGCTCGGTGACGGAGACGGTCTTGTGCTTCTCCTCGAACTCGAAGTCGAAGTCCGCCACGAACTCCTTCTTGGTCTTCGGGTCCATCCCGTCCGGCGTCTTGCCCGACGACATGTTGCGGGCGAGCTTGGCGAACTGGACGTAGAGGTCGGCGGCCTGCTCAGGGGCGCCGGAGATGATCAGCGGCGTGCGCGCCTCGTCGATGAGGATGTTGTCGACCTCGTCGACGATCCCGAAGGCGTGGGTGGCGACGGCCTTGCCCTCCTCCGTGATGCGCTGGCCGTGCTGGACCTTCTCCTCCAGGCTGCCGGCCATGTTGTCGCGCAGGTAGTCGAAGCCGAACTCCGAGTTTGTCCCGTAGGTGATGTCGGCGGCGTAGGCGGCGACCTTCACCTCGGGCTCCATCTGGTTCTGCAGGATCCCGACGGTGAGGCCCAGGTAGGAGTAGATCGGGCTCATCCACTCCGCGTCGCGACGGGCCAGGTAGTCGTTGACGGTGATGACGTGGACGCCGCGCCCGGCGATCGCGTTGAGGACGACGGCGAGCGTGCCGGTCAGCGTCTTGCCCTCGCCGGTCTTCATCTCGGCGATGGCGCCGGAGTGCAGGACCATGCCGCCGATCATCTGGACGTCGAAGTGCCGCATGCCCATGGTGCGCCGGCCGGCCTCGCGGGTGATGGCGAAGCACTCCGGCAGCAGGTCGTCAAGCGATTCGCCCGACGTGGCGCGCTCGCGCAGCTCGGCGAACTGCGCGCGGAGCTCGTCGTCCTCGAGCAGCTCCAGCTCGGGCTCGAAGCGGTTGATGGCCTCGACGCGCCTGGCGTACTGCTTGAACTGTCGCGCTTCGCCCAACCGCAGGGCTTTGTCGAGGATCTTCGGCATGACCCTTCAGGGTAACGGAGCCGTCCGGCTTGAGCCGGCCTTTAGCCGGGGCCTCCGAGCGCGCGCGGCGGCGAGGCCGCGCGCGCCTTGGGGGTGGGTCAGATTGCGCCGGCGGCGGGCTGGTCGTAGCCCTCCGCGAAGGGCGGCACGAAGGCGTCGCCGGCCCGCGGCCCGCGGCGCTTGTCGCGCACCCGCTTGACCTGCCGCGCGATGTCGTCGGCGACCAGGTTGACCGCGTGCGACATGTCTCGCGATCGCTCCCTCGCTCTCAGCGTGACCCCCTTGAGGTGGATGGTGACCTCGGCGATCTCGCAGATCGGGTTGGCCGGGTTGCGCTCGCGGCTCAACTCGACCTCGCACCACGCGCTCTCGCTCACCTGCTTCGCAACCTTCGCGAAGCGCCGCTCCACCTGCTCGCGAAGCTCGTCGGTGACCAGGACATGGCGACCCTTGACGTCGATCTGCACGGGGACCTCCTGTTGGGGAACTTTCGGTCCCCAGGCAGTGTCTCACACCCGCCCTTACGTGCAAGTAAGTCTCAACGGATGGTTGGGGGTCGACGCTGGGGCGTTCCGCAACGGCTCATTCCTGCAGACGTCTTGGGGGCCATAGCACCCAGAATGTCTGCAGAAGTTCGCGGCCCCCTCCCGTCCCACCCCTCGATGCCGCCGTCGGCCCCCGCCGGCCCCGCCGCACGGCCCGCACAGCGGCCGAGCCCGCCCCGCCCCGCGGCCCGAGCGGAACACGCCGCGCTCAGAGCGCCCGCGCGTACGCCAGCGCGTGGATCTCCGCAGCGCCCGCGTCCGACAACGCCCGGGCGCAGGCGGCCAGCGTCGCGCCGGTGGTGTGGACGTCGTCGACGAGCAGCACCGCCTCGGGCACGCGGCCGCTGACGCGGACGCCGATCCGGCCCGGGGCGCGGCGCTCGGACCGCCGGGCGCCGAGCTGCCGCGCCGCCCTCCCAGAGCGGGCGAGGCAGTCGGCGACCGGCAGATCGAGGCGGTGGGCAAGGCCGGCGGCAAGGAGCGCGGCGGGATCGAAGCCGCGGCGCCGTGCCCGGGCGGCGACGGGCGGCGCCGGCACGACCGCGACCGCATCTCCGAGCGCCCACGGCGGCGCGTTCGCGGCCATCTGCGCGGCCAGCAGCCCGGCCACCTGCAGCGCGCCGCGGAACTTGAGCGCGCGCACGAGCGCCAGCGCGGTGCCCTCGTAGGCGACGGGTGACCACGCCGTGGCGAAGGCCGCGCCCGCCGCGGGGCACGCGCGCCCGCCGTGCAGCGGCAGCCCGCAGCGGCGGCACACGGCGTCCCCGAGCCACGGGAGCTCGCGCAGGCAGTCCGCGCACAGCGCCACCGCGCCCGCTGCCAGCGGCGCCCGGCAGTGCGCGCAGGCGGGCGGCGCCAGCGCCGCGGCGATCTGGGCCAGGAGATCGGTCATGGGGCGATCGTGGCGCGGCGTGCGTCACCGAACAACACGCGGTGGTGCACACTCAGTGCTGAAGCTGTGACAAGTTCGCGCGCTGTTCACGTCGACACCTCCTGGACCATCGCCCCCGCGGTGCTGGTCTCCGTGGTCGTCTACGCCTACGTCTACGGCCTGCGCTGGCGCCACGTGCGCGCCAAGCACGGCCGCCGCGGCGCCGGCGTCGGGCGCCTGGTCCTGTTCCTCACCGGCCTCACCCTCGTGCTGGTCGCGCTCGTCTCGCCGATCGACGAGATCTCCCAGCAGCTCGCCTCGGCGCACATGGTCCAGCACCTGATCCTCGCCGACCTCGTCCCGATCACGCTCATCCTCGGGCTCACGAAGATCATCCTGCGCCCGCTGACCCGCAGCATCAACGACCTGGAGAAGCGCGCGGGGTTCATCGGCCATCCGGCGTTCGGCGTCGTCGCCTACGTCGGCTTCATGTGGCTCTGGCACGTCCCCTTCATGTACGACGCAGCGCTGCGGCACGGCGGCGTCCACGTCCTCGAGCACCTGTCCTTCGCCTTCTCGGGCACCCTCTACTGGTGGCACCTGATCTCGCCCATCCGCAGCCGCCTGCGGCTCGGCGGGATGGCGCCCGTCGCCTACATGGTCTCCACGAAGCTGCTCGTCGGCGCCCTCGGCGTCTTCCTCGCCTTCTACCCGAAGCTCCTCTACTCCCCCTACCGAACCGACGGCACCCGCTGGGGACTGAGCCCGCTCGACGACCAGCACGTGGCCGGGCTGATCATGGGGCTCGAGCAGTCCCTGGTCATGGGCATCGGCCTCGCCTACCTGTTCGCGCGCATGCTCACCGAGGCGGACGCGCAGAACCGCCGGGAGGAGCGCCTAGAGGACCTCGCCGTCCGCGATGACCACGCCCCCACCCGCCCCCTCGACCCGAGCGGTCCCACGGACGACGACGTCGGCACCGAAGCGGACGTCGCCGTCCACGGTCAGCCGCTCCGCCTCGACCAGTGACGGCGGCCCATCGGGGAAGCGCTTGTCGAAGTCGCCCACCAGCTTGAACTCGTCGCTGAGCTCCACCAGCGGCGCCGACGTCCGCGACGCGTCGAGCACGACCCGCGAATCGTCCGTCAGCGCGTAGGCGTCCGAGCGCAGCACCAGCAGGTCCGAGGTCGCCTTCACCGGCAGGAAGCGGGTCCGGGGGACGCGCAGCGCGACGGCGCCGTCGAAGACCCCGATCGCCGCCCCCATCGCCGTCTCGAGCTGCAGCACCGGCGTCGACGCCTTGTCGCTGGGGTCGACCGTCTTGCGGTTGACGATCAGCGGCAGGCCGAGCACCGGCCCCGAGTCGCGCAACAGCGCCGCCAGCGCCTCGAGGTCGATCCACAGGTTGTTCGCGTTGAAGAAGCGGTGGCGCGACGTGTCCTGGAAGGCCTCGACGTCCCCGTCGGCGACCTGGGCGGACTCGCGCAGGACGAGGCCGTCACCGTGGCGCGCCAGGTGGCCACCCTTCTTGTCGGCCTCCGTTCGGTCGATCGCCTCCGAGGCGAACGGCGCGCCCGTCCCCGCGAACCAGGCCAGGATCCGCGGGTCCATGACCGCACCGAGGTTGTCGACGTTGGAGACGAACGCGTAGCGGTAGCCGGCGTCGAGCAGCCGCTCGAGCGTCCCCGACGACTGCAGCGACGTGTACAGGTCGCCGTGGCCGGGCGGGCACCACTCGAGCTCGGGGTTCGGCGGCCACTCGACCGGATCGAGCCCGTCCTCCGTCAGCTTCGGCTCCTTGGACTGCACGAAGTCGAGCGGGACGTCGACCTCCAGGTCGTAGTCGTCGAGCGCGTCCAGCGACGCCCCCCGCGTCGCGAACGAGTTCATCAGCACCAGCGGCAGCCGCGCGCCCGTGCGCTCCCGCAAGGCGAGGATCTGGCGGGCGATGACGTCGAGGAAGGTCAGTCCCTCCTTGACGGGAAGCAGCGACTTCGGCCCGGTCATCCCCATCGACGTCCCCAGCCCGCCGTTGAGCTTGATGACGACCGCCTGGTCGAGCGGCCCGTCCGCGTCGGGCAGGTCCTCGTAGTCGGGCAGCTCCGCCAGCGGCTCGATCGCGGCCTCGGGCAGCAGCCCCGTCTCCCCCGCCTCCAACTGGGCGTAGTAGTGGGAGAACACCGCGATCGCCTCCTCGGCGATCCCCTCGCGCGACATCTTCTCGACGCAGGCCTCCAAGCTCATGCCGCGAGAGTACATTCCGCGCGATGCCCCTGGCCGAAGCGATCTTCGACGTGGAGCGACTCGCCGCGGTCCGGGCCACCGGCCTCCTCGACACGCCCGCCGAGGAAGCCTTCGACCGCCTCGCCGACATGGCCGGCCGCCTGCTCGACGCGCCGTTCGCCTTCGTCACCATCGTGGACACCCGCCGCTCGTACTGGAAGAGCTGCATCGGCGTCGGCATCGCCGGCGACAACGTCATCGACCGCCAGAACACCGTCGAGGAGTCCTTCTGCCAGTACGTCGTCGGCTCGGGCGAGAAGCTGATCGTCGGGGACACCGCCGCCGACCCGCGTACGCGCGACAACCCCTCCATCGCGGCGATGGGCGTGCAGGCGTGGGCGGGCTACCCGGTGCTCTCGCCCGGCGGCGACATCCTGGGCACGTTCTGCGTCGTGGACACGCGTACGCGCGAGTGGACGCCGCAGGACGAGCGCGTGCTGTCGAGCGCTGGCCGAGGCCGCCTCGCGCGAGATCGCCCTGCGCGCGGCGATGGACGAGACGGACGCGCTCGCGCGCTCCCTGCAGGCGAGCCTGCTGCCCCCGCGGCTGCCGCACGTCCCGGGCATCGACATCGTCGCCCGCTATGCGCCCGCCGGCAGCGGCGCCGAGGTGGTCGGCGACTTCTACGACGTCTTCGAGATGGGCCGAGACTGCTGGGGCATCGCGATCGGCGACGTCTGCGGCAAGGGCGTCGAGGCGGCCAAGGTCACCGCGCTGGCCCGCCACACCATCCGCGCCGTCGCGCTCACGGAGACCCGCCCCGACCGCGTCCTCGCCCTGCTCAACCGAGCGATGCTGACCGGGGACCTGCCGGAGAGCCTGTTCCTCAGCGCGCAGTTCGCGGCGCTCACGCCGGGGAACCTGTCCCTGTGCTCGGCGGGCCACCCGCCGCCGCTGCTGCGCCGCGCGAGCGGGGAGGTCGAGGAGGTCGCCGTCAGCGGCACGCTGCTCGGCCTCGTCGAGGACCCGAAGCTGTCCGTGACCGACATCCCGCTGGGGCCGGGCGACGCGCTCGTCCTCCACACGGACGGCGTGACCGAGGCGCGCGGCGCCGACGTGTTCGGCACCGAGGGCCTGATCGCGGTGCTGGCGTCCGCCCCGCCCGGCGCCGAGGCGATCGCGGACCGCATCGAGAGCGCCGTCCGCGCGCACTCCGGCCCGACGCTCGCCGACGACATGGCCGTGCTCGTCATCCGCCCGACCTGAGCCGGCCACGGGCCGCGATAGCGTCCCGCGCCATGGCACCGCCTCCCGTCCCGCCGGCCGGCTCGCTGCGACTGCGCGGCCTCAACGTCCTCACCAAGGTCAACGTCCTCGCCTACCGCGCGTCCGGTGGGCGCGTCGGCGGCCGGATGGAGTCGGCGCCGGTCTGCATCCTGCACACCGTCGGGCGCAGGTCCGGCAGGCGCCGCGAGACCCCGCTCCTGTATCTGGCCAACGGCGACGACGTCGTGCTGGTCGCCTCGGCCGGCGGACGGGAGACGGCGCCGGCGTGGTGGCACAACCTGCGGGCCATGGACGTCGCCGACGTCGAGATCAAGGGCAAGCGGACTCGCATGGCGCCGCGGCTGGCCGCTCCCGCCGAGCGGGCCGAGCTGTGGCCGAAGCTGACCGCGATCTACGCCCCCTACGACGAGTACCAGGAGCGCACGACAAGGGAGATCCCGGTGATCGTCATGTCGCCCGCCTGAATTGTCACAATCCTGTTACAAGGCTTGATCCTGCGTGTCACAAGCGTGTTACAATCTTTGGTGAGGCGGCCCACCCACCGCTTCTGCACAGCTCCCAACCAAAGGAACCCCCCATGGCGTCACGCCTGATCGGATGGTTCACCGGCCGTCCACGCACCGAGCCGGCCGTCCACTTCCACACCGGCCCCGAGTCCACGCCCGCCGTCTGCTTCGACGAGCACTGCGGGATCCCCCGCCTCGACGTCTAGCCCCACGCGCTGAGGTAGGCCAGCTGGTCCTCGGTGAGGGCGTCGATGCCGACGCCGAGGGACGCCAGCTTGAGCCGCGCGATCTCCCGGTCGATGTCGAGCGGGACGGGATGGACCCCCGGCGGCAGGTCGTCGCGGATCAGGTGCTCGCAGGCGAGCGCCTGGTTGGCGAAGGACAGGTCCATGATCTCGGCCGGGTGCCCCTCGCCGGCGGCGAGGTTCACCACGCGGCCGCTGGCGATCAGGTTCAGCCGGCCGCCGTAGGACTCCACCAGCGGGAGGACCTGGCGCGGCTCGCCCGGCAGCTCGTCGAGGCGGATCTCGACGTCGAAGTGGCCCGCGTTGGCGAGCACCGCGCCGTCCTTCATGCGCGCGAAGTGCTCGCCGCGCAGCACGTCGCGGCAGCCTGTCACGGTGACGAAGACGTCGCCGCGGACGGCCGCTTCCAGCGCCGGCATGACCTCGAAGCCCTCCATGCGCGCCTCCAGCGCGCGCATCGGGTCGACCTCGCAGACGATCACCTGCGCGCCGGCGCCGCGCGCGCGGTCGGCGATCCCGCGGCCCGTCTCCCCGTAGCCGAGCACGACGATCGTCTTGCCGGCGATCAGCAGGTTGGTCGCCCGCAGGATGCCGTCCAGCGCCGACTGGCCCGTGCCGTAGTGGTCGTTGAAGAGCCGCTCGGTGCGCGCCTCGTTGACGGCGATCACCGGGCACCGCAGGTCCAGGCGCCGGATGCGGACGAGGCCGGTCGTGGTCTCCTCCGTGCCGCCGCGCAGGCCGCCGGCGCGGCCGCTGGCGTGCAGCAGGCCGATCAGGTCGGCGCCGTCGTCGAGGGTGACGTCCGGCAGCGGGTGCAGCGCGCCCTCGAGATCGGGCGGCGCGCCGCGGCGGGCGTTGATGCCCAGGACCTCCGCGACGTCGTCCTGCGTGGACAGCGGGTTGGCCGCGCACAGGGCGACCTCGGCGCCGCCGGCCTCCAGCGCCCGGACCAGGCACGCCGTCTCCGCCGTCACGTGCAGGCAGGCGGCGACGCGCACGCCGTCGAGCGGACGCGCCACCGCGAAGCGCTCCCGGATCGAGCGCAGGACGGGCATCTGCCCGTCCGCCCACTCGATCCGAGCCTCGCCCGCGGCGCGGGCCGTGCCCGCGCCACGTGCCATCGGGCTAGTAGCGGTAGTGGTCGCTCTTGTACGGGCCCTCGACCGGCACGCCGATGTAGCTGGCCTGCTCGGGGCGCAGCGTCGTCAGCTTGGCGCCGAGCGCGTCCAGGTGCAGGCGCGCGACCTTCTCGTCGAGGTGCTTGGGCAGGACGTAGACCTGCTTCTCGTACTCGTCGTTCTTCGTGAACAGCTCGATCTGCGCGATCGTCTGGTTGGTGAACGAGTTCGACATCACGAAGGACGGGTGGCCCGTCGCGTTGCCGAGGTTCAGCAGCCGGCCCTCGGAGAGCAGGATGATCGCGTGGCCGTCGTCGAAGCGCCACTCGTCGACCTGCGGCTTGATGTTCTCGCGGGTGGCGAGCTT